>CAWASQ010000084.1:0-23467 GCA_963784465.1 uncultured Verrucomicrobiae bacterium
GGGCTGCTCCAGCTTTATGGGCAATATTTCTTTGGCGACTACCTCCTTGGCCGGATCTGGTCGGTTGGATTTTGATTCGACCGGAGCCTTCGAAAGTCCTCACTGGACCGATGCCCGGCAGCCCGACGAAGGCGCTCTCACGCGCTCACTTCATTTGGCGAGGATGCGAATGGGAGAACTTTACCTCACAACCGAAAGCGGCGAATATCTTCCAAGTCGTTCCGGAACCGGGCACGCTCGGTTTGATGGGCGTCGGAATCATCGCGCTCGCAACCGTCTTCGTTCGGCGAACTATGGTGCGCCAAAGGAGCCTGGCCTAGATTCGGACGTCGGAATTGACCTCGATCGGCCCACGCGCTGATGCCGCCTTCGACATTGAAGAGCTTGGCAAAGCCGGCCTTCTGAAGCTGGCGGAGGGCCTTGGCGCTGCGGATCCCACTCTTGCAGTGGATGACAATTTCGTCGGCGCTATCGAGTTCGCTCATGCGCGAGGGCAACTCGCCCAATGGAATAAGCTGAGAGCCCGGAATCCTGGGCGATGTCGTATTCATACTGCTCACGCACGTCGAGCAGCACGAACTTGTCGCCGCGATCCTTTTTCGCTTTCAGTTCCTCGACCGAAATCTCCGGCACGGGTGGCTCCGCCTCTTCCGCGGCCTGCGCTTGCGGAATGCCGCAGAATTGATCGTAATCGATCAATCGGTGACGCGTCGGGATTCTCACCGCACACCGGGCACGCAGGATCCCTGCGCACCTTGAACTCGCGGAACTTCATCTTCAACGCATCGAAATGCACCAGCCGGCCGACCAGCGACTCACCGATTCCCACGATCAGCTTCACGGCCTCGATGGCTTGCATCACTCCGATCACCCCAGGCAGCACGCCAAGCACGCCGCCCTCCGCGCAACTCGGCACCATCCCGGGCGGCGGCGGCTCCGGATAGAGGCAGCGATAGCACGGACCGCCAAGGTTCGGCGCGAAGACCGTGCACTGGCCCTCGAACCGGAAAATCGAGCCGTAGATGTTCGGCTTTTTCAGGAAGACGCAGACGTCGTTCGACAGATACCGCGTCGGAAAATTATCCGTGCCATCGATGACCATGTCATACTGTTCGACGATCTCAGTGGCATTCTCGCTCCGGAACATGGCATCGTGCAAGACGACGTGAACGTTCGGATTGACGTCTTTAATGCGGTCGCGCGCGCTATTGAGCTTCTTGCGGCCGACGTCCTTCGTGCCGTGGAGCACCTGTCGCTGCAGATTCGAGTAATCGACAATATCAAAATCAATGAGCCCAAGCGTGCCGACCCCCGCCGCGGAAAGGTAAAGAGCGATCGGGGAGCCCAGTCCTCCCGTGCCGATGCAGAGCACCTTGGCCGCCTTGAGTTTCTTCTGCCCCTCGAGCGTTACTTCCGGCATGATGAGATGCCGCGAGTAACGGGCGATTTCATCATTGCTGAACTCGATGTCTTCGAGTCGAGCCGGATCCAGGATGCTTTTGCTCATATCTCAAAAACCGCGATGGGTTGGATCGACAACTTTATCGATCTCCCGGAGGATTGCAAGACGGCGTGAAGCGTCCCGCCCACGCAGGCACCCCAGGCGCGCGGCCTGCGTCGATCTATCGCGTCGCGCGACGTCGTCATCGCGGCTTTCTCAGCATCGGAACGATCGCGGGAACGTCCCCGCCTTGATCACGCCAAGCTGTTCGAAACCGAGGCGTTCATAGAAGGGGGTGTTCCTCGGATTGCTGTTTTCAAGATAAGCGGGTATCCGGTCGGAATCGCATCTCTAGAGCGCGTGCTTCATCAATTCCGAGCCGTAGCCCGCTCCTTGCCACGCCGGATCAACGCCAATAAACGGCAAATACCAATGTGGCTCCGCAGGATGAGAGCCTCCCATCTGCTCGAATAGGGCAAAGAGCATCTTCCTGAAGGCGGCTCTCGGAAACACTTTGTATCAGCCCAATCAAAGCTTCTTCATCTGGCTCAACGCCAGGCGGGAGCCAGAGCGCTACGGCTGGGCATCCCTCTAGAGAATCGGCCGTATTATGTTCGAATGCCCGCCCGCCCAGTGCCCTGACAAACTTCGGAAAGTAAGTCACATATTGACACGGGTCCGATACCCAACGCATGGGCGGATCCGCGCTGAATGCGAGGGTCAGCACGGAAGTGGCGTATTCCAAAGTCGGTGTCTTTAGGCGTGAGTTCATGACGGTTGAACGGAGCCGAAATTCATGTGCGACGGTTGTCGAGACGGCCCGGACGATCTGTTCTGCACGCCTTCAACCCATTGAAAGGGATGCCGAAGAGAATCTCAAAGCCAGGCCCATTCGGTCCAGCCCTCTCCAAAGCAATTCCTTGGAAGTGCTTGGGAGACGGTCCGGGCGCGCTGGTGTCGGTTCGTGGAGTTTTCTTTCGCGCCCCTGATCAGCTGCCAATAGGCATCGAATGCCCGCCCGCCCGACGCGCGAACGAGCTCAGGAAAGTGGGTAACGTGTTGACTGGATTGGTGATGCGTCACATGCATGACCAGGAAATGCCTGGTTCCGCGAACATTCCGGTTGGAAGGCGTCGACAGGATTTTTTCCTTTCCGAATCGCTTGACGTTGCGTTTAGGAGCACGGAGACGGCGTGCTCAACGACTGGCCTGGTGAATAAGTGCGTTCATGGTTTGTTTGTGATAAATGGATTGACTAAAGGATTACGGTTGGGGCGGCGACCGGTGCTTTTCCGGCAACCCGCCTTTTGGTTTAGCTTTCGACCACCAGCTGGCTATTGAGCGCGATTGCGGTGGCCACGTTGAAGCGGTTGGGCGACGTCGCCTTGACAATTTCGTGGACTTTTTCGAACTGCTCCGCGTGGCATCGCCCTTGATGTGGACGGTGTAGCGCAAGCGGTCATAGCCAGGCTTCACTGAAGAATCGATGCCGAGAAAGCCGCGAAGATCGATATCTCCCTCGGTTTCGATGCTGCAATTCTTCGAGTTCGATGCCCTGTAGGGCGCAGACAGCGGAGTAACCGACGATCATGCACGCGTTGAGGGCGGCGAGCAGGTATTCTTGCGGGTTGGCAAACTGGTTGGTGCCGCACAGTTCATAGGGCTCGTCGACGCGAATGGTGAAGTCCTTCGCGACACGCTGGCCGCCGATGAAGTACGCCTTGACCGCGGTGTCAGACCGCGTTCCGCCGCGCCAGCGCGAGGTCACTTGCCAACGAGTTTGCCCCGTGGCTGGATCTGCGGCGATGGCTTCGATGGCTCGGGTAAGGGCATCGACATCGATGCCGTTGATTTCTGTATTTTCGACACAGTGCTCATGGTCTGTCAGGTTGTTGTTGGTTTGGTTAGCTTAAGTTTTCCACCCCTTGTCCGGGCGGGAAGAGTCGCGACCCGACCTTCGAGAAGGCAGGATCCTCCTCGACAACCGGTTGCGGGAGTCCATGTAGCATGTTTCCTCGCATGGGCGGCGTAAGAAACGTCCGCCAGAGCAGATCCAAGCTCATCGGCTCCGTGCTGATTTCCGGGAGACAGCGACGAGAATTCCGCGAAGCCATCAGGCGAATACTCGCTGTACGAGATCACCAATCGCAGCTACAAATGTTCCGTATCCGCGGGCACCCACTGGCGCTCAACTCAGAGCCAGATACGCGGCAAATGTCAGGATTCGCCGAAGTATGCAAGACGGACCAGGGAAGTGCGTAACATGCTGGTGAGGTTGTTGCTAGGTCTCAAGTGGCGCACTCGCGCCTGAATGCCGCGGTATAGAAAGCTCGGTATGCGCCGCGCGAACTGACCGGTCGGCCACAGAATGTTTTCGCTCAAATTGCTTGGCGCTGCGCTGGTGAGCACGGACATGGCCTGCTGCACGACTGATTTAGTGACTAATGCGTTCATCGATTTTTCTCCTGAATAGTGAAGTAGAAAGTTTGATTTCTCAGCTCTCTTCACGGGCAGAAGTGTTGAGATCTCTAATCACGAGGTGTGCCAAAAGAGATCGTCCTACATCTATAACTATTACTTGTAATACGTATTGCATATAAACGAGCCATTGCAAATAGGCGGCCACGACATTTCGCGACATCGCGAAAACTCGCGACCGGTCCCACGAAAACTCGCCGCAGCACGGGATTCGAACAACGCTCCACCCGCCTATAGACGTTGTATGCGAAGGGCCTTAATGCGCGAGGAAACCGTGGAGGGCGGAAGACCCAGGAGGGCGGAGACGCCCTTGGCACCGGAGATTTTCCAGCCGCACGTCTCCAGTGCGCGAAGCAGGTTGCGCTTTTCAAATTCCTCAAATTCGACGGCGGAAAGCACCTTTGCGGGTTGAGGAGCGGCTCGAAGCGGCCGGCACGTTCGTCCGACGTGCTCACCGCCATCCGCCTGAGGCATTGCGCGAGAAAGATCGAGTTTGCGACCGGAAGACAGAATAAGTGCGCGCTCGATAACGTTTTGCAATTCGCGAACGTTACCCGGCCAGGAATAGGCTTTTAGCAGCCGCTTATCCTCATCCGTAAGCTCGTCAAAGCGGCGCCCCATGCGCTCGGCGAAGCGCCGGCCGAAGGCCTCCGCGAGGAGGAAAATATCATCTCCGCGCTCTCGCAGGGACGGAAGTCGAATCGGAAAGACGTTCAGGCGATAGTAGAGGTCCTCACGGAAGCGCCCGTCGGAAATCTCGTCCTCCAGGTTGCGGTTGGTCGCGGCGATGACACGCACGTCCACCTTTCGGGTTTTCGACCCTCCCAGCGGTTCAAACTCGCCTTCCTGCAGCACGCGAAGCAGCTTGGCCTGCAAATCGAGCGGGAGTTCGCCGATCTCGTCCAGGAACAACGTTCCCCCATCCGCCTGCGCGAAGCGCCCAGTCCCGTCGAGCCGTGGCGCCCGTGAAGGCTCCCTTCTCATGCCCAAAGAATTCGCTCTCGATCAGGGACTCCGGAATCGCGGCGCAATTCACCCGGACCAAGCGCTTCACCGCGGCGCGCGCCCGCATCGTGGATTGCGCGGGCCACGAGTTCCTTGCCCGTGCCGGTCTCGCCCAGGATGAGGACCGTCGCGTCGGTCGGCGCAACTTGGCGGATCGAATTGCAAACGCCTCGGATCCCCGCGCTGCGGCCGATGATACCCATTTCGCCGGGCGCCTCTCCGACAACCGCGCGCAAGGATTCCGCCTCCTCGACGAGCGCCCGAATGCGCCGCTCGGCCTCCAATCGCTCGCTCATGCTGCGAAGAAACACGGTGTAGTATGGCGCGCCATTGTAGAGGTAGCGCGAAATCGCTGCCTCGGCGGGAACGGGCGTCTTGTCCCAGCGGATTGCCTCCAAACCTTCCGGCAACCACAGAGGACGCTTCACCCGGGCGGTCCTGAAGTTCCTTGGCGAGTCTCGAGAACTCCGCGGCTGCGGTCGGACCAAGAAAATCGAGAAAGTTTTCGCCGGCCAGGTCCTCCTCCGTGCAGGCGAAAAGCTCCGTGGCGCGCGGATTCAAGCGCGTGATGCTGAACTTCTCGTCCAGGACCAGGATGGCGTCCATGGCCGTATCGAGCAACAACGAAAGCTGCGCTTCGCGCTCGCGAGTCGCTGACTCAGCTCGAAGCCGCCGAAGCTCCGCGACGGCCCTCGCGGCGAAAAGATCGAACAGCTCGTAGAGCTGCGGCTCCGCAGGCATGGGACGATTGTCCAGCACGGCCAGGTGCCCGAGCAGTGTTCCGTCCGTGTCCAACAGCGGGGTTCCCATGTAGCTGACCGCTCCGATAGCTGCCAAGTCCGGGTCGTTGGGAAAGAAATCCAGCAAGCGCTCGGGAAAATGGGCGCGGGATTTCGTCTCGATCACCGGCTGGCAGGGCGTTCCGTCGATGGCATGCTCAAAATGGTCAAGGAATCCGTCTTTGAGCCAGAAAGCCAGGGCCCGAAGACGACGCGTTTCCGGCAAGTATTCGGTGACCCATGCTCCGTAGGTCTGCAGCGCCTCGCTGAGGTTTCGAGCCAGCGCCCGAAAAAATTCCGAGCCCGTTTCCGACACCGTGCCCTCGACAAGAAACCGCAGAATCTTGTCCTCTTGAATTCGTGGTTTGGTGGCGCTCTCCAGCATCGCGCTCATGAAATGTATTCCTCTAAATCCGCAAAGCACAACCGTCTTGAGCGATCAAGCCGGCACCTGCAGATTTCTCTCCGATGGTTGGAAGCGAAACATTCTGGGCGATGCTGACGGTATTCGGTTTGGGAATCGTCTACTTCCTGGCCGCAATCCCCACGGGGGTGGCGCTGCGCCTTGATCCGGGCCTATCCGCCGTTTGCGCCTGGGCTGGCTACACGGCGATCGCCGCTGCCATGCTGGCGATCGGCGCCCCCGCGCGCAGATGGTTGGCAGAGAAGTTCAAAATCTCCCCTCGGCCGAACCCGGAAAAGCTCTTTTGGCGCGTCTGGATCCGATGGGGCTTGCCAGGGCTTGCACTCCTCGCGCCAGTAACCTGCGGTCCTTACTTTGCGGCCCTCATCGCCCTCGCATTGGGAGAAAAACCTCGGCGCCTGCTCCTATGGATCTCACTGGGAGTGATCCCGTGGTGCATCGCTTTCGCCGTAATGGCCGGAACCGGGAGCCGAGTTCTCGAAAGCATGACGAAATAAGGCGAGAGAATTTGCTGCAAGCTTTTCATAGCGCGTCGCCGATGTGGACGGTGTAGCGCAAGCTCTCGTAGCCCGGCTTTACCGACGAATCGATACGCGGAATGTGCGTCTCATCGCCACCCAGTGGACCAAGAGCCTTAGAGGTCACAGACGATTTTGATCGCGCCTCACATCAAGAATCCGCAGATTGACATCAGGCGGGATTCTCAAAATTTCGTGGGCTGTTCGAGGTTGCATGCCACTCCGGTTTTCGCTCTCTGCTCGCGTCGGATAGCGCGCGTCGAACACCAACTGCATCGAAGTCTTTTGCGTAAACCGGCGTACCAGGTTGTTGGCGCCAGGACTCATCGAGGCTACCGGCATCAACAGCATCGAATCCAAGCTCATCGACAAGCTGCATTACGAGGGCTGTAGCTGCGCCGTCATCACCTGCTACGGGCAAGGCGATCCGCCCAGGTGTGCCCTTGGGCCGCCCGAACTCCATCAGGTGTCGGGCATAGATATTGTTGAAAGCCTTGACCACAGGCCGGTTCAACTGCTGCGCAACCCATCGGCTCTCCGTCATACCGAGGCGTTAAGCCAACCGCTCGTGCCCTACGTCCGAAAAGGCTACGCGGACTACCATCATTGGCTCTCCGGCGTGCTCAAGCGGGCCCGGCGCAAACCGCGCCTGGTCACCGCGGTGGATGGAGCCATCAGCCTCATTGCCGCTGTTGAAGCCGGACAGGGAATCGGCTTCGCTCCGAGCACATTCGCGGTCGTCGCGGGCCGGCGCGTGCGATTCGTCCCGCTGTCAGCCGCGCCGCCACTGGCTGTCGGCTATGTGGTGCGCGCAACCCGCCCCAATGAAATCCTCGAGACCTTCATTCACGCTCTCCATTCCGTTACACGAAAAGCCTGACGACCAAGGCTTGAAATTCCCGTGGGCAACATCAAAGCAAGGCAATCGCGTTTATGCTGCTCTTGCATCGCCCGAGATTCACCGATGCGAGCACTGCTTAGGATTGGCCGCACAAGCTGATATACTAAACAAAAGACTCGCTACGCACGAAACGGCCTTCCTCGCGTGGCCGTTCGCACCCGGCAAACGCGGTCGTCGGCGGTAACGTAGAGAGTCGATCCGTCATCCCCCCAGTTGCAGTTTGAGGTGACCCCGATGAGAATGTTTCCCAAGATTTTGCCCGCCGCCGAAAGCACGGAGACGCCACCCGGCGCCGTCGTGAAGACGTTCCCGTAAACATCCACTTTGAGTCCGTCGCATGTCCCTTTAAGACCACGTTTCAACAAGGGAATGGCATCAAAAAACAGGCGGCTGGAGCCCAGCAAGCCGTCCTCGCGGACGTCGAACGCCACAACGCGAGGAGAGACGGCGTCACTCACCGCCACGTAGAGGATTTTTTCATCCGGACTGAATGCGAGGCCGTTGGGAAAGGGCAGGTCTTTCGTCAGCAGGCTGACCGTTCGATCCGGAGCGATGCGATAAACGCCATTCCAGGCAATCTCCTTAAGCGGGGAAGCATCGCGCTCCTTAAAGCCATAGGAAGGGTCCGTGAAGTAGACCGCACCGGAGCTGTGCACGACAAGATCGTTCGGATTGTTAAGGCGGCGTCCCTCAAAGCGGTCAGCGAGCACCGTTTGGGTGCGGTTATCGTCCTCGAGTCGGACGACCCTCCGCGCGCCGTGCTGGCACAGAAGCAACCGGCCTTCGCGATCGAGTGCGAGACCATTTGAGCCTGGCTCGACAAAATCCGGATTTGCCGCGATTCCGCCGCTAGGCTCCAGGAAAACCTCCGCGTGCTTCGATCCCGGACGCCATCGGTACAGAATATTCGCCGGGACGTCGGAGAAAAACAGCGCGCCATCCTTCCAGACAGGTCCCTCACTCCAGACGAAACCCTCGCAGACCGTGTCAACGCGCGCAGCGGAATCAACGAGCGCATCCAGGGCCGGATCGAGGCGCTCGATCAGACTCCCGGCGACATTATCATCTTGAGGCTGGTTGAAAGCGGCATCAGGCATAAAAACCAGCCTGAAAATATCGCAGGAAACTGATTTTAAGGAATCTCAATGATGAGTAGCTTAGAAAGATGAAGACGTTGGTTTTTTGCGCCCTTGCGACCGTTCTGTTCTCACTCCCTTTAAAAGCATCGATCAAGACCGAGGAGGTCAGCTATTCGGAAGGGGGAACGACACTCAAGGGATTTCTGGCATGGGACGACGCGATTTCCGGCAAGCGTCCGGGAATCCTCGTTGTGCACGAGTGGTGGGGACTTAACGACTACGCTCGCAGTCGGGCGAAGCAACTCGCGGAACTTGGCTACACAGCGCTGGCAGTGGATATGTATGGCGACGGAAAAGCCGCCGATCACCCGAAAGATGCAGGCGCCTTCGCAGCGTCCGTGATGAAAGATCCTCAAGTGGCTCTCGCTCGCTTGCGCGCAGCGATGAACGCCTTAAAGAAACAGGCAACCGTTGATCCGGAGAAAATCGCCGCCATTGGGTATTGTATGGGCGGCGCAATCGTTTTGAACGCAGCGCGACAAGGGATGGATCTCGACGCCGTCGCGAGTTTTCACGGATCGCTTGGCGGCCTGATGGCGATCGAAAAACCCATCAAGGCGAAGGTGCTCGTTTGTCACGGCGAAGCGGATTCCTTCATTCCGCCGGAGAAAGTCGCAGCGTTCAAGAAAGAGATGGAAGAGGCCGCCGCTGACTTCAAGTTTATCTCCTACCCCGGCGCCAAGCACGGCTTTAGCAATCCCGCAGCAGACGAGGCCGGCAAGAAATTCGGTATTGACGTCGCTTATGACGCCAAAGCCGACACGGAATCCTGGAAGGAGCTCGTCGCATTGCTCCAGGCTGTATTTCCGAAGTCGAATCCCTAATAAGATTCACAGCCGGAAAAAGAGCTTAATTTCACACGCTTCGCCTCTCGCACTGCGCTCGATCCGGTCGGCATGCAGCCCGGAGAGATATCCAGTGAGCCCGCTGACGAAGCTTTGCTCTTCGACCAACTTCGAGCATCGGGCAGAGCAGGCAGATTCCCCGTGTACTTGAGCGCGATCCTTACGTTGAACGAGTCACTACCTGCCTGGATCTCCGCCGGTCCCTGTGCGTTGGCAGCGATCAGTTCAATGGCTTCGTCCACCACAGAACGCACCCTCTTGACGTCTTCTCCCTTGGGACGCTCAGCCATGCGAAAAACCTGCAAATTGGCCAACAATATCCCAGAAAAAAGTATCCAATATCGACAGATCAGCGCACTGGATATCCCTCGAATCCCGTTCGCCAATCAGGCGTGGTAAATGGGCGCTTTTTGAATCAGACTCTCCGGCGTCATGCGAATGCTACCTGACAAGTTTCTTGCCGCAATGATAGGGGTTCTCCCGCTACCAGGGTCCCCCCGATATGCCGGAAGCAGCAAGGCCGTGATCGGTAACGCGCTGATCGATCTGGAGCAGTATCTGAAGGCAGGTGTCGAAGTCATCGTGCTCGAGAATAGTCATGATATTCCTTACATCAAACCGCCGCTGGATCCGTTGGGCATCGTGCTGATGAAGCGGATCGCAAAGGAAGTGCGGAGGCGCTTTGACGGTCCGGTCGGAATCCAATTGCTCGAGGCTGCGAATGAGGCGGCACTGGAGATCGCCTGCGAAGCCGATCTCGATTTCATCCGGGTGGAAGGTTATGTCTTCGCGCATATCGGAGGCGCAGGCCTCATCGAAGGCTGCGCGGGCCGCCTGCTAAGAAAGCGCGCGGAACTCGGCTGCAACGATATCAAGGTCTTCGCCGACGTGAACAAGAAGCATTGCTCTCATGCGTTGACCGCTGACCTCGACCTTATCGACATTGTGAGGCAAGCGGAGTTCTTTTTCGTGGATGGTGTCATCGTCACGGGACCGCGAACCGGGGAGTCTCCCGAAGCTTAAAGAATTGAGACCCCTGAAGGAGTCGTCCAATGTTCCTGTCATTATCGGGTCGGGAATGACCTCGCAGAACATACCAAAATATATGCCGTGGGCGGACGGCTTCATCGTTGGTTCAGCGCTTCGGGAAGAGGGACGATTCCTCGGTCCGCTCGATCCTCAGCGGCTGAGGGCCTTTGTAAGGGCGTTTCAGGAAGCCAGGGATGTCGAGTGGCACACCTAAGGGCGCGTGAGATCTTCCCAAATAGCTCTTACGGCTACGGTTTCCGGTAAAAGCGGATCGCCTCGATCGGACTGCCGAAATGCCTAAGCGCATAGACCCCCCTCTTCCCGCCTGGGCCCGGATCGCGGATCAGGTAGTCAAACCCTTCCTTCCCGCAAATCACCACGAAATGCGTTATTCCATTTGGATATCGCAGCCGCGCGATTACGGGATTCCTGTCGAACAGGTTCCGATCTATCAGGAAATAAGAGGGCAAGCTCTCGTAGTGCGGCAGAAGACGCGACTTGAATGCCCGAGTCGAATTCCGCGGCCTTCTCCCAGTAAATCCAGCCCTGCGACGTGTAACCTCCCGGCAGCGTTGTCAGAAACTTGTTCAAACGACCGGGATCCACGTCCACGCCGTAACTCGCAAGCGTCATCGCCGCGGAGGCAACGGCGCATCCCTCGGCCGCCAGGCTGCCGAGGTCGAACCGAGGGCGTCCGCTCCCCATCTCGGATCCGCTTGGGAGAACTGCGGCACGTAAAGCTCGTGGCGCCCGGGAAAATAGAACCCGCCGGAAGCGACCCACCGCTCTCTCCTTCTTCCAGTCAGCCACCCACCAAGCCCACCAGGCGCCCAAACCTATCAGGCAGAGAAGGACGATGAAGACGCCCAAGAAAATCCTCCTTGCGGTCATGATAAAGCGAATCTTGTTTACAGCAGATGATTTCGCGAGCGCTGATTTTGTTTCTGTTGACAGTTTCCACGCTGCTCGCGGATTTCAACCGAGTCGTTCTCGAGGAAACCCGCGCGATGCCGAAGGGGGGCGGCTATGCGACCAACCTCGATGCGCACGGGCTCTCGCCTCGTCGGTCATCGTCGCGGATGACGTTCTCGTATTCGGCCTGAGGACGCCATGCCCGCCTACTGCTCCGGCGCAACCTACCTGGTTTTCCTTAAAACGCTGAAAGCCTTGCAAGACAACGGCACGATTTCGCTGTCCCGGAAAACATGGGACGCACTCGTGCCCCGACTGCGCCCGGACGGCAACGACACTCTGCCGGACGGAGAAAGCGTCTGGGGCCGCTGGAACGCGAACGGTCCCGGAACAGCGCGGCTTTTCAATGAATTCGGGCTCGGACGAAATTTCATCGATTTCTCCGCAGCTCGGCCCGGTGACTTTCTGAAGATTTTTTGGACGGACGCGGTTGGGAAAAACGAGAATGGACATTCGGTGGTGTTCCTGGGACTCGAAACCGAGGATGGTGTGGAAATGGTCAAATTCTGGTCGAGCAACCGGCCAGGCGGCTTCGGCGAGAGATCAGTGCCTCGCAGCAAGATCGCCAGGGCGATCTTTTCGCGTTTGGAACATCCCGGGAAGATCTCCGGTTGGGTCAGGTTGCCAAAGTCCGATACCTACCTCGCGCGCCTGTTGACAACCGAATCCAGTTTCCCGGAAGCGCTGACGATGTCGGGTATTCCGAAGCACTGATCCCTAACCACGAGGCGGCAAATTCGGGCCGCCAATCTCGCGGATTTTTTGCTTTTCAAATCTCTGGCGGACCACATGTCGCCTGGCTATGCTGCCGAAGAAATCTCGGCAGCCCAAGCCCGCCGAAACACATTGCATCCGTGACGCTTGATGTCAGTACTCAGCAACGAGGCGAGGAATATATGAAACAGCTCGATGAGGACTATGTAGGCTGGCTTGTCGACCATTCCATGCTCCAAAAGCCAAGAAGCTCGCGAAGCAATATGGCGGTCAGGGTCGCGTGTGGCAGCAGCCCTATGCCGAGGCGCGACCGCGCGCAGCGTCGGCGCTGGCCTCGGTGTGGTTTACCGCTTATCCGGCCTCGGTTGTGACGCGGCCCGACGAGTCGGTATTGCAAGCCTTGGGCGACCCGCATTTGTGGACGGCCTTGTCCGCGATTGGCGTGCAGGGCGTGCATACCGGGCCCATGAAGCGCTCGGGCGGCATCCGCGGCCGCGACTACACGCCGACGATTGACGGGAACTTCGACCGCATCAGCTTCGATATCGATCCGGGATTCGGCACTGAAGACGACTTCGTTGCGATGAGCCGGACCGCAGCCGCCCACAACGCAGTCGTCATCGACGACATCGTTCCGGCGCATACGGGCAAGGGGGCGGACTTATCGTCTCGCGGAGCTGGCCTACGACGACTACCCCGGCCTCTATCATATGGTTGCGATCCGCGAGGCGGATTGGGATTTGCTCCCGCCGGTCCCCGCAGGCCGCGAGGCGGTGAATCTCCCTCCGGCTACGGTCGATCAGCTCAAGGACAAAGGGTACATCGTCGGGCAGCTGCGGAGGGTGATTTTCTTCGAGCCGGGGGTGAAGGAAACCGACTGGAGCGCCACCGATGTGATCGTCGGCGTCGATGGCGTGGCGCGCCGCTGGGTATACCTTCACTACTTCAAGGAAGGCCAGCCCTCGCTCAACTGGCTCGATCCCATCATTCGCCGGCCCCCAGATGATTATCGGCGACGCACTCCATTCGCTCGATGTACTCGGCGCTCGGATGCTTCGATTCGACGCAAACGGATTTCTCGGCGTCGAGCGCCGGCCCGACGGTCCGGCGTGGTCTGAAGGCCATCCCCTCTCGGTGGTCGGCAACCAGTTGATCGCCGGAATGGTGCGAAAGTTGGGCGGCTTTACCTTTCAGGAGCTCAACCTGACCGTCGATGACATCGCGACGATGTCCCACGGCGGCGCGGATCTCTCGTATGATTTCATCACCCGCCCCGCCTATCATCACGCGCTCGTAACGGGCAATACGGAGTTTCTGCGCCTGATGCTCAAGACAATGCGCGACTATGACATCGATCCCGCCTCGCTCATTCACGCGCTGCAGAATCACGACGAACTGACTCTCGAACTGGTTCACTTTTGGACACTCCACGCCGAAGACACCTACACCTTCGGCGGCAAGACGTGGTCTGGCGATACCCTGCGCGAGCACCTGCGGGCGACGATGTACGAGCGACTGACGGGCGACAATGCGCCCTACAATCTGCGCTTCGTCACCAACGGCGTCGCTTGCACCACCGTCAGCGTCATTGCGGCCGCCCTGAAAATCCGGATCCTTGACAGCCTGACGGAAGAGCAAAAGCGCCAGATCCAACGCGTCCATCTGCTGCTCGTCGATGTACAACGCCTTCCAGCCCGGCGTCTTCGCTTTGTCCGGCTGGGACCTCGTCGGCGCGCTGCCGCTGCCCCACGAGGCGGTCGCCGGCGCTCATGGCCGACGGCGACACCCGCTGGATCGAGCGGGGCGCGTATGACCTGGTCAACGTGAACCCCGACGCCACCGCTTCCCAGGCGGGATTGCCCAAAGCGCCGATGCTGTATGGCCCGATCGACGAGCAACTCAAGCGGCCCGACTCATTCGCCAGCCAACTGCAGAAGCTGCTTGCCATTCGTCAAAGCAGCGGCCTGTACGCCAGCCGCCAGGTCCTCGTGCCTGAAGTGAAGAGCGCCGGATTGCTGGCTATGGTTCACGAACTGCCCGATGGCAAAGGCACGCAGGTTACCGCGCTCAATTTCGGCGCAACGCCGATCGACGAGACGATCACGCTGCGCGACGTGCAGCCAGGCCCGGTCTGTCGATATGATCAACGAAACGTTCGAGGGCAGCTTGTCTGACAGCGGAGACCTGCGAATCACGCTGGACGCCTACGAAGGAAAATCGCTCCACCTCAGCGAGACGCTGCCGGCACGCGCATGACATCCGCGACGACTTTGGCGCCCTCTCCGCCTAAAGGTTTCCGATCCCTCTACGAAAAGTAAGGCGTCGCGGCTGACTGACCGTTCGTACAGCCGAGAAGACAAACCGAGCCGTCGATGCTACATTACGAACCACTCTCTTCAGCCCCTCTTTCGTCAAATGGCGCAATCTGAAATATTCGAACTCCATCCCCTCTTCGAAGACGTGCAGACGAACCGCATCTTCGCGGACGGGAAAACATTTGTTGATTGCCTGCCCAAATATCCGCTCGACGAAATTAATAAGAAATACCAGCTCGAGAAAGATTCACCGGGTTTCAATCTGAAAGAGTTTATTCTCTCGCACTTCGACTTGCCAATTTCGTATCGCGGCCGATTACCGCAGCGATCGAAGCAAGACTGTCGAAGAGAATCTCGAGACGCTCTGGAGCTTTCTTACAAGACAACCGGATGCAAAGGCAGGATCACTAATACCGCTTCCCTTTCCTTACATTGTTCCCGGCGGCCGTTTTGGGGAGATCTATTATTGGGATAGCTATTTTACCATGCTTGGATTGCAAGCATCCGGCCGAATCGAGCTGATTCAAAGTATGGTAAGCAATTTCTCTCACCTTATCGATACGATCGGCTACATCCCAAACGGGAACCGAACTTACTATCTCGGACGGTCACAACCTCCCTTCTATTCACTAATGGTGCGTTTGCTCGCTGATGTAAGCGGAAGCGAGATTCTGCCAGAATACTCTAAATCAGCTGACAAAGGAATACAGCTTCTGGATGAAAGGTGCAGAGGGTCTTGATGAAAGGAATCCGGCGGCTCATCATTCGGTGCGATTGCACGACGGCGAAGTTCTCAACCGCTATTGGGATGAGAACACCACCCCAAGGCCGGAATCGTTTCTCGAAGACGCGGAATTGGCCCATCAATCGAATCAGCAACCCCAAGCCTTATGCCGCCATCTCCGCGCCGCGGCTGAATCGGGCTGGGACTTCAGTTCCCGGTGGTTCCGGGACGAAGCTTCGTTGCGCACGATCCACACTACGGAGATCGTTCCGGTTGACCTGAATTGCCTGCTGCTTAGTCTCGAACGGACCATTGCGGACGCCTATCGGATGGCCGGGAAATCACGAAGCCAGCCGCCAATATCAATCGCTGAGCGAGAGGAGAGTCGCGGCCATCCAAAAGTATTGCTGGAACGCCGAGCGTGGCTTCTATTTTGACTTTGACTTTGTGCTGGGCAAGCAGACGGAGAGCATGAGCCTGGCTGGCGTATTTCCTTTGTTCTTTAGCATCGCCGAGGACCAGCAGGCAGAGAGAGTCGCCGCTCACGTGCGCGAAAAGTTTCTGAAACCCGGCGGTGTTATGTGCACTTTGCGAACGACGGGCCAGCAATGGGATGCTCCCAATGGATGGGCTCCCCTGCACTGGATAACGGTCGTTGGCTTGGAAAATTACGGGCACGAGAATTAGCTGCCGACATCGCCGAACGCTGGGCAAAGATTGAATTCAGACGTCTTCAAACGAACGGGCAAGCTCATGGAAAAGTATAACGTCGTCGATACTCGAGCTTGAGGCTGGCGGCGGCGAATACCCGGGCCAGGATGGTTTTGGGTGGACCAATGGGGTACTGATCGCGCTCCTAAGAGGTCTTGATCGGCAAGCGCCGGCGCTCTCCTGAAAGTCAGGTCGAACCGGGAAGATGGAGGCTTTGGAAGCCTTAGATCGCTCGCTATCTCCAATCAATTGCGACCATTTCGGGCCTGACCGCGAGGATACTCGCGCTCAAGAACGGCTCCTGGTGACGATGCTCAAGGAAACAGGCCCCGCGCCTGCCTGGCGGCTACCACCCGCTCGACGCCGATGGAGAGAGCCGACATGCGGTGTGGAATTTTGCGCTCCTTCGACCGCCTGATCATCGCGGTGAAGGAATTCTCGAGGAGTCGGTAGAGACGGTCGGTGATCTCGATATCCGCCCAGAAAAAATTCTGCAGGTCCTGCACCCATTCGAAGTAGGAGACGATGACACCGCCGGCGTTGCACAGAATATCGGGAATGACAAAGATCTCGGCCCATCGCTCATTAAGAATCTCGTCTGCCTCCGGCGTCGTCGGCCCATTGGCGGCCTCTGCCAGGATGCGGCAACGCAAGCTGGCCGGCGTTCTCCTCAGTGATGACGCGCTCTACGGCGGCCGGAACCAAGACGTCGCAGGGAAATGTCAGGAGTTCTTTCGGCATCCACGCGATCGCCCAAGGGAAAATCCTACAAGGTCCCGTGCTTGTCGACGTGGCGGTCGGCAGCGGCGACATCGAGGCCCTTCGGATCATAGATGGCCACGGTGTGATCACTTAGGCCGACTACCTTCATGCCGGACTTGAAGGCCAGTCCTCCGGCCGTGACCGAACCGACGTTTCCAAATCCCTGAACGATCGCAGTGCACCGACTCGGCGGGATCTTCAGATGATCCAGGGCGCGGTCGATCAGGTAGACCACGCCGCGGCCCGTTGCTTCGCGGCGTCCGGCGACACCGCCGAGCGAAACCGGCTTGCCGGTGACGATCTCGCCGAGGGCGTAGCCGGCGTGGACGGAGTAGGAATCCATGAACCAGGCCATGATCTGCTCGTTCGTGCCCATGTCCGGCCCGAGGATGTCCATCTGCGGGCCAATGAACGGGATGATCTCCTGAAGGTATCGGCGGGAAACGAGTTCGAGTTCGCGTCTGGAGAGCTTCAGCGGGTCGACGCGCACTCCGCCCTTCGCGCCGCCGTAGGGCAGGCCGGTCAAAGCACATTTCCAACTCATCCAAACGGCCAACGCGGCGGACTCGCCGATCGTTAGGTGCGGCGAAAACCGGGTGCCCCCCTTGGTCGGACCGACAGCGAGGTGATGCTGAACGCGGTAGCCGTGAAAAACCTCTACCGTCCCGTCGTCGCGATGGATCGGCAACGCAACGGAGATCGCCCGCTTCGGATAGATGATCCGTTCGCGATTGCCCTCCGCGAATGTCCAGGTAGTCGGCAATGATCTCGAATTGCCGCTTTGCCATTTGAAAGAGAGGATCCGAATAGATCGGGTCGGAAAATGGGAGCCGTCCGGCATAGTGACCGCACCCTACTTGGATTGCTCTCAGAGGCGAAGGAAAAGTCTTGCTGTCTGCTTGCCTTGCGTTGGCCGTTCTCATCGAACCGGCACCGGCGTTCGCACTCCCCGACCAAGGGCTTCGAAGCTGATGTCAAGAGGCGGGTAATTCTCCCAGCCGCGCTAGTCGAAGTGCCACCATTCAAAGGGAAACGGAATGAATTTGTGTTTCTTCATGACGGCTTCGAGCTTCAGGCTGTTCCGCCGTTCCTCATCGGTCCACTTAGTGGAAAATCGATGGGCCTTGCCGGAGAAGTCGTCGTATCCCGTTGGCATCTGGAGTTCGTTTCCCATGCGATCGACGAGCGTGACATCGACCGCCGTGCCGCGGGTGTGCTTCCCCTTGCTCTTGTTGGGATCTGAGACGTAGCGCTCATCGCGGACAATTTCCCACATTTTCGTCTGGACGGAAACTGGACGGTATCCGTCAAGAATCTTCAGACACAGGCCCTGTGTCTTTAGCTCATCCTGCACCTTTTGCAGGGCGGCCGGCCACGTCCCTGTGCACAAAGGCGGTGGGAAACGGATAGAGCACTTGTCCCGTGAAATTACATAGCGTTGCATAGCGAATGTCCTGGAGAAGCGGTGGGTAGATCATTCCGACATTTACCAGGTTGTGCTCGATTACGTCCGGCGTTGGCGGCGGGGGAGCCTGCGGCTGCTGGGCATTGCAGAATGAAAGCAATCCAGAGATTGCAAAGAGAAAAGCAGCGCGTTTTCGTACGCCGTTGGTTCATGGCACGCCGGATAGGCTTGTAAAGACTATTGGTGAGCAGCCTTTCGGGCTTCGAAGAGATCTCGCATCGAAAACTCCGTGAAAGTCGGGCGGCTATCGAGAGTGACTTCATTCCGTCTCCTGAGAGATGGAGATGGGCTTCAAATTTCCGGCAGTCGGACAATGTGGTCCAATGGCTGGCCCTTGCGGCTGACCCTTCCCGCAGTCTATTCTCGATCCGTTTCGATTCATGAATTTGTAGTGCTTGAACCCGTGGACCGTCTTTTGCTCATCGCGGCGACGCTTTGCTTTCTGACGAGTTTCGGCTACACCTTGTACGCCCTCGGAGCGGGGCGTTTCAGGCCGGGACGGTTGAATTTTATCGCGATCCTGACAGGCTTCGCGTTTCAGTCTGCGTTTCTCTACCTTCGCGGCAAGGCGGAGGGATCCTGTCCCCTCAACAGTCTTTTCGATGTGCTCATCTTCCAAAGCTGGTCGCTTGTGCTCACCTACCTGATCGTTGGGCCGGCTTACAGGCTTTCTCTGCTCGGCGCATTTAGCGCGCCGATCGCGCTCATGACTCATGCTGATCGCGCTCATTGCGCCTATCGACCAAGGCCTCGTGCCGCGTCCCGGGATCAACCCGTGGGTGGAAACCCATGCTGCGCTTGTCCATCATCGCCTACGGCGCCTTCGGCCTCTCCAGCGTTGCCGGGGTCATGTATCTCATTCAGGAGCGCCAGCTTAAATCGCAAAAGGCGTCCTCGTTGCTCTACAATCTTCCGCCGATCAATGATCTTGCTGCGGCCATTGGCCGGCTCATGGGATTCGGTCTCGTTCTGCTTACGATCAGTTTCGCCGCGGGATTCATCAGCCAGATGCCGGTTAATACCGTAAAATTCTGGGCATCGGCGGCAATTTGGGTCACTTACGGCGCAATGGTCCTGATGAACCGGATACATTCTCTTGCTCCGAGGAGGCTCGCGGAGTTATCAATTGCGGTGTTCGCGGTTGCTCTAATCACCCTGCCGGGAATCCAATACCTTTCCTCAAGGCCATGAACATCCTTTGCGCTGGTCTCAATCACCAAAGCGCCCCGATTGAAATCCGGGAAAAGTTCGCGGTGGGCAGCCACGGGATGGAGGAGGCGCTCTGCGCTGTGCGCCGAATCGACGGCCTCGCCGGGGCCGTCATCCTCTCGACCTGCAACCGCGTGGAATTCTACGCCGCCAGCCTGTGTCCTGTGCGCGCCTTCGATTCGCTGCAAACGCTCCTCCGGGACCGCACGGGCGTTGAAGCCCCGCTCTATTTTCACGATACACCGCGGAGCGTGCGTCATCTTTTCCGCGTCGCAAGCGGGCTTGACTCGATGGTCCTGGGAGAAACGGAGATTCTCGGGCAGGTCAAGAAGGCCTATTCGACCGCAGCGGAGCTCGGCGCCACCAGTCGTCATTTGAACAAGCTGTTCCAGCATGCCTTCCGCGTCGCGAAGCACGTCCGCACCGAAACGCAGATCACCCGCGGGGCAACATCCGTCGGCGCTGTTGCGGTGGAACTCGCGGGAAAGATTTTCGGTGATCTTACCGGCCGGCGCGTGATGATTCTGGGCGCAGGAGAGACCAGCGAGCGAACGGCGAGAAGTCTCGTCTCGCGCGGGGTCAAAGACGGTAATCGTTTCTAATCGGACCTTCGATCGCGCGGCAAAGCTCGCCGAGGAGATCGGCGGTCTCGCGATCCATTTCGACCACTGGCAGAATGCGTTCGCCGACGTGGATATTTTGATTTGCTCCACCGCCGCCCCCCACACGGTGCTTACGCCGCGACAAGCTTGCGCCGATGATGCGCGAGCGCGCGGGCAGGCCGCTCTTCGTGATTGACCTCGCCGTCCCGCGCGACGCGGATCCCGCCGTAAACGAACTCGATGGCGTCTTCCTCTACGATATCGATTCGCTCGAGGGCATCGTTCGCCAGTCGCTCGAAGTGCGCCGAAGCGAAATCATTCGCTGCGAGCAAATGATCGCCGATCACGTCGGAGCGTTCGTCGCCTGGCTGCGCCGTCACCATGAGTTTCACGCCTAGATAACAGAGGGAAGATCGACGGAGCTGCGGAAAGAATTCGCGCGAAAATTGGTAAGACTTGTGGATCGATCATTCTTGGAACGCGCGGAAGCGATCTCGCGCTGGCTCAAGCGCGGATCGTCGACGGAAAAGCTCCGCGCGGCTCACGCCGGGCTGGAAGATCGACGATCAAGGTCATCAAGACGACCGGAGACAGAGCGCCTCGATTTGAGCCTTTCTGGTTCTATCGAAAGGGGCCTTTTCACCAAAGAGCTTGAGCAGGCGTTAATGGGCGGGGAGATTGACGCCGCCGCGCACAGCCTTAAAGATCTCCCGACGGACCGACCTGACGATCTTGTCTTTGGTGCGATCCTGGAGCGCGGTGACACCTCGGACGTGCTCGTTTCCAAGCAGCCGGGAGGCCTCGCAGGATTGCCGATCGAAGCGGCTGTGGCCACCTCAAGCCCGCGTCGAAAGATTCAGCTCCTGCTGCTCCGCGAAGATCTCCGGATTGTTGAGATTCGCGGCAATGTGCCGACGCGCTTGCGTAAACTTGCCGCCGATCGTTCCCTCCATGGACTCCTGCTTGCCAAGGCCGGTCTCGATCGCCTCGGCTCCAAATTCATCCCGCCGGGCTTGCACGTGAAGATCATCGAAAAAATCCTGCCCGCGCCGGGCCAAGGTGCGATTGCCGTCGAATGCCGCAAATCGGACATCTCCACCGCGGAGCTCCTTCGTGCCATTCACCACGAACCTACAGCCCTGTGCGTTGCGGCGGAGCGCGATTTTCTTCGCGCTCAGGGGGGCGGCTGTCACGTTGCCATTGCAGCACGGGCTATCTTCGATGATGGAAGAGTGATCCTTCGCACATTTCCACCGTCATGAAATCTGGCATTTGTTATCTCGTGGGCGCCGGGCCGGGCGATCCAGGCCTGCTGACCCTCAAGGGGCGTGCCTGTCTCGAGCGCGCGGAAGTTGTCGTCCACGACTATCTTTGCAATCCCGCCCTCCTCAAATGGGCGCCTGACACTGCGGAACGAGTTTATGCGGGAAAGAAGGCGGGCGCCCATTCCCTTTCACAGGATGAGATCAATGCCCTGCTCGTCGACAAAACCCGTGGCGGCAAAATCGTGGTGCGGCTCAAGGGCGGGGACCCATTCCTCTTTGGCCGGGGAGGCGAGGAGGCCGAAGCCCTGGCAGACGCGAAATGCCCGTTTGAAATCGTTCCCGGAGTCACCTCGGCGATTGCGGGACCGGCTTACGCGGGCATCCCTGTCACGCACCGCGCGCACAATTCGGTATTAACAATCTTCACCGGACACGAGGAACCGGGCAAACCGAATTCTTCGCTCGATTTTCAGGCGATCGCCCGCGCGCAGGGAACGAAGGTCATGCTCATGGGGATCGAAAGGCTTAACGCTATCGCCGGAGAGCTCCAGACGGCGGGCATGCCTTCGCAAACCCCGGTGACCCTCGTTCGATGGGCGACAACCGGGGCCCAGCAGACGGTTTCGGGAACCCTCGAAAACATTGATCAACGCGCGCGGGAAGCCGGCTTCAAGCCGCCGGCGGTCGCGGTTTTTGGCGAGGTGGTCGCCCTTCGCAAGAAGCTGAACTGGTTCGAGTCGCTTTCGCTCTTTGGCAAGCGAATCGCCGTTACCCGCACGCGCCAACAAGCAGGCGAGTTCGTCGAACGCTTGCGCGCACTCGGGGCGGATGCTTTCGAATTGCCGACAATCCGCATCGAACCCCCACCGAACAAGCGCGAATTCTACGAATTGGTGGCCGACTCCCATATTTACGACTGGATCATTTTTACGAGTCCAAACGGCGCGGACGCATTCTTCAAAGCATTCTTCGAGATTTACCATGACGCCCGCGACATTGGCGGCGCGCGAATCGCAGCCATAGGGCCCGCAACCGCTGAGCGCGTGCGCCGTTACCACCTGCAAGTCGATGTGCAGCCCGAAAAATATGTCGCCGAAGCGATCGTCGAGGCACTCCAGAAGGAGACCAGTTTGGAGAACCTTAAGATTCTGCTCGCCCGCGCAGAGGGAGCTCGAGAAGTCCTCGCAGAGGAACTCACTCGCCTCGGCGCTATTGTCGATGAAGCGGTTGCCTACCGCACTGTCCCCGAGACCAACGACGTCACGGGAGGAATCAAGCGCTTCCGTGAAGAGGGCGCTGACATGATCACGTTTACCAGTTCTTCCACCGTGGAAAACTTCCTGGCGCTCAAGTTACCGATGCCTCAAGACATGAAGACTGCCTCCATCGGACCGATTACGTCCAAGACGATGCGCTCTCTCGGGCTTCACGTGGACGTGGAAGCCAAGCATCACGACATCTCCGGACTGGTCGAAGCGATCACTGGCTTCTGGTAGCGCAGCCAGAACGGCCTCACCTGCCACGCGGACTGCGGCGTTTGGCCATCAGGCGCATCGTTTGCCTGAGAAGAGGAAGATGCGCAAGATCCTTGGGACGGGCCAGAAACTCCTTGCTCCTGATGATCTTGCGGAGTGGAAGAACCGCCACCTCTGTATCCTGCCATTTCAATCGAACCGCTTGCGGATACTCCCTGGCAAAATCTCTCAAGCCGTCGACGCGTGGCAGGAAGTTGACGATTGAATCGTCTGACAAAGCCGCAACGGTGGGCGCCAGCATGGAACCGGAAAGCCTCTGTATGATGGTGTAGAGTCGGACAAATTGGCGCTCCGGAAGCTCTACCCAGAGATCGGTATCGAGGGTTGTCGCGGGAGCGCCCTGTAGGATGGCGGCGGACATCCCCGCTACTTGAAACCGAATGCCTTCCTCCCTGAGCGCGTGAACAAGCCGTGCGAGCGCAGAAATTGCTCGTGGGTCCTCCACCTCTCGTCGGGAGTCATCGTCAGACTCCGAGCGAAGAGAATGCGCTCGCTTTCGCTTAGCGCGCTGAACTTTCTCAAGCGCCGCAGCTCCCGCTCGAATTTTTTTTTGTTCACGGAGCTTAGTATGCGCCGCGGCGCTCGTCCTGTCGAGAAATGCGGACCCTTTCGTCACGACAAGCTTCACAGCTCA
>CAWASQ010000085.1:0-17768 GCA_963784465.1 uncultured Verrucomicrobiae bacterium
GCTTCTTCGACAAGTCTTTGATCCTCCCTATCTTGCGCAATACGCTTATCTCGTGAGCTGCCAGCGTTCCGGAGAGGCCTGGCTGAGAACGATCCGATCTTGCTGGTTCTGGAGAAGTCGGAAGATGCCGATCTCGCCATGCGGCAACTTTATCGCATCGGCTTCGATCACGTCCTCGGCTGGATCACCGCCGAGGAAGCGAAAACTGCGGGACTGTTTGGCGAGCGAGAGGAGCGGATTGATTTTGCCGACCTCAAGCGACCGGAGGCGCTTCAACAAGGGGAGATCATCGATGTGCGGACCACGACAGAATTTCAAAGAGGTCACGCCGAATGCGAGCGTATTGCTTTTTCGCCGCTCGAGGAGGAGAGGGCCTCCGCAGCGAGTTGGATGAAAAGCTGCTGGGCTTCGCGGCGCGGCTGGCCCGCCCCCGGTCGCCGGCGCACGTAGTGCCCGTCCGGCTGCATGTCCCAGGCGGACGTGTTGTCACCTTCATACACGCCGAGGATGCGTTCCAATTCAGCTTGAATGGCCGGATCGGTGACGGGCGCCACGGTTTCCATGCGATTGTTGAAGTTCCGGCGCATCCAGTCCGCCGAACCGAGGTAAAACTCGGGATGTCCGGCGTTCTCGAAGCGGTAAATGCGGCTGTGCTCGAGAAACCGGCCCAGGATACTGAAGACCCGGATGGTCGGGGAGAGACCCGGCACCCCGGCCCGCAGGCAGCACAGGCCGCGCACGCAGAGCGTGATGGGAACGCCCGCCCGGCTCGCTTCGTATAGTTCGCGGATGATTTCCGGGTCCTGCAGCTGATTGAGTTTGACGCGGATGCCGCTGGGCCGGCCCGCCCGTTGATGGTCCCCTTCGCGGCGGATCAGCTCGGTGAAGCGTTCGCGCATGTTGTGCGGAGCCACGAGCAGGGGCCCGTAGTCCTCGACCGGAATCGCTCCGGTGAGTTCGTTGAACACCGTGGCCACGCTCGCGGCCAGGGCCGGTTCGCAACTCAGAATGCCGAGGTCCTCGTAAAGGCGGGCCGTGACGTTGTGATAGTTCCCGGTGGACACGTGGACGTATTGACGCAATCCGTCCGGCTCCTCTCGCACCACGAGCCCCAGTTTGACGTGGGTTTTGAGGCGCTCCATGCCGTATTCCACATGCGCTCCCGCCTTTTCCAATTGTTCGCCCCACACAATGTTGGGCGCCTCGTCGAAGCGAGCCGTGATCTCGACCAACACGACGACCTGTTTGCCCCGGCGGGCCGCTTCAGTGAGGGCCTGGATAATGGGCGACCGTTCGCTCGTGCGATAGATCGTCAGCTTGATGGCCAGCACCTGCGGATCGCGGGCGGCGGATTCGACGAAGCGCAGGACGGACGTGTCGAAATCGTGATAGGGATGGTGGAGCAGGATGTCGCCCGCCCGAATCTCCTCGAAGATGGCGCCCGTATCCTGCGCCTCGAGCCGGTGGAGGCGCGGGTGATCGACAGGGCGGTGCTCGGGGTCGCGCAGGTGTTCGCAGTCCTCGGGCTGGAACTTGACCAGGTCAGTCAGCGCCAGGGGACTGTCCATGGGAATGATGTCGGCGGGACTGGCCGTGAGGTTTTCGGCCAGCCATGATTGCCGCTTTTTCGGCATGTCGTCGCTGATCTCGACCCGGACGATGCCGGCGAATTTGCGGGCGGTGAGCTCGGCGCTGACCATGCCGATGATGCTGCCAGGGGCGAGGTCCAGCTCTGTTTCGCCCAGCGGCAGTCGGTCCCACGGATCGTCCTTGGCGCCGCGGGTAACGCGAAAGCAGTACCGAATCCCAGCGAATGCCGCTGGGGAACAACAAGTTTAGATGCCGGGCGATGACCTGTTCCAGGGGAACGAATCCGCCGTTCGGCAGGGGCACCCACCGGGGCCGGTTGGGCGGCACTTTGATCCGAATGAATCGGGAATGGGACTCCCCGGGGCGATACAGCCACACTGCCAGGCTGAGCCCCAGGTTGCTGATGAACGGAAAGGGATGCCCGACATCCACCGCCAGGGGGGTGAGGATGGGCTGCACCGAATTTCGGAAATAGGCCTCCAGCCAGGCCCGCTCGTCCGCGTTTAATTGGTCGTAGTTCTTCAGCGCAATGCCCGCCTCCGCCAGCGCCGGGCGGATTTCCTTTTCCACCACCCGGCACAGCATCTTCGTCTGGCGCTTCAATTCCTCGCGGCAGAGCTGAAGTTCCTCGCGCGGCATCCGCCCGTCCGGCGAAAGCCGGGTATTCTTGCGTTCGATCCTGCGCCGCAATCCGCCAATGCGCTTCATGGCGAATTCGTCGTACAACATTCCCATGATGCCGGCGAATTTCACCCGCTCGAGCAACGGGACCGCCCGGTCTTCGGCCAGGGCCATCACTCGCCGGGTGAAATGGAGCCAGCTCAATTCGCGGTTGATGTAGGCTTCCCTGGACTCCGGTGTTAACGGCGCGGCTTCTGCACCGGTCCGGGCTGCACCTGGACTATCCAGGATGAGTCCGGCCGTTTTCGGAGCGCGATTCATGTCGTTCTCTCCCTAAAGTTCCCGCGATTTGATGGACAGCGAAAGCGCACAACTCCAAAAAGCGAACTGCATACAATGCCCCCGACCCATCGCACGTACGACAAGGAACTTCTATCAGGAAGCCGTAAACCTGCTGCTCGGCAGCGGTCGACCGCTCTTGACGCGTTCCGGCGGCTCGCAAATCGTCACGCGGCTGTCTTGGCCAGCCATCGCGTTCACCTCAGGTTTCTGGATAACGCCGAAGCCGCGGCGACAGGAAGTTGCCGAGGACGAGAAGGCATGAAGCCCGATTGGGGAAAAGAAAGCGCGGACAGTGCGGCTTTCGCAAGTCGCCCGTAGGGACTGTGAAATCCTGCTCGACGGCTTGAAGACGCTTCTGTCGCGGAGGTATAGGGTGAGCTCCCCACCGCCAAAAAAGCAACCAATCTGGAATGGAGACAGACGAGACCGTGTCAGGTGGCTGCCATCTCGCCCTCTCTGCACAAGTAATTAATTTTGTGCCGCTTGGATGCGATGCTATATCAATTGAGTTCCCCCCTAAGGTCAGTCTATGGGGCTCGAGGTCACCACGGGCATCCTGGCGCAATTGCGGGGCATTCAGAGCACAAAAATTAATCATGGAGGATCATCGTTTTCGCCGGTCCGACCCATTCAAAAGGACCAGATTTTGGGAGCAAACCGCCAACAGAACGGATACGGAGAACTTAGCGGGGGGCCTGCGCGTAAATTACAACCACACCCGAACTTTGGCCCCTTCACGCCTTTTCCAGGTCCGCAATTAGTCTGAAGACATTCGAACTCGGAATGCCAAGCTCACTCGCAATTGCGCGTCCGGTGTACCTTGGGCCCGGAGCCGCGCCACACTATCGCGATGTCCATCGATCTTCACCGGACGGCCAAACCTCACGCCACGGGCTTTCGCCGCCGCAATGCCGTCGTTTACACGTTCGCGGATGATTTCGCGCTCAAACTCGGCCACAGCGCAGAGGACATTGACTTGAAGCCGTGCGGCTGAGTTAGCCGCAGACGTATCAATGCCTTGCTCAGGCACGACGAGCGCGACGTTATGCGCGGTGAACTCAGCGATCATGGCGGCAAGATGCGCGAGACTGCGCCCCAGCCGGTCGAGTTTGTAGCAAACAACGACATCAACCTTGCCACGCCGCACAGCGGCCATGAGCCGGTCGAGACCTTTGCGCGAAGATTTCACGCCAGAAACAGTGTCGGTGATCTCCTCGACATCGGCCCAGTTGCGCCGGGCGCAATATTCGCGAAGCTCAGTAAGCTGAGAATCGTGCGTCTGCTTGCCGGTGCTCACCCGTGCGTAAATAACAACGGTTTGTCTCATACTTAATGGCCCGGCCCGACCGTCACGCGCACGAAGAGGAAGTTAGCGAACAGGGTGACTCGAGGACACCACGGGCCTCACAGAGCCAAGGCGGGGCCTTTACGCGCCTTTTTTTCGTTCGCAGGGCACCTTGTCGGGCCTACATCGCCAAGTCTGCGACTTGGGGCTTAACGATATTCTCGTAATCGGGATACTTGAGCTTGATGGAATCGGTATGAGTGCCCGCCTCGAAAACAATGTAGTCTTCCTGTGCCAGCCTCCTGTCCACGTAGGTCGGTAATCCGTACAGATTGCCGAACGGCGGCATCGCGCCGGTTGCGCAGTCATGGAAAATCGACTTGAAGTCCTGCTCATTTTCCAGCGAAGCAGGCTTGCCGGTGAGTTGTTCGACCTTTAGCAGGTCGATACGACGATCGGCTGGAATCACAGTCATTAAGTGGCGGCCGTCAGACTTCACCATAACGACCTTGGCCTGGTGCCGGGCCCTGACATGTTCCACTTGGGCAACCCGTTGCGCCGTAACGGCTTCAGGATGTTGCAGGATCTCGTAGGCGACTCCGCTCTCGTTCAAACAATTGATGAGTTGTTGAGGTATTTGCATAGATTGGTTGCTGCATAGTAAGTCCGCCGATCTCTACTTTCCAGAACTTGGCAGATTTGCGTCACTATGAGGCTTTAGGGCTCACGCAGCCGGCTGGTCAATACCCTGCCCGGAGCGGCTCGAGGTAGCAATCGTTCGACGTCTTCAACGCTTCACGCACGAGCAAAGATTCATCGCGTTTTCCTTCACCCGTGGTGCTATGGTGCATCGGTTTCCGGGTCCGCTTGGACTTGGGGCACGCCGCCGAGGTCGCGGTGCAGTTCGTCCTCCGTGGCGGAGATCGCCTGGGTACCGGGAGGGTTTTCATACCAGCCGCCGTAAGAGAAATCCTTTCCTTCATCGGGGCTCAGGTCGCCGAGGTCCTGGCGCACTTTCACGTTGGTGTGCATGCCCCCATAGTGATGTACCGTACGAACCGGGAGAGCCCACCATCGGCACGCTGTTGGGCGGGATTTTCATTGCCATCTCGCCCATTTCCTCGATTTTCCATTCGCTAAGGATGAAAACCTGGGTCGCATGGAAAAAAGTATTCTGCGCGCGGCGGGCCGTGCGCCGATTGGGGTAATCATCCCAGCGTTGTTCAACGACCTGTCCTCACCCGCTATGCAGCACATCATCCAGGAATTGGCCGGGATGAATTTCGTGAAGCGCATCGGACATCGCGCGCACGTTCTTCACGCAACTGGCTTCCGGGGGATCGATCCTCACGCAGGATTTCCTCCGCACGCTCAAGCACACCTACCTCGCCAACGCTCGCGGCTACGTACGCATTTACGAGTCCTACGCCAAGATGAACAGTTTGAAGAAATTCGATCGGCATCAAGAACTCGGGCTGATCGAAGTCTTCGCCGGAGCGCTGGATATGGCTTTTGGAGAATACCAGAATCATCGTTTCGGATCGTCGACGATTCTGGATTGGCGCCGCATTGAAGTGGCGCGCGACAGTATTTTGCCGGAACTGGTCAACGCGTTTGAGAACCATTCGGCTGCGTCCGGCAGGGCGCGGTCACCCACTCCTGAATTTGCGAACTGGCCGAACGATGCGCGGCCATGACACCCATGCCCTAAAGCCAACGACGTACCCTGCGTTTGTACGACAGGGTACTTTTCGCCAAACTTGCCCCAGGTACGCGCTGGTGGCTTGGATTGTCACAAGAGCGCTTTCCGAGCTCCCGCTTCGAGCCGTTCCCATGCTGCGTTGACCACTCATGATTCACCCCAATGTCTTCGCTCAGCCGCCGGCATCCGGCGTTTGCACCGTGATTTGGCGCGTTTTGGTCTTGACGTTCGGACTCTTCGGAAGGTGGATTGTCAGCACGCCCTCCTTGTATTCCGAGGTGATCTTGTCCGGGTCAGCTTCATCCGGCAGTGTGAAGCTACGTTCGAAGCGGCCGTAGGACCGCTCCAGGCGGTGGAATTTCACGCCCTTCTCCTCCTCCTCCGCCTTGCGCTGCCGATAAGGTCTCATCGAGACCGCTAACGGTGCAGCTCTGACAGGTCCCATTGTCAAGACGGACCCTCAATGTCCCCTAGAAGAGTTCCGTAGGCGACTGAACCCCCTCGGTGCCCCGGACAAGCAGGACCTGGTATCCTTCAAAGGCTTGATATCAAAATAGTGGACCTGAGGCTCGACAACCCAGACGTCCGGCAAACCCTTGTCGGTCAGGAAGCTAAAGGTACGCGTCGTGATTCCTACGAGGATCGCCGACTGCTGAGTGATCGGCAGAGAAGCGAACGTCAATCCGATTACTATCCCGACACACTTCGCCCGGTCCCCCGACCAGCATTTTCACGGCACCGAAATTCATAGGTTCTCACGCAGCGGCTCACGCTTCTCGCAGCCACTCCGCCCGAACGAAGTAGCCCTCGTTGTCGTAGCGAAGGTCTAGATGCCCCTTGTAAGCACGGCAAAGCGCTTCGCCAATTTGCCGCGGCAGGTGGATATCCGTAGTGGTAATGACAATGCTGTCGACGTGTTCCTCGATATCCATGATCCGATGCAGAGGATGCGCTTGCTTTTCCTGCGATTCATTGTTTCGGGCGAGATGTAACAATTCCGCCTTGTGCTCGGCAACAAATCCACCGCTCAACGTAATGATTCCGGCGGGGTATTTGTCACGAATCCTGTGACACGCCTGACAGACCTCCCGGTGCGCATCGGAGGGAGGAGTCGCGCTCCATTGCCAGCGCCCGTCAACGAATACGGCTCCGCATTCAGGGCAGACGCTTGGTTTGCGCAGTTTGTGCGGCGTCTTATATGGATCATGAATGTGCTCATGAATAAGCCGGTCTTTCCTTTTACCGAGATCAGTTCCAGCTTTAGGATGCATAAAACCAATTCAAAGCCCATCGGTCGGTCGTCAAGTCCCGATCTTCTGGGTAAGAGAATTTTCCATCCTCTTCGATTTCGTGCCTGTCATCAATTGGCCAAGACCATGCATATCTTGTCGCAAGCAGGCCGACACGACTCTGGTCGACTTTCAGCCCTGGAGTCTGGCTGTGTAAGATGGAAAACGGCGGTGCAGTGGGGAAGGGGGTGAAGCTGCGGCGGGCAAGAATCCCGTCAGCCACGTCGGGAAGATCTACACGCTGCTAACGCATCAACTGGCGGCTGAAATCCACGCAAGTGTGCCCGGCAGTCGCGAAGTCTATGTGATCACATCCGCCCAGTTAATCCTGGAGGCCGGTTGCGCGCTGATGAAGGTGTCGGACTACGTCGTCGGAACCGCCATACGAAATCAGCAGCGAACTGTGCTTGCGCTAACGCCGCGCAATCTCGACTTCTTTGGCCGTCGTCACTCCTTTCCCACGTTGCTATATCCGAGTGCCCGACGCTATAATGCCGCTTTTCGGGATAACAACGATTCTATCGCGAACGTAAAATCCTTCCCCATTCATTTCCTTGTCCTTGCCCTCCGGCGATATGACGACGTTGTCACCGATCCTAGCATTCTTATCGATGATGGCTTTGTCGATGTTGCAACCGCGCCCGATTCCAATACGCGGAAGATCCGTCCCCTCCTTGGCGATCGCCTGATTCTCATCGGCGCCCATCAAAATAACATCCTTAAGGACTGTGTCGGCGTCGATGATCGAACGCATCCCAATGACGCTGTGCTCGATCGTCGCCTTCTCAATCACGCAGCCGTCGCAGATCAGAGAACGATCAATATAAGTCGAGCGAACTATGCTTGCGGGCAGAAAGCGTGCATGCGTGTAGACGGGTGCTCCGGGTTCGTCGAAGTTAAATTTGGGATTCGGATCGCTCAGATTGAGATTTGCCGCGAAAAACGCGCTAATCGTTCCAATGTCCTCCCAATATCCCTGAAAAATATAGGCCTGCACCTTGTATTTCTTGATGGCCGCCGGAATGACGTTTTTGCCGAAATCGGCGAAGTCGTTGTCGAGGCATCCCTTGAGAACCTCACGCTTGAACATGTAGATACCCATTGAGGCTTGATAGAGATCGGCATCGGTGGGTTGTCCGAGGAAATGCAGGATATCGGGAGGGATTCGTAGGCTATTGAGGACCTCAGGGTCTTTTGGCTTTTCAACAAACTGAACGATCCTACAATCCTCCTTGGTATGGATGATCCCGAAGCCCATCGCCGCGAGCCGATCCACGGGAGTGGTGCCCACTGTTAGGTCTGCGCACGTCTCAAGGTGCTCGCGCAGGATGTGGCGGTAGTCCATCCGGTAAAGCTGGTCGCCACTCAGAATGAGATAGTGATCGACCGGACGTTCGAGAAAGTAGTTGAGGTTCTGCCGGACAGCGTCCGCTGTTCCCTGATACCAATGCGATCCCCCGGGCGTCTGTTGCGCCGCCAAAATCTCTACGAAGCTCGGCGTGAACTTATCGAATTTGTAGGTGTTGTTGATATGCCGGTGCAGGGACATGCTGTTGAACTGGGTGAGCACGTAGATGCTTCGAATGCCTGAGTTCAGACAGTTGCTGATAGGGATATCAACCAGCCGGTATTTCCCAGCGAGGGGCACGGCGGGCTTAGCCCTCTCTTTTGTCAGTGGGAAGAGCCTTGTGCCGGCTCCTCCGCCCATGATGACTGCCAAAGTACGATTGACCGGCAGGGTCAGGGGAATGTCACTCATAAGGGATTTGCATCGTGCGTCCGATTGTCTGAATTGTCACGATTTCCACCTCAGACAGAGAACCGATAAGCCGTTGACTTCATTTGCCAGCCCTCGTTTTGAAATGCTCTCCTTGCTGAAATCCCGGCGGACGTCGGCTACGCCCTCACGTGATCAACGACGAAGCCCCAGCAACTCCGCGTACCGAGTCGAGCTCTGAGAACGTTCTCCGGGCGCAGACTTTGCTCCGCCGGCCCCGCGCCCTTTAGCCTCCGCGCACCAGCAGCAGCCGCATCGGAATCACCTGATACAACCAATCCGTATGTCTTGGAAGCGAGCCATTTGCCTCAGCCTCGACCACTAACAAGTCGGCCTCCAGTCCCTCCATCGTGTCACACAATGTGTCGCCAGTGATAGCAGTCACGACACGTACTTCAACACGCGCTAGCGGTCGGTGCAGGTCACAGTTTCCTGATACTCTTCGGGGAAGGCTTCTATTCGCTCAATGTGTTAAACTCCGTGAAAATGGTGCCCGAAGTCTGCTCGATCTTCTGCGCCACGGCCAATCCGGCGAAAGTCAAGCGTTCTCCGCAAGTTACGCACGTCTTGTGGGGGGGCGGTCATTGGCGAGCGAGCGACGGCCTTGGGCGAAAAGGACGGACGCTTGTTCCGGAACTCCTTCAGACTCTCGCCCAGAAGGAGCAGGGCATCGGTGATGCCCTCGTATCTTTTGCCGGTTTTCTTAACCTGGCCCTGTCGCACGAGGTTCTGGAGCTTCTCGTAAGCGCGCAGCCGCAACATTTCCTCGCCGCCACTGGCGGCATTCCGAGCCCGGAGAGCCGCATGAATGACGCTGAAAAGGGCTTTGAATTCATAGGATTTCGAGCCCGAAAGAGCCGTCACCAGCTCCTCAGTGATATTGTCGGGGCGACGACGGGAGAAGGAGCTCAAATTTGAATACATTTAGTACATATACCACAGATTTTGAAAGTTTTGTGTGGAATTCGCACAGGGTTGGGCGCTACCTGCTCATCTAGAGGACGTCTGTTAGAAGCGCTTAAGACTGATAGAGCTTCGTTTAACGTACGCTTTTCCCGTTTCGTGAGGTGAAGCGAATACGCGAAGATCACCAGATCCTTGAGGTTTTGACCCGAATTCGAGCCGCTATCCTGACAGTCTCTCTCTCTGTCTCTGTTGCGGTCCAACACGAATTCAAGCGCATCGCGTTCTGTCTGGATCGAGTGGCCAAGCGGCTCTATCTCGCGGCCATCTAAAATCCATTGGCTTCCCTGCCAACGGAGCGTTACGCCGAGGGCTTCAACCGCTCGTCGCAATGTCCGAATGTCCAGTGAAGGTGTCTTTTTCATCGTCGCGCAGGAGCGCTCTGTCTTTTCATTGAGCTCACGGATTAAACCACTTCTCCAAGTGCTTCGAGCACTGGCTTAAACTCCTCGCCCGGGCGATGGCAGCTCTGCAGGAATTCAGCTGGTATTTCACATGCCCAGAAACGTGTTTGGTCATCTCAAACATGGGTAACCTGGTTCTTGCCTTCAAAAACAGCTTTGAGGCACATTTTGACAGCGGGCGCTTTTGGCTATTGGCATAGCGTTGTCGGGTTGGGGGTAAACGTGCGGGAAGTGAGTATAGAGGCCGCGAAGGCCACTATCCGCGTCCTTGCTGGCGTTCAATCCAGCACGAAGGTTCGCGTAACTCCGTGCGGTCACAGCCTTTCTTCAGAACCGCAAGAAGCGAACAGCATTTGGCAAAATGCGGCAGGGGCAGGGATTGGATTGTCATGTCAGCGGAATCGGGCATGATACCGATTCGGTTCTACGTGAGGTCAGGTGGGCGGCTGATCGCACACTAAAGGACATTCTGCCCGAACAAATAGCCTGCGAGCGAGGGCGAGTTCTGCGTGAGAGCACACGCGCCAAGCGACCTTTCAATAGCGGTTTTCCTCTGTTTCGGTCATCGGCGCGTATCCGACCGCGACCGATGTGTCGTTTGCGCCAATGGCTTCACGCTCGAAAAGATCGGTAAGTTCCTGAGAGCCCTGCTTGAGTTCGCTTTGGAAAACAACGTCGCGTTCGGCGTCCACAAAGCGCAGGCTCCGCTGAATCCACTTTTTTGCGCTGGCCTCGGCGATTGCGCCGGGATCGATACGCCGGCCGCGATATTCCGCCGTGGCGCGGTCGCCGAACACAAACCGCATCGGCTCCCCAACGTTACCGCCGCCGAGGCGCGGCTTGGTGCTGTACCGGTTCAGCGTGAATGTCCGAATTGGAACTGGCTGCTAAACTACTAATCGGTGTTGTTTTTGGTGTGGTTTGTAGCTGTGAAGGAAAGGGGCTCTGCCCCCAAACCCTCGAAGTTTTTTCGCATTGGTGGCAAGTTGAGAAGGGGTCAACCCGGTCGCGAGCGAAAGGTTCCCGGAAAGCTCGGGACAAGCCGAGGCCTTCCGGGAGGGTTGATTTCTCAACTCGCAAGCTCGGGCCGCTCAGGTTGCGCTTCCGCAGAGCCTTATCCTGCCCGAGCTTGACCCCGAGCCTAAGGCCGCGTTGCCGCTCAGGCGAGCGAAATCGAGCGCAGCGATTGGCCAGGAGGGTTTTCATCGGTGGTAGCGGGCCTCCCTGTTCTTTGCGCGCCGGGCGCGAGCTCCTTCGAGCTTCCTGTCGCGGGCCGCGAAGAGGGCTGGGCGCGACCTTCAAGCATATCCTTGGGAGTGACAAAGCCGATGGCGCTGTGCAGGCGCACGGTATTGTAATGCTCGATGAACTCACCGACTAGACGCCGGGCATCCTCCTGGCAGAGCGGAGTCTTGGGCCGGATGGCCTGCTCCTTGAGGGTACGGTGAAAGCGCTCGAGCTTGCGGTTGCTTTGCGGGTAATGGGGCGAACAGAGCACGTGGGTCGTCTGCCAGAAACGGATAAACTCCTTGAAGTCCTTTGCCACGAACTGGCTGCCGCGGTCGGAAATGATGCGAGGTCGCGCAGCGGGGAAAGCCTCCCGTCCGCCCCCTTTAGGACATTCCGACTGAAGCGCCACAGTGCGTCCAGCGATCAGCAATCCTTTATCCACGTTGTAGTGAAGGATTCTGTCAAATGCCGCGAGATACTCACTGCACAGAGCAATTGAGACGTTTTCCATGATCGCGTCGCAGATCGAGTCGGGATGCCCAATCCCCTTGCGGTCGACGAACTCCATACGTTGCTCCTCGACAGGGGGTCTGTTTCGCTTCTTCGACAATGATTCCTGACAATTCGTTTTCTCTTCGATGAGTCCATCACAGACTTGTCTGGCGCGAGTGGCGCAACGCCAGTGCTCTTATGCTTGCTTTCATTGGCCTCATGAATCGGGGTTTCACGGATGATTGCGGTCATTGTCTTTTCTTCCGTCTATCGGATCATCGCTGCCACAGAATTCGTGGGTCTTCCAGTGGGATCCGAACCAGGTCGCAGTGCGGTATCACTCGCGCCGTATAATCCGCTGGTGGGCGGGCCGCGGACACTGCCGCGCTGTAAACGTAGCCGCCCGACGCGCCGGCCAGTTGGCGAACGCGCTTCATCTCCTGCCGCATCGGAGCGCCGCCTTTGACTCCATCAGCATAGAGCTCGACTCGCACCGCATTCGGGTCGAGATCGTTCAGATAGACTTCAACCTCAAAAATGTGCCGCTCCGCGTCAGTCGCAACCTTCGGTTCTCCGAAGTGTAGCGTGGCCCATTTCTGTTCCAAACTGTGCTGCCAAGCGACAATTTGCCTGCCGATTGCGCCTGTATTGGCAATGCGCAAATGGTAGGCGGTTGCAGCAGGGAGGTAGTGTTGCTCGGTGTATTCGCGCACCGTGCGGTTGGCGGAGAAGCGCGGTGTCAACCGCGCCATGCTTTCCCGCATTCGCGCCACCCAGGCCGTGGGAATGCCCTGTTCGTCGCGGGCATAAAACTCAGGGATCACCTCCCGTTCGAGCCGCTCGTAAAGCGCGTCGGCTTCGATAGCGTCCCAAGCGGGATCATCGCCATGCTCCTGACCATCCCCCAACGCCCACCCCACCTCAGGAGTGTATGCCTCGGCCCACCAGCCGTCCAACTCCGAGAGATTGATGCCTCCATTGACGAGTACCTTCATGCCGCTCGTTCCACACGCCTCCCACGGTCGCCGTGGCGTGTTGAGCCACACATCTACTCCCTGCACCAGATGCTCGGTCAAATTCATGTCGTAGTCACTCAGGAAGACCACATGGGGGCGAGCCTCGGGCCGCCGAATGAAATGTGTCCATTCCTGAATCAGCGCCTGCCCCGCCTGGTCTGCCGGATGGGCCTTGCCAGCGATGATGAGTTGCACCGGGCGCTTAGGATTAGCCAAAAGCCGCAGCAAACGCTCCGGATCGTGCAGCAGCAGGTTCGGTCTCTTGTAGGTCGCGAAGCGGCGCGCAAAGCCCAGTGTCAACGCGTTGGGATCAAATAGATGTTTGACCCCGTCAATTGCCTCGGATGGCGCGCCGGCTACGGCCAGTTGCTTGGACAATCGCTCGCGAGCGAATTCAACAAGAGACTTGCTGGCGGCGATGCGAAATTGCCAAAGGCTGGCGTCCGAGACGCTGCGAATGTCGCCCTCCAGGGGTTCCGTCGTCATCAGCCAGCGGTCTTTTCCACAGGCCTTCGTCCAGAGATCGTCGGCTTCCGCCGAGTCCCAACTCGGCATGTGGACTCCGTTGGTCACGTATCCGACTGGCACTTCGTCCGCTGGCCAGCGGGCAAAAAGAGGCTCAAAGAGGTGCCTGCTGACTTTCCCATGCAAACGACTCACGCCATTCACTGCTCCGCTGCCGCGGATTGCCAGATAGGCCATGTTGAAACTCTCCGACGAGTCGTTCGGATTCTGGCGGCCCAGGGCCAGCAAATCGTGGAGTGCTATGCCGAGCTTCTCCTCGGCATAACCACCGAGGTATTGTTCGATGAGAGCCGGAGCGAAACAATCAAAGCCGGCAGCCACTGCCGTGTGGGTGGTGAAGAGGTTCCCCGCTCGAGTGACGGCCAATGCGACTTCGAAGGGCTGGCCGGTTTCTTCCATGAAACTCCGGGCGCGCTCCAACACGGCAAAGGCCGCATGCCCTTCATTGAGGTGACAGACTTCCGGTTGGATGCCCAGTGCGGCGAGAAGCCGCCATCCCCCAATCCCGAGAAGCAGTTCTTGCTTGAGGCGCAACTCTGGCCCGCCCCCATACAGCTCGCTGGTGATCCCTCGGTGAGCAGGAAAGTTCGCCGCGTCATTGCTGTCCAGCAGGTAAAGTTTCACTCTGCCGACCTGGACCTGCCAGCCGCGCAGCCAGACGGAGTAACCGGGTAAGGCGATCTCCAAACGCAGCCACTCGCCGTTCGGGTGGCGCAACGGCGTGATCGGCAACTGCCCGGGGTCGTTATAGGGGAAGAGGGCCTGTTGCGCTCCGTCTTTGTCAATCACCTGGCGAAAATAGCCTTGTTGGTAGAGCAGCCCTACTCCGACCACCGGCACACCGAGGTCGCTTGCGGCTTTGAGCTGATCACCGGCAACATTGCCGAGCCCGCCTGAGTAGATCGGCAGCGCTTCACTCAACATGAATTCCATACTGAAATACGCCACGCAGCTCAGGGGAGCCTGCGGATGATGTTGCTGAAACCAGGCCGGCGCCTCCGCCGCATGACGCGTAGCTCGGAGAAGATCATCAACGCTCTTGCGAAAAATGGGATCGGCTAACACGCGTTCGATCTGATCACGCGAGACGGTCTGCAGGACAACCCAGGGGTTATGTGTAATTTCCCACAGTTCGGGATCAAGGTGCCGCCACACTTGGTCGGTAGCGTGATTCCACGACCAGCGCATATCCAGGGCAAGCTCCGCCAGGGAATCGAACCCGTCGACTTCCGTGGGTAGAAGGCTGTATATAGGGTGGGTAACACGTGTTTGTTTGCTCATGGATTTCCCCTCCGCTTGCGCTCGCGTTCTCGAGAACCACCTTCTAAGGAGCGTTCCTTTGAGGCGTTCCCAAAGGCGTCGTAAGCCCTCATGGCTTCCGGAAGCCCGAGCAATGCAAGGAAGTTCGAAGATGGATGCCAAAACTCATTGGCGCTCGTCACTGACATCGAAGACATGGCCGATGCCTCGAGCGCCTATGCGGCTCTTCGATGTGGCTACTCTATCCGTGAGCGTCAATGAAACCAGAACCAACCCGAAGCGCGGAAAAAATTGGCCGCCAGTGACGATCACGTCTGAGTTTCGTCCTCGGCGTCCACCGGCAGAGGAACCGTGAGGCCGTGGCGTGGGCCGCTCGCACTCTTGGACCTCGATTCCGTAGCTGTGCTCGCAGCTCCGCCTGCATCGCGAGCCACCGCGCGGATTGCGGCACTCGTCCTTGGGGGCTTACAGGGAACGTGTCTTGATGGGCGCGAAGCACAACGAGAGCTCCGCACGACCGCGACCACCGGTGCGGAACGTCGCTGAAAGAGCTCGGATTGATTCGAGTTCGCGCAGTCGCGATCCGCGCCCACCAGTGAGGCTGCTGCGGATGTCAGCCGTGATGCGCCATCAGCGGTGCGCGACGTCCGCGAGATGTGATAGTCGCAGCATCGACGCGTTCGACCGTCCTGTGAGCCCGAGATCATCAGCCACGGTGCGGCGGCTTTGTCCGACGAATCAACGATGCGTGTTTGCTCCCTCGTCGAGATCAAATGCCGCAACGCCGCCAATTGGGAACCCGTAGCCCCAATGGATATCCGGCATCGCGAGCGACGCGGTGACGATACCGGGCAGATGTGCAACGTTGGCGGCCTGCTGCGGAGCCTTGTCGCCGATGATCTGCGGAATCATCTCCTCGGTTGCGTAAATGCGCGCCGGCACACGCATGCCGCCGGTCTTCGGCAGTTCCCAGAGGTAGTCGCTGAGTTTGCGGATGTCGTAGTCCATCGTCAAAGGTCAAAAATGATCTGCGCCTTCCAGCCACGGTCATCGCGTTTGAGTTGCAGATCGTGAAAAGTCACCGCCTTGATCTCGGTGAAAATCGTGTGGCGCGCCGGGTCGAAGATTTCGCCGGAGACCTCTGCCTCGAGGTGATGTTCGCTGAGAGCGAGCACTTCGAATTTTGAGAAAATGCGATGCTCTGTGACGTGGCGGTAGTTGAGTTCCGAAAGCCAGCGGACAAGCAGCGCCACGCGATCGGACGCGCCGATGCTGATGCGGGATGTCTCTGTGGCCCGCGCCGCCGCGAGATCGGTGATGACGGAGAACATCCCATATGCCGCGCGCTCGAAGAGCCGCGCTAGATCGGGGGCCTCCACCGCGATCCCAGCGTCGGCGGTGTGATCGACGAACCTCAGCCACTCCGGCGTTTTGTGTTCGGCATCCATAAAGACGGAGAAGCTGCGGAACGGCCCGGTTTCACCGCCGAGACGGAGAAGGCGCCCCGGACGCGGGGTTTCGCGCGCTCAGATCCTGCATTCATCGGGATCGCATCGTGAGGCATGGTCGAAGTGGTGGGCTTCTTCATTGATACCGAGCTCGAGGACTTGGGATGATTTGCTACCGTATCGATAAATGGTGATGCCTTTCAGACCCAGTTGCCACGCGCGGAGATACACCCGTCCAATATCCTCAGGTTTCGCGTCGTGCGGTAGATTGATAGTCTTGGAAACCGAGTTGTCCACTTGCTGCTGGAAGGCGGCTTGGATTTGCAAGTGGCGTTCGGCGGGAATTTCAAGGGCGGTGACGAAGAGTCGCCTAAGATCTTCCGGCACGCCAGGGACGGCGGCGAGGCTGCCCGTTTCGCGCACTTTTTCCACCATGCGATGCACGTCGAGGCCTCGGTGTTCGGCGAACTCCACAAGCAGCGGGTTAATTTCGTAGAGTGTCTCCGCACCGAGGACATGCGAGCGGCGATAAGCCAACGCGAAGAGCGGCTCGATGCTCGCGCTCGTTCCGGCGATAATGCCGATAGTACCCGTCGGCGCGATGGCGGTGCGCGTGGCGTTGTGAAGGCGGAGGCCGCGTGATGCGTGAATGCTTTCTTTCCAAAACGGGAAGACACCGCGTTCCTCGGCCAGTTGTTGCGAGGCCACTAGCGCCTCGTTATTCATGAATTCCATCACGCGCCCAGCGACGGCGATTGCCTGGTCGGAGTCGTACGAGATGCCCAGGCGGATGAGCATCTCAGCGAAGCCCATCACACCGAGGCCGATCTTGCGATTGCCCCGCGCCATGTGTTCGATTTCGGGAATCGGGTAATTGTTCACGTCGATCACGTCGTCGAGAAAACGCACCGCGGCGCGCGTGGTCGCCCGCAGTTTTTCCCAGTCGATCTCGGAAGCGCCTTCTCGCTGCGCGAGCATGTGTGCAAGGTTGATCGAACCGAGGTTACATGCCTCATGCGGTAAGAGTGGGATCTCGCCGCAAGGGTTGGTAGCCTCGATAGGACCGAGCCCCGGCGTCGGGTTCGCGCGGTTGATCGCATCGAGGTAGATGAGGCCGGGATCGCCCGTGCGCCACGCGGCGTCGGTGATGGCATTGAAGACCTCGCGTGCGGATCGCTGTCCGACGCGTTGTCCCGTGCGCGGATGAATCACGTCATAGGTATCGCCACGCGCGACGCGCTCCATGAACGCATCAGTGACGGCGACGGAAAGGTTGAAGTTCTGCAGCGTTCGCTCATCGAGCTTGGCGGTGACAAACTCGATAATGTCCGGATGATCGACGCGCAGAATTCCCATGTTTGCGCCGCGCCGTTTGCCGCCTTGTTTGATGTTGTCCGTCGCGGCGTCAAAAATTTTCATGAAGGACACCGGTCCCGAGGCCTCGCCGCCCGTTGATGAGACGACGTCGCCCCTCGGCCGAAGGCGCGAAAACGAAAAACCCGTGCCGCCGCCGCTCTGCTGGATAATGGCCATCTCTTTAATCGCCTCGAAGATGCCTTCCATCGTATCGGGCACAGGCAGCACGAAGCACGCGCTCAACTGGCCGAGTGCCGTGCCGGCGTTCATCAGGCACGGGCTGTTGGGCAGGAAATCGAGCGAAACCAGCAGCCGGTGAAACTCTTCATGCCAGCGCGCGACCTCGCCAGCGTAGCCGAGCGGCGACTCCGCCTGTGCAACGGCGCGCGCCACGCGCTCAAAAAGCTCCTCGGGGGACTCGACGATCTGGCGCTGCGCATCGCGCCGCAGATAGCGCGCCTCAAGCAC
>CAWASQ010000086.1:0-7748 GCA_963784465.1 uncultured Verrucomicrobiae bacterium
GTCGAGGGTAACGCTGCCTCGCCGCGCGAATTGGTGTTCGTGTGGCACGATGATACCTACTGGAAGCTCCAGAAGCTTTTCGAAAACCAGAGAACTCCTGCCTGTCAGCGGCGGTTGAACGACGAGGGCCACGTCAATTGTTGCTGCGGATAACCCGGCGAGCGATTCTTCCGTGGACTGGTCAAGCAGTTCCACACGCGCCTCTGGGACCGCTTTTTGAAACGCGCGCAAGGCTCGAGGAAGAATCTGCACAGTCGGAGAAGGCGCATAGCCGACACGAAGTTCCGCCCTTGCCAAGCCCAGTTCCCGCGCTTTGCGCACGGCCTCGGCAGCCTGCCGGAGAACCCTGCGGGCCTCCTTGAAGAAGATTCGCCCGGCAGCAGTAAGGCACACTTCCTTGGGACTGCGCTCAAGCAAAACCACACCGAGCTCATCCTCCAGATCGCGAATCTGCCGGCTAAGCGGCGGCTGAGAAACATTGAGGCGCACCGCCGCCCTCGTGATGTTCAGTTCCTCAGCGACGGCGACAAAGTAGCGAAGATGGCGCAGTTCCATTCGCAGTCCATCATACTCAAAAGGTATCGCGAACCAAGCAACATGATATTTTTCAAAGCAAAAGGCGGGAATTACGATTTGCTTATGAACATTCTGTCACACTCCGCCATCCCGGTCTACTCGCTGCCCGGTCTCCAACATCAAACGATCGCGCGCAAGTCCGAGGGAACCGATGCGTCCGAGGCATGGAAACAGACGCTCTCGCCCAGAGCGGCGACTCCGCTGCACTACCACGAATGCGAGGAGGTCATCTGCATTCTCGAGGGGAGTGGCGAGATTTCGATCGACGGCAGGAGAGAGCTGTTCGCTGCGAATTGCACGTTGATTCTTCCGCCGCGCCAGGTGCATCAGATTACCAACACGGGAGGAGAGAACATGTCATTGATCGCGTGGCTTTCGGAAAGCCCGGCCCGTGTGTTCTTGCCCTCAGGCGAGCAGATGGCGCTTCCTTGGGATGCTGCCTGACGGCTGCCGGCTTCCGGTTCCGGCCATCACGGCGAAAGCGAGGCACCACGGATCACTCCCAGTGAGATCCATAGGAGCAGGCGCCGGGGTTTTACTCCCAATGCGAGGGCGATGACAGCTGACAACGCGACCGAGGCGGCACACCGTTTGTATGAGTGCAAAGGGAAGTTAGCAAAGAGGTAGTCGGAATCCACGTCCTCCCAACCCGCTCGCTTTTTGGCGACGGTATTCCGCGTAGGTTGCTTCTGCGCGTTTCGCTAGCGAAATCGACTTCTGCTCCTTTGCGATTCTGATCGCTTCGCAAAATGAAGCCTCGATTTGGGCCTCGTCAGCACCTATAGTCGCGAGAAACACGCCGCGAAGCCGGTGCAGTTCGGCAAAACACTCCCGCTCTTCAGTTCTTTGGGCCACTGCCTCTGCCTCCGCTATTGCCGCAAGAGCCTCGGACGTACGATTCGCAAGGTGCAAGGCTTCAGCCTTTAGTACGAGCCAACACGGCACGACCAGAATCGAGCCGGTTGCCCGATAGTCTCGTATTCCGTCTTCTATCCAAGCGATGCCTTGAGCTGTGTCACCCGAGACACTGCGCGCCCAACCACGCGAAATCTCTCCGCAAGCCAGCCAAAACGCAAAATTCTGAACACGTTGACAGCTCAATCAAATCCGATGCCAAGCGTTCCACTTCAGCAGGATTGCGCTCATAGCGGGCTAGAAACGCAGCAAAATGAAGCGCCACGGCTAATGAGTTCGTCTCATTCAGCTCCTTCGCTAGTGAGATCGCTTCCTCCATGGTCGGATGGCAAGAGGCGATCTCTCCCAAATGCCACTGGCATAGCGCCTCGTAGCACAAACAAACGACAGCGGGAGCGTCGAGATCTTCTGCATTATACTGCACGCCCCCCGACCGCCATATCTGAACACCACGCATCGCGTATTGTCGCGCGGTCTCGAACTCGCCCAAATAGTAGAGCGTCGATACCAAAGCCTGACAGGCTCCTATCATTACCGCGGAGTTGTTTTGCTCCATTGCCAACGAATGGACTCGTTGTGCGACCCCCAGCGCTGCACTCAGCTTGTCGGCGATGTAGGAATAGCGCCACTGTCCCATCAGCGCGGAATACAGGAGCACTGGGCGGTTGAGCGAATGACACAAAGGCTCCGCGCGCTCGTAACAATTTCGTGACTCCGGTGTGGAGAACCCGCGCGTTGACGATAGGTATAGCCCTGCCTGCATGAGGATGAAAAGCTGATCTTCCGCCGTGAGACGCTGCGCCTCGACACCCACTTTCACGGGTGAACTCCAGCGTCCATCTTCAAAGAAATGAACCAGAGCCGTCAGCAAAGCTCCTCTCGCTCCAAGAACGTTGGCCACAAAGTAGGCATTGCCTCGCTGAATCCGGGGAATGTAAACTTCATGCAGCGCTTCGCGAAACAGACCGGCATTGCAGCCGCAAATGACAGCTAAGAAAAGTGGCTCCATCTCCCTGAAGCTATTCGGCAGCTGCGGCGCAAGCGTTCGATAATAGTGATAGAGCCGCCTGTTGCATTCCTTCCAGGCATCCGCTTGCCGATCCCGAAGCTGTTCGCCAAAGTATTCACGAACAAGAGGATGAGCATCGAGATGTCCAGGATTGTGCGGATCTTCTCCCACGAGGAGTCTTGCTCTTCTTAATCTGGCAAGAATCGTTCGCCACTCGCTCGGGCTCAAATCCGTTAACGACTCTGTAAGGCCCGGAATAGCAGGCGGTTTCAGCAGAACTTCAAGCGCCTTTTCGTCAGCCGGTCGATCAAACAGACCTAACATGCGAAGAACGGACAGCTCGGGACCCTCGCCGAGCCAAGCTTGGTAAGATTCCATGACTTTCCGAGCATGAACTCCCTGTCGCACGTCGTGAGAAAGACGTTCTGACACTTCCTTGCGGCAACGGACGTCTCCATTGTACGCATCTGTCAGATAACTACCCAAAAGCGTCAGCGCGAGACAATGGCCACTGAACTCGTCGCTGGCACTTCGCAGCTCCGCTTCATCGCCTTTGACGCCCAGCGCTCGGAGCAGCTTTGCGCCGGCATCGCTGGAGAGTTGTTCCAAGTCACGACGCGGGGCTGAGGTGTGCTCGTGATCTGCAATGTCCGCAATCGGCAGCCGCGTGGTAATTACACAAAGCCCCGAATTGAAGGCAGCAAGCTCGCGCAAAAGCGCCTGGAGGGAAGGATCGCGGAGCCGTCCTTCTTGTGGACCAGGCGGATTTTGGAGCGGCTCCAGGCCGTCCAGAATCAATAGGGTTCGACGATGCGCGATCAGTTTCGCCAATCTTTCGCCCTTCTCCCACGCCGTTCCGATCCGTGGATCTGGATCACCAAACCAAGTGAGAGCAGCGTCAAGAAATTCATCTGCGGACGAAGTGCCCCCACTGCTTCCCTGTCGTAAAACGACCAGCCGAAAACGAGCTGCGCAGAACGATAATGTTCAGCCGCCATCCGTCCGAGCCAATGGTTAACGAGCGTAGACTTCCCAACACCAGCCCAGGCAACGATTGTAACGACATTTATATTCTGGTTTGCCCATGCAGCATCCAGGAAAGCGATATCCTCCTCTCGACCAAAAACATCGCTCCCTGTTATGGGCAATCTTGCTACGGAAATTTTCTTCGGTCCCCGTCTCGCTCGCGGTATGCGAGTTCCGAGGCGCAAATTGGCAATGGCCGTCTTCTGGAAGCTCTGACGAGTGACTCTACGCCGTGAGTCGATAGCGCCCGTTATCGTCGGCATCACCTTCAGGAGTTCGGCCGGGTTCTGAAAACGCCGCCCTGGGTCTTTCTCCAAAAGTACTTCAAGTAGAACAACCACCGGCTGCGGGACACCTTCGAGCTGTTCGAGCGGTAACGGTGCGTGCTGATGCTGATACATCACCTCAGCAGGTGAGCCCCTAAACAGCGCATGGCCGGTCACCATCTCCCAGAGCATCACGCCCAGCGAGTAGAGATCCGAACGGATGTCCACGCCGACTCCCGCAAATTGCTCGGGACTGGCGAACTCCGGCGTCCCGGCAAAGCCTCCGGGTATTGAAATCGCGGTCTGAGAACCTGGTTCGTTGACCGCCTTGGCCAGCCCAAGGTCGATGATTTTCGCGGTCACAGCGCCTCCTTCCTCGAAGCTCACCATGATGTTGCTTGGTTTGATGTCCCGGTGAACGAGCTTCTGCTTGTGCACCGCAGCCAAACCGGCGGCGACCTGCGTCGCAATTTCCAGCGCCAACTTTACCTCAAGCCGGCCTGAGCGTCTGATGAGGCTCTCGAGCGTTTCCCCCTCCACAAACTCCATCGCGTAAAAGTAATTCTCGCCCGTTCTGCCCAAGATGGAATACCGAGGCAACGTTCGGGTGACGTACACTGGCCGCCGCGCGGGCTTCGCGCAAGAAACGAAGCCGCGCCGATTCGTCACCGAGATATTTTTCGCTGATGACTTTCAATGTCACCGGGCATCGCAGATCGACGTCGAACGCTTTGTAAGTGACCCCCATCGCACCGCGACCCAACTCGACCGGTTTCCCATCTTCGCCCGTGACATCAGTTCATAATGCTCAAACCGTTGCGTACACGTGTGGTGTTGACTAACGAGTTCGTGTTCGGCAGCAAAGACTCGCCGGATTCGACCCCATCAGCGACAGCCTTGCGAAGCATGCACACCGGACAGAATTCCACTGCTCCAGAAAACTCATTGCCGCAACTCGGGCAGACGCGTCTGTCCTCTGTTTTCATGGGCCTAACCGCCCCTTCGGATGCAACCAAGGCGTCGCAAGAGAGCCCTACGCGATCAGCGTGACAGCTCGCGGCAGACCCCTCCCGCGAACCGGGGTCGCGTTTCACGGAAGAATTGGGTCTTTTACCGACAATAGCGGGTGAAAGCATGTTTAGGAATAAAATTCCTGAAACTCTGGAACCCCACCGCTTTTGTAATGGGAATGAAGTCCGACGCCCAGATCGAGGAAGCCGCCCGACTGTTCTCCATTCTGTCTGAATCTTCCCGCCTAAGGTTATTGCGGGCACTGATGGAGGAGCCGTTGGCCGTTTCGGAATTGATTGGGACGACGAAGATGAAGCAGGGAACGTCTCCAAGCATTTGGACGTGTTGCTGAACGCTCGGTTCGTGGCCCGACTCCGGGAGGGCAACTTCGCCCGCTACGCCCTCGCCGAGAAAAAGCTCTAGTAACTCTGCGAGCTGATGCGCATACATCGAGGATGACGCCGAACAGCGGGTCAAGGAGTTGGGCCGATAGATCGATCGACTATGAGGAACCACATGGGGACGAAGCACTTGGTTAATGGCGAGACCTCCGCGATCACCGTCGGGACTGGGTCCTGCGTGGGAAGGAATATGTATTTTTCCGAAACGCAGTTTGAGCGTGAGAAAGTCATCGTCCGGAGGCATCAGGCAGAATGAGCGGATGATCCGGTCTTCGGGCTCGGCTTTGTGCTGGAGCAACAGAACTTTGCTTGGACTGGTCATCTCGCGGGCCGCCAAGGCTTGGCGAACAAGAATATGGACAGTCCCGAAGCTCAGCCCTATCCTCTATAAATCCTTCTCCCATTGAATCCAATCGCTGTAATTCCCAAGGGCACGACGCACTGGTTTTGGAAAGCGGTTGAAGGGGGAGCGCGTGAAGGCGCAAAAGAGGCTGGCGCGGAGATGATATGGAAGGGCTCTCTAAAGGAAGACGACCCCGGACAGCAGATCCGAATCTTTGAGCAATTCGTTTCCGAGGGACGTGGGTGGTATTGTTCTGGCGCCGATTGATGACACGGCGCTCATGCGTCCAGTCGCCGCTGCCATGCAAAAGGGAATCCCTGTGGTGATTATGGATTCGGCGCTCAAGGGTGAGCCCCTTAAGGACTTTGTCTGCACGGTATCGACCAACAACCACCGCGCTGGAGAAATGGCTGGCGAGCAGTTGGGAAAGCTTTTAGACGGCAAAGGCAAGGTAGTGCTCTTTCGCCATAAAGAAGGTTCGGCTAGCACGGATCAGCGGGAGGCGGGCTTCCTCGAAGCAATCAAGAAATTTCCCGACATTCAGGTTATTGTCGACAATCGCTACTCCGGCACGACCATCAGCGAAGCACATTCGGCCGCGTTGAACATGCTGGACAAGCTCAAAGAGGCGGACGGAATTTTCTGTTCAAACGAACCGAGCACTTTGGGCATGTTGCGTGCGCTCAAGCAGAATAACCTGGCGGGCAGCAAGAAGCTCGTCGGCTTCGACACGTCGCCGGGACTCGTGGAAGGCTTGAAAAGTGGTGAGATTAAAGCGCTCGTCGCCCAAAATCCCAAGAAGATGGGCCGTGAGGCTGTGCAGGCGCTGGTTGCCAAAATGAAGGGAGAAACGGTGCATGCGGTTATCGATAGCGGCGCAGCCGTTGTCACTAAGGAAAATCTGGGGACTCCGGAAATTCAAGCGCTCTTAGTCCAATCAAAAGATATACAATGGTCTTGGGTTAGCACCACGGTTGCATTGAAGGAACTAGATTCCTGTTCGAATCTGTAAATTCTGTCTCGAACAGTTAATGCCGCAGCCTTGGAGGAGATGGGGCGAGAGGATATGCGGAGCTTTCGCCGCCGTAGATGATCTCCAGTCCCAAGACATCTTTGTAGAAGCGAACCGAAGCCCGCATTTTCGCAACCCGAAGGGTAACCGCAGAAATCTTCTCAACCATAAATGTGCCTCACGGGAATGGGATTACGTCCAGCCGTCGCTCCAATGCTCTCCTACTTTGCCCCTGGTGGGCACGAATGTTTTTGCAGCGCCTATCGTCAGCACTCGAAATCGTCCACAAAATTGAACCCTTAGCGCGGTCGCTCGCCTTCTATCAGAACCTGTTCGGCCTCACTAGCACAAATTTGACAGCGCCAAAGAGAACAGAAGGTTAAATTATTCTATAAGCGTCTTATTTTGAGAGCAGCTATATGAAAATCGGCATCATTGGCGCAGGACAAATTGGTGGAACGCTCACTCGTCGCCTGACGGCCCTTGGGCACCAGGTTTCAGTGGCAAACTCACGAGGTCCTGAAACGCTCGCCGACTTGGCCGCGGAAACCGGCGCAAAGCCAGTTTCGGTTGCCGAAGCGGCTCGAAGCGGAGGGGTGGTCATCGTAACAATTCCCGAGAAGAGCATCCCAAAGTTGCCTCGGGATTTGTTCGCAGCGGCTCCCGATAATATAGTGATCGTAGACACCGGCAACTATTACCCGCGCCAGCGCGATGGCCGTATCGATGCGATCGAGGCCGGTATGACGGAGAGCCGATGGGTTGCGCAGCAGTTGAACCGGCCTGTGGTCAAGGCTTTCAACAATATCTATGCCCGACACCTGATGGAGTTCGGGCGGCCCAAGGGCACACCTGGGCGGATCGCCTTGCCCGTAGCAGGTGATGACAGCGCAGCTAACTAAAGCCCTCGTAATGCAGCTTGTCGATGAGCTTGGATTCGATGCTGTTGATGCCGGTAGCCTCGATGAGTCCTGGCGCCAACAACCTGGTACGCCGGCTTACGCAAAAGACTTCGATGCAGTTGGTGTTCGACGCGCTATGAAAAGCTTGCAGCAAATTCTCTCGCCTTATTCTTCGCGCAAATACCAAGAGAATTTTCCGAGTGGCCAAGGGCGAAAAGGACTATTTACCGAGAAAAGCCAATGCGAAGCTCGATTTTCTGGGATCTGTGCCCGCCGCCCAATGGAAC
>CAWASQ010000087.1:0-104322 GCA_963784465.1 uncultured Verrucomicrobiae bacterium
GCTTGCCGGATTTGCCGGCTCGTTCGCACGCTGATCCAAATTCCCTCCGCGACCGGTTGAGGTGAGCCGCGAACCTGTCGTGCTCGCGATGACGACGGCCAATCGCTCTCTCCCGCTCCGGGCGAACGAGGCCACGGCCGTATCGATGTCCTCGATGGTGCCGAGGTTGAACTCGTGGCGGAACCCATAGGCATACGGCACGAGCCTGCCGGCCTCATCGATGATCAGAGGGTTGACGAGTTCGCTGAGGGGCCCGCTGTGCTCATTCAAGGCCGCGTACTCGTCACGCGCCGTCGTCAGCCAACTCGCTGGCGCGACGTCAGTTCGGACGCGCAGCCGGGATGGGTCGTCATCGAGCAACGATGATCCGCCAGTCTGCGATCCCGACGCCCTCTCTTGACCCTCGCTGTTCGGGTCGGGTGCCAACTTATTTCTTCTGCTCTCCAATGTAGCCTCGCCCGCTTTCCGGAAGTCCGGATCAAGCGCGAACAACATGACGGAAGCATGGCTCAGGGACGCCACTCCGTAGCCTCGCCGGATATCTGGTTCGTCGACCTGATCGAAATCGATTCCTTCGATTGCTCAGTGGTCGCGTCACGACGCACAGGTTTTCCGGGAAAATTCCGCGGATACCATGCCAAGGCCAAGGGAGAGTTCGCGATTGAAGGTTGCGACGTAGCGGGAAGCGCGTTCAGTGGCCGTTTTCGATGACCGAAATGACCCGAACGGACGTTTTCCCCAAAACTCTTACGCCTGCGCGTATTGCTGCGAATGAGGCGTGTTGGAATCCCTGTCCCTTCGCGTGCATCCTTCTATGAAGTCCGCGAGCGTGCCTTCTTCGCTTCGGTATTCGTCCACTGCAGCCTGAACAATTTCCGGCGGGCTAAGTCTCTCCTGTTGCCACAGTAGTTCAAATCACCCAACTCAACGACAATTATGCCAACATCCAAAAGTGCCCGCAAATCAAACGCAGCTTTGATGAAACCCCGTTCAGCCTGATGATACGCTATCCAAATTGTGGGTCGAAGCCGCTCCCGCGTAGCGAAGTAACAAGAAGCTCTGGGATTATATCAGGAAGAACAAATTGCAGGATGCGAAGAACAAAACGCTGATTAACGCTGACGATGCGCTCAAAGCTGTTTTTGGAGGCAAGAAGCAAGTGACCATGTTCGAGATGACAAAACACGTCTCTGGGCATGTGAAATAAGCAATTTCGATTCCTGGAGCGCCCAAAAGCCAAGTGCGCCCGCTAGAGGCCGTTGCACTGGTGATTTCCTCCGCAGCAATAGAGTTGTTGCCCTTCGGGAGCTACGTTCCGGGTCTCAGCGGATCTCCTCACTTCGGCTTCGACCATCTGACAATGATCGAACGATCGAACGGAGCCGCGAAAATTCTCTCCAGCAATCGCCGTTGACGGAAAATGCGCCTGTTGTATCGATCTAACCTCGATAAGGTAGGAAAGTGGAAATTACGATAAACACTCCAGCGCTCCTATTCCCGGCCACCTCACTGTTAATGATATCTTACACTACGCGATTCCTTCATCTTGCGAACTTGATACGGAATTTACATGCACCTGGTGTCCGCGAGAGACCTATTCTGAAGCAAATCGAGAACCTTCAAACCCGGATTCGTCTAATTCGCAACATGCAGGCGGCTGGGGTCACCAGCCTCCTCTTATGCGTGATTTCTATGTTTCTTCTTTTTGAAAGCCAAGTGCGCATCGCCCAAATCTGCTTCGCGGCGAGCCTGGCCTTCATGATCGTTTCGCTTCTGCTCTCGTTGTGGGAAATCTGGATTTCTGTAGACGCACTCAATCTCCACCTAAAAGGAATTCAAGAGGGTAAAGAACCTTAGCCGGATCCGTTCGCGATGCGGCATCCGTACCAATGGAGGGCTGCTGATCGAGGTCTTTGGGCGCAGCAGCCTATCGGTGATCAACTGTGGAAGATCCTTATGGGCATGGACTGAAAAGGGTTCCCCACCGAGGCAGCGCCTCCGGGCATTTGACATCCCAGTCCCTCATGGCTGCTCCTGGTGCAACCGTTGTGACGCGGACATCGGGCGCGAATGCAATGCTCCGGGTGTAAGTTCTTGGCTTATGGTCCAAAACGGAGAAGATGGCGATTGGGCAAGGTTGGAAGCCCGGCGAGCACGATGAAGAAAGAGCTTGTGAGTGCGATGATTTGGCAGCTAACTCTAAAATACCGAAACTCATCGATCAATGGGACGCCGTCGGCATATCAAGGGTCTAGACAAACCCTCAGCGGGACCCCTTAGGTTTGAAGCAGATCCTCTTGTTAGTTTGGCTAAACAGGCATCGGCTCACGAAATCCACAGGCTAGATTCGGTGGCGGAGACGATGATTTTGGTCGGCGTGATGGCTGGCAAGAAGGTGCTTGCAGGCCATGAAATGGTTACAGTGGGACCTGCCGAGCCTCAGTTGGCTCTGGCGTGCGTAGCCATAATACAGTCGCAGCGCATTGCCTGCCGGGCCGGATCCTCCTAAATGCCCGGGCGTTGAGACTCCCATGCCGGACTGGAGCGAGGATTTCTTAGTATTCGTGGTATCAAGTCGCTTGCAATGGCCAGTAAACTACGCAATCTAAATGGACGCACGGATGTCGCGGACCGGACCGTTAATTTAGTGGACAGCCTGATTGAAATAATGGGGAGCGGACGTGGTCTTAAGCCCCTTTTTGGAAACTCCGTGAATCTGCTGCTGAAACGATGCTCGCTTGAAGGGTCGGTAAACACGGGAATGATCAACGAGTTGGTTCGCGATTACATGGAGCGTTACCAGTTCATCGCCTCCTATGCATGTGAGGAGCGTCTTGACGAGCTAATCGCTGCGCAGCCAGGAGCTGCCTCCCAGCCCGAGGCTGAGTCGATCACGCATAAGATGATCGTCGCCGAGGAATATCTGGACGTATTGCAGGATAAGTCGTCGATTTCTGCTCCGGTCACCCGGGAAGGGTGCGCGAATACGATCAACGAAGTGACCCAGGCATGAATGCTCGATGTCGCTCGGCATACACTGAAAATGGGCGATTCGATACGGGCAACCACTGTGGTCTTTGCTGGAGTGCAGCTACTCGCCCGGCAAGCCCATAAAATTCGCCGAGGAGAGCTTCCAGACATCAAACAGGATCTCGCAGGTCAACTGCGCCAACTCGACCTTAATTAGATTTTCCGGCAGCAATCCCGACCTCCGCTCCAAATTACCGAACGAGATGGCTGCGGCAAGTTCGTTGGCGCAGGGCCGTTTGGCCGGCCCGAGCTACGTTCCGAAACGCCGTCTTGTGGGTGGCGAGCTATCCAGGACAATATGATGGATGGGTCCTACGCAAAGAGCGTCTATGGGCTCGTGCGCTCTTCAGGTTTCGCCCAGCGTCCCGCCGGTGTGCGCCGCTCGACCCAAGCGGTGAACTCCTTGTCGGCCAATAGCGCTTGATTGAGTTCGGTGGCGAAATAGCCGGGAGCGATGGCATTGACCGTGATGCCGTGACGCCCGATCTCGGAGGCCATCGAGCGCGTCAGCCCATGAAGCCCCGCCTTCGCCGCTACATCGCCATGAATCGTCGGACGAGCGAGGATCGCGGCGATCGAGCCGGTATTGATGATACGGCCATGACCGCGCGGCACCATGACGCGTGCCGCCTCGCGGGCGAGTCGGAAGCAGGAGGTGAGATTGGTGGCAAGGATTCACTCGAAATCGCCATCCTCCCATTCTATGAGCGGGCGGCGATGCTGAATTCCTGCATTGTTGATGAGGATATCGAGCTTGCCATGCCGGTTGACGATATCGGCGATGGCAACCGGGCCGGCCTTGGCATCGCAAACATCGAAGGCCGCGAATTCGGCGTTGGTTATCTTGGCTGCGGCGCTTCGCAGTGTTTCCGGATCGCGACCATTGAGCACCACCCGCGCGCCATGCCCGGCCAGTGCCTCGGCGATGGCCAAGCCAAGCCCGCGCGAGGCGCTCGTCACCAGTGCAATGCGTCCTTAAGGGAAAACGGTCGGTCATCTGCTCCTCTCTGCAAAAAAGGCGGAAGCTTCCTCCCGCCTCGCATCGTCGTCGCGTCTGAACTTGCTTGGCGATGCAGGTGTCCGCCGTCTCCGGCGTGCAGACGTCTAAGTCCGGTCTCTCGTGTGCCCGCGATAAAGCGAAAAAGCGCATTGGAACCTACGCGGGTTAGGGTCAGGTCCGGGAACTGCAATTCTGCTCGGGAATACCCTCCTGTCTGGAGCGCCGTATCTCCCTCAACGATATCGCCCGGGGCGGCTCGCACGTCCTGCGGTTGGGCAAACCAATTCATGGCATCCTGGGGTGTGACGCCTGCAAAGCTGAAGCGATCGCCTTGATCCGAGCGGGCTGAGTGCGGCACTTGGGCGCTGCGGGGTGAAGCTTTGATCTTGCTATGCGACTCACATTGGTAGCCTTTGCTGCTAGAATCTTCCGGAGAATCTGGACGTCGCAAACATGGAGAGATCGACGGAGTTGGCGGATGACGAGTTTTGGTCAATCTCCGACCGCAACAGGTTTTCCCAGGGGCAAAATTTGCCTCTAAATCCCATCCTCCTCTCGGCAATCTGGAAGCTCGCGATGGCACGCCGCTTATCTTGTCTCCGTCCGGTTCGATCGGTATCCACGCCCAGATGCCTTCGATCGGCTGTCCCGATGTTCGCTTTCCGCCTCATTCCTCTAGCAAGGAATACGCGGCATCGTTTGCTTACCAACCCCTTGCGGTGCTATGCGAGCCTTCCCCGCCGGCCTCGTTTCGTGAGGGAATTTGAGGCACTTTACACTCAATAAGCTTGCCCATCATCCAGGCGGCACTGGACTGGAGTCGCTTCGGATTGAGAAGACCACTTTGTTCATGGAGGATTTTTTGACAAACGCCCAACCCCGCATATCATCAGTCGGCTCCCAGCCCCCTCGTTGGTCAGAGTCACTCTGATTGCGAGAAGGCTGGCTCCGCCAGCCCCGTTGATATTCAGTGTACTAGCGTATCTGACTTGAGGGGGCTGGTGGGGTTTCACAAGTGAGGTCGGTGTGCTATAGGCGTGCTTTTTGAGCGTCGAAGAAGCTCGTCAGGCAAAACATACCTCCAAGCCAGGGAGGGCGCGAGAACCTGATTTCCCCGATGTGTTCAGATCCGACGCTCAACGCCGTCTTCGTCCTTACCACTAGACGCGCGGTGATATCTCGATCCGGCTGCTCATAGGTCTTCTTGCGAAAGGGTTCGACGCTTTCCAGCAGGGTAGCAGCAGAGTATAGCCACACGAAACGTGCTGAAGTCGCAAGCTTGACGCGGAACCAGTGTGTGCTTTTCTCCGTCTTTGCCTTTGTCTCACGGTATTTGGCTAAATCGATATGGTTCCGTCTTCATGGCAGTTGCGTGCGCACATACCCGTCGCCGGACGTTGAGCTTGAAGCCACGAGCGGCAGTCCTGAAGATTACGACGACCGCAATGGCTATCTGCCCGACTTTCTTGGCGATAGCAGCGACTTCCTAGTGCCGCTGCCGCTACTAAGGGACAAAAGCGACCTGCTTCAGGTCGAGCGAGCACCGAAGGAAAGGCCGTTTGAGCTGCGATACCAAAACTTCAGCGTTATCATGAGCCGGTCTCGCCGTTTTTGCTGCATAACGGGTGTCAACATCGACGGCAGCGCCCCTTTTTTTCGTTTCAAGCGTCCGGGGTGGAAGACAGACCCCCGCATTCCCAAGGCGGCACAGATAGATGGCGCGGAATTCTACGTCCCCACCGTTTTCGATCGTGGCCATATGGTCCGCCGACTCGATCCCGTATGGGGCATGGAGGGCGCTGCTCGGTTGGCCAACGCGGACACCCACCACTACACCAATTCCTGCCCCCAGGTGCATTCGTTCAATGACGCCACGTGGGGCGACCTGGAAGACTGGATCCTCTCGCAGGAGCGGAGCCGGGACAGCAAAGGGTCGGTTTTTACCGGTCCGATCTTTCAAGAGTCCGATCCCATGTATCAAGGAGTGAGGGTCCCAGTCGCATTCTACAAGGTGGTTGCAGTGATTGATGATGCCAAAGGCCAGCTGAGCGTGACCGCATTCGAGATGGATCAATCCGATGTGATGCCGCCGCAGCCGGGAACGCCTATGCCGGAAGCACCTTTCGATCCGGGCCGTTTTTCAGTGGACCAAATAACGTTGTCGGAATTGGAGGAACGTTCGGGTCTCGATTTCGGGAGGCTGAAGGATTTCGATGTTTTGGCGGCGCAGCCAGTGCCAAGCTCCCTGTTGAAAGGTGCCCGACTGCGTTTACCCTTGACGGGGGTCCGGGAGACCGTGCTGTGGGCTCCCTGACCGGCGCTCCCACGAGACCTCTTGGAAAGCCACGATCAATCTCCAATCCGCAGCAAATCCTCCCACTGACGGAAGTCGCTCTTAAAGCCCATGTCTGCCGCAATCCGGAAACTCGCGATGACGCATCGCTCGACTGCTTTTCCGGATTTCCCAGCAGTTTTCGCACGCTCGCCGATATTCCCTCCCTGAACTTGATCGAGATGAGAAGCAAACCGGTAGCGGCAACGGGCGATCCTCGACCGATCCCAGAATGCCAGTAGGCTGCTATTCAAGGCGGGGCGTTGCAGTCTGCCGGAAGAATGCAGGGCGAAGCCCGATATGAAGCGCGAAGCGTTTTCAATGTTGTTGCTACAAAATGTGCGACTTTTTCCGCAATCTGAAGGCGAATCCGACGCTTCTGAAATTAAGTCCCTTGCGTCATGTGCTACATTTTGTGCGACTTCGATGCCGCCTCTTGGCAAGGCGCACCAATTCTTGCCATCCGACCGGATAGCCTTTATTTATGGGACCTAGCGATCTTTTAGCGAAACGCAATAAGACGCGAAAAACCCCGCTAAAATCACAATTTTAAGTCCCTTGCGTCTGCCATTTCGCCACGCCGGCTTTTGCCGAGCGAAAATTCAACCCATAGCCAGGGTCCCCGGAGCTTAAGCGAGCAAGCTCGCGCTCGATCGAGCGAGCCGATTGCGACCCTCGCCGGGAACCCTCACACGGTAGTTTGACGCACATCGAAGCTTGACGAGCCGCAACAGGTCCCGTTTTGTGCGCCAACGCGAACGCCTTCTCGGCCGTATCCGTTTACGGACAACGTCCCCATCCCTGCCAGCAAGAACAGTTACGAAGATTGCGCACGGAAACGCCACCGGCTCAGCTTAGCCGTGCCGGCACCCACGGCACGCCAGTCGGAGCTTTTTCTTAGACCAGAAGCTATCCCCCTCAGCCTCGCGAGGACAGACCTTGATGAACAAAATCTCGGATCACCGCTACGCGGCTGATCTTACTGAATACGACTGTCTACCTCCTTATTGTATTCTTGCTGATCCTTCTTCTCGGTTTGTGCTTCGGCTGGGGTGATCTGGTCTTGTTTGGTGGCGCATCCGACGATCGCCAGAGCGGCCAAGACGGCGAGTATAGTCGGGGATAATCTCATCGGCGCGCTTTCTACCACACTCATCATCACAAAACCTAGCAAAAAAAGCCGGTTCGGGCGCATTAATTGTCGCCAATCAGGAACTGGCTCCGCCTCGACGATAAGCCGCCGTCGGTTAGCAAACGAAGCGCGCATTCGGCGGCTACCAGACGTCCGACGATTCCCGAAAACCCGGTTCAGGCCCGGGCCATGCGATTCACTACCTCAGCGACGCGCCGATGCGGATCGGACCTCGTCGGTTCGCGTGAGGTCATGCCAGAAGCCGGGGCGGGCATGAATGGCAAGCTCCCTCCGGCGAATCTGCAAGGCGCATGTCTTTCCCTTGCTCGCGGAATGCTCTGGTTCGGGTCAAACCGGCAAAATTCAGCCCTCTGAGGAGTTCAATCGCTCAATGGCCGACTCAAGATGCTGAAGTGCCTCTCCCACCTCGGCACGCGCGACAATTCTGAGATTCTTCAAGATCACCGCAAATCATGTAAAGAATCTGGCAGGCAGTTTCCTTGTTTTTATCCCGGCCGGCAAGCCACTCGCAAATGTCCCTATAATAGATTCCACACGATCTGCAGGTTTCCCTGAGGCTCGGCAGCTTCGGCTCACTCCTTCGCTTCTGCTCTTCGTGCGACGTGGAATCGACGGTTGTGGAGGGCAATCAGGACATTAGCGAGTGCGCGTTCGCATGCGACGCGAACGGCAACCGGCGGAGCGGGCTCGCGGTTCAGGATCGTCTGCAGGTCATCCCTGGCTCGAAGAAGATACTCGATCGGAGGCCGCATATCCTAAATTCATCGCCAGTAAAGGCACCACGAAAAACTTTCAGTGATCAGCAATGCCTTTTCATTCCCGAACGGTTGTCCAAAGCCATTCAGCGGCCTTCTCTCTCATTCGCTCGCAAAGACTATCGAAAACCCGCGTCATGCGCATGCCGGCAGAGACCTCATCCGCGCTCCGCAGACGACTTAGAGTCGCAAAAGCTCGCGTTCTACTCAGTGTAGCGCGGGGGTTCGACGATTTGAAGCAGCGCTTTGAACACTATCCACAAGTCAAGAGGCAGTGACCAGTTCTCGATGTACTCAATGTCCAGCTTCGCCGACTCTTCAACTTCGCGATCGTTTCTGGGGTCTCTGCAATATCCTTTTACCTGCGCCAGACCCGTAACTCCCGGTTTAGCCCACGCCCGGATGTGATACGCTTCCGCAATCTCACTGAATCTTCTATTTGCTATGATCGAGCGCGGGGCCGGACCCACGAGGCTCATATCACCAAAAAATACATTGAGAAATTGCCGCATTTCATCGAGTCCCCTCTTGCGCAAGATATGTCCAATCGGATAAACGCGAGGTTCAGTTTCCAGCTCCGAAGAACTATCGTGTTTATCGATGTGCGTGGTCCGGAACATAAAAACGCGGAACGGGCGTTTGGCTACGCCCGAACGGGTTTGTCGATAGAACAGCGGGCCAGGAGATTGGATCGCCTGAAAGATCTTCACGATGAGGCATGCAAGCGGGAGGATAAATATCACAACGGCAAGACTCACAATAAGATCCAGCGCTCGCTTGATGCAGCGGTTCTCCACCTCCTGCAGGGGTTCATTCCTTAAACTGATGAACCCCTGATCGTGCAGATTATAGAGCGTGATACCGTGATCGAAGGTCTCTGGAAGGTTGTTCAGCACAAGGACGTGAACGCCTGTCTTGTTGGCGATACTAAGCAGGAGGTTGAGAGCTTCGCGATCCGAAGGAATCGCTAGCAGCACTATCTGCATGATTCCTTCGTTTCTTATTATCCTCTCAAACATGCTGGCGTCCGACACACGCGTCAAATGCAGGATCCGCGCTTCATCCTCACGATCATCATCCCCAGTCACGGTGCCCTTCACGCCAAAGCGAAACGCCGCGGTATTTTCGATCCATTTGGAGAAACGTCGCGCTTTGTCAATTGGGCCAATCAGCAATGTTCTCTGCTCGTGCTCCTCCAAGGAGAAGAGCGAATCAGCGAGCCGTTTTGGCAAAAGGAGATGGCAAATCAGAAAGACGCCGTAAAGGACAACCAAAAACCCGAAGAGCCACGATATCCTCAGAGGACCGGGGTCCGTCGCATCCATGCCGGCTAGCAGCACGATAAGCATCCCTATACCCGCATACACGGTTTGTCTTAGGGCCAGAGTGTGAGACTCGACGAAGCCCGTCGCGAGAAGCGTCGCGGCGGCCGACCGCCCGCGAACTGCGGCGATTACCAAACCCAACACGCCTGCGAGATTATACAGGATGAATCGCTGAGCACCGCCGCTAACTCCGTTGGAAACGGCCCCCGTGATCACAAGATAGATCCAGAAGACAACCGTAAGAATAACAGCGAGAATACCGTGATAGGTATTCCAGAGCCCTCTGACGCGATGCAAAAGCATTAGCCGTAAAGAACCTAAATGCGACAAATGTCGGGATCGCGCAAGCCAAATTTCCTAAGGCATGAATTGCAAATTCAGTGAGTTTAGTTTGCGGCGACCTTGTTGCATTCTCATCAACACCGAACAGCTCATGTCATTGGCCGTTCAAAAACCTGATCAATTGCCAAGCACAATAAGTCCAGGAAGAGACGCTAACCAGCAGCAGCAAACAAACCATGATTTTCACCCTATCTTATCTACGCAATCGGCGGGCGCTTCTTGCGTAAAAATTATTTGCAGAGCACCCGGACGAGCTCTCTGAAAGGATCGCAGAATCCGCCGCGAACGCAAAGCTGTGGCAGCGGTGTCCTCACGGCCGGCGATATGAATCCGCCCACGACTCTGGCGCGTCGCGCCCGCGGGTGGCTTAGCCGCTACTTAGCCAAGGCAATCTGCTCTTCTAGCGCGAATGCGCCCGGTCCCGGCCGACATCGGCCAAGGGATGGCGCTCAGTCTGCTCCAAGGCCAGGCCGTCGGGATCGAAGACGTGACAGCTCTCGCTGCGGGACTCCAAGGGCGAGCTGGTCGCGCACCTTGACGTGGCTGTTACCGGCGACCTCGGCAGTAAGAGGGTGTCGTCTTCGAGCTTCAAATAACAGTAGGTAGCGCCGCCGAGCCGTTCCACGACAAGCACCTCGCCCTTTAGCTCTCCGTCCCCGCCCCCGCCTTCGAGAAGGTGCTCCGGGCGCACCCCCAAGGTGACGTTGTCGCCGGGCCGGCATTTACCGGGCTTGACAGGCACGCTAATGGAACCCCCACCGGGCAGTCCGACGGTAACCGAATCGGCCTGAGTGGCACGAACCTCGGTCTTTAGAAAATTCATCGTCGGCGAACCGATGAAGCCGGCGACGAACAGGTTGCGCGGGTGGTGGTAGAGTTCCAGGGGAGAGCCCACTTGCTCGACGAGCCCAGCCTGCAGCACCACGATCTTGTCGGCCATGGTCATGGCCTCCACCTGGTCGTGCGTCACGTAGATCATCGTGGCGTTGAACTCGATGTGCATGCGCGCAATCTCGATGCGCATCTGCACCCGAAGCGCGGCATCCAGGTTGGATAACGGTTCGTCAAACAGGAACACTTTGGGGTTTCTGACGATCGCCCGGCCAATGGCGACACGCTGGCGCTGGCCGCCGGACATCGCCGCGGGCTTGCGGTCCAACAATGGCTCGAGTTTCAAGATACGGGCCGCCTCCTGCACCTTGCGCTCGATCTCCGCCTTGGGCACCTTGGCCAGCTTGAGGCCGAACGCCATGTTATCCCGCACCGTCATGTGCGGATAAAGCGCATAGCTCTGAAAGACCATCGCCATGCCCCGATCGGGAGGCGACATGTCATTGACGCGCTCCCCGGCCACTATCAGATCCCCGGAAGTGATTTCCTCCAGCCCGGCGATCATCCGCAGCAGGGTTGACTTGCCGCAGCCGGAGGGACCAACAAAGATGGCAAATTCCTTGTCTTTGATTTCAAGATCGACGCCCTTGATAATCTCGAGATCGCCAAAGGATTTGCGGACGTTTTTCAGAAGGACTTCTGCCATATCGTTTTCTCTATAAGTGATGCGGGTAAATAACCAAGCTAAGCAGCCGGGAGCACGGCATTGGCCGCAGCAACCTTGCGGTAATATTCAAAGGATTGTCTTAGGTATGCGCTTGAGGGTCGCGTAGTCGATGTAGACGATTCCGAAGCGCTTGGCGTAGCCAAAGGCCCACTCGAAATTGTCCAAGAGCGACCAGATGAAATAGCCTCGAACATCGGCGCCCGCGGCGATGGCCTCGTGCATTGCGCCAAGATAGCCTTCGAGGAAAGCGACCCGCTGGTCGTCATGAATCTGGCCGTCCGCACTCACGGTCTCCTCGTAGCCAGCACCGTTCTCGGTGACGTAGATGGGAATCGGCCCATATCGTTGATGGATGTCCATCAGCTGGTCGCGAAAACGCCCGTGGGCTGATCTCCCACCCCATACCGGTCACCGGCGCGCCTTGGGGCGGGGCTACGGTTCGAGTAACCGAGCACTGCGTCCGGGTCGTGCTTGGTGTAGTTGGGCGAATAATGGTTGACCCCGAAATAGTCGAGCGGCTGATGGATGGTGGCAAGGTCATCGGGTTGCAGGTAGGGCGCAAGGTCGCGCCTCCAGAAGTGCCGGATAGCGGCCAAGGAACTGCGGATCGGCGAAGACCCGGTTCCAGACCGCATCGGCGTATTCAGCCGCCGTCTTGTCGGCTTCCGACTCGCTCGCGGGAACTGCCGGTCCCAGGTTGTTGACGATTCCCAGGATGAGATCCTTCTTGTCCGCGCGCAGGGCTGCGATCGCCTTGCCATGCGACAGGTTGATATGGTGAATGGTCTTGAACGTCGCCTCCCGATCGGTCAGGCCGGGGGCGTGGTCACCCGTGGCATGACCTAGAACGGAGATCACGTTCGGTTCGTTGAAGGTGGCATAGTGCTTGACCCGGTCACCCAGCGCGCCGATGCACGATCATGGCGTAGTCGGTGAACCAGTCGGCGATGTCTCGATTCTGCCAGCCGCCCAGATCCTGCAAGGCTTGCGGCAGATCCCAGTGATAAAAGCACAGCCAAGGGGTGATGCCCGCGGCAAGTAGTCGCGTCGATCGAGGCGATCGTAAAAGTCCAAGCCGGCCTGGTTGATCTGTCCTTTGCCTTGAGGAAGGATGCGCGGCCAGGCCGTGGAAAACCGGTAGGCCGAAATGCCAAGACGCTGCATCAATGCGATGTCCTCCGGGTAGCGATGGTAGTGGTCGCAGGCCACATCGCCGGTGTCTCCGTTTACCACCTTGCCGGGGGTGTGACTGAAGGTGTCCCAAATGCTGCGGTCCGCGGCCGTCCTCCGTCAGCGGCGCCCTCGATCTGATAGCTGGCGGTGGACGCGCCCCAAATAAACCCTTCGGGAAATTGCTTGGTCATGTCGTTCGTTTCGTTTGCATTTCGGTGACCGTTGCTCTTCATGGCGTGTTCAGCCCTTGACCGCGCCGCCGGTCAAGCCAGCCACGATGTGCTTTTGGGCCAGCAGGAAGAAGATGATCGCGGGCAGGATCGTTACGGTGATAAATGCCAGGACCAACGGCCAGTCGGTGCTGTATTGTCCCTGGAACCGCATGATGCCTAGCGGCCAAGTATAGGCGTCTTCGCGGTTTAGCACTACCAGTGGGAGCAGGTAGTTGTTCCAGGAACTCACGAGAGTAAATACGGCCACTGTCGCCAGGATCGGTCGCGACAACGGAAGGGTGATGGACCAGTAGAAGCGGGCATAGCTGCAACGGTCCATGCGCGCGGCCTCCCACAGCTCTGCCGGCAACTGCTTGAAGAAGCCCCGCAAAAGCACGATGCTGAAGCCCAACCCGAACGCCACCTGAGGCAGAATCACCCCCCATGCCGAATCCAGCAGGCCGAAATCGCGAATCTTGATAAACAGCGGCAGGATGGCCGTGGCCGCCGGAAACATCATGCCCAGCATGAGGTAGCTCAGCAGCATCTGGCTGCCGAAGAAGGTGATCTGGGCGAATACGAACGCCGACATGGAAGCCAGGAGCAGCGTCAGCACCACGCTGACCCCGGCGATTATCGCTGAATTGAAGAGCAGTTGCCAGAGCCGCGGATCGGCGAGCACATTCCAATAGTTCTTCCAAATCCAAGTGCTGGGCAAACCGAAGGGATTTGTGCGCAACTCGCCCACGCTCTTGAGGCCGCCCACAGCGGTCGCGTAAAGCGGGATGATCACCAAGCCGGCAACCAGGAACAGGGCGAGATATTGCGGCAGACGGTTCTGCGTTCTGCCGGATCGAAACAGTTTAGTCATGGCGCATCAACGTCCTGCGGTAGGTGAAGGCAAACACGACACAAAGGATGAACAGGATCACACCGACGGCGCTGCCGAAACCGATCCTCATCCGGCCCATGCCGAAGTAATACAGATAGCTCACCACCGAGTGACTGGAGTTGGCGGGTCCGCCGCCGGTGAGCGGGATGATCAGGTCGAAGAGCTGTAGCGAGCCGAGCACCGAGAAGAAGACCGACAGCCGGATCGTCGGAAACAGCAGGGGGATCTTGACGATACCAGTTGATCTGCCGGCGGGTGGCGCCATCCATCCGGGCCGCTTCGACAACCTCCTCCGAAATATTCTGAATGCCGGCGATGAAGATCATCATGTGCCAGCCGAAATACTTCCACACAAGGACCACCAGGATGGCGCTGAAGGCCCATTCGCGGCTGGCCAGGAGGAACGGCGCTTGCGCGCCAAACCATCCGAAGATTGCCGCGATCAACCCGTTCTCCCCGTCGTAAATGAACTTCCAGATGAGACCAGCCGCGATCTCGGCAAGGATGTAGGGCAAAAAGAAGATCGTCCGGAACAGGTAACTGCCCGGCATCTTTTCCGCCACGATCAGAGCCATGGTCATGGCCAAAGGAAGTTGCACCAGCAGCGAGACCACGATGACCAGGACGTTGTTCCACAGCGCCGAATGGAAGATTTTCTGTCCGATCAACTGCTCGTAGTTCCGCAGGCCCACGAAATCGGTGGGAGTGCCGTAGCCGTTCCAGTTAAAGAAGCTGTAGTAGCCCGCCTCGATCATCGGCAGCATGACAAAGAGCGTAAAGAGCGCCAACCCCGGGATCAGGAATAGAGCCGCAGTGACCTATTTGTCAGAGGCCCCGCTGCCGGCGTTCGCCCGCCGCCAGAAAGCGGCCGCCTTGGGAAGCCAGCCGTTGCCGTTCGCTGCCGAGGGTATCGAAGTGGGCATGGTATCTAGCGGAGTATTTCTTTCTCCTGATTCATGAAAACCAAGCCGGTTACTGCTCGGATTCCCAGGCTTCCTCGACTGTCTTGGCCGCTTCTTCCGGAGTGATGGCGCCGGCAGCAAGATCCGCCGAGATGTCGTTCACCACACGGCCCACGTTGGCGCCGAGCAACTGGTCGTAGACGATCTGCAGATACGGCGATTTGTTAAAGGCCTCTGCAACGCGGCGAAAGAACGGGTTCTGCAAGGCCGCCTCCGCACCCAAAGTCAGGGGGATGTGGACGCCCGCAGCAGCCATCTTGGTCTGGTTTTCCTTGTTTAAAAAGAAGCGCAGGAACGTGACGGCCTGGTCGGGCGCACCCTTGGCCACCAGCCAGCCTTCGACCGCCCCTAGGACGGCGTCGTTGCCCTTGCCGCCTTCGACTGCCGGGAAGGGAACGAAATCAAGCTGATCGTCGGGAACACCCTTGCCGCTTTGACTGTTTGTTTTCTGCCCCGCGTAGAGAAAGTCTCCCATGAAGAACATAGCGGCCTTGCCGTCGCCGAAGTAGCCGGCAGCGTCCGGATACTTTGCCCCCAGAAAGCCCGGCTGGAAGGGCTGCAGGTCGATCAGCTCCTTGAACATCTCACCCGCCTTCACAAAGGTTGGGCTGTCGAAGCCCTCGTCCGTCGCGATTATAGGCCGCTTCGAAGGCCTCCTTGCCCCCGATTCGCAGCGCAAGCATGGTCCAGTAAAAGTGCAGCGGCCATTTGTCGCCGCCCCCTGTGGCAATGGGCGTGATACCGGCAGCCTTGCACTTCTTTACGGCATCGAGAAAACCGCTCCAAGTGGCCAGACTGGCTGGATCCACTCCGGCTTTTTTCAAGAGCTCCTTGTTGTACCACAAGATCTCGAGCGAGGTCTTCATCGGCGCACCATAGACTTTGCCGTCATAGGTGAAGGCTTTCACACCGGCGGGACTCAAAGTGGCCGCCCATTCGCCCTCCATGGACTTGGTGATGTCCTTGAGCACGCCGGCCCGGGCTTGGTCGAAAAATACGCCACCGGCCCAACTGTAGAAGAGGTCCGGGCGCTCCTTGGACTGTAGCGTGGTCGGCAACTTGGCCTTGAAAGCCTCGTTTTCCAGGAACTGCCAATCGATCTTGACGCCCGGGTTCTGTTTTTCGAACTCGGCGCCGATTTGCTTCCACAGTTCGAGATCCTCTGGGTTGTCCTGGAGGTGCAGGATTTTTACAGTGGTGTCGGCTCCGATCGCAATGCCAGTCACCGCCGCCAGCAGGATGCCCGACAGAATGGTCAGGTACTTTCTCATAATTTTGGTCTCTTGTTCTAGGGTTCAGGGGATGATTCGAACCTACGTATGTCAAATCGTTATGGGCCTGTCGAGCCCCGATCGATCGCTTCAGCATCAGAATCAGCAATCCGCGAGACGCGGCCGGAAATTTTGCCTTCTCTACGGGACTTGCTAATTCGGCGGTCATTCAGTGAACATGGTTGAATTGCGAATTGTTCATCCGCTCAAGCTAGCCAAGTCTCCGGCCCACAGCTAGGACGTCTGGCTGACGTTTTGAAGATTCGTCCGACTCTTTGACGCTCGACTTCGAAGGCCTCGTCCGCGCTTATGAGGCGGGATCGGGCAAGAAACTCCGCGTCGAGCGGCTGGGCTCACTTGAAGACCTGGACGCGCACATCGATCAGCTGAAGAAGGCGGGTCCGGACAACTTCCTCGCCTACCTGCCGCTGATGTATTACCGGTCGATCCTCAATGGCGAAGGCAAGCTCGACGAGCTGATGAATGACCGGTATCCGTCGATCCGGCCTACCACGGTGCGGGAATACGTGGCGCAGGAAGGGCTCTGACCGTTATGAAACGATACAAGAACTTACTATGGCGTCGCGTCGATCCTGCGAGCCTCGACCTCAAGGAAATGAAGGTTGCGATCGTTGACGGAACGGGCGGCATCGGACGCGCCTTCAGTCGTTTCATGGCATCGCGCGGCGCGAGCATTCTCGTCGTTGGTCAAACCTTTCGCGATTCCGGCGTGTCGGGGGTCGAATTCATCAAAGCGGACCTGAGCCTGATGCGTGAGGCTCGACGCGTCGCCGCGTTGTTGCCCGCGGAGACCCTTGACCTGGTCATTTTCACCACCGGGATCTTTGCCGCGCCCAAACGCCAAGAAACCGCGGAGGGCATCGAGCGAGACATGGCAGTTAGCTACTTGAGCAGGTTGGTGCTCTGTACGTGAGATCGCTCCGCGTCTGGGAAAGAATCCGGCCTGCGGCTCCGATGAGGCCGCGCGTATTCATCATGGGCTATCCCGGCACCGGCCAAGCCGGCAAGCTCGACGATCTCAACTCCGAAAATCCTACAGCAGCATGCCGGTGCACATGAACACCGTCGCTGGTAACGAGATGCTCGTTCTCGACGCGGCAAAGCGCTACCCGAACGCGAGCATCTTCGGTCTGAACCCCTGTTGACTCAGTGCAGCAACATCTTGCCGACACCAACGTACAGCTTCGTCGACATCGGGCGAACCGCGCCTCAATTACTGCCAGTCGGCACCCTCGCTCCGGACCGAACGCCAAAGTGCCTTCAACTCTCTGCCGTCGCGGGCCTGGAGCAGCATCGGCGCGAAGATCCATCCGCAAGCGTCGCAGGCACTACTTCCGGATCGGCTCTTCGCTTATTTGGGCCAGCTAGTCATGACATTCTCACCTTATTTTCTTAGAAGCAATTCAGGCGGCGTCAGCCGCGGCAACGAGGCAAAGAAACTGGCGCGAATCGTAATCAAGTCCGTGGAACATGTGGAACACAAACTCATAATACTCTGTCTAATCAGTGTGTTACGATTTAGTTTCTTAGAAGCGGTTGAGGGAAGTCCTCCAATTGACGTCACAGGTAAATCTCGCTACGTGCGCCGGCATCACTTCCGGACTACGAACGTATTGAATGAATCGGCTTGCAGCGTCGCTGCTATCACCTTGTTTCCCGCTTTAACGCGAATTGGCACGTCCTGACAAAGGTCGTTCTGCGTCAGGATGACGACGCTCTTGTCGGGATTGGCGAATACAAGCAGGTTGTCGTAACCCGTTAAAGTCATTGTCTCCAGACGCTTTGCGCCCGCCTGGACGTAGTGGCTAAGATGTTTTATCAAATAGTACTCGTAGTTGTACCTGAAACGTCTTTGCCTTGGTATCAACCGTCACCAGCGAATTCTGCGCCCATCCCCATCGGCTGACTCCGCCCTGCTTGAGAGAAATATTCCAGTAGTAGTAGGCGCTTGTTCCGTTTTGCAGGAAGATCTTCATCAATGTCCAGGCCCAGCGGCAATATCGCCAGTCGTTCGCGCCGTCCCCGCACTCTTGCTCGGTTTGATAGAGCTTCAAGCTCGGGGTAACGTATGTGTATCCCGGGTATGGCTCGCCTTCCAGCCCATTGGCATCCTACCCCCTTTATGTATTTGCTGCTCTTCGGGTCGAGCAGAGGAACGTCAACGAGCTTGTCGTTTGGACGTTCCATAGTTCCGAGGAACACCTCCACCTTCAGCTTCTCCATCTCAGGTCCAAGGAATGAGATGAATCTGGCGAGCCCTTCGGGGGTCCAACAGCAGCTCGGAAAGGGCTGAGGGGAGTTGAATTCATTCTGAGGCATGACCATGCCGATGTTGATACCTTGGCTCCGATATTCCTTGATGAAGCGGGCAACGTAGGCAGCGTAGGCTTTAAAGTAGGGATCCTCCTGAATGAACATGTCGGTGCCCTCCTTTCCGACCTGGTCTGGTCTTAACCCGTTGGCCGGCATTTCGGGTTCTGACAACTTTCCCGCATAGTGCTTGTTGTATTTCATCCAAGTCGGCGGGCTCCAAGGCGAGGCCCAGAGCTTTAGATTGGGCTGATATCTTAGCGCGCTCTTAATGAATGGGACTAGCAGCTCGAGGTCCCTCGAGATACTGAAGTGCTCCAAGGCAAAGTCGCCCGGCACCTCGTCGTACGAATACCAATCACGGGAAAAATCGTTAGCGCCTATCGGCATGCGGCAGCTGTTGAAGTTGGCGCCAACGCCCGGAGCGAAAAGCTCTTCGAGAATGGCCTCTCGGTCCGCTTCGTTGAGGGCGCTCAACGAGTCCCATCCCAGTTCGTTGAAACACGCACCGAAGCCGTCGATCGTCTGCAACGGCTTGTCGAGATGAACCTCGACATCCCAATTGCCGTTCAAGGCAGGAGCGACTGTCAATTGATCCTTCGTTTGCCATTGAGAGCTCTGAGTCGTGACGACCCACTCTGCGGCGACGCCCTTGAATGCAGTGTCGTCTTTGGAAGATGCCGTCTCGATCTGATCGAACTCGTTTGCGCTCTTAACTGTATTCATATCTTTCCTCCCTGATGTCAGATGAGCTCGTTAACGATGTTCTCGAAGAGCTCCTGCCGTCCGCTACTATGCTGGATGGGGTCCGGCCGACTCATGGCGTATTTTTCGAGCGAGGCAAAATTCTCCTTGTCGGCTTCGATACTTGCGCCGATGCCGGTGTCCCAGGACGCGTAGCGATTTTTCACTAGTTCCGCCAGGCGCCCATCGGCGCGAATCGCAGCAGCGATCTTCAATCCACGCGCAAAGGCATCCATTCCACCTATGTGCGCGTAAAAGAGGTCAATCGGGTCAAAGCTCTCGCGCCGGACCTTCGCGTCAAAGTTAAGTCCTACGACTGAGAAGCGAAGTTGCTCTTCCATCGTCCGGCCCTCGACAATTTCGCTCGCGTTGTAATGTTTGAAGGCTAATGGATTCTTGGAGGACGGGCCCTCATAGGGGATCTTATTAATCTCAGAAAATGCAGGTTTCATAAATTAGTGTGCGCTCGAGCACTTTTCGCGTGATTGCGCTCCGAACAAGCTGATATGGCGGAAGCTGTGCGAGCGTTAGTCTGCTTTGGGTCGAAGGTTTTCAAGAGCGCGTTCTTCTGCACTTTCTGCGAGTTGTCGTGACCTTCAGGCCGACTTTTGAAGCGGATTCCAGCCCATAGGCAGCAGTTCCGCTGGGGTGAAGCTGGTGGTCACAGGAATTGTTTGTCCGGAGGCAGCGGATTCCGCAATGCACTCCATAATATCCAGCACGTGAATCGCCAAATCCGCGGCCGCTCTCGGCTTTCCACCGGAGCGCACGCGCCCGAGCCATGTCCAGAGCCGCCCATGCCACGGCCTTCGTCACTCCCCTCGGCCTGAACCTCTGCCCAATCGGTCTCGGAAGGCGCGTCCAGCCACTCGTTGGGTTCAGTCTTGTTCAGATCTTTTCTGCACAGGAACACGGACCCATCAAACCTGTTCGGATCGGGCAGACGGATCACCGCGTCGGTGCCATAGACCTCCAACTCGCGGGTCGCGATAGGAGCGTCGAAGCTGAATGTCGCCGTGGCGACCGGACCGGAGGCAAACTCCAGCAGAGCCGAGATCTGCGTGTCGACCGTAACGTCGAAGGTCTCGCCTGCACGTGGGCCGGTTCCTATTCTGCGCCTGTCTTGGGCTCGCCGGCCGAAACCGGAAACAGCCTTAACTGGGCCGAACATCTGGGCGAGCGCGGTGATGTAGTACGGACCCATGTCAAGCAGCGGCCCCCCACCTCTCTGGAAGAGAAACTCTGGACTCGGGTGCCATTGGTCGGGACCGGGATAGCCGAATGTTGCCTTGGCCGAGAGTGGCGTGCCGATCCTCCCTTCTTCGATGACCCGCCGGGAAGTCTGGAGACCCGCGCCCAAAAAGGTGTCGGGGGCGTTGCCCAGCTCGACCCCATTTTCCGCGGCAGCTGCCGCAACGGTCCGTGACTCTTCGACCGATAGCGCGAACGGCTTCTCGCCGTAGACATGCTTGCCGGCGCGGATCGCCTGAAGAGCAACGCTGGCGTGGACTGCGGGAATGGTCAAATTTACGATTAGTTCGACCTTGGGCATGGCGAGAACAGTTGCCAGGTCGCCGGAGTGCGGGACGCCGTACTTGGCCGCCTGCGCTGCCGCCCGGTCCGCGTCGAGATCGGCGCAAGCCAGCACGGTCACATCCGGGAAGCGAACAAGGTTCTTCAGGTATTGATCGCTGATGTTGCCGCATCCAACGACGGCGATCCCGACTGGCGCGAAGTTTTTGCTCATGACAATTTCTTTCTGATGGGCTGGAGGTGCGCCTTACTGGTTGGCAGTAAAGGCGCCGGCGCCGAGATTTTCCGCTATCCAAGCAGCCGAGATATTTGTGGAGGCAAGATTTGTGGGAGCCTCGGGAACGTCCACTTCGACGACGATCCAGCCACTAAACGACTCTGGGAGCGTTGCCAACGCGGCGGCCAAGTCGATGTCACCGCGGCCCGGCTCGGTCCAGACGGTGAACTTCTCCCGGGTCGCCTCGTGGTAAGTCGCACCCGCGGCCTTGGAGGCACTCACCTGATCAGCATGGACGTCCTTAAGATGCATTGCACCAATGCGACTGGCATATCGGCTCATAATCTTAACTGCGTCCATGCCAGCCCAGGTCAGGTGACCGGTGTCAGGACCGAACCCGAGGACGGATTCTTCAATGCTGCCCAGGACTGTGTGAATCTCATCTTCCACCTCGATCGCAGTGCCGACATGGGGGTGCAGCATTGGTCGGACACCCTCGGCGGTGATCGCCGCGGCAGCAGCACCGAGGCCATCAATAACCTTGGCCAGGGTTGCGGGGTCTGCGTTGGCACCAACCGCCGGGCGTTTCATGCGGATCCCGTAGCCATTAGCGGCGATGAAGACCTCGGTATTGCCGAGCGCGGCCTGGACGGCCGCGTGTCGCTTCGCGCTCTCCGCGATCTGGTCGGTAGGGACCGCATCGAAGAGCGCTGAGAAATAGCCCGGCGCGGGCACTAATCCGTATTCCTCGAGAAGGGAGCGGTATTCCGCGGGCGTTAGCCCTTCGGGGGGATCTGCCTGAATGGCCTTGAACGGAGTACTCGCGATCTCCGAGAATGCCTGGCGCAAAACGGGAACTGAGAGCTCGAATCCCCTTTCGGTGAGCACCCAAGGAAGCGGGTTCAGAGCGATCTTGGCGTTGTTTGTCATAGCTTTCGTATTCCAAGAAAACTATCCAAACCTCTCGCGTTCCGATAGGACATCTCAATGACCTTGGAACATTCGTCTGACTTTTTGATCGGCGGAAGATAACGTATCAAGGCTAGAGGGGCACTCCAGACTGCCAGAGGCTCGGATACGGAAAGATTTTTGAGCAGCCCAACGACTACCGGCTCTCACTTTGAACCCTCAACAATGCTGTGCTGTGAGCGAAATGCTGCGGGCGTCGTGCCGAAGAAGCGTCGAAAATGACGGTTGAGGTGGGCTTGATCGCAAAAGCCGCTCGTGGCGGCGATCTCGGCCAGCGACAGCGCCGGATTGCCTCGCGCAATAAGCTTGCGCGCGTGGTTTAGGCGCACCAAAAGCAGGTATTGATGCGGCGTGTAACCCGTAAACTGCCGAAACAAGAGTGCAAAATGGCTGCGGCTCATCTGTGCCATGGAAGCAAGTTCGTCCAAAGAGATCTCGTCCGCGAACTCGGCTTCAAGGCGTTGAACAGCGTGCCGAACGCCAGGCGGAACGGCCGCTGCCCGCAACGCGCGGCCGTTCTGATCGCGCACTGTCCCGAGCACTCTCAGCGCCAACGCACGGGCCAGCGGCTCGAAGTACAGGGGGCCATTCGGACACTGCTCCTCGGTCTCTTCCATCAGGAGTCGGCACAACGCCTCGATACGCTGATCAATCGCAAAGAAATGATGCCAAGGCCGTTTTGAAATGATCTCTGAAAGACCCACGTGCCCGGCCAGGGCTTCGAAAAAGCGCGAATCAAAGCTGAAGTTGGCCACTATGCCCTCGGCCTCTTCCTGCTCGCCGTGCACACGCAAGGAAGGCGGAGAGATAAGCAAGTGATTGCGGCTGACGTGATGGTGGCTCAACCCGAGTTCCGGAACCGTAAGCCACGTGTGTCCTCTTTCTGTCCTAGGTCGGTACCAAAACGTGTAAGCGTCTCGCGCGGGCGTGAATGACGACCAGACATTCGCCGGAAACTTATGGATGGTGACGGAAAGCTCGCCGACCCCAGATCGATCGCTCCGGTGAATGATCAAGTCATTGACATTTAGGGGTCCCGCCATTTTGGCCTACAGCTTCACGTAGAGGAACATAGCCGCTCGGGGGTTCTGGGGACATCAAAAAAACTGTGCGATAATCGTCCGCAATCAGCTCATGCAGGCAGTAGCTCCACACTGGCGAGGCTTTCCATCCGCCAATCTCCATCGAGTATGCGGTCTTTGCCGACAACTTCGAACCTGCCCTTCAGCTTGATATCGCTACTGGACGCGCCAACCATGATCTCAAATTCGCCGGCTTCGACCATGCGCTGGTTGTCCCTGTTCGTAAAATTCAGCATATCGACCGGGATGCTAAAGCTGACCACAGCTTTTTCCTTCGGCCGTAGAGTTACACGCTTAAAGGCCTTCAGCTCCTTGACGGGACGAACAAGGGAAGCCAAAACGTCGCGCACATAGACCTGGACTACTTCACAACCCTCAGAAGCACCGCTGTTCTCAAGCTTCAAGGAGAGGGAAATCGAGCCGTCATTGATGTCGATGCGATTCTGCGGGATGGTCAATTCGCCATACTCAAACCGGGTATAGCTAAGGCCATATCCAAAGGGATACTTGCTCCCGAAGTGATACGCGATGGGCGTCCCGCCGCTTTTGAGCTTGTGGTTATAATAATAGGGCACCGCGCCAACATTTTTCGGTATCGACACTACCAGGCGTCCGCTCGGGTTCGCCTGACCTGTCAGCAAATCGGCGATTGCCTCGGCTCCTTCCTGTCCCGGCTCGAAGGCCATCAGGACGGCAGCCGCCTGCTCTTCGAGACCGTTCAGGGAGTAAGGCCGGCCCGAAGTCATTACAACTATCGTTGGCGTGCCGGTCGCGATGACTTGCTTCAGCAGCTCTTCCTGAACCCCCGGCAGTTGCAGGCTGTCGGTATCCGAACCTTCTCCCACGGTGCCCGTCTGAAACAAGCCAGCCAGGTCTCCCACGAAAACGATGGCAATATCGCTTTGACGCGCGCAGGCGACCGCGCCCTCGATTTGCGAGGTATCCCGGCTCACCGGCGAACGGCGCTCAAGGCTGGCGGCCTTCTCCGAATCCACGTCACCCGGAAACATCGGGGCCTCCGGGTTTCGTTCGGTGAGGATCTCGCAGCCTTTCGCGTAGGTCACGTTGTCCGCCGCCAAAGCGCTCGGCCAGGGCCTGTAACGGCGTTTTCGCGTATTGAACGCGTTCCTCCTGCATGTTCGCGACGATCAGATGCACCGGGAAGCTGTAGCCGCTGAACATCGCCAACTGATCATCCGCGGTTGGGCCGATCACTGCTACCTTCGGCTTCTTCGAGACGTCCAAGAGGCAGAATTCCATTATTCTCCAGCAGCACCACCGACTGCAGCGCGACTTCTTTCGCGAGATCCTTTGTGGTCTTCGGACTGCAGGCTCACCTGACTCTCGTCGACGTATGGGTTTTCAAACAGGCCCATACGGAACTTTTCAGTCAGCACTCTCGAAACGATTTTGTTGATTTTTTCCTCGGCTATTTGGCCCCGTTCGACTGCCTGCTGCAGATGTTCCGCGCATTCGAACCCCGGCAGCTCAATATCCAGTCCCGCATTGAAGGCCTGGGCAGCCGCTTCAGCCTTATCCTTCGCAACGCCGTGGTGGGTATAGAGCAAGTTGATGCCTGCATAGTCGGCCACGACCAGGCCATTGAAGCCCCATTGGTGACGAAGAACATCGGTCAATAAGAAGCTTGAGGCATGACACGGTTCGTTGTCGATATCGTGATACGCCGGCATCACGGAGCCGGCATTGGCTTGCTTGACCGCCATCTCAAAAGGCAGCATGAAGACGTCGTTCAGTTCCTTGAAACCAAGATGCACTGGCGCATGATTGCGAGCTCCTTCGCTGAAGGAATGCCCCACATAGTGCTTCAGGGTCGCCAACAGTTCCCGGTTTTCCCCCTGCAGCCCCTTGACATAGCGCGTGCCGAGGACCCCTATCAGGTAGGGATCTTCGCCCATGGTCTCCTCGGTGCGTCCCCAGCGGACATCGCGGGACACGTCCAGAACGGGAGCCAGACCCTGGTGGCAACCGATCTGTTTTGCCTCTTTTCGAATTTCCTGCCCAACCTTTTCAATGAGTTCCGGATTCCAGGTCGAACCATAATTCAACGCCGAAGGGAACAGCGTTGCCCCTTTGACCATCAACCCCATCAAACATTCCTCGTGAGATATGGCCGGGATTCCAAGCCGCGTTTCCTCGACGAGAAACTTCTGCAGGGCGTTCAGTGCGCGGACCCCTTCTTTGGGTTCGACGGGATGCGTGCCAAGCGGGCGGGTGATCTGTCCGACCCCGAGTTTGAGCATCTCCATCAGATCCTCGCTGGTCGCCGCCTGACAGAAGGCATCCGTTCGGATCCTGTGGTTGCCGTCTGGAGACAAAATCAGCCAGTGGGCATACATTTGGGCAATTTTTTCCGGAAGCGTCATTCGTCCGAGCAGATCGGCGACACGTTTAGCAATCGAGAGCTGGGAGTCTTTGTAGGGGTGCATGGCCATGCGTTACTATTAATCCCAGCAGCGGGCGAAAGTCTAATTCGAGCTTTTGGGAAGCACATGTCCTCCTCGAGGGGTGCCGCCTCCGCTCGAACCGGTCCAGGCAAGCGCTCAAGAGTTCGTCCCGCCCACCCCTTCTGGCGTTGCGCTCCCCGCACTTCTGAGAGAATTGGCCTGGCGCGCAGAGGGTCTGGGGAGCGCGCGCTCCCCAAACCCCTCGGCGCTGCCACCATTTCGGAAATTTATTTTGGGATTTGCTCCAACTGTGAGGATTTTCTCACTCCATTCTTGCGTTCGTCCAGCACTTCAAAAATAAAGACGCCGCAATTTCGCCAGAATGACAGGCATTGAAATCCTCGCGGGCGTTGGCTTGGGGCTTATCGCCTACGTTCTGCTTCGGGCGCTGATGTTGGGCTTCTTCACCGTTGCGCCGAACGAGCGCGCTGTGTGTTGACGAGCTTCGGCCGGGCCCAGCGCATCAGGCAAGCGACCACGCTGAACACCCCGCTGGCCGACGATCTTCCCGCTAACGAACGGGACCGCTACAATTATCCGCAGTTGCACGTGATCGCGCCCGGGGGGCCCTATTTTCGCTGGCCGTGGCAGAAGGTCCACAAGGTGAATGTCGCAATTTCCACCGCGAGCATAGCGTTCGACCCGGAGGCGCCGGAGGCCAATCAAGGGGGCCAAGTACTCGAGGCGGTCACAAAGGACCAGCTCAACATTAGCGTCACTGGGCAGATCCGCTTCAGCGTCGGCGAGGCCAATCTCTACGCCTATCTCTTCGGCGTTAAGAACCCGATTGCCCATGTGATGGGATATTTCATTTCGATCCTTCGCGAGCGCATTGCGAACTTCAAGGCGCCGCGTGGTGACCTTGCGGAAGGCGCGGAGGACCTGCGATTCGAGGGCATCTCGATCAACGATCTTCGCAAGAACCTTTCGTGCCGCTTCTCACCGGGCTCGGCAAATTCTTCTGCCTCTTTGCGATAGTCCAGGAATGCGAGGCGCAGGTCTTCCTGCTTTTCGGACGCGTGATCGGAGTCATCGATGAGCCCGGGCTCCATTTGCTCGCAATTAAGCTTGGCCCTCACTCGCTGCTCATCCGCTTTTTCGGCGCGGTGCGCCGAGTGGATCTTCGTCTCGACCAGGAGTATTTGCGCAGCGAGCCTGTGAATTCGGAAGAAGGCACCCCGATGGGCATCGGCGTTTGGTACGAAATGCGCGTGGGTAATCCGGCGGACTACCTTTTCCGGAACACTGATCCACGCGGCTCTTTGCGCGCAAACGTGCGAAACGCAGCTGTTCGCTGCCTGAGCAACATGCCCCTCCAGAGTCTCCTTGAGGACCGGCACGAGATGAGCCGCCGTGTTCGCGAGGAGGTGTCGCCAAAATCCGAAGCCTGGGGGTTCCATCTCGGCTCGGTCTACATCCGCAAGGTGCAAGGAGATCCTCGATACCGTCTTCGAAATTCTTGAAACCGAAAGAGCGCTCGATGGCGACGCCGAGTTGACGTTGGTTCCCCGCGAGAATCTGCTCGCCAGACTTCTGACGGCAACCGCCCAGAACCCGCAGCCGATCGTTCCCGCGCCACAGTAGCAAAACGGGAATTTTCCCGCTACGGTTGGGCGTGATGGAGTCTTTCGCCCGCAAAATCGTCCACCGTTTGCGAAACGCCGGCCACGAGGCGTTTTTTGCCGGCGGCTGTGTTCGCGACTCTCTGATGGGCAAGGTTCCGCACGATTTCGACATCGCGACATCCGCCCGTCCCGAAGAGGTGCAAGTGCTTTTCCCTCGGACTGTTCCCGTCGGCGTGCAATTCGGTGTCGTTCTCGTCGTCGAGGATGGAAAGGAATACCAGGTCGCAACCTTCCGCTCCGACGGCGCCTATCTCGACGGCCGTCACCCCAAAAGTGTGACCTTCACGACGGCCGAGGGGGACGCAAGGCGCAGGGACTTTACGATCAATGGCCTTTTTTACGACCCCATCGGGAAACGCGTCCTGGACTTCGTGGGCGGCCAACAGGACTTGAAAATGCGGATCCTGCGCGCCATCGGCAATCCCGCTGATCGCTTCGCCGAAGACAAGCTTCGGCTCCTCCGCGGGATTCGCTTTGCCTCCACGCTGGGATTTGAAATCGAAAGCGCAACATGGGACGCGATGTGCGCGGGCGCCTCAGCAATCAGGGAAGTCAGCGCCGAACGCATCCGCGACGAACTGGTGAAGATCTTCGCTTGCCCCGGAAGGGTACGCGGTTTTGACTTGCTCGACGCGAGCGGACTCATGGCGAAAATCCTGCCCGAGATTTCGTCGCTCAAGGGATGCGAGCAACCCCCCGACTATCATCCCGAGGGCGATGTCTTCGTCCATACTCGCCTCATGCTTTCCCTGCTTCCCGAGCGCGTCCCGCTACCTCTGGCGTTCGCGGTGCTTTTCCACGACCTCGGCAAACCAGCGACAATGGAGCGCGATGCGACCGGGCGGATTCGCTTCAGCGGACACGAGTCGGTAAGCGCGCATATGGCCGGGGAGATCATGAGACGATTGCGCTTTTCCAATGAGGAAATCGAGGCAACGGTTGAAATGGTGCACAATCACATGGTCTTCAAGGACGTTCAAAAAATGCGCGTGGCACGGCTCAAACGCTTCATGGCGCGACCCACGTTCGAGGATGAGCTCGAGTTACACCGCGTGGACTGCCTTGGAAGCCATGGTCTGCTGGACAACTACGAATTCCTTAGGCGCCGCCGCGAGGAGTTTGCCAATGAACCTCTCATTCCTCCACCCCTTCTCACCGGTCGCGATCTAATCGGCTTGGGTTGGAAACCGGGTCCAAAGTTCCAGGTTGTTCTCGACGCTGTCCAGAATCGCCAACTCGAAGGCATCTTGCACACACGGGACGAAGCGCTGGAATGGGTAACGAGAGAATACTGCGGGCCCCATCTCCGGTAGGATCAGATGCGGGCGTCCAAGCATGTTCCCTGATCGTTCCTTGAGACAGAGCCATTGCGAAAACCAGCCGCGCACATTTCGCTTCCAATTCGAGCATTGTTCCTGATATAGATCGTCTCTTGTAGTCTACTTGCTATTTAGTATTAGGTCCCCTAATAGAAATGTCAGCGTCCTCCGCCTCCACCACTTCCACCCCGGGCCTGACGGGCACGTTAATGGCCTGGCTGTTTTCGTCGATTGGCAAAAAGACCGTAGTCGCGCTCACCGGCATCGTGCTTGTGCTTTTCGTTATCGGTCACATGATAGGCAACCTCACCGTGTTTTTCGGACCGGATGCGATCAACTCTTATGCGATGCATCTGCGCGACCTCGGACCCCTTCTCTGGCTCGTCCGTCTCGTCATGCTGACCATGGTCGTCGCTCACATCTGGTTCACGATGCTCCTGTGGAAAGAAAACCTCGCTGCCCATCCGCAAAAATACGCGGTATTCGCCCCGATGAAGACGACTATCTTTGCGCGGACAATGCGGCTCACGGGTTTGTTCGTGCTGGCATTTATTGCCTTCCATCTTGCTCACTTCACCTTGCTTCGGGTCGATCCCGGCTATGCGCAATTCCACACCGAACTTCATGGGAGGAGGTGCACGACGTCTATCGAATGGTCATCGTTGGATTTCGAAATCCGATCGTCAGCCTCTTTTACGTCGTCTCCCTGGCGTTCGTGGCATTTCACCTTAGCCATGGCATCGGAAGCCTGTTTCAAACCGTGGGAATTACGGACCAAAGACTCCGTCGCTTTTACGAGAGGGGCGCGCGAATTCTGGCCTGGGTTCTGTTCGTTGGGTATGTCTCGATTCCCGTGTCGATCCTCTTTCTCGGTCTTGGAAGTGGAGTCACAAAATGACGCTCGACGCCCACATCCCGCCCGGTCCGCTGGAAAGGAAATGGACCACGTACAAGAACAACGCCAAGATCATCAGCCCTGCCAACAAGCGAAAGTTCAAGATCATTATCGTCGGCAGCGGTCTAGCCGGGCGCGCCGCCGCGGCAACGCTTGGCGAGCAAGGGTTCAACATCGACTGCTTTTGCTATCAGGATAGCGCGCGCCGGGCGCATTCGATCGCTGCGCAGGGCGGAATAAACGCCGCGAAGAACTATCAGAATGACGGCGACAGCGTCTATCGTCTTTTCTACGACACGATCAAAGGCGGTGACTTTCGGGCGCGCGAAGCCAATGTTTACCGCCTCGCCGAGGTCAGCGCATCGATCATCGACCAGTGCGTTGCCCAAGGGGTTCCTTTCGCGCGCGAATACGGCGGTCTTCTGGCCAACCGCTCCTTCGGCGGCGCGCAGGTGTCGCGGACCTTCTATGCCCGCGGTCAGACCGGCCAGCAGCTTCTCCTTGGCACCTACCAGGCGCTCAGCGCGCAAATTGCCAATGGGCAGGTCAAGATGTATCCCCGCACCGAAATGCTTGATCTCGTGGTCGTCGATGGCCACGCCAAGGGCATCGTCGTCCGGGACATGGTGACGGGCGAGATTCGGAGCCACGCGGGCGATGCGGTCCTCCTTTGCACGGGCGGATACGGCAATGTTTTCTACCTTTCCACGAACGCGAAAGGCTGCAACGTTACCGCCACCTATCGCGCGTATAAGCGCGGCGCCCTGTTTGGAAACCCTTGCTACACGCAAATCCATCCCACGTGCATCCCTGTCGCCGGTGACTACCAATCCAAACTCACCCTGATGAGCGAATCGCTTCGCAACGACGGGCGCGTTTGGGTACCGAAGCGTAAGGAGGATTGCGGCAAACCTCCTCATGAAATCCCCGAAGAGGCGCGCGATTATTATCTCGAACGCAAATATCCCAGCTACGGTAACCTCGCACCTCGCGATATCTCTTCGCGAAGCGCAAAGGAGGCGTGCGACGAAGGGCGCGGCGTGGGTCCGGGCGGACTCGGCGTTTATCTCGATTTCGCTGACGCGATCAAACGCCTGGGCAAGTCCGTCGTCGAGGAACGCTATGGCAACCTCTTCGAAATGTATGAAAACATCACCGGGGAAAACGCCTATGAGCGCCCGATGCGCATCTACCCGGCGGTGCATTACACGATGGGTGGATCGTGGGTGGATTACAATCTCATGAGCAACGTTCCCGGCCTGCATGTTCTGGGCGAGGCGAATTTCTCCGATCACGGAGCCAATCGCCTCGGCGCGTCGGCGCTCATGCAGGGTCTGGCCGACGGCTACTTCGTCATCCCCTACACCATCGGCAATTATTTGACGACCCAGTTCAACAAAAAGCGCCCCGAAACCAGCGATCCCGCCTTCCAGCAGACCGAGCAGGAAACTCGTGAGCGAGTGCAGCGTCTTCTCGACATCAAGGGAACCCGAACTGTCGACAGCTTCCATCGCGAACTCGGCTTGCTCATGTGGGACAAGTGCGGAATGGCCCGTGAAAAGGCGGGTCTCGAAGAAGCCATCGCGCGCATCCCGAAGCTCCGCGAGGAGTTCTGGACCAACGTCAAGGTGCTCGGCGCCGGGGAAAACATCAACCAATCGCTCGAGAAGGCGGGACGTGTTGCGGATTTCCTCGAATTCGGAGAACTCATGTGCCGGGACGCCCTGGATCGCAACGAATCCTGCGGCGGTCATTTCCGCACCGAATACCAAACGCCGGATGGCGAAGCCCTGCGCGACGATGAAAACTACTCCCATGTCTCTGCGTGGAAATTTGAAGGCGAAGGCAAAGAACCCACCCGCATCAAGGAGCCCCTTGTCTACGAGCAGGTGAAACTGGCTACGAGAAGCTACAAGTAAGGTTGATGGTTGAGAGTTGATGGTTGATGGAAGTTCGAAAAGGCAGCTTATGTTTAACTTCGAAAAGCTGGAGTCGTGGCATCGAGGCGATCGATTTTGCCGACCTCATTTACTCTTCGACCCGTGATTTCCCGCGCGACGAGGTGTTTGGACTCACAATGCAGATGCGAAGAGCCGCAGTGTCGGTTTCATCTAATCTTGCGGAGGGAAGCTCTCGGTCTTCCCGCATGGATTTCGCGAGATTCACGGAAATCGCCACCGGTTCGCTGTTCGAGGTCGTTTCGCAGAGTGCTATCGCCAAGCGCCGGGGATTTCTGAGCGAGAACGACTATCTCAAGACTTATCAGGACGCCGAACGGCTCGGCAAAATGCTGAGCGGACTTCGAGGCTCGCTGCTCTCGAAATGACGAAGTCCATCAACCATCAACTATCAACCATCAACCTCAATGAACTTCACCTTAAGAGTCTGGCGTCAAAACGGCCCGAAGGATAGCGGCCGCTTCGAGGTCTATCCCGCTCTTGATATTCCTCCGGATGCTTCCTTTCTCGAGATGCTCGACATCGTCAACGAGGGTCTCATTGAGAAGGACGTCGAGCCCATTACGTTCGACCACGATTGTCGCGAGGGCATCTGCGGCACGTGCAGCCTTACTATCAACGGAGCGCCTCATGGCCCGGGCCGCGGCACGACCTGCCAGCTCTACATGCGAAAGTTTCAGGATCGCGACGTCATTACCGTCGAGCCATTTCGCGTCGCGCCCTTTCCGGTCATGCGCGACTTGACCGTGGACCGAAGCGCTTTCGATCGCATCATTCAGGCGGGCGGGTTTATCACGGAACGCTGCGGCTCCGCTCCCGATGCCAACGCCCTCCCGATTCCGAAAACGGTTGCTGATCTCGCGATGGACGCTGCCGCCTGTATCGGGTGCGGGGCATGCGCAGCCGCATGCCCGAACAGTTCGGCCATGCTCTTCGTCAGCGCGAAAACCGGTCATCTCGGGCTGCTTCCGCAGGGCAAGGCGGAGAAGAACCGCCGTATCCTCAAGATGGTTCGCACTATGGACAAGGAAGGCTTCGGCAATTGTTCGAACTACTATGCGTGTGAAGCCGTTTGCCCTGCGGGAATTCCCGCCGCTTTCATCGCCCGGTTGAACCGCGAGTATACCGGCGCCTCGGCGAAGGAAGACCATCGGCGCCACCTTGTAGGTGCCCTCGAGATCTGCGATTGCCCCGTTCGGGGTAATTGCATTACGTGATGCCCCGATGATCTCGCTCCCTTCGGACGCGCAGCGGCGGCAGCCCAATTGTCGCCCGGCGCCTCCCTCGCTGCTAAGTCATCTTGCTGACTTTCTTGCAGGTCGCGGTTACTGTCGGCCTGCTGTGGTGGCTTTTTCACGACCCTGAGCGCCGCGCGGTGATGGGAGCCGCGCTCAAGATGGCGGATTGGCGCTGGATCGGGCTCTCCGTGGCGGCGGCCGGCGTTTGCGAATTCTTTGGAATTCTTCGCTGGCAGCTCTTCTTGCGCATGTTGCATATCGAGGTCCCGCTGCGTGAAACATCGCGGCTTTTCTTCATCGGCGCCTTCTTTAATCAGTTCCTTGCCCGGCACCACAGGCGGCGACGTGGTGCGCGTGATCTTCCTCATGCGCGATCACCCGGAGAACAAGGCGGAGGGATTTCTCAGCGTCGCGGTCGACCGCCTGCTCGCTGTGCTGGTGCTCGTGATCATGGGTCTTCTTTTTGCGTGGACGCGTGATGATTGGTTCGCGCGCAGCTTCGCCGTCGGCAATCTGATGAAATGGTTTGCGATCACGCTGCTCATCATGGGCGCCGCTCTCGTCGCCTCTTTCGTGCTCACAAGCCGCCATCTGGTCACGCTCCTGCCGCGAAAATTTCCCCTGCGGAAGCAAATCATCAAGCTTTCGAAGCTTTGGCAGCTGTGCCTTGAAAATCGCCGCGAAGCGCTGCTTGGAGCGATCTACACGGTGCCGATGCTGCTCGCCTATTTTTCGGCGTTCTGCTTCGCGGCAAAAGCCTTCACCGACAAAGTGACTTTCTGGGACATGACTTCCATCATGCCGCTGGTCACGGCGATCTCCTCGCTGCCGATCAGCCTCAATGGGATCGGGGTACGTGAAGCGCTCTTCGAGGAATTGCTGGCGGAGTTATGCGGGGTCCCGCGCGGCACCGGGCTCCTGATCTCGATCACCGGAATGACGGTTTATCTTCTCTGGGGTCTCGTCGGAGGAGTCTTTTATTTGGGGCGCATCACAAGGCGCTACCGCGTTTCAAGCGAAACTGCCGGGCAATAGATCGCGGCGGGCTCAACGTTCCACCAGTTCCCCGTCCGCGCTCGCTCGGCCATCGTCGTGAACGTGTATCGGTCGCTCAGGGCACGCACAAGACGTGGCCGTCCGTGGGGAAATGGGTTTTCCTCGAGCAGGCCCAGCACGGAAGGCGAACCCTCAAGAAGCCGCTCCAGGAAGATGGAGGAACCAAGGGTTCTGATCGACGCTTCCCAGCGCCGCGAACCACATCTGCCAGTCCAGCCGCGGCATGTAGGGAGCCACCCAACGGCGGTGCGCGGCGCGGATCCCCCGGCTTGAAACGAAAAACGTAAGACTTCCAGGTCACCCCATCGTCCGATCCCTGAACGATGATTTCCCTGCGCTCCTTGGTCATCACTGCGAAAAGTCCGTAGCCGTTGATCGTGCGAAGTGGCGCGACCGATTGGTAGGCCAGGATCAGGGAAGCGGCCAGAACGGAATCGGCCGTCGAAACGATGACGGCCAGCGGCACCAGGCTTAGCATGAAGATTGACAACGGCCACGGCAAGGAGGAATGGCTTGGGCACGAAGCGTGCTGGGATCCGCCGGGAGGACGAGGGTCTCGCAGACCTACCAGGCACCCATTTTCTCCAAACCGCGTCATCGAGAGCCAACAGACACAATGCGAGGGTCAAGAAGGTTGAAGAACCCGTAGTTACCGGTCAGCGCGATCAAAACTTGAAGCGCAGCGATACCGCCCGCCGCGACGAGCCGCGGACGCCTGGGGGCAAAGAGAAAAAACGGAAGACACAAGTTCGACAAAGAACATCACGCGCACACTCATCACCTGCCACCAGCCCGGCAACTGCTGGGCGAACCATGCGACCGGCGTCGGCAGGGGTTGCGTGAAGTAATGATAGTCGAGCGCCGTCCCGTTCATCCACGCCGGGTCTCCACTCGAAAGCTTCACGACACCCGAGGCGAAGACCAAACGAAAGAGCAGCCAGATCAACAGGAACCGCGCGGGACGCGGGGGATTTCCAGCCCTCCCCAAACGCAAATTCAGAGGAGAAAGAAAGATCCCAAGAAATCCCGCCTCGAGCAGCAAAATATCCCATTGAAACTGGTAAAAGATCTGTCCCGCGACGCATCAGGGAAAGGTAGTCGACCCACAGGAAAATGAGGCACGGCAGCGGCGCGAAGCCAAGCATCAAGAGTACCGACGCAGCGATTCCGGCACCACACCATCCGTAAAGAGCCGTGTCGCCCGCCCCCATCCAAAATACACTTGGAAATTGCCAATATGCCTCGGCGCCAAGGATCTCCCTCGCCCTGGTGAAGAACTCCGTCGCGGGAAGAATACCACGTTCACCGATTCAACCCGCCCAGTTGCACCCAATAGGAAGCGAACGCCACCAAATAGATGAATCCAAGCGAGCGAAGAAAAATTCGGCCGGAAACCGCGTATGTCGGCGGCCGCACATCGGCTCCCCAAAGCCATCGCGTCAGCCGGGAAAAGAGCATTCTATTCCGCGCCACAACGCCGTAGGCTGCGTCCACTGCGCGCGCAAACGGGGCGGTTTCCGTAGAGCGATCGAAGCGTTCTTCCACTCGCCGACGCAGTGGCAGAGCGCTGCGAAAACGGCCGGCGCACCCGACAACCGCTCTCCGTTCTCGCCGACCCACTGAACGGCTTCGGCAAATTCCGCCTCCGAAATCGCCGGGAATTTCGGGCCGCCTCCTGCGAGGTCACATAGTCCACGCGGTCACCCGTGGTAACCCGCCAGCGCTCGATCCAACGGCGAGCAAAACCCGCACTCGCCGTCGTAGATGAGGGTTGGCTTCGCCATGAAGGCCTAGGCTCAACGCTCAACGTTCAACATTCAACGCTCAACGCTCAAGTTTTTAGCAGTTCGCCCGGGCCCGCCGCGCGGGAAAACTTGAGCGTTGAACGTTGCGCGTTGAACGTTGAGAGTCCACCTCCGTGACTTTACTCGACCGGCTTGAACGCCATCTCTCCCGATTCGCGATCCCGCACTTGATTCGCTATGTAGTCGCGCTGAACGCGCTCGTCTTCATTCTCCTGAGCCTCGATCCGAAATATATCTCCGCGCTTGTTCTCAGATCGCGAGGCCATCCTCCAGGGACAAGTCTGGAGGCTCGTGAGCTGGATCTTCATCCCCGACACCCTCAGCCCGATCTGGGTCATCTTCTATCTCATGATCGTCTGGTGGACAGGCGATCTCCTCGAGAACACCTGGGGCGCCTTCCGCCTCAACGCCTACTACTTCTTGGGAATGTTCTTCTGCATCGCTTCCGCCCTGATCTTTGGCGCCTCGGGCGGCAACGTGTTTCTTAACCTCTCGTTGTTCCTCGCGGTTGCCACCCTTGCGCCAAATCTCGAAATTCTCTTCCTCCTGGTAATACCGCTAAAGCTCAAGTGGGTCGCGCTGATCAGTCTGCTCTGGCCCGCATACATCCTCGTGACAGGTTCCCTCCCCGTCAAAATGATCGTCGTCATGTGCCTGGGAAACTACCTGATATTCTTTGGACCCTCCTTCCTGAGGACGATTTCGCGAGAACCGCAGAGACTCACCATCGTCGCGCAAAATTTGAAGCCGCCAAGGATGACTCTCCGACTCTGCATCGCTGCGAAGTCTGTGGCATCACCGAGATCACGGATCCCCACGCCGACTTCCGCGTGGCCAACGATGGAAAAGAGTACTGCACCAGCCATCTGCCGGACCAAGAAATCGCGAGTTGACAGCCGCCCGCCACCTCACTCTCGTTGGCGCGACAAGCGCTATGGCTAGAGTTGCAGCGACCGTGTCCTCACGGGGTCGGCATGGGGACATCGCCATTGCGATCTTGCTGGGATGCGGCCCCGAACTGCCTTACTCGACTGGCAACGGTTTGAGATGCTTTTCAGAGATCTCCCGAACCTTGTCCACGCGTCTCTTGTATTTCTCCTCGCCTCCAAGGAATTCGGTCCGCATCCAAGTCTTCACCACCTCCAGGGCGAGGGCTGAACCAATGATCTTTCCGCCGATGCAGAGAACGTTTGTGTCCGAGTGCGATCTCGCCAACTCCGCGCAAAACGGGTCCTGACAGACCGCCGCATACACGCCATGGATCCGGTTGGCGATCAGCGCGCTGCCGTAGCCCACACCATCGACGAAGATACCGCGCTCCGCGCGTGCCTGCGCCCACGGCCAGCGCCGCCGGATAGACGTGGTCCGGCAAGTCGACGGCGTTCTCGTTGAACGCTCCGAAGTCCTCGATCTCGTGTCCCTCGCCTTTCAGCACCTTCGCGATCTCCTCCTTGAGAGAGAAGCCCGCATGGTCACTGGCCATCGCGATCTTCATATCCGTTGGCCCTTGAGTGTCCCTCGTGACCGATAAAACCTCGACCCTTGAAAAAAGAGACCGGACAGACCAAGCGTCTTCATAATGGTGCTTTCTACAGATTACGCGCTTTTGCGTCAACTCGACGAGCGCGGAAATGAATGATTTGATGGCGTGGGCGTTAGACCGTGAATCTCTTGCGCGTGGGACTTGTCACACTGTTGCTTGCCGTCGAGTTGACCGCCGCGGTGCCGTTCGGGCGCCGCCGCGGTTCGCGGCGATGTACGACGACCCGTCGGTCTTTGAACATGCGCTCGCAAAGGAATCTGTCGCGCCGCCCACTGGACATCGCGTGACCGGAATCACCGTGCCCCATCACCTTGTGGCAGCAGACCTGATCGCTCGCGGCTTTCGCTGTGCTTCGGGCGGCAATTACGAGCGGATCATTCTGCTTTCGCCGGATCATTTCCGGCGCTCGCGGCTGCCGTTTGCGACGGCGCGAGGAACCTTCGAGACAGTCTTCGGCGATGTCGCATGCGACGAAGCCGCTGTCGCCTCGCTTCTCGCGGCCTGTCCGAAGACCGCGGATTCGGCTCTCTTCGCAAAGGAGCACGGAGTTCACGCGGTGCTTCCGTTCGTCGCAAAGTTCTTCCCGAAGGCAAAGATGGTGCCGATCGCCTTGCGTATTGATTCGAAACGCGAGGACTGGCTCGCGCTGGTGGATGCGCTGGCGCCACTTGTCGATTCCAAGACGCTGATCGTCCAGTCCACGGACTTTTCCCATTACCTCGACCATGGCAAAGCGCGCCGTCACGACCAGCAGACGCTGAACGCTCTGGCGCTTGGCGATCCCGAAGCGGTCCTGCGCCTTCGCCAGCCCGGGCACCTCGACTCCAAAGCGGCGCAGTTTGTGCAGATGGCCTTGCAGCGGCGCGTCCATAGGGCGAGCCCCATCGTGATCGCCAACCGAAACTCACAGGCCTACACGCGAATGCGTCTCGAGCAGACCACGAGCTACATCGTCCAGGTCTACGAGCCGGACAACCCGCCGGCCGCGGCCTGGCCGCCCGGACCTGGTGAAATGGTCTGGTTTTTCGCCGGCGACACGTTCTTCGGACGGGGCGTCGCTTCACTGCTTGCGCGGCCGGACCGGGCCGAAGCCGTGCGCGAGAGGATTCTCCGCATTACCCAAGGGCACCCGCTGGCGGTGAATCTCGAAGGTGTGATCGCAGACTCATTGCCGGACGCCAAGCGGCGAGGAGAGCGCTCGTCATGGAAAGGGAATTCACGCTCAATTGGCTCAAGGCCCTTAACGTCAGGGTTGCGGGCCTCGCGAATAACCACGCTCTCGACGGCGGGGAAACCGGACTCGCCCAGACAGCCAGCGCGCTTGCGAATGCGGGGATTACGCCCATGCGCGAGGGAGAGGTCATCGACGCGGGGCCGTTTCGCGCGACGGCGTTGACGGACCTCTGCAACGCGTCAACGCCACACACCGGCCGGATAAGGAATGAGACGATCGCGCGGTTGCCCCAACCTGACCACAGCGGCCGTCCGATCTTCGCGTTCCTGCACTGGGGCGCCGAATTCCGCCGCGAGGCCACACCTCGGCAAATCGAACTGATCGATTGGCTGGCGGACAGCCCGGTGACGGCGATATTCGGCGCCCATGCGCACGTTGATTCCCGGGGTCCAAATCTATGGCGCGGAGGCGATGGGATGATATGCCGCTCGCTGGGCAATTTCCTCTTCGACCAGCTCAACGGCTCCGGCGCGCTGGCCGAAGTCAGATTCTTCGAAGACAAGACGTTCGCCGTGCGCTGGATTTCGGTCGGCAATTTGCTCCGCTCGTCGGCGGCTAAGGAGGCCCCTGTTCCTCGATGACGTAGCCCTCCTTCCACGAGAAGTTTCGGGGGACGAGAAAGTGCGTACGGCAGCGTGGCGAGATGATCTCGCGGCCATCGGCGGTGGTCAGCCGGATGTAGAAATTCTGATAGGTCGAAACTTCGCTCGCGACCTGAAGGGTGAACCGGTCGTTCGCTCCCGGGGCGATGGTTCGCTTGTAAGCGAATGGCACGACATAGTCGCTGCCCTCGCTTTCCAGGTGGAGGTCGTAACTCCCCGACGGCGGTCCTCCTGCGCCTCCCTCCGCCCAGAACAAGCAGAAGCGCTTGTTAAGCCGAAACTTTACGCGCTTCGTTTGCTGAGAACCAAGATGGTCCGTCCAGACTAGTCGGATTTCGCCCGCGATGAGGCCGGAGGCTGAAAATATCGCCTTCGCCGACTCCACGAACTTCGGGAATTTGAGAATTTCTTGCCTGGCGCGAAGCGCGACCGATTCTCGAGAGGGATCATCGTAATCGAGTTGTTCGACAGCCGCGATGGCGTCTGAGTCGATTCCAAGCGCCTCCATCGCCCGCGCCAGGGAGAACGTCGCGCGCTCCGAGAACGACCCCAGCTTTTCGACGAATTGATAGTTTGCAAATTCCGGCTCCGCATCAGGAGGGAGGATGTTGAAGGCGATCTCACAATCATCCACGCGGCTCGAGCCGAAGTTGACGATTTCGCACGTGACTCCGCCGCTGCCCGCACTCGCATCCTGAAGTCGCAGGATCGGTTCAAGGTCGGGGAAACTTTCCTCGACGACCGCTTCCGCTCGGCGGATGGCCAGGCTCTCGCGCCCCGGGTTGAAGACTCGCACGTCGAGAAACACGGGAAGCACCCCCAAATCAAAATCCCCGGAGGCATCATCCCTGGTAACAACCGGTCCGCCTTTCGACCATGCGACCCAATACTGCCAATCCGGCTCGATCACGAAGTCGCCATCCGTCTGGCGTCCGCGATACGTCAAGTAAAGTTCATCGCCGCTCCCAATGCCCTCGGAGAAAATTTGCCCGTCGAGCGCGTAGCGACGGACGTCCACGCCAAGCAACATGTAGGGTTTTGCGAGAACCGGGGCACCGGCAGGGTTGATGTCCTTGCCCGCGGACCAGGTCGAGGTGTAGCGATGGCCGTCCGGATAGATCACGACGCCGGGACCCTCCCGTTCATCCGCGGAGAACGTTCCTTCGAAGACTGTTCCACCTGCCGAGACATATCTGCCCGGTCCGTGCATGCGGTCGTTGCTGAACTCGCCACTGTAATAGTCGCCGTTCGCATACCAATACTCCCCCTTGCCCTCCTTGACGTTATTGCGCCATTGCCCCGAATATTTCGACCCGCTCCGGTGCAGCGAGACGCCAAAGCCGTCACGCCGCCCGGCCTTCATCTCACCCGTGTAGACGCTTGTCGGCTTTCGGCCATCCTTCAAGTCGGCCCACTCGAGAATGCCGTAGCCTTCGGCCTCGTGGCGGGAATTCACTTTTCCGGACCACGAGAAATCGAGCGCCATCTCCTTGGGAGCTGCCCAGACTCGCACTTCTTCGTCATACTCCGTCGCAGGATGCATCTTCCAGTCGGCGTGCGCCGATTCCAAGGGACCCGCAAACGCCGCGCAGCAAATCAAGAGGATCGCTCGAACCTTAATCCTCCTCGATGACATAACCCTCCTTCCACGAAAACTTCCGGGGAACGAGGAAGTGCATGCGACAGCGCGGCGAGACGATCTCACGGCCATCCGAGGTCGTCAGTCTGACGCGGAAGCTCTGATAGCTCGAGCTCTCGCTCGCGATCTCGAGTGCAAACCGGTCATTCTCGCCGGCGTCGATAGTCCGCTTGTAGGCAAAGGGAACGACATAGTCTTTGCCTTCAGTCTCCAGGGAAAGGTCGTATTTCCCCGATGGGGCGCCACCCACAGCCATCTCCGCTCCGAAAAGGTAAAATGTTTTATGAAACCGAAACTTCACGCGCTTTGACTGTCTCGAACCCGAATAATCTGTCCACGTCAGGCGAACCTCGCCCTCGACCAGCCCAGACGCGTAGCCCTCTTGAGCGAATTTCGAGAACGGACCGATCCAGTCCTTCGCCCGCTGCTCGACCGTGGCTCGCAAGGAACTGTCATCGCCGATCTTTTCGATCGAAGCGATGGCGCTTGCGTTCATTCCGAGCGCCTCCATCGCCCGCGCCAGCGAGAACCTGGCGCTCTCCGAAAATGGGCCGACTTTTTCGACGAATCGGTAGCTCTCGAAACTCGGCTCCGCGCCCGGAGGGACGATATTGAAGGCAACCTCGCAGTCGTCGACGCGATTGGCATGGAAATTTACGATCTCACAGGTCACCCCGCCGGAAGTCGACGCGTCGTGCAGGCGGAGGATCGGTTCGCGATCGGGAAAGCCTTCCTCAACGACCGCTTCCGCCCGACGGATGACAAGCTTTTCCTTCGACGGATTGTAGACGCGGATGTCCAAGAACACCGGGAACACTCCCACGACGAAGTCGGAATCATCAGCTACCGGTCCGCCCTTCGACCACGCAACCCAATACGGCCAATCGGGCTCGATCACAAAGTCGCCATCCGCGAAGCGGCCCCGGTAGGTCAGGAAGTGCTCGCCGGGTGTTCCTTCGCCCTTCGCGAAGACGTCCCCGTTGAGCGCATAGCGACGCACATCAACGCCGACCACCGCGTAGGGTCTTGCGGCGACGAGAGCGTCCTTGGCATTCACGTCCTTGCCCGCCGACCACGTGGAGGTGTAGCGACGACCGTCGGGATAAAGGACGATGCCGGGACCCTCGCGCTCATCAGCCACAAAAGTGCCTTCGAAGATGGTTCCGTCCGCCGAGACATACCTGCCAGGACCGTGCATCACGTCGTTCTGAAAAGAACCGGAATAGTAATCGCCATTCTGGTACCAGAACTCTCCCTGGCCCTCTTTGAGATTCTCTCTCCACTGGCCGGAGTACTTCGATCCGCTGCGATGCAACGCGACACCCCTGCCATGGCGGCGACCGGATTTCATTTCGCCTGAGTAGATGAGACCCACCTCAGGCCGCGCTTCGGCGGGCTTGAACCATTCCAAGATCCCATAGCCTTCCGCCTCATGACGCGCATTTACCTTTCCCGACCAGGAAAAATCCATGCCGCTCTCCTTGGGAGAGGCCCAGACACGCACCTCCTCGGAATAGCCATCCCCGGGATGCACCCTCCACTCGCATTGCGCGGGTCCGCATGCCATCGCCAAGGCGGTGAAGGCCAAAGGGAGTCCAAGGGTGCTGGTTTTCACGGCGGTGGCCTTTTCGATGGGTTGCTGACCGCAACGCCGATGATTTGGCGGGCGCGCTCCTTCCACTTTGCCTCGTCCAGTTCGATGATACGAACCTTTCCGTCATCGGAAGCAGTGAAGACGCGCTCACCGGTCCACGCGACGGCGGCCGCGGAGCCATCGTGCAGCGGAATAGCGAGGCTCGGCAGCAGCCCGTTACTCTCCCAAACGCGCAAATAGCCATCGGTGCCGACAGCGCTGATCTTCGAGCCGTCCTTGGAATGCGCAAGATCGTCTAGAAAGCTTCCGACCGGAGGCGTGGCGGCCAGCGAAGCGCCAGAGCGCGCATTCCACAGCCGCAGTGTGCCGTCGCGCCCGCATGATGCCAGAACCTTTCCTCCGGGCAGAAACGCGAGGCCCGCAACGCTATCCGCGTGTCCCTTGCCGGGCTCCTCCGGAATCTTCACCACCGGCTGCCCTCCGTCCGCGACTCTCCAAAGCCAAATCTCGCCTCGAGTCGAGCCCGCCGCGAGCATTGAGTCGTCCGGACTCCATGCCAGTCCGAGGGCGTAATCGGGCATCTGCCCAACGAGGCGCGGTGGTGACTCTCCGTCCGGCTCCCAAATCTGAACGGCGCCGGTGTGACTTGATGAGGCCAGCTTTCTTCCATCATGCGACCAGCGCACGCGCCAGATGGTCTGATCGTTCGCTGCCGAGGACTCGCCAGGCTTTATGGACCGCGTGGAATCACGCTTCGAGAGGCGCCAAACGTGGATTTCGCCGGACTCATTGCCGGAAGCGACTCTATCCTGCCCGGGTTGCCAGGCGAGACAGAGCACGCGGCTTCCGACGTTCCCGATCACTGAGTTGCTGCCAGTCCCTGCTTCCCATGCGAAAACGTCACCACGCTCGGAGCCCGCGGCGATTCGCTTTCCGTCCTCGGAGACGCTCAGAGAATGTAATGGCACTCCCTTGGCATGAGTGGTTGCCGGTCCGAACTCCGAGGAAGGCCGCCAGAGGCAAACAGTTCCGTCGTTGCCGCCGGAAGCCAGAAGCAAACCATCCGAACTCCACGCGACAGACAAGACGGCACCCTTGTGCGCGCTGAGGACGTGAGGTTCCGCATGCAAACCTTCGGAAACTGACCAGATTCGGACCGTGCCATCCCTGCAGGCGGCGGCGAGAGACTGTCCATCCGGACTCCATGCGAGATCCTGAATGCCTTCTGGCACATTTGCCAGCCGATCGGGTTGTCCCCCGGCCGTGAGGAGGTCGATGTCTCCATTCTCATCCCCAGCAGCGAGCAGAGGCTCTCCCTTGTCCCGCCATGCCAGGCACCGAACATTCTTCTGCGCGCCCTCGCGCAAAGGATGCTTTTCGCCCTCCGGCGAGATGAGAGTGACCGCGCCCCCTGCCGTCGCCACGGCAAGCGCGCCGCCTGGCTCGAAGGCCAGGGCCGTAACTTCCCCGTCCATAGGCCAGGCCGGCACGGCTCTTCCGGCGTCGTCAAACGAACCAATCGTCACCTCGTTGCGTCGTCGCGCATTGACGGAGGCCAGCCGCCGGCCGTCGCTCGAGGCGGTGGCAAAACGCATGGGTTTGCCGCCTCCGACCCGCTGGCCGGCGTTCTCGCCTTTCCTCAGAGCGACGGAGGTTCCATCATCGCGTTGCGCCACCCAGCTTTCGTCCTGCCGGCGCGCGATGCAGAGAATGGTCGGCGCCTCCTCGCTCTCGGCAACGAACGCCGGACCCGAGACATCGGGGCCCTTCGTATCGAGCAGATGGACCGAACCGCCGGCCGCGGCAGCCAGCACATCGTCCGGGCCGAACTGCAGTTCCTGCACTGCTCCGTCAAATCCCGTAAATGAAGTTTCCAACTGTTGCGGCGCCTTGGAGAGAGCAGAGAGAAACGCAGACCGTGTCGTAAAGTCCGGGTGAGCGGTAAATGCCCGCTCGAGAAGGGCGAGTGCGGGACGCAGTTCGCCGCGGGCAAGCTGAAGATTTGCCTGGTGGACCTGGAAATAGGCGTCCGCCTGCGCGCGCCGTTCTGCGGCGCGCTGGCGTTCCTGGCGGGCAATCATCCCTCCGATCACCGCGGCGCCGATCAACAGCGCAGCAGCACTCGCGATGATCAATCGCTTGCGCTTGCGCTGCCGGGCCTCCTCATTGGCATGGGTTTTCGAGGCTTGGATGAAACCGGCGGTTTCCGTCGCCAGTGTTCGGCCGGGCTGGGACAAGAGCCAGAGAGCGTCGTCCAGAGGCTTGCCTGACTGGAGGAGATACTCGGAACTGCGGCCTTCCTTTTCCCAAACGGCGCAGGCCGCTTCGACTCGGGCCCGTTGTTTCAGAAATTCCTGGTTGGTTTCGAACCACTTCACTGCCCGCGGCCAGCGCGTAAGGAGCGCTTCATGGGCGACCGAGATCGTCCTCCGGCCCGTTGCATCAGTATCCGAGACCAGCAGACGCGCGGAAAGCATTGCCGAAACAAGCTTCTCTGCTTCGGGTGTTGGAGTCACCTCCTCGGGCGCGGCCCGGCGTCGGATGGGCACAGCTGTCTCGCCCCGGTCGGTGTTGAAGTTCACGAGCGCGGAAAGGACCACGTCGACAGCCTGATCCGGCCCGGGGCCGGCCCCGGCCTCGGCTGCGGCTTCATCGGCTTTCGTGGCGATTACTCCCTCGAGTTCGTGGAACGCGCGATAGTCCTCCCAGCGCAACAATCCATCCCTCCGTGTGGTCTGGCGTTTGTAGAGTTCTTCCAGGGCAAATTCCAGCAAAGGGAGCACCTGGGGATCGGCCGAGGCCGCGTCGCGCAGTGCTTCGTCCAGACCTTGTTTGGTCTCGGGATCCGTGTCGAACCTGAGTCCCGCGGCATGCGCCGGACGCCGGATGATCTGGCCAAGCTCGACTGGCGCCGGAGCGGCAAGATGGTAGGAGCCAGTGCCCTCGGCGAGCGCAAGCAGTTGCGAAAATTCGGCGAGCCGCGGGAAGAAATCGCTTCGCATCGTGACCACGACCACGACCGGATTGCGCCGGGAAAGCGCGGCGAGAACTTGCAGAAACGCATCCCGCTTTTCTGAGGAGATCCCCTCCGTAAACAGCTCTTCAAGCTGGTCGACAAGCAGGACCAGGCGCGCTTCTGGCGGGCGCAAATTTTGCAGGCGGCCACGCAGGGCAGCCGCATCCTCGGGGCGGTTTTCCCCGTCGCGCTGACGGATGAGCGCCTCAATCTTCGAGTGTTGGCGTGCTTGCTCGCGCTCAGAAGCCAATCGCAGTCCGCTTCGGACTTCCTCCAAAACGGCGGCGTGGTTGGCCACAAGCGAATCGGGCGTGGTTCCGTGACTCGCCAGTTCCGGCAAACCCGATTCGGCGAGCACGGCGTTCGCGAGACCGCGCAAAACGTCCCCGCCCGCGTCGGAAGGCTTCATCGCCGCCCGGCGCCAAAGCCCGGCACCCTCGATTACGCCGGGCTCTGTGAGGACCGGGAGAATCCCTGCCCGGGCCAGGGAGGATTTTCCTGAACCCGAGGCTCCAAGAACCAGGAGGAAACTGCGGGGGTCGTCTTTGTCGGTCTGCGTCTTGCGAAGGCTCTCAATAGCACCGCTAATCGCCACGGTGCGCCCGAAAAAAATGGGGGCATGCTTGAAATCGAAAGGCTCCAGACCGCGAAATGGTGAACCCTCCGTCCACATCGGCTTCGCAGGCGGAGCAAGCGTCCCCGGCGACACCGCAACCCGCCTTTCGATGATCTTGCGAAGTTTGACCTCGAAGAGATCCTGAAACTCGGCAATCGTGTGATACGCGGTGAAGGAACCAACGAAGGAGCCGTCCTCACTGTCCCTCGTCCAATGTTCGATAAATCGCTTGAGAGCGCGCCACTGCGCAATCCTTTCATCGTGGACCTCCGGCGGTTCAGGCGGGAAGGAGGGAATCGTCTGGTTGATCCAGACGTGCAGTTCCGGCAATCCTCGGCGCTCTTTCTGCGCGGCGAGCGCGTGGGTGATTTCGTACTCGGTGCCCGAGTTCGCCGGCGAGCCATCCGGAAGCCGCTGTGAGGCGCCCAACCGGGATCCAAGGCGCGACCAAAGCAAACAGAGGACGACATCGAACGTCGCCGTGTTTGGGATCTGCTCCTGAAACGATTTTGAGAAATCGAACGGTTCGTACTCCCAAAAATAGGCGTCGAGCACGATGCGGCCGGCGAACTCCGCGTTCAGCCTGGCAATCGTTTCGCGCGCAATACGCCGCTCGTGGGCCACGTCCCCGGGACTACTCACGAAGAGCGATATTTTCGAGGCGGTAGGACTGTCGTCCATAGCCGGGGCTCGCGCCCCGATTACAGCTTTATTAACAGAAAGCGGCGCCTCTTCGCCATCAAATCGTGCGTAGGGTCAACTGCGGCCGCGGCCGCTAGTTGGCCGCGCGGGAACGCTGATGGTCGGCTTCAACCAGCTTGTAGCGTTCGATGTCTGCCCGTTCGAGTCCTCCAGGCCTGTAGCGATGCACGACGCGATCGAGCATGACATCAATCCCTGTGAAATAGCCCACCGGTTCGAAAATGGCGCGGTCTTCAAGGAGGGCGTAAACGCCCGGGAAGTCGATCTTCAAAGCCGTCGGAAAGCCGTTGTTCACGTAAAGCGGCACTCCCCGATCGTCAGCTTCCCTCATCAAGGCGGCATATTGCTCGACTGTGACGGCGCGTCGCGCTCGCGGGTCGTAAACATACGGTGGCTGCGTCGTCGCCGCCGTGATGATATTGAGATTCTCCGGCGCATTGGGATCCAGGCTCGGCCGCGTCGCGAGCACGGATTCCCGGTAGCGTTCCGCGCCCCAAGTCAGCAGGAAGTGTCTCGCCGGATGTGAGAGCACGGCGAAGGCGCACACCAGGCCAATAGCGAGCAGCGGCCCCGCCCAGCGCGCCGCAGGAAATCTTCTTAACGGCGCGAACGCCCAAAATGCCCCCGCCGAAATCACCACCGCAACACCCTGCAGCATGAAACCGACGTACCATTCCATAAGCATCTTCTGGCGAAACACCGCATAGGCATAAGTCAGAAGTCCCGGGAAGATGAGAACGGCCACGAGCCAGCGCGCCCGTGGTTCGGCGATCCATAGGCGATAGAGACCCAACATGAAGAGCCCCGCAGCAAGAAGAACCGCAAGGTAAAAAATGACCGGATGGGCATTTGCGTGGGGAAGGTATTCCATGTACGGCGTGGGCGATTGACCGCTCCTTGTCCAGAGGCTTCCGGTGAGGAAAAGCGTGCCGACGTTTTTTAGAAAGAACGCGTGCCCGTCAAAATCTCGCACGCTTCGCAAATATTCGAAGAGACCCGGCACGCACGGCAGGAACAACTGCAGGAACACGATCCCCGCGAAGATTGACGAAACCAGCCATCGAAGAATCAGCACATTGCGCGCGGGTGAGAATCGCCTCTCCGTGAAGAGACCAACGGCGACGAAAAGGTTCAAAATCAGAACCGTGAACAAGGTCGGCGGCCAGGTGTAAAGAAGAGCGAAATTCACCAGCGCAAACGCTATCCACCAGCCCCATTTTCCCCTGTTCAATGCATTGACGGCGAAAAGAAAGCCAAGCGGTATCAACAGCGCAACCAGCCCGTAACCACGCGCTTCGGTGGCGAATCGCAGGTGCCACGGATGGATGGCAATAAGCCAGGCGGCAAGCGCGCCCTCCCAAGCGAGACCGAAACGAGCGGCCAGCACAGCGATCAACCCCACGAGGAGGATTCCCGACAGGTAGCTCGGCAAGCGCGTGGCGGCCTCGCTGAGTTGCAAGCCGGTGGGCCGCGCGATGGTTCGCCAGGCGGAATGACTCAATCGCGATAGGATGCTTTGAAAGACATGATTGGTCGTCGAAGAATAATTCCAAAGCGTCACCTTCCACGGCAGTTTCTTAACGACGACCGTCCCGTCGTCTTGGACCCGATGCCCTCCCACGATGCAGCGGCGCACGCTATATTCCTCGTCCTCCCAAAGGCTCTGGCCCAGCCGCGGAAATCCGAGGATCGCACAGGCGCCCATCGCGCCGCCAACGCAGAGAAGAAATCCCTTCGGAAGCCTTGGCGAAGCCTTGCCGGGAATGGGCTGCGGCAAAGGCTTTGTCCACCGGCGGCTCGCAAGGGCCAGAAAGGCGAGAGGCATCAAATTGATGAGCCCGGCCCACCAGGAATAAATCCGCACGTAATCCTCCAGCTTCGCCGGATGCGGATGGTCCCAAGGCTTCGGCGCGACGATCAGAGCGATCACAATGCCGGCCATCAGGCCCATAAGGATATATCGGACAACAGACGCAAACTGAAGTCGCTGAGGTTCCATCTTCACCGTTGTTCTTAAATTGTTATGCATTGGAGTCATTTTTGAACACCCAAGCACCGACCTATGGGCACGAGCGTGCGCGTCTTCGCGCACGCGCCGGCGAAATTCGTCAAGGGTTTAAAATCCCCGAAGATCTTACCTTGTCATGCGATTGTACGAAATCCGCAGTAGAATTCTTAGGGATCCATGACCAGAGGATGGCAAGCTGAAAAGCCCGCCAGCCGGCGATTTCCTCGAAGCCTTCCGGGCTCTCTGGCTAGTCGCGTTCCGAAACCTGCTCCCAGATCCGAGTGACCGTCCAATCTCCTCAGGCGCCTCCTCAGTCGGGATACGCCGCCCGCGACTCCCCGCCAAACAAGATCGGTTCGAAACGAACCATTCGCCCCTGCACGGTGATTTCTCACGCTCTGCGGGTGGCCAGGCTGTTCATAGCTTCATTATTGGGTGTCAATTGTCCCACAGGGCGATTCCCAAGACTGAATCCGTAACCACAACCAGGTTTTTTCATTATGGACAGTGAACTCGGTCGAACCGTTATTTCCGCTATCTCGGCGCTCTCTGAAATGGTCGTCGCCTACAGGGTGAGATCTGAAAGCAACAAAGCAGTCTCAGAGCTGCAAACGCAACAAGTAGGACCCGCATCCGATCCATGGAGGTGGCAGGCGGAGGCCTCTCTCATCTCAGCCGACGAACTGGATCAGATCGTATCCAATTCCGAGGCGTCTCTGGAGGCAGGCAAGGTCCTCGCGGCCGCTGTTCCCGAAGCGGCGTTGCGGGAGATCCTCAAGCATATTGATGACGAAACAACGAGACTCCAAGAGTCCATCGCAGATCCATCGCGATCAAAGTCCCGACGAGAGAGGGATATCGATCACGCCCAGGCGGAAATTTGCGTTGAGCTTAAGACGATCAAGAGACACAACGGGGACGTCATCCCGAATGTGCCGAAGGGTGCCCTTGCAAAGGCATGGGAGCAGCACCGCTGCTCATAGGACCCGCCATCATCAGAAAGCTTAGCAGGGAGCCTCTGACGGCGCCTGGCGGACCGGCGGGCCAGCCCTTTGCGGGTTACGACCATCGGAATAATCGCCTCCCGCGAAGCGGTTCAGATGCGCGGGGTTGATTCCATTCGAAAAGGCCGGGCGATCGGCTCCCGCATGGCTTGACAAACGCTTTTCGACCCCGCGGATTTCTCCGGAGCTTGCTCACCGTCCGGGCGAGTGCTTTGAATAAAGAGGAGCTCGGAGAGACAAAGCCCCCCACAGCACGCCAATGGAACGCTACATCAATAAAGACACCCAGCTCTGCATGTCGCTCGCTGCGCGGCCGGGAAATTTCGGGACGCGATTCCACAACTTCCTCTACCGCGAGCTGGGCCTGAACTTTGTCTACAAGGCTTTTACCACCCGAGATCTTGCCTCCGCGATTGGCGGAATCCGTGCGCTGGGAATCAGGGGCTGCGCGATATCCATGCCTTTCAAGGAGGCATGTATCGAGTACCTGGACGAATTGGATGCCTCGGCGAAGGGCATCATGTCCGTGAATACCATCGTCAACACGGACGGATACCTGCGAGCTTACAACACAGACTACACGGCCGTTTATGAGCTCCTGAAATCGAGTGAAATTCCGCCGCATATCGATTTCGCTCTCAAGGGCAGCGGCGGCATGGCGAAAGCTGTCGCCTGCGCGCTGCGGGACGCGGGACTGACCAATGGCTTGATCCTTGCGCGAAATGAGGCGGCGGGAACCGCGCTTGCCGAGCAATACGGTTTTCGGTGGACAAATCAACTGGCAGCGGAAAAACCTGGATTGCTCATCAACGTTACGCCGGTTGGAATGGCGGGCGGCGCTGAATCCGATCAGCTTGCCTTTCCAGAGGATCTGGTTCGCGCCGCACGATTCGTCTTCGACGTGGTGGCGCTTCCTCCGGAAACACCTCTGATTCGATTGGCCGGCATCACTGGAAAAGAAAACAGTTACGGGCGCGCAGGTCATCGCCCTTCAAGCTGTCGAACAATTTGCACTTTACACAGGAGTTCGTCCGGATGCCGCACTCGTCGAGAAAGCCGCGGCGTTCGCGCGAGGCTGATTGGTACGGTCATGGCGAGCACCGCGCGCAACGGAATCCTGGCAGGCGGGAACTGGATTCTCGATCGCACCAAGATTATCGACGTTTATCCGGCGCAGGACGCGCTCGCGAACATCCTCGCCGAGACATCTTGCAATGGCGGGGCCGCCTACAACGTGCTGATCGATCTGGCGCGGCTCCAGGCGCCTTTCCCGCTATCCGCGGTGGGGCTCGTGGGCGACGACGACGCTGGCGAGCACATCCGCAAGGACTGCCAGGCGCATCGCATCGACGCCCGGCAATTACACATCTCCAGGGAAGCGCCGACATCCAACAGCGACATAATGACGGTGAAGTCCACAGGACGCCGGACGATATTTCAACAGCGCGGCGCCAACGCCTTTCTCGACGCCACGCATTTTGACTTCACACAGAGCGACGCGCGCGTCTTTCATCTCGGCTATCTGCTGCTTGCTCGACCGGCTCGACCTGCCCGACCCGGTCTACGGAACCGTAGCAGCAGCCGTGCTTCAGCGCGCGCGGGAAGCCGGCTTCAAGACGAGTGTGGATGTGGTGAGTGAGGACAGCGATCGATTTGCCGGAATCGTACGTCCTGCGCTGAGGTTCTGCGATTACTGTGTCTTGAACGAATTTGAAGCCGAGCGCACGACAGGCATCGAGATCGTCCGCGAGGGCAGAATCGATATCGGCGCCGCCCGAAAGGCCGCTCGCGAACTGCTCGCTACCGGTGTGCGCGAGTGGGTTGTGATCCATTTTCCCGCGGGAGCAATCGCCGTCGGCTCGGGGGGACACGACTTCGTGCAGGGAAGCGTCAACATGCCGCAGGCGCTCATTGCGGGGACCGTTGGCGCCGGAGACGCCTTCGCAGCCGGTGTGCTCTTTGGCCTGCACGAGAGAAAGTCCCGATGGACGTCGCCCTTAATTACGGCGTCTGCGCGGCAGCCGCCTCGCTCACCGACGCGACCAGTTCGGATGGCGTCAGGCCGCTTTCCGAATGCCTGCAGTTCGCTGAGGAATTCGGCTACCGCCCAATCTGAACTATGCTCAAATCACTTGACGAAAAACTCGCGGACATCAGCGCCGACCCGTCGGGCAGCAAAGCCTTCATCATCGCCGATGCCAAGGACGCCGATATGGCATTTGGCGTCACCGCGCCGGGTCCGCGGCGCGTAGCCAAGGGCAGACGACTACGAGAGCGACTGGAGGACGCTGGAAGACTTTCGCGCACAGATTCGCGACATTGTGCGACAGGGAATCGTCGATATCATGCTGCTTTCCGCCTCGAACGTCGAGGTTCTGGCGATGGAGGAGAAGCTCTTCGAGAATTCTCCGGTGACGCCCGCGGCAAGGGCGAATGACACGTCCGACATCTGGGCGGTGCGCGGCGGAAAGTATCCGCGCCAGGCATCCCGCTCGTTTCGCACGGCGACGCTCGACCATATCATGTACGGCTGCATCGATCCCAAGCCCAGCCAGAAGGTCATTGGCGCGGATTTGGGACTCTATTCCATCACCTTCACCAACAACCTTGACGAGGAACACCAGGCCCTGCGCGAGTTTCAGGATTTTCGAATCGAGGCTGAGCGAAAGGGCTTTCGCTATTTCCTCGAAGTCTTCAATCCAAACGTCGAGCCCGGCATCTCGGAAGCGGACGTTCCGGCCTTCGTCAACGACCACATCGTCCGCTCTCTCGCGGGCGTCACGAAGACGGGGCCGGCCCATCTTCCTGAAAATCGCTTACAACGGTCCGAAGGCGCTGAGCGAGTTGGTCAGTTACGATCCGCAGTTGATCATCGGCATCCTCGGCGGCAGCGCCGGCACCACCTACGACGCCTTCAAGCTGATCTCCGACGCGCAAAAGTACGGCGCGCGCGTCGCGTTGTTCGGCCGAAAGATCAATCTCTCCGAGCATCCGCTCACCTTCATCGAAATGCTTCGCCGGATCACAGACCGCGAAATCCCAGCTGAGGAAGCGGTAAAGGCCTACCACGACGCCTTGAGCAAACTCGGGATCAAACCGCTGCGCGAGCTCGGCCGACGATATGCAGCTCACGGGAACCATGATGCGCTATCGCTAGATGCCGACTCCGCAAGGGAACTTCGCAAACACCTCATCTATCGAAACAAACTGTCGAAGCCCATGGCGGTCTTCCGGAGATACTTGGGCAGGGCTCTCTGATGGCGTGCACGAAAAAGGAAGTAGACCCACGAGAGCGTATTTAGCGTGAAAAGCCGGTCAAGGACGTTGCGGTATCCACGGTGACGCCGGACGACCAATCCCAGAAGCCAGTTGATGGTGCGACGGTTGAAGCGAGCCGGCTCGAAATCGAGCCGGACGCGATATCGCTGCCGGACCGCTCGCGGCCAACGCGTTTTATAGGCTCTCTTTGCCGCCCGGATCTCCTCGACGAGCGCAGGGTCCGGCGGGAGGAGGTAGAACCGCCGGGCGAGCAGAACGATAGCGAAGGTATCTCGCATGAATAACAAGTCCTCCTCGGGCAAATCGATCTCGCGGCCTAGCTCGAGCATGCGATCGAAGTGCATGAAGGCGGCTTCGCCTGCGCGGATCGATTCCTCCGGATCATGGACGAAATGCGCAAGTACCCTGCGGACGGGTTGATTGATGAAGACAGAGTCCCAATAGACATGAAGCAGCGGCGGTATGCGCACACGACGGAAGAAGAGTTTCTGACGGGCAAATTCCTCGATGTAGAGCAGTTTGCGAATAACGATCTCGGCGAGCCGCAGAAATTCCATCGCAGCCGGGGCTTTCGCAGGACCAAAAAAGGAGGTGACCACCTCCTCGACACTGGCGCCTTCCTTAAAGATGCGAACGACAGCGGTGGTATTGAGATCGATCCAGACTGCCTTTGGATCAAGGAAGGCGAGGCGGCGGAAGGCGTGCCAGCCTCCCGTCTGACACCAGACGGAGAATCCGAAGAGGTTGCGCGCGCCGGCCAGTTCGCGCGCATAGCGCTCGCAGTCCCAGCCGATGAAGGATGGGTACTCTCCCGCGCCCTCGTACTCGCGCCGGGACTGCAGCTCGATGATTTTCGGCAGATCGATCCGGAAAAAGTGACGGTTCAACGGAAGGTAGCGAAAGAAGTCGCTTTCTCCATGCTTCATCGACAGGACAAACCAGCGGGACTTGATCCCACGAAGGACGGAAGCAAGGCGGCCACGGTGCCAAATGAGGTCGCCGATGAGGTAGGCGCCGACTGTCCACGTGCGAAAGATGAGCCGGCGCTCGCGGCGCTCGAACAGAGGTATCAGAACGTGAAGGAGGCTATTGACTTCACGCGCCGAACGCGCGACCAGACGGCTGCGCAGCGGGTCCTTCACGTCTTTTCCATCCGCCTCGCCAATGCGCAGGATGATCCCGTCGACCTCGGGAAAATCGTCAAGGCACGCGGCAACGACTTCGCCAAACCATGCGGTGGCAGCGCTGGTGCTGCTCCCCACACGTTCATTCACCGCGGCGGATGTTGTGACAAAGTCCGCCGTGAGATAGATCCGCAGCCGGCGACTGCGCAACAGCGCGAAAAGCCTGCGAAACTCCTCGCGAAACACGGCGTTCCGCGCACGAACTTCCGCCTCAAGCCAGGGGTGATCGGAAAGATGCGCAACATCATCGAGCGAAACAGCATTGAATCCGAGCCCGGCCGCCTCGCGGGCGAAAACGTCGAGGTCGGCGCGAATCGCGCACCATTGAGCGTCGCGCTCCGGGCCGGCTGTGGCGAGATAGGAAAACGGAATTTTTGACCAGTTGATTCTCCGCCTCTGATATCCGCGGAAGAAAGGACCTATGGCATCAATGAGCGCGAGTTCCATGTTACTCTTCGCTCCTTATGGCGAGTGCGGACATGGCTGCGACAGAACGTGTCCAGTTGACCTTCCGTTGATCGCGGCACGTTCAATCTGCGTTCAGCCGGTCCTGAATCTCCTGGCACAGGGCGCGGTAAGCCTGCGCGACCGGAAGCTTTGCGACCATACGCCAGCACGGGCATCCGACGAAGTCCCATCTTCTCGATCTCCACGGTGAAGGGAATGACCGTCTTGAGGAACATCGGATACCTCTCGGGGAGATGCGCGATGGTTTCCCGGTGGATGCGATTTCTGGTCTGCGCCATTGAAAAAAAGGGCATCAGGATACCGGTCGGCAATTCCATCTCTGCGAAGAATTCGAAGAGTTGCTCGAGGGTGCGCTCCGACAATGTGGTGGGAATCACCGGCACGAGAATCAGATTGGAGGCGCGAAAGACATTCTCGGAGAGCAGCGTGATGTTCGGCGGGCAGTCGAGAATGATGCAGTCGTAGTCCGTCCCGATTTCATCAAGAAGCCAGCGGAGCTGCTTGCGCGACTTCCGCATGCCGCTGAGAACGAGATCAAAATTGCGGTAGGCCAAGTTGGAGGGAAGGATGTCCAGTCCGGGATAGTCGGATTCGCGAATGTTCCGCCGCAAACCCGCATCCGCAAGTTCGTCGAGCTCCATTTCGAACTCTTGCGCGGGGCTCACGCGAAAGAAGAAGGCGGCGGCTCCCTGCGGGTCGAGGTCCACGAGCAGGGTGCGCTTGCCGGCCTGCTGGAGCACGTATGCAAGATTGACCGAAAGCGCCGTTTTGCCGACCCCGCCCTTGATGCTGTAGGAGGAGATGATCTTCACTGGGCGCCTGGATTCTCCGTCGAATCTGCGGCCAGGGCCTTGGAGTCCACGTAGGTGGCCTTGACTGCGCGGGCGATCTGAGGCGCGCAGAATTCATCAAGTGTTTTGTGGAAGCGGTCGCGCTCGGCCTGCTGGCTCTGGTTGAGAAGCGCTACAAGCCCGCCGAGCGCCAAGGCAAGTTCCTCGTGGTTGCCGGCTCTTTTCGCTTGCGCTCCCAGTAGCTGAGCAGCGAGCGCTGCTGAACCGAATAGTCGTTGAAGAGCCCGAGAGTGTTCTGAAGACGTCGCAACTGCTTCTCGATGTGCTCCGTCTCCTCGGCAGGCAGAAGCTCGCTGAAAAACTCAACCAGGTAGCGCAGCTTCTTGCACTGAATGCGCACCTGGTGCACCGCTTCGTCCGGGCGTGTCAGCGCCAAGCGAGCGCTCGATCTTGACGATTCGCTTGTAGCTCTTGTTGATGCGCCTTGCGACCAGCGGGCCTACCGGACTCTGCGACACCTCGGTCTCGGGAAGGTGCGACGGGCGCCGAAAAGAACTCTTCCGCTGCCTCGATCGCGGCGCGGTAGGCGGACGAGCCGAGATGCGCGACGACCTTCCTCAGAGCGCGACGCCGCTCCGCGAGCAAAGTCCCGGAACATCACTTCCAGTCCCGGCCGGATCGCAGCGGAAAGCATCCCTGTATACTCGTCCCGAGCCAGCAAGTAGACATCCAGATCACGCAAGCGATTGGTAACGTCGCAAAACCCGGCAAATGCGGCCCTCAGTTCCGCCGTCTTTTCCTCGGGATAGATTCCTTTGATAAGGCTGAGCACCGACCGGATCTTGCGAACGCATATCCGATAGTCGTGCAGAAATTCCGTGTCGATGTCGTCAATGATTCCTGCTTCGTTCTCCCGCGCGATTGCGAGTATCCGGTGAATGATCCGGCGCGCGGTCTCCCGGGCGGACAGATCAGGGCGCAAGTCGAACGCAGGCCGCAGCGTGTATCGCCGCGGAACCTTTCCGCGCTCGTGGAAGAACATGGCCAGTGGACCCTCCCGAATGTCGGTGCCACCGAGTGTCCGCAATATCTCGATTGCCCGTCTCGCCTCGGACTCATAACCCCTCAGCGGCCGGAAATGACAGAGCCGGTAGAACGGCTCCCGCGACTCGCTGTCCGCGAAAAAGCTGGTGAGATCAAAGCGAAATACCGTTTTCTGCGTTTCGTTCAACAGGTCCACGGGTTGCTCTCGAATCGAAAGGCGGGCGACCCGCATCAGGGCCCTGAGACCGACCAGAGGCTTCACCTCCTTGCGCAGATTTCCCTCCGGGAGTTCCCACTCAAACTTTGGCACACGCTTGGCCGGCATTGGCAACGCGTGTCGCACGTCGCCAATCCAGTCATGATCGCGCTCGCACAAGCGCAGCGCCCCGTTGGACTGATAAAGGAGCCGGTCTCCAAACCAAACGCCCCATTCGAAGGTATCGTAAAACGTCGCCTTGGCCGCAGTCGGCCCGCTTAAACGAACCCCAAACGCCGGCTCCAACGCGGCGCGGACACCCTCGATCTCCAGCTCAGCCGGGATCTGACAATTCTTTGGAATAACGGGCCCACTTTCCAAGAGGAATAATTGTATGCCGTTCAAAAAAAACTGGCAATCGATGCCTTGCCGGAATCCACGGCATTCGCCGTCAGACTGGCCGGCCGGTCGAGAATTTGCCGCACGGGTAAGGGCGTGATACCTTTAGAGCAGTTCGAGGCGGCTTATGAAAGCTATGGTGGTATGCCTGGCTTTGTGGTTCACAGCTCTCGCCGTGGGCGCTTCCGGGGAGAGAATTTGCGTCATCAAAATCGACGGGGCGATCGGACCCGCCACCGCCACTTACATCGCGCGCAGCATTGATGAGGCGCAGTCGAAGGGTGCTCAGTGCCTTGTCATTCAACTCAACACACCGGGCGGCCTGCTCGATTCGACGCAGGCCATCGTTCGAACCCTCCTCGCCTCTCCGGTGCCGGTGGTGGTTTATGTGGCTCCGATCGGGGCGACCGCCACCAGCGCCGGATGCTTCATCACGCTCGCGGCGAGCGTCGCCGCGATGGCGCCGGCGACGACGATTGGCGCGGCGCATCCGGTAACGATTGGCGGGGGCCTTGCGGGCGGCGAAGAGAAGCCCGATGACACGATGAAGCAGAAGCTCGAAAACTTTTCTGTCAGCTACATCGAAGCCATCGCGGCGAAACGTCATCGCAACGTCGAGTGGGCAAAGTCGGCTGTCCGCGAAAGCGCATCGATTCCGGCGGACAAGGCGCTTGAGCTGGGCGTAGTCGAAATCGTCGCGAACGACATGCGTGACTTGCAACGTCAACTCGACGGTCGCGTGGTCGATGGCAAGGAGCTCAAGACGGCGCAAGCCGACGTCGTCGAGATCGCGATGTCCCCAACCGAAAGAGTCTTTCAATCCGTATGGCGTCCCGAGGTGATGTTCATCCTCATGTTGGTCGCGATCTACGGCATCATCGGCGAGCTTAGCAGCCCCGGCGCAATTCTGCCAGGAGTTGTCGGCGCGATCGCATTGGTGCTCGTGCTGTATATGGCTGCGATTCTTCCGATCAATGTAACGGGTCTGATTTTGATCGGTCTGGCGCTCGTCCTGTTTGTTTTCGACGTCTTTGCGCCCACCCACGGTGTCTTGACTGTCGGAGGCGTTGTCGCGTTCCTGATTGGCTCGCTCATGCTTTTCGACCGCGGAGATCCCTTGTTTCGCTTGTCGTTGGCTTACATTATCCCGGCGACGATCATCACGGCGCTCTTCTTTGCATTCATATTAGCCAAGGGATTACGGGCGCAGTGGTTGCCAATCAAAGCCGGCCGGGAAACCCTGCTCGGCAGGACCGTTGAGGCATCTACACCGATCGACTCGGTCGGCGGCAAGGTCTTCGTTGAAGGGGAGTATTGGAATGCTGTGAGCGACACGCCAGTGAAGCAGGGGGAGCCCGTGGAGGTCGCCGCCATACTGGGATTGACTCTCAAAGTAAGGCCCAAAACCTAAGGAGACCAACATGCAATCACTCGAATCCCTGGTAAGCCTCTTCTCGTGGGCGATCCCAATCATCATCCTCGTGGCGATCATTCTCTCGCAAACGATCCGAATCCTCCGGGAATACGAGCGAGGCGTCATCTTCCGGCTGGGAAAATTGCTCCGAGCAAAAGGACCGGGTCTTATCCTTCTTATCCCGATCGTGGACCGCATGGTCAAAGTGGACTTGCGCGTCATCACGATCAACGTCGCCAAGCAGGAGATCATGACTCGGGATAACGTGCCCGTTACCGTGGACGCCGTGGTCTATTTCCGCGTGTTAGATCCGGAGGCCGCCATAATCAAGGTGGAGAACTTTCTCAAAGCCACTTCGCTAATCGCTCAAACGACTCTGCGAAGCATCATCGGGCAGGCGGAATTGGATGAACTGCTGTCACAGCGTGAAAGGATCAACCAGCGCCTTCAGGAAGTTATCGACCGCCAAACTGAACCCTGGGGAGTCAAAGTCACCGCTGTCGAGGTCAAGGACGTGATGCTTCCGGATACTATGAAGCGCGCCATGGCGAGACAAGCCGAAACCGAACGCGAGCGCCGGGCGAAGATCATCAATGCGGAGGGCGAGTTCCAAGCTGCGGAAAAGCTCGTGCAGGCCGCGGAAATGATCTCGCGCCAGCCGATCGCTCTGCAATTGCGCTACTTGCAAACCATGAAGGAGATCTCGAGCGAACACAACACCACAACGTTCTTGCCGATCCCCATGGACTTGTTCGCCCCGTTTCTCAAAGCCAACGAATCCCCGGAGTCGACAGGTCCTCGTTGATTTCGGTCCGCTCATCACTTTCCCATTGCGCGCAGATGCCGTACTCAAACAAGGAATGTGGCTCTGCTTTAGACCAAGGGAACAGATTCCGAGCTTGCTTATCTAGACAGTCGGTCGCCGGCTGCTTAGAGCGCCGGGGTTTCTGGGGAGCATACGCGTCTCGCGTGTGGTGTTCGGCGTCTCGCCGAACAGGTTTTTCCGGCGGGACGCCGGAAATTGCACGCGGAGACGCGTGCGCTCCCCGAACCGACGCTGCAATCCGCCCAACTTACAGTGACTGATAGCTCGCGGGCGTGGAGCTGGAGTGGAGTTACATTGTCCGTTTCCCGAAGTCTCCTCACCGGCCTCGCTGACAAGATCGTTGCTCTACGATATTCCGGGACGGGGAACCTGCTCGGTGGGATGGCCTGCAAGGTCCTCGATGCAACGCGTGACCAAAGCGGTCCAACCGGTTTGGTGGGAAGCGCCGAGGCCGCGTCCATCGTCGCCGTTAAAGTATTCGTGGAACAGGACGAGATCCTTCCAATGCTGATCCGTGCAATAAAGGGGATAGTCTCCGTGGCAGGGCCTGGCTCCCGCCGCATCAGGCAGAAACAGCGTGGCCAGACGGCGCGAGAGCTCCCGGGCGACTTGATCGAGATTCATCTGGATGCCCGAGCCCGTCGGACATTCGATGGTAAAGGTATCACCATAAAAATGGTGATAACGCTCAAGCGCCTCAAACAGCAGGTAGTTGATCGGAAACCAAATTGGACCGCGCCAGTTGGAGTTCCCGCCAAACATCCAGGATGGCGAGTCCCCGGGCGCGTATTCCACGGAGTACACCTGGCCGCCAATCTCCAAACAGAACGGACTCTCCCTGTGCACCGCAGAGAGCGATCGAACGCCATGCGGCGAGAAAAACTCAGTTTCATCGAGGACTCTGCGCAAGAGTCGCTCGAGACGTCCGCGGTTCGGCAGCGCAAGCAATGTGCTCATCCGGTCGTCGGAGTGGGTGCACCAGGTGATGAGTCGCGCGAGGTCCGGACGGTATTTCAGGAACCACTTTACGCGTTTTCCGAATCCCTTCAGCTTTTCGAGCTGCGAATCATCGAGCACCACGACTGCGAGCATAGGAATGAGGCCGACCATCGAGCGCGTGCGTAATACCTGGCGCGATCCATTGACACGCAGGTGATCGTAATAGAAGCCGTCCGTTTCGTCCCAAAGACCCGTGCCGTCGAAATTGTTGATTGCGTCGGCGATCGAAATGAAGTGCTCGAAGAACTTCGAAGCCATATCCTCATAGGCGGGGTTCTCGTGTGCGAGCTCCAGCGCCATTGCCAGCATCGTCAGGCAGTAGAACCCCATCCAGGCCGTCCCATCGGCCTGCTGAAGGTAGCCCCCGGTGGGCAATGGCTTGGAACGGTCGAAAATTCCGATGTTGTCGAGGCCGAGAAATCCCCCCGAAAAGAGATTATGACCCTCATGGTCCTTGCGATTGACCCACCAGGTAAAATTGAGAAGCAGCTTTTGGAATGCACTTTCGAGGAACTCGCGGTCTCGAGATTCGCCCGTGCCGCAGATCTTATAAACGCGCCACACCGCCCAGGCGTGCACGGGCGGGTTTACGTCCCCAAACTCCCACTCGTAGGCGGCGAGCTGTCCGTTGGGGTGCATATACCATTCGCGAAGGAGAACCGTTAGCTGTTGTTTGGCAAAGTAAGGATCAATCCGGGCGTAGGGCACCATGTGAAACGCGAGATCCCACGCGGCAAACCACGGATATTCCCATTTGTCCGGCATGGAGAGAATGTCCTTCGCGAAAACATGGGGCCACTGCGAATTGCGCCCGGATCTGCGTTCTGCCGGAGGGGGCATCTCGTAGGGGTCGCCGATCAACCAGTCCTCGACCACGAGATGATAGAACTGCTTCGTCCAAACGAGCCCCGCATATGCCTGCCGGGCGACATTCTTCTGCTGGTCGGAAAGAGCGTCGGGGATCGTTTCCGCATAAAATTGATCCGCCTCTTCGATGCGCAGCGCGAAAATCTTATCAAACCGCTCGCTATCGAACTCAGCGAATTTCTTGCCCCGGCGCGCGAGCTCCAGCTTAAGGACGAACTCGCCCCCGGCCGGAATATCCAACCGATAAAGTGCGGCGGTTTTTGTTCCGTGGTTGCGGGGATTGACAGCTTCGATCTCGCCCTCGCAAAGCCAGCGATGAAAGGAATCCTTCACATGGGGGGAGTAATTCGGCACACCAAAGCAGAGATCCAGATTGGTTTCGTTATCGGTAAAGAGGAGAGTGTGCGGCTCCGTCCCCATCAACCACTCATGATCTTCCAGGGTCTCGTGGGAACAAGCCACCCGCGCCAAGCCCGTCTTCCAGAGGCGCGGCTTGAGAGTGCAACCCTCATGCTTGCATCCCCATGACCACGTGTTGCGAAAGAAAAGGGTTGGCAGAACGTCGAGGGACGCCAGTTGCGGGCCACGGTTTGCAATGGTAATGCGGATGGCAACATCGTCGGGGTTGTATTTCGCATACTCGACGAACACATCAAAGTACCGGTTCTCGTCAAAAATCCCGGTGTCCGTGAGCTCAAACTCCCGGCATTCTCTTCCTCGCCGCGCGTTTTCCTCGATGAGAGTGGAGTAGGGAAACGCGGCCTGCGGATATTTGTAGAGTCCCTTCGCGTAGGAATGCGTCGGTGTGGCGTCGAGATAGTAGTAGCATTCCTTGACGTCCTCGCCGTGGTTCCCCTCGGGACCAGCCAAACCAAAGAGCCGCTCTTTGATGAACGGATCCTTTCGATTCCAGAGTGCGAGCGCAAAGGCCAACCGGCATTGCCTGTCGCACCAGCCGAGCAACCCATCCTCGCCCCACCGGTAGGCACGCCTGCGAGCAGCATCGTGCGAAAAGTAGTGCCAGGCGTCGCCATCCTGCGAATAATCCTCGCGCACGGTGCCCCATTGCCGCTCGGGAAGATAGGTCCCCCACCGCTTCCAGTTTCCATCCCGGTGATCCTCCTCAATCAAGCGCCGCCCTTCAGCCGATTTCAACCCCGAATTCATTTCCCTTAATGAAGCAAATTGTCGGCCAGATTCCACCCGAAGAGGACCATGATCGCATGAACTCAAGCTTCGTCGACGAAGATCCGCCAAAGACAGGGCATCAATTCGACACTGCGGCGCCGCAGGCGTAAGCTGCTCTATGAGCGCGAAAAACATTTTGATGATAACAGGCGATTTCGTGGAGGATTACGAAAACATGGTCCCCTTCCAGGCGTTGCAGATGGTTGGGCATAAGGTATCGGCAGTCTGCCCGGACAAGAAGGCCGGTGACACGGTGAAGACCGGTATCCACGATTTCGAAGGCGACCAAACTTACACGGAGAAACCGGGGCATAATTTCACCCTCAACGCCACCTTTGCGGAGGTCAGTCCGGAGAACTTCGATGCGCTCGTGATTCCCGGGGGCCGGGCCCCGGAGTATTTGCGCTTGAAGCCCGAGGTAATCCGCTACGTGCGCCACTTTGCCGAGGCCGGCAAGCCAATTGCGGCAATTTGCCATGGCTTGCAAGTTCTCGCTGCCGCCGGAGTTTTGCAGGGGCGCAAGTGCTCCGCATACCCTGCGTGCGGACCCGAAGTCACCCTCGCGGGCGGCGAGTTCCAGAACATCGGCGTCGATCAGGCATACGTCGACGGTAACCTTGTCACCGCCCCCGCCTGGCCGGCCCATTCCGCCTGGCTGGCACGATTTTTGGAAGTACTAGGGACCAAGATTTCTCTTTGAGCGAAACGTCCTACCGGTCATCGAGCGTCTTTTGCAAGATCCCCTCCGTGAGCGTCTCAGGCAATTCAGCAAGCATCTTGCGGGCGAGGCGATACCCTGAATCGTCAGCGTTTCGCGTGAGGGCTCGGAACCACTCCGCGATACGAATTTTCGAACAGCGACAAAAATAATCGGCCAGATCCACGGCACTTGACGCCTCGGGGTCCGAGCGCTCAACCATCGCCTGAGCACGCGCGAGGGTCGCCGACATTGCGAAGAGTTCGGCTCCGATATCCACGAAACGACCCAGCAACAGCTGCCGCTTTTCCAGCGCGGGTCCGTGGACAAGCATTCGATGGAACATTCGCCGAGCCAACTTGCGCGCGACCGCCGCGCACCAGTGAACGTAGTGGGCCAGGCGCGGATCGAATCTCTTCTCAATCCTCCGCGGAATGTATGTGGACGGATACCATGCGCTGTAGAAGCGGGCAGCACGCAAGCCCGCGGTTCCCCGTAGCGAAGCGGGCAAGCGCCGGTCGAGAACCGGCGCGCTGATCTTCAAATGAGGATCGAGCGCCTCCCGTGCGATGAACAATCGCATGATCTCGCTCGAACCCTCAAAAATCGTATTGATGCGGCTGTCGCGAACGATTCGTTCCACGGGATCCGGCGACTCGCCACGCCGGCGAAGCGACGCCGCCGTCTCGTAACCACGTCCACCGCGAATCTGCATTGTGTCGTTGGCGATTCTCCATGCCCACTCAGTCCCCAGCATCTTGCAGATAGCCGATTCGAGCCGGAAATCCGACTCCGCGCGATCCACAAGCGCGGCGGTAAGCAGTGTCATCGACTCCATCGCAAAAGCCGCCGCCGCCATGTCGGCGATCTTGCTCGCGATGGCGGCGTGCTCGCCGATAGGTTTTCCCCATTGGACACGTTCCTTCGCCCAACGGGTGCTGATCTCCAGGCACCTCTTGGCCAGTCCCACGCAGGCTGCCGGCAATGTGAGGCGTCCCGTGTTCAACGTGCTTAGCGCTACCCGCAGACCCTTTCCTTCGGCGAGGAGCACGTTCTCCCGAGGCACGCGGACATTATGAAATTCGATGACAGCGTTGTAGAGAGCGCGTAGCCCCATAAACCGGCAGCGTTGCACGATCTCCACGCCAGGCCAGGCGGTTTCCACGACGAAAGCCGTAATCTGATTCTTGCTCTGACCCCGAACTACCTTTGGCGGGGTCTTTGCCATGACGACGATAACCCCGGCGCGAGTCCCATTTGTGCACCAGAGCTTGCTGCCGTTCAGGATATAGCCGTCTCCGCTGGGCTCCGCATGCGTCTCCATTCGGGCAGGATCGGAGCCCACGCCCGGTTCGGTCAGCGCGAAAGCCGAAAGCTCACCTTTGGCTATTCGAGGCAGATATTTCTGCCGCTGCTCCGCAGTGCCGAAGAGTAAGAGCGGCTGCGGAACGCCGATCGACTGGTGCGCACTCAGCAGCGCCGTCATGTTGCCGCACCAGCTCCCGAGCATCGCTGCAGCGCGGCAATAATTGGTCTGCGAAAGGCCCAGGCCCCCGTATTTGGTGGGTATTTTGATTCCAAACGCTCCCAATTTTGCGAGGCCATCGATGACCTGGTCAGGGATCTCTCCGCTCTCATCGATCTCGTCCGGGTTCGTGTTGTTCCGGAGAAATTCCCCCAGCCTCGAGAGAAATGCGTCTCCCTGATCCCGATCCTCAAAGGACTGCTCCGGGAAAGGGGCGACCTGCGAGAAATCATAGCTTCCCAGGAACAACCCGCCTGCGAATGTCCTCTCCATCGAGGCTGCCTCCCGCGCGGCCTCGGTCACTTCCAACGCTGCACGTTCGCCTTCCGACATGCGCGACGTGTCGATCACGGATTCGTTATCGTCTCTTTTCACGAAGTCGTAGTCTGTCCGGACCCCTGGGAACGAAAGGCTGGCGTCTGAGGAAGAGCCGAAACTCCAACCCCGCCAAGCCCCAGAGGTTATTAACCATAGAAAGTCTTGTTATGCTTGCTCATTTCCACAAGCCGGGCGCAGGGAGCAAACTGGCGCTCTCCGGCTTCGCTGAGTCTCTGAAGATCCTCCGAGATCGCCGCGATGCCGACAGAATCGGCATAGCGCAGCGGCCCGCCGCGGAACGGGGCAAATCCGGTCCCCATGATCATAGCAAAATCGACATCTTTAGGGTCCTCGACGATGAGTTCTTCGAGACACATCGCTGCCTCGTTGATCATCAGGAGAACCATGCGCTTCTGAAGCTCGTCCTGGCTGAGGCCGGCCTTGTCTCCCTCCGTCCTTAGTTCCAGAACCGCGGGATTGGCGTGCGCATGGTGACCCTTGTGGTAGGTATAAAATCCCTCGCCACCCTTCCGGCCCTGAATCCTGGCGCCAAGCAGCTGCGGGAAAATCTCCGGCATCCTCATCCGCTCCGGGAAGGCTGCGCAAAGCGTCTGGGCGACATCAGACGCGACGTCGAGCCCCACCTCATCGAGCAGGCGCAGAGGTCCCATCGGCATGCCAAATTCGAGCATGCTTTCATCGAGCGCCGCGACCCCGGCGCCGGCCTCAAACAGCCGGACGGCTTCAAGCAGGTAGGGCAGAAGAATGCGATTAACCAGAAAACCGGGTCGATCCCGGACAACCACTGGGAACTTGCCGATCCGCTGCACAAATGCCACCGCGGTATCCGTCGTCGTTTCGGATGTCCGCTCCGCTCGAACCACCTCGACGAGTTTCATCCGATGGACCGGATTGAAGAAATGAAGGCCCACGACGCGTTCGGGATGCCGCAGGGCGCGGCTGATCTCCGTTACTGATAGCGCGGAGGTGTTCGTAGCCAGGAGCGTCTCGGGACGTGTCCGCTCTTCGAGATCGGCAAAGATCTGCTCTTTCAGATCCATCTTTTCCACAGCGGCTTCGACGACGAGATCCATGGACTTCATATCAACGGCCACCTCCGCTGGAACGATTCGATCAATTCCGGCCTGGGCCTCGGCAGCGGAGAGCAACCCTCGACGACGCGCCTCGGAGAAAAGCTTTTCCGCCCGCTGCAGGCCTCGGGCAAGTTGCCCGGTTTCCACATCCCGGAGCAGAACGTCCATTCCGCGGGCGGCAAACCACTGGGCAATGCCCGAACCCATCACACCCGCGCCAATGACCGCCGTCTTGCGCACGGGCGCTGCCTGCGGCGCGGGCAGGTGCTTCGCCCGATCCTGCAAAAAAAAGACCCGAATCAAGTTCTTCGAGACCTCAGTATCGGCAAGCCGCAGAATCGCTTCTTTTTCGGCGGCCAGCGACTTCGGCACACTGCGAACAACGGACTTTGCCGCTACATCGATCGCGCTGAGCGCGGCGGGGTAATGGCCGCGTGTTTTCTTAAGAACGGACTTCCTGGCCAAGGCGGAGACGGTCCGCCATGCGGGAATCCAGGCAAAGTGCCGCGTGTTGCGCCAACGTGGCTTTCCCTTGGCTATGAACTGCTGCGCCAACTCGAAGAGACGCTCCTGAGGCGCCAGAGAATCGATAACACCGACGCGTTGCGCCTTTGAGGCGGCCATCAATTCACCGCCCAGGATGACCTTCAAGGCCCGAGGCAAGCCAATGATCCGAGGCAGGCGCGTCGAGCCACCCCATGCCGGAATGAGGCCCAGATTCACCTCCGGCAGGCCAATGCGCGTGGATCGATCGTGGCTCGCGACACGATAGTCGCAAGCCAGCGACAGCTCGAGGCCTCCGCCAGCGCACGCACCATGAATCGCTGCCACCGTTACGCACTTGAGCGCGGCGATTTTCGCAAAGGTTTGTTGGCCGAGATCGACAAGCTCCGCCCTCCTCTGCGTGCCCGCCAACTCCTTCAAGTCTGCTCCCGCAATGAAGACAGATCGCTTGGCGCTCTCGAAGATCACTCCGCGCAATGATCGTCGCTCCAGCTCTCCGAGCAGGTCGGCAAGAGCGTGAAGAGTATTTGAGTCCAGCACGTTGGCCGAGCTTCCAGGACGGTCGAATTGAACCACTGTAATGTCGTCCTCGTCAAAACGCAGCTTCACAGATCGCGTCTCCGCGGCATCTGAAGTGCGCTCGGCGCCAGTCGTTGACGGCGGATGGGTCGCGGCGCTCATAAGCGTTCAAGCCAAAGCGCGGCTCCTTGCCCTCCCCCCACGCACAGGCTCACAAGGGCCTGCCGGGACTTCCTGCGTTGAAGTTCCTTTAAAGCGGTAAGCGCAAGCCGCACACCGCTCGCGCCAACGGGGTGACCAATCGCGATGGCGCCTCCATTGACGTTCAGCCGTTCATCGGGAATTTCGCCAACGCCCTCGTCCTTCAATTTCCGCAAAACGGCGAGAACCTGGGCGGCGAAAGCTTCATTGATCTCCACAAGATCCGCATCCTCAATGCTGAGATGAAGTCGCTCGAGCAGGCGTTCGATCGCATAGACCGGGCCAAGCCCCATTCGCTTTGGATCACAGCCCGTATAGGCAAAACCGCGAATGGCGCCCAGAGGCTCCAGTCCCAGGCTATTCGCGGCGGCCTCCGTCCCAATGAGCAACACCGCGGCACCATCGGTAATCTGCGATGAATTTCCCGCCGTGACCGTGCCGGTTCCTTTTTCGAAAACGGGCCGCAACTTCGCCAGCGCTTCCAGGGTTTGATTGGGGCGCACACCGTTGTCGCGCAAGACCGCGGCGCCGCGCCCGGTGTCATACGCCGGAGTGATCTCCTCCGCAAGCCTGGCCTCGGCTTCCGCCGCTCGCTTGTGCGAGCGCAGCGCAAAGGCATCCTGCGCGTCGCGTCCGATCCGGAACTCCCGCGCCAATACTTCAGCGGTCTCGCCCATGCTGAGGCCGCTGACAGGATCGCTCAGGCCAAGTCTCAATGCCGGGATGGGCAGGAAATCCCGCGGACGCATGGCGGCGACGGCGCGGGCCTTGGAAAACAGGCCTTTGCCCGCGGCGAGCGCGGCGAACTTCTTCATTGCCGGCTTTGGAAAAAGCAAGGGGACGCTCGACATGCTCTCGACGCCTCCAGTCAGGTAAAGTTCACCCTCCCCGGCCTGAATTCGAAGCCACGCCTGCGTGATCGCTTCGAACCCCGAGGCGCAGTTACGCTGCACGGTCAGGGCAGGAATGTGCTTTGGAATGCCGGCGCGGAGCGCGGCCACACGCGCGAGGTTCATCGCATCGGCCGGCTGGGCCACACAGCCGAGAATCACTTCGTCGATTCGCGCGGGATCGAGCGCAGTCCGAACCATCACGCCGAGCATCGCCGTGCGCGCGAGCTCCGCTGCTCCAACACCGGCCAAAGCGGTCCCTACCTTGGCAAATGGCGTGCGCACCCCGGCGATGACCAATACCGGTTTCATCTCTCCGGAGAGTTTGCCAGGCCGGTCGAGTGCCCTTCGGTCCTTAACCGCCGGTCGACCACTTTTTGCTCCTTGAGCTTTTCCCCGACCCCTTGGAGGCGGCGCATCTCGGAATCGCTATGGAATTCGATGCGATTCGGATGGAGTTCGACCCGTTCGAAGAGGCACCGCGTGATATCCTTGGCAACCGAGCGTTCATCGCTCCCGTCAGCCAGGGAGATATGCAAAACGAGCTCATCCACATCCAGGGGATCATCGTTCGCTTTCCGCAGCTCGATCTGCCAGGATCCGACGCGCGCCATATCGTCCAACACATGCTCGAGTTCGTTGAAATTGACAAGTGTCCCTTTGATTTTGTCGAACTGCATTTCACGGACGTCCGAGCGCCGCGAGATGCGGCCAACAAGGCGAGGCATCACACGGCCGCAGTGCGGGCATGGCTCGTAAGTCAGTCCGCCTTCCGCAATGTCGCCGGTCCGGTATCGCAGGACGCATGACCCGCGAGCGTCGAGGGAGGTAAAGACAATTTCGCCTGGTTCGCCGTCATCCTTCGCGACTCCCGACTCCGGGTCGACGATCTCGACGATGCCGAGATCGGGATAGAGGTGGTAACCCGACGGTTCGGCGTCCACGGGAAACAGGCATTCGCACCAGGCCATTTTTGCCTCGGTGAAACCGTAGGTCGAAATCACGCTGACCTTTTGGGAGTGGAGCTCGGAAGCGCATTCCTGCAGCTTGCGTCGAAGGCCGTGCGGCACCTTCTCACCCCCAAGGACGATTCCGCGCAGGTTTTCGCAGCGGACACCGTCCAAGGCAGCCTCGCGCAGCACGTGATAGACAAAGGTCGGCATGCCGATCAACACGTCCGGATTTAGCTTTCGCAGCATGCGGATGTTGCCGTCGGTTCCCACGGTTTTCCCTCCCCCTGAGCTGAGCAGAAAAACTCCGAACTCTGTTCCCGCGTAATGCGTTTGCCAGAACGCGAGATGAGGCGCGTAGGGAAACATGCTCAGCATTCGATCCGTTGAGCGCCCGCCCGCAAGCACCATGAGGCGAAAACCTGCCGTCCGCAGCAATGCCAGGTCATGGGCCGTGTAAACGAATGCCACCGGATCAGCGGATCGGCCCGTGGTGCTCGTCATCAGGATCGGACGAAACTCTTTCTCGATCTCACGACGAACGCGCGCCCGTCCGCGTAGGAGCGCGCGCGCAATGGTGGAGGGCCGGCGCGCAATCTTTTCGCGATCGGGAGCGATTACGAATTGCCTCGTTCGTTCGGGACTGCCTGAAAGATCGCTCTTGGAGGTGAAGGGAATCCGCTGGAGGTCCTCCAGAGTTTCTATGGCGCGCCAATCAAGGCCGTGTTTGGAAAACACCTCCCGGTAATGTGCATGAAACGGCAACACCACATCCCGCAGATAGGCGCGGAGCCGTTTCGCTTGCAGCGCACGGAGGGTCTTCCTAGGCAGCTTGTACCAGTGTGTTGTGAGGTAGTTGTCGTTCACGGATTGGAGTGTTTATCAGATCTTGGATGGCTGAAAGCTTGGACTCGGCCTCTTCGCGGCCCAGTGAAATATAGCGGCCGGGATTGCTGAAATCGTGCCAGTGACCTTCGCACGAATAGGGTCTAAGCACGAGACTCGCCCGGCGGCAGGAAACTTCCGCAAGGCGTGTCTGCGCCGCGTGACTGCTTCGCATAAGGGTGTCGAATACGTTGCCGCGGGCAAACGGATTGAACCAACTGTTCAGCGTCCGGCCCAAGCCGGGTGCCACCCTCTCGCTTTCGGCGATTTCCATGCTGCAGGCCTTGATCGTTTGCGGGGTGGCGATGGTGTTTACAGCGATGATTTTTCGGACGCCGAAGTCCGCGAGCGCGTCGACGGGCAGCGGATCGCTGATCCCGCCATCGACGTAGGGAATGCCGTCCCGGATCACTGGCACACAAATGCCCGGGATGGCCAAACTGGCCAGGACGGCGTCTACGACGTTTCCCCCCGAGAAGACAACCCGCTCGAGCGTGTCAAGTCGAGTCGCGACGATCCGGATTGGCCGCGCCATGTCCGAAAAGTGAAGCGGTCCGATGGTTTGCTCGAGCCGCTTGCGGACACGTTCGGTAAGCAAGCATCCGCGACGAGGGAAAGTCGCGAAATCCATCAACCTCCAGAAACCGCGATACCCCTCGATCTCGCGGGCAAACTTCTCCATTTCGCGGCCGCCATACCCGGCTCCCCACACCGCGCCAATGTAGGCGCCCATGCTCGAGCCCGCAACGATGTCCACCTCAATGTCGTTCTCTTCCAGCACCTGAAGGACCCCGATGTGGGAAAGGCCGCGCGCGGCGCCCGAGGATAGGACAAGCCCGATCTGGCAACCGCACATTTCGCGCCCCAATCGCCGAAGGTTGGCGTGGAACCGGAGACCGTTTCCGTCCTTGCGAAGATAAGCATGAACCGGCCATTTGGCAGTTTCCTCAATGTAGCAGCTCAAGCCGTGAGCACTCTCGCCCGGGTCCAGGAACACCAAAGGCTTGATCGGAATCGCCTCGCAACCCCGAGCCCGCTCTTCGCGAGCAAGTAGATTTAGCTCGAATAAACTCTCCGCTTTCTGCCGAAGAATCGGATAGATGGACCAGCTTCGCCGCATGATCTCGAGCAGCGCCTCCACGGTGGCTTGGTGGTGGGCCACAACGATCACATAAGGAAATTGCTCTCGCCCGCGATCCAGCAGTTTCGAAAGCGCTTCCAATGAACGCGAATCGTTTCCCGCGTGGGCCTGCTGGATAAAGACATCCCGCAGATCCGGTGAAGGTGACGGAAGGCTGCTTTGCGTCGGCTCGGCCCCCATATTGCCGACCTTGACGCAAAGGACCGGCTCCCCCGTTTCTCTCACGATCGTTTCCGCGCAGACCGAGGTAAACTCTTCGCACGGAATCCCGTCAGACAGAGGCATCAGGCAAAGAACTTTGCCATATCCTTTGCGCTTTGCTGGAGGCGGCGCCATCCGAACCGACGAAGGGGCCCCGGGCTTGAACATGCCCGGCCATCGTTCAAGAAGCCTCCGAATATTCTTCCGGGGAAAGCGCAAGACCTCGCTCTCAACCATGGCGTGCATGTGAAAACGATCCTCGCCGTCAACGACGTCACCTGCATGCAAGGGGGCGGTCTCGCGCGGTTTCTCGGACTCACAGCACCCCTGCAGAATGAGAGAAATCGAATCCTGCGGCATCCCGTCTCGCACCAATCTTTGGCCAACGCGCAAGTGCTCGACGCCGTTGCCCTCCTCATCCTCCCGGGACAGCGATTCCCCCTGAGGCGACATATGCCGTCGCAACCAGTCTCTCAACCGATTCTTCATTCCGCGGTTGCGCCTGAGATACATGCCAATTGAGCGTCCTCCGGTGAGCCAACTTTAAGCATGTAATTCTGGTCCTCCTCTCTAATTCCAAACTAGGGCGAGAATGCGGCTTGTCAAAGCGCCGCCTGTTGCGGAAACGTTTCGGCTCTGATTAGTTCGCGGTTTCCGGATGAGTAACTTGAAAGAGGCCTGGCCCGCCATATGCGATTTTTCTGTCCGGCTCGATCTGCCGCCGAGCCGCTGGAAACACGCCTGGTCGACTCACGAGATGAGCGCAAAGCGTTTGCACAACGCGATCAGGTGGTGGCAACCAAGGACTATCGTCGAGACGGGAACCTTCGAAGGGCTGGGCACATTCGCGATCGCGAAGGCGGCCCAGGCGAACGCCAATCGAGCCAGAATATTCACGATTGACTACGATGGAGACCCTGACGTTTCGATCCCTGCCGAGGATTGGCAGCAACTGCGCAAAATCCGCGAACAAAATCTCGACCTCGCTCGCACCGAGTTTCCTGACGTGGAGATTCACTTCCTCAACGGTGATTCCCGAAACATCTTGCCGGCGCTCTTCCCGTCCAAACTGGACCACTGGGATTTCTTTTTTCAGGATTCCATGCACTTCATGAGCGGAATTCTTGCCGAGTGGAAAATCATGAAGCCTTTTGCGAGAGCGGGCTCGGTTGTGGTCTTCGATGATGTGTGCCTTGATTGGAAGAAAATCCCGCGTCACCTCTTCAAGCACGACGACTTCTGCGGGCACTTTCTCCTGAACGAGGTTTTGCAGGATGACTGGCTCTGCAAATCGACAGCCGAGGGGCGCGCACAGTTCTGGGCGCAAAAGAAAGCCGGCAAGCGACCGCCGCCGAGCGTCTCATCATGCTGAACGCATGGACTCTAATCGGTTTCGCGGCGAATGCCGCCGTGATCGTCATGGCGGTTGCCTGGGTAATTGCCCGTCGCGCCGGGAACGCGAGTTGTCTGGAGGTGGCGTGGTCCTACGGATTCACGATTGTTGTGTGTCTCTACGCGCTCATTGGAACCGGTTATCCGTTCCGCAAATGGCTCATTGCGGGGATGGTCACGCTATGGAGCCTGCGTCTCGGCACGTCTCTTCTCATCGATCTCATGCGGCATCATCCGGTGGAGGGCCTCCGCTATCTGAAGCTGCGCGAACAGTTCCCGAAGCGTCCGTGGCTCATGTTTTTCGGATTTTCCCAATACCTGGCCGCACTGCTTGCGCTGCTCTCAGCCCCTTTCGCAGTCGCCTGCTCGAACGCGACTCCGAAGATAAGTCCGTGGGAAATAGCGGGCGTAATCGTCTGGTGCGCCGCCATCGCAGGGCAGACTCTGGCGAACTTTCAACTCAAACGCTTTCGATCCAATCGCAAAAATTCCGGCAAGGCGTGTAACTCGGGTCTCTGGCGATACTCACGTCACCCGGATTACTTTTTCGAGTGGCTCATTTGGGTTGGTTACTTCCTTTTTTCGGTCGGTTCGCCGTGGGGTTGGGTCGCGGTCTATTGCCCTCTGCTGATGCTCCATTTTTTGACAAAAGTCACCGGTATCCCTCCCACCGAAGCGCGTTCTCTGGCATCGCTCGGGAGCGAATACCGCCGCTACCAGGAAACCACGAGGGAATTTTTTCCAGGCCCGCCGAAGCCGGGTGTCTAAGCGCAACCACGAAAGCAGACCCTCGGTCAAAGCGTTGCCAGTCATGAAGGCCTTTCTGTTCCTGTTCTCCTGTGTCTCCATCCTCGGTGCGCAAGGCGTGGATGAGCTCATCGCCGAGGGCGATGCCCTGGACAGAAAAAACAAGAATTTCGAGGCGGTTGCGTTCTACCTCAAGGCGGATTCGCAGAAACCGGGAGAGGCAAGAATCTTGTGGCGCATCTCGAAGCAATACGCCCAACTCATGATGGATGCCAAGAGCGCCTCAGGGCGAATGCGACTCGGCCAGAAGGCGCTCGATGCCGCGCAGGGAGCAGTCTCCGCAGATCCGGAGGATAACAACAAGGCGCGAGCTCGCGAAATGCTCAAACAACTACCGTGAGCGTTTGTTGACATGCACACCATTGAGCGATGTCCGAAATTCTCGCAGGACTTTTCCGCCAGAGTCGGACAAATTCCCGGGTGATGCCGCGGATTCTCATTCTCACTGCCAGCATGGGTGAGGGCCATAACACTGCCGCCCGCAACATCCGGGATGCGCTGTTGGAGGAAAGCGGGGCAACCGCGGAAGTTCTTGTTGCCGATCCTTATACGCGGACAAATCCCGTCATCAACAAGCTCATGCAGAGAGGCTACACGACGGCGATCAATCGTTACCCCCGCGCTTGGAAAGTTGTTTTCGAACTGCTCAGCAAGCGTGGCGTCGTTGAAGGCATGGGTCCGATGCTCGCAGAATTGACAGCCGCGGTTAAGGCGCTCATGGACGAATTTCGGCCCGATATCATAGCGTCGACCTACCCGGTCTTCTCGTTTCTTATCGCAAAGATTCGCAGGAGGCATTCATCCGTCACGGTGCCGTTCTACACCGTCATCACGGACTCCACGATGATCAACTCGGCCTGGTATCGCTGCCCCTGCGATGGCTCGATCGTGGCAGACGAGCAGACCGCGCGCGTCCTCCGCAGCGACGGCGTTCCCTCCGAGAAAATCCATGTGTTGGGCTTTCCCGTGGGCCTGGCTTTCGAGTCCCTCCAACCGGCAGCTCCTCCCTCAAAGGAGGAATGGAAGGCGATCTTCTTCCCGAGCGGTGTTTCCGAATTCGCTGCCAAAGTGCTTACCCATCTCGCCGAAATCCCGCGACTGCACGTGACAGTCGTCACTGGCAGAAGGCAACAGGTTTTGCAAAAACTCCAGGACGCTCGCCTGCCGCGGCACGGCTCCCTCCTCGGCTGGACGGATCAGATGCCCGCGATGATGACTTCGCATCATATTTTCATCGGAAAAGCAGGCGGAGCGACCGTGCAGGAGGCGATCGCCGCGCAGATTCCCTTTCTCGTGAGTCACGTTGTGCCCGGCCAGGAGGAAGGCAACATCGCGCTTATTGAGCAGACTGGAATTGGCGCGTTGGCCGTGGGCAACCCCCAGCGGATCCGCGACATGATTCTCGGAGCGATGGCGAACGACGCCATTCTGTGGAAGGCGTGGCGCGCAAATCTCGCCGCGCTCAAAAAACCGCCCGCATCACGAGCCATCGCGCGCTTCCTGCTCGGACGCGCCGGCGCCCATCCGGCGTAAGACACAACCTTTGCGAACGCGCGCTCGAGCGCCTACGATTCCTCCGTGCTTTCAAGATTGCTCAGATATGGAGAGGTCTACTCCATCATGCTGCGCAACTCGTTGATCCGGGAGATGGCCTTCAAGGCAAATTTCCTCCTGTGGATGGGAGTCGAGTTGCTGTGGTTTATCGGCCAGATCGTCTTTCTCGAGGTGATCTTCGGCTACGTCGACCAGATCGGAGATTGGACAAAATGGGAGGTCGTCCTGCTCGTTGGCACTCATCAACTCATCGCTCAGATCTTCCAGGCTTTCTTTTATTCCAACCTGGCTAATCTGCCCGAACTGATCCGAACCGGGAGGCTCGATTTCCTCTTGATTCAGCCGATCGATACGCAATTCGCCGTTTCCACCAAACAGTTCGGCCTCGATAATCTCGTCAACGCCGTCATCGGCATCGCTTTCGTCGTAACGTCTCTGATCAAGCTGGCGGTCTTGCCCAGCCCCGGTCAGATCGCGCTTTACATCGCCGCGATCGCCATGGGAGTCATGATCCACTATAGCGTCCTGTTTTGTCTTGCAGCTTTCAGTTTCTGGATCGTCCGCTCGCAGGGCCTGATTTACGGATATTACAGCTTGTTCAATCTTGGCCGCTATCCCGACGTCATCTTCCGCGGGCTCTTCAAATTTGTGTTCAGTTGGATCATTCCGATCATCGTCGTAACGAATGTTCCCACACGCTTGTTGATCCGTGCCGGTGACGCCCCGGGGCCCCTCATCTTGCAACTGTTTCTTGCCACCCTGATCGCCGCGAGCGTGACGCGCCTGTTCTGGCTCGCCGCTCTCAAACGCTACGCAAGCGCCAGTTCCTGACCTCGCAAATACTGACCCCTCAGCGAAGCGCTCCGACTTTTTCCAGGAGGCCTTTCATGTCACTTTTCGACCCGCGGAAAGAGACAAGAAAGCACATGCCCTTTTCCTCACGGATCGCCGTGACCAAACGGTCCGACTCCGTAATGCGCCAGGACCCCTCCGGCACCACACTGATCCCGAACGGTTGCGCCGGAAAGCTGTAAAAATACATCGTATTCTGTGGGACTGCCACTTGCGCGATGGATTCGTTATCAACATTGAAGATCCGGACACCGACAACATCGAATGGAGCGAACTCGGGCGGTATACGAAAGTTATCGAACCCCTTCAAAGCAAACCAATCCTGCAGCGCCCCAGCCTTCTCCTCGACCGGATCGAACTGATTGGGCGTCGCCTTGGCCCCGGTCGCGGCAATTTTTACCGCCTCTTCGGGGAATGTTCCGGCCCCGCCAAGAAACATCCAGACCGGCAAGCCGATCACCAGCAAGAAGCCTACGCCTACTGCGAATGCAGCGTGCTTGCCGACCTGGGTTCGCCCTGCGCCTCGCCTGGCCAAAAAGGCGCGAGCCGCCTCGTCGATTTCCGCCCGGGAGTTTGCGTCGAAAGGAATGGCTTCCAAGTCCTGGGAGCAGGCGCGATCGAAGTCCGTTTGTCTCCGAAGCTCCGCCGACAAAGCGCCATCCCGGGCGGCGACCGCCATGGCACGCTTCATGGAAGTTTCGGCATCGTCCGCACCGCTCGGGCGGCGACAAAGAAGAATCTGACGGGCGCTCTTTGCGTTCATGAAATCATGGCTTTCTTCTCGCGCAGAGCCGAACGTGTCTTATCCATCGCTTCGGCCAACAGGCGCTCGTGGACGTTCAGCACACGCTGGATATCGTCCGCGGGAAGCGCGTCGAGATAGAGCAATGCCAGAGCGCTGCGTCCAGGTTCCGAGAGTCCATGCAGCTTTTCCGCCGTTCCCTCGAGCTCGCAGCGCGCAGGAAACTTCAGGCCGCGCCGCCGCACCACGGTGAAGAACAACTGGCGGGTTCTGTCCAAATCGCCGGGATGCGGATGGCGGAGCAACTCCTCCACCGAATCCTTGAACACCTTCGACGCGCCCTCATGGCACCCCGTCAACAAGAACGCGAAGCGCCATGCAGTCTCCAGAAATACCCACTCCTTAGGAAGATCGCTCATCGGGCGGATGCTACATAGCCTCGTCAAGATCTCTTCACAAGTGTCTTGTGGAGGCCAACCTTCGGCGGAACATGCCGAAGCGTGAACGTGCCCGCGACTTTCGGTTCGCGTGATTGACTTGGCCGCAAGTCGCGCCCATTTTTAGGAATCATTCACGAAGAATGCATGAAGAATGTTCTTTTCGTTTGCACGGGCAACGTGTGCCGTAGCCCGATGGCCGAGGGGCTCTTTAGAAGGCTCCTGGCCGGGCGCGATGACATCCGCGTCCAATCGGCGGGTGTAAGCGCCGGCCGCGGCATGCCCGCCAGCCGCCATGCGATCCAGGCCCTATCTGTTGACGGCGTTGATCTGGCAGACTTTCGCAGCCAGCCCCTCTCTGAAGAGCTCGTCGGAGAAGCCACGCATATCTTCGTGATGACACGCGATCACAAGCGCTTGATCGAACTGCTCTTTCCGGAGGCCGCGGAGAAGACCTATCTCTTGCGCGAGTTTGAACCGGGCGCCCCGGACGTGCCCGACCCGATAGGACTTGGCCGCGAAACCTACGAACGATGTCGCGACATCCTCAAAAGGGCTCTCCCGGCGCTTTTGCACTTTATTGAAGACCAAATTATGACCAACGAATCTGTCGTCTCACAGGAAAGACACAACGCATAGCCTCGCGTCAGTCGATCCGCAGGTCGCCGATGCCATCTCCAAAGAGCGCCGCCGCCAATTCGAGAATATCGAGTTGATCGCCAGCGAGAACTTCACCAGCAGCGCGGTCATGGAAGCACAGGGATCCTGTATGACAAACAAGTACGCTGAGGGCTATCCCGGCCGCCGGTGGTACGGGGGATGCGAATACATGGATGTCGTCGAGTCGCTGGCCATCGAACGAGCAAAGAAGCTCTTTTCACCCGAGCACGTCAATGTGCAGCCTCACAGTGGCAGCCAGGCGAATATGGCTGTCTATTTCAGCGTCCTCCAGCCGGGCGACCGAGTCCTGACAATGGATCTTGCTCACGGAGGGCACCTCACTCACGGCCACAAGGCCAACTTTTCCGGAAAACTCTACGAGATTCACCACTATGGAGTGGATCGGAGCTCGGAACAAATCGACTACGACGAGCTCGCCCGGCAAGCTGAGCAAGTGAGGCCGAAAATGATCACCGCCGGCGCATCGGCTTATGCTCGCACAATCGATTTCGCCCGCATGCGGCAGATTGCAGACTCCGTCGGAGCATACCTTTTCGTCGACATGGCCCATATCGCGGGTCTCGTGGCCGGCGGCGTGCACCCCAGCCCGATCCCGGACGCCCACTTCGTCACAACGACCACGCACAAAAGCCTGCGCGGACCTCGCGGAGGAATAATAATGTGCAAGGAGGAATTCGCGAAGCGCCTCGACGCTCAGACTTTCCCAGGCATCCAGGGAGGCCCGCTGATGCACGTCATAGCGGCGAAGGCGGTTTGCCTGCACGAGGCGCTCCAGCCCTCCTTCAAGGAATACGCCCGCCAGATCGTGAACAATGCGAAGGCCCTTGCCGCGCGCCTTGCGATGCTCGGATACCGGATCGTATCCGGAGGCACTGACAATCACCTGATGTTGATCGATCTTCGTCCTCGCGGCCTCACGGGCGTCGAAGCTCAGACCGCTCTCGACCACGCGGCGATTACGGTCAACAAAAACGCGATACCCTTCGATACCGAGCCGATCACCAAGACGGGTGGCATCCGCGTCGGCACACCTGCAATGACCACCCGAGGATTGAAGGAAGAGGAAATGATGGAGATTGCCGAACTGATGCACGCCGCTCTCGAGGATCGCAACGACCAGACGAAAGTCGCAGCCGTCCGGATGGAGGTTACTCGGCTAACAAGCCGTTTCCCGCTTCCTTGAGTCGCTCGTGCCTTCGCGCACCGGTCAAAAAGGGTCGAGCTTGATCCCCGGCACGGTTCCAAGCTCGCGAGAGTTCCGTGTGACCAGCGGAACGTCAAGTCGCAGCGCTGAAGCGGCGAGCCAGAGATCATACGCGCGCAGAGAAAGGCCTCGCAGCCGGAGCAGAACGTTGAGCCGGGCATAGCCTGCGAGCAGATCTTCGTCAGGCCAGTGGGTCGGGTAACGAGCAAGAAACTCCTGCACCCTAAGAGAATCCTGCCCGACAATCCCGGCCAGGTTAAGGAACTCGGCCTTCACGATCCACGGGATCGCCAGGGAATCGTCCAAGTGCGCCCGCGCATACGCAGAGGCGTCGGACGGACTCGCCATTCCGCCATCGATCGACGAGAAAATCGGTGCCAATAAGGCGGTCAACCCTCATCGGCAGCTCATTCGCTCGCTCGAGCTCGAGGCGATCGCCTCTTGTACCGACCGGAACTGTTCCTCGGAAAGTAACGGCAGAGCTCTGAAAGCTTCGTTCAAATCCCCAAAGGTTCCGCGCTTCGGGACCGTGCGCAGAACCACCCGGGAAAACGAATCGTTACCTGTCTTCCAAGCCTTTAACCTCTCATACGCCTCGTCCGTCAGGGTGATCGTTTTCATGCTTCATGTAAGCACGAATAAACGGACCATGCAACACAAGGTTCTCTGTCGGGGACGATTTTGGCGTTTATCGCCGTGAGAAACTCGACATTGCGCCTGCGCGGATAATATTTCGTCTTTTCGAATGGAATCGGCATTAAGTCACGTGGTGCAAGATATTCTCGCCTCCTACGACCGAGTCGGAGGCATGAACAACACGGACGCCCACAATCTGCCCTCCAAGCGAGCGGTCGGCGGAATTTGCGAAGATTTGCTGCAGATCCTGTTTCCCGGTTTTCACGACGAGGAGGCGATTCACAAGAAGTCGCTGCCGATCCTGACTTCCCATCGCGTGTCAAGCGTGATGGGGCGTTTGCAGGAGCAGGTGCGGCAAAGCATGCATCTGTGCGACACGCGAGGCCGGGGGGGATTCGCGGCTCCATCTCTGCTGGAATTCTTCCAATGCTTTCCGGAGGTGCGTGACTTGCTCAACACCGACATTGATGCCGCTTTTGAAGGAGATCCGGCAGCGCTAAACAGGGAAGAGGTGATTCTTTCCTACCCCTTCCTGGAAGCCATCGCCATTCAACGCCTCGCGCACAGGCTCCATCGCGCCGGCGTGCCGATTATTCCGCGGATGATGACGGAATGGGCACACGGCCGCACGGGGATTGATATTCATCCCGGCGCGACGATCGGCTCATACTTCTTTATCGATCATGGAACGGGTGTCGTGGTGGGCGAGACCAGCGTGATTGGAGACCACGTCAAGATGTATCAGGGAGTCGCGCTCATCGGTCGCTCGTTGTCAGGCGGTCAGGCGCTGCGTGGCCTCCGTCGGCATCCAACGATTGAGGATCACGTGACGATCTATGCTGGCACGACCATTATGGGAGCCGAGACGGTGATCGGGGCTCATAGCACGATTGGAGCAAACGTCTTCCTTACGCATAGCGTTCCGCCCCATTCGCTCGTTTTTTACGAAGAGAAGCAACTGCGAATTCTGGATAAGAAGAAGCGGTCAAGCGAACCCGCACTCGAATGGTCTATCTAGATTACAACGCCACGACTCCGCTCGCTCCTGAGGCGCTTGCCGCAATGATGCCGTTCCTGCGCGACGACTTCGGCAATCCGTCGAGCATTCACGCAGCCGGCCGGCAAACGCGGGCGGCGATTGATAGCGCGCGAGAAAGACTCGCCAACCTTCTTGGGGTCAAAGCCCACGAAATAATTTTCACGAGCGGCGGAACCGAAGCGTGCAACCTTGCTGTTCTGGGCATTGCCCGAGCTCACGCCCCGCGCGGCCGCCATCTGATCACCGCGGCCACGGAGCACCATGCCGTCCTCCATGCTTTCGAGCATCTCAAGCACCATGAGGGTTTCGAACTTGCGCTGCTGCCAGTTGATCGCCTCGGCCGCGTCGATCCCGAAGATCTCAAGGCCGCCTTGCGCGCGGACACGGTTCTTGTCTCCGTGATGCACGCAAACAATGAAACCGGAACGATTCAGCCAATCGAAGAACTCGCCGCGATCTGCCGCGAGCGTCGCATCTGCTTTCACACCGACGCCATTCAAAGTTTTGGAAAGCTGGCCGGTCCGGCCGAACGACCTCGGCGTCGCGGCCCTGTCTTTGGCCGCTCACAAGTTCTACGGTCCCCTCGGGGCGGGCGCGCTCTACCTGCGCTCGGGCATAGCCATCTCGCGCGTCGTCCACGGAGGATCGCAAGAAAATTCGCGCCGGCCCGGCACGGAATGCGTCGCTTCCATTGCGGGGATGGCGGCGGCGGCCGAGATTGCCGAGGGTAAACGTTGCGCTGACCAGGTGCGCCTGGCCGTTTTGCGTGATCGCCTGTGGAACGGCATTCGCAGGACTTTCCCTCAGGCGGTGCGCAACGGCCATGCCGACCTTTCGCTGGCAAATACCCTCAACGTCAGCTTTCCGGGACTCGATGGTGAGGCATTGCTCATCGGCCTCGACCTCGAGGGCATCTGCGCCTCGAGCGGTTCAGCGTGCATGGTTGGCTCCATTCAGCCATCGCATGTGCTCCTTGCCATGGGCGTCGAGCCCAAGCATGCGTCGTCAACCGTTAGATTTTCTCTCGGAACCCATACGACCGATTCTGACATTGAAAATTGCCTGCGCGCTCTGACCGCCGTCGTCGAACGCCAGGCGCAACCCATCGCCGCGTGATGAAAAACAATCAGTTCGCTGTGCTCAACTTCGGCAGATCCGTTCTTCGCCGTCTGCGCCTTCTTCCCGATCTCGCGACGGTCCCAAATCAGCGACACAGCGCTCGCCTCAACCGCGACATCCTCCTGGAAAAACTCTGCCGGCATCTCCTGCGCGCGGCCGGTTGCCCGAAACTCAATGTCACCGTCCAATGGAACCCTCGCCTCAGGACGACGGCGGGGCTCGCTTGCTGGCGAACGAAGACCATCTCTCTCAATTCCAAGCTTGTCGAGATCTCGCCTTCCGAAGTTCAACGGACGCTCCGACATGAACTTGCCCACTTTCTTGCCCAATATCGCGTCGGACGCCGCCCGATCGCCCCGCATGGCCCCGAGTGGCGCCAGGCTTGCCACGATTTGGGCATTCCAAACGAATCCCGATGCCACGACCTGCCGCTCAAGCGCATCCGATTCGAGCGAAGATTCTTCTACGCCTGCCGGGAATGCGGCACGACCCTCGCTCGCGTGCACGCAATGAAACGCCGCGTGGCCTGCCTCAAATGCTGCCGCAGACACAACGAAGGGAAATACCATGAACGCTTCCGATTCGTTCCAGTCCCGGCCCCGGACCGCCTGGCAGCCTAGACACCGACGCCTGCGGATTGTTTTTCCTGATTGAATCGCGTCCGAGCACAGACTACATCCGCATTTGCCTCCCCAAAAATGAGCACCGATATCGAGTCCCACCTTGTCGAGAAGCGCGTCTTTAAACCATCCAAGGAATTTGCCAAACGCGCGCACCTGCGGTCGTTCGCCGAATATAAGAGGCTTTACGAGGAGTCTATCAAATCGCCGGAGAAGTTCTGGACCAAGCAGGCTGCCGAGTTGTTCTGGCGCAAGAAATGGACCAAGGTCCTCGATTGGCGACCTCCCTTCGCCAAATGGTTCATCGGCGCCAAGCTCAACGTCTCCGAAAACTGTCTCGACCGGCATCTCGACGGGCCCCACCGCAACAAAGCGGCCATCATTTGGGAAGGCGAACCCGGCGAGCGGCGCGTCCTCACCTACCAGCAGCTTCACCGCGAAGTTTGCGTCTTCGCCAATATCCTCAAGCGCAACCGATGCAAGAAAGGCGACCGGGTGCTCATCTACCTTCCGCATATTCCCGAGGCGGCTGTTGCCATGCTCGCTTGCGCGCGTATCGGGGCCGTGCATAGCGTGGTCTTTGGCGGTTTCAGCAGCGAAAGCATCAAGGATCGCCTCGCCGACAGCGGAGCAAGCATCGTGGTCACCGCGGACGGCGGTTACCGCCGAGGCCAGATCGTCACCCTCAAGCAGAACGTCGACCAGGCATTGCAAGGCAACAAGACCGTCAAGCGCGTTATCGTCTTCCGTCGCACCAATCTCGATATTCACATTCAGGAGGGCCGCGACGTCTGGTGGCATCGCGAAGCCGACTACGTGACCGCCGATTGCCCCGCGGAAGCCCTCGACAGCGAGCACCCACTCTTCATCCTCTACACCAGCGGCTCCACTGGAAAGCCCAAGGGCGTTCTCCACACCACGGGGGGATACTTGCTCGGAGTTACGATCACCTCGAAATATGTTTTCGACCTGCGCGAAGAGGACACCTACTGGTGCACCGCTGATGTCGGCTGGATCACCGGCCACAGCTACGTCGTTTACGGACCCCTGGCCAATGGCGCTACTACTCTCATGTACGAGGGCGCTCCAAACTGGCCGCAGCCGGATCGCTTCTGGAGCATCATCGCGGAATACGGTGTCACCATTCTCTACACCGCGCCGACCGCGATTCGCGCTTTCATGAAATGGGGAGACGAATGGCCGGCGAAACACGATCTTTCCTCCCTTCGCTTGCTGGGCACAGTGGGCGAACCGATCAACCCCGAAGCGTGGATCTGGTATCACAAGCACATCGGCGGAGGGCGCTGCCCCATCGTCGACACCTGGTGGCAAACCGAGACCGGCATGCAAATGATTACCCCATTGCCGGGCGCTACACCGCTCAAGCCTGGAACAGCCACTCTTCCTTTCTTTGGCATCGACGCCGCAGTGGTTAACGACGACGGAAAAGAGGTTGGTCCAAACCAGGGCGGCAAACTCATCATTCGCAAACCCTGGCCGGCCATGCTGCGCACCATTTACGGCGACAACGCGCGTTACAAGAAGCAATACTGGAGCGAATTCAAGGACTGCTATTTTACCGGGGACGGCGCGCGCCGCGACAAGGACGGCTATTTCTGGATCGTTGGCCGGATTGACGACGTGCTCAATGTCGCGGGCCACCGCCTGGGCACCGCGGAGGTCGAAAGCGCGCTGGTGGCCCATGAGGCGGTCGCCGAGGCTGCCGTCGTCGGCCGTCCCGATGAGCTCAAGGGCCAGGGCGTCGTCGCATTCGTGACGCTGCGCATTGGTTTCGCGGCGAGCCCCGAGCTCGGCGAACATCTCCGCAAACATGTGAGTAGTTTCATCGGCGCAATCGCCAGGCCTGATGAAATCCGCTTCGCCGATGCACTCCCGAAGACGCGCAGTGGAAAGATCATGCGCCGCTTGCTCAAGGAGGTCGCGATGGGCATTGCCCTCACCGGCGACACGACGACCCTCGAAGATTTTTCCGTGCTTGCGAGATTGCGCCAGCTCGACGAGTAAGGAACCTTCCCGAGGTGTCTGGGGAGCACACGCGTCCCCGCGTGTGATGTTCGGCGTCTCGCCGAACACGGTTTTTCCGGCGGGACGCCGGAAATCGCACGCAGGGACGCGTGCGCTACTACTACTGCTGCGCCTGGCAAGAATCGGAGCCTCGACACAAGACCTGATATATACCCTCCGCACGTTCAACGAACTTTTTGAACTTCTGACCCTTTTCTCCATCCAGCAAAGCGTAAGATGGGTAAAGGAACAACGGATACCTTGCGTCAGCACCTAGTATGTAGCGAGCGACCTCATACCGCCGAGGTGAACTGGGTGGGTGTGTCTGCGTGCTGCGGAGTTCCGGGCGGCAGCACGGGGCGTTCTCCGCGGGGAAGGATCCGGGGATGCCTTCTCCGCTCATTCGGGTGTAGCCTTTAGGTCTGAGTCAACGACGAGGAGGTCAATCATGGCTGACTATTTCACTCTGCTGCGAGACCGGGTAACACTCAAGTGTCGTTCCATCGACCGCATCTTCTTGCAGGCCTATGTGCCGAAACTGCAGACGGTGGGCCAAGTTGTACTTTTCTGCGTTGGCAGCGAAGATTCCCGATTCCTTCCTCGGCCGCCTTTGGCAAGATTGGCGATGCTTATGTAGAAGCCATCTCTTGTTATGCCAAGGCGCACAACATTCCGGTGGTGCGCTTCGAGAAAGGAGAGGACAAGGAGAAAACGGCGCGCCCGTTTCTGGAGGTCGCCGCTCGCGAAGGCAAGGACCGAGTCGTCTTGATTGGCATCGCTCAAGAGAAAGCCTCCGCCTGGCGATCCTGGAAGAGCAAAGGCCAGGAGAAAGCCGCTCATCCGCACATGGAATGGGGCCGACAGATGACCTATATCAATCACTTCTATTTCTACCTCTGGGACTCGGACTGGGGCGCGGCGTTCTGGAAGACTAACGCCTATGCCCCCTATCCGATTTGGCTCTGGCTCAACGGCCATGAGTGGGCTAAACGGCAACTTGAAAAAGCTCGAGTTGGTTATGAGGCCCTCGACAATGGGTTCCGTTTACAAATCCTCCCGGATCAAGCGGTACTTCAAAGAGGGGCGGGCGCTGCGCACCGAAACCGTGATCTGCAATACCCAGGACTTCGGAATCGGGCGCCGAGTCTGTGCGAAAAACTGGAGTGCCCTCCGGGCTGTTGGCGAATCGGCCAACCGGCGCTTGTGTGAGGCCGAAAGCGCAGAGGCTCTGCCAGCTCCCGACGTGGTGACCTTCCACCAGGTCACCCGACCGTCTTATAGTGAAGATGGTCTCTATACCCCAGCATTGCGCTTCGGAGACCCGAGAGTGATGGCAGTCTTGGCAAGCCTGGTTGGCTTCTGCCAGAAATCAAGGAATTCGATCCGGCGTTTGCGCTTGTAATGGCCGGCATGGATTTGGCCGGTGGCGATGTTCAAGGCGGCAAAAAGCGTCGTAGTGCCATGGCGCTTATATTCATGGGTGAAACCGGTGAGGGAACGCCCATCGGCCATTCGCAACCAGCCTTGCGCCCGTTCGAGGGCTTGAATACAAGGCTTTTCGTCAACCGAAAGCACGATGGCATTATCCGGAGGACTCAAGGAGAGACCAATCACATCGGCCGCTTTCTGCGAAAACTGCGGATCGGTTGATACACACCAACTGCGCCGTCGTTGCAGACTGATGCCCAGAAGCCGCAATTCCCTCCATACCCGATCCGCGCTCTGTCCCAGACTCTTGGCCAACAATTGGCCATTCCAGCGGGCGAACCCCTCGGGCGGCTCCTCATCCAAGCGGGCCAACAAAAGCTCACGAAAGTTCTCCGTGACTTCCACGGGACGCCCGGCCCGAAAATCATCATGCAGTCCGCTCAACCCTTCGCGCTCCAAAACGTACCCGCCACTTGCTTATCCGGGCCTCTCGCGTATTGAGTGCCCGAGCGATCTCCTTGTTGCTGCACCCTTGCGCCGCGCTCAGGATGATGCGCGCCCGTTCCGCGTAGCGGTTCTGCGCTTTTGGCCTACTCTTCATCGCCTCAAGTTGCTTGCGTTCCTCTTCACTTAATACAATCCGGGTAGCAGGTCGGGCCATCCCCCCCTCCTCCGTTGCTACGCTATATTTTGCAAGTAGATACTAGCTCGTCATCAATTGTGAAACTCCTAAGAAATGAGACAAGTTTTCTGAATCCCCGCATACACGCGCAACAGCATCGTGCCCTCGTCGCGCCGTGGTGGCGGGCTGTTTTGGGCGCAACGCGTATCATGTTATTTCCGGGACAGCACGCTAGAACTTGTGGACCCAGCGAAGGTTGAGCCGCACCCCCTCCGTGCGGTTTCGCGCTTCCACCTCAAAATAGGTGTTAAAGAAAAGCACATCTTTGCGCGAAAATACGTAGAGGGCGCCCGGACCCAAGGCAAAGACACGTTCCTTGCTATCCGCGATGGGGGAACCGTTAAGGCGTGAATCCGTAATCTGCTGCAGGTAGTAGCCGTTCAGGCCCAAGTGCAGCCTGCCTTTCAATATCTCCACCGACGTAGCGAAGTTGAGGTGAATGGCCTGCCCGGGCTGGATATCCGTGTCGGGATTCGTTGAGTTCCAGAGATAGTGAAGGCGCCACGACACGTTGCACTTCGGATGCAGGAACAGAGTTGCCGCCCAGTAGGGATTGAAGCTGAAGATATTGCTCGCTGCGTTAACCTGCTTGAGAGAATCGTAGGTCCCTGTTGGAAAGACCGCGTCGAACTCGATCCGCTGAGCAAAGTACCGGTCCTTTCCTGCCGATTGCAGGATCCCATTGAATGAAGGGCCCAAAGAAGATATCACCCAGTGAGAGTGACTTCTCCTCGAATCCGATGAAATCGTCAGGACTCACATCGGTCGCCACAACGGGAAGCGTAAGACTCAGGCCCCAGCGGCCTTTCGGCAGAATCTGCTGGTCCGATTGATAGATCAATTGTGTCAACATCACCCACGTTTGTACGTGGGGAGTCTCAAACGTACCACGCGAGGTCGGCAATTCGACAGCGCTCCCATCATTGCCGACCAGGCGACTGCCGTTGTAATATTGAAAATACTCCTCAACGTACCAGCCCGGTCCGTCAGGCGGAGGCAGCCCGTCGAGAAAACTGGTGGCGCCCAAGTTAACGCCGGGAAGTTGGGCTTCTGCTGGAGATGCGAGCCTGCTTAGAAGCCAGCAAAGGAGAAATAGCTTACCGAAAGTTCCCCCTGCAATGCACCTGAGAGCCATAAATACGCCAGCAGCCTGCGCACTCCTTGCCACAAAATCCAGGGAAAGGCGACTCAAGCCGTGTTGGAGGGCACAGCGGCGCTGCGATGCTTTGAAACTTGGTTGGTAGGTCTTTCCACAGTAACAAGGTGCATGTCTCGTCATTCCAGCTTGATCTGCGCGGCAGCTCAGAAGCACATACCTCGCTTGGAGGCTCTCTTCACATGCAATTGTGACGACCAAGCCAGAATCAGTCGAAATCCTGCATTCTTTGGGAGACGAACGGTCTCCGTAACTTCTTATCTCTCGATGGCACCCAAGAAAATGATGATCAGAGACTGCAGGCAGACCAAATCCAAAGGGGACTACAGGGCGGCTGAGGCGAAGCATCCGGGAACCAACTCGTCGACGTTAATAGTAGAGTATGAATAGTATGAATAGCAAATCCCGGGCTGCCGCCTTGGCGGCTACGCTATGCTTGGCTGCGTTGCCAGCCCGCGCCCAACAAGAACCGATGGGTGGCAAGGAACTCGGCATGATGGCCAGGAGCCAGCAAATCGCATCCCAGGCATCCAGCCAGTTTAAAGACCGCCAGCGATCCTTACAGGAGGCGCAAGCCAAGATAGCGCAGCAAAAGAAGTTGATCGCGACGCTGGAAAAGCGCAACAAAGAGCTCGAACGTGAGCTCTCCGCTTACAGAACGAAGCCGCAGGCGGCCGCATCGAAAAAGCAATAGAGCAATCGGTTTTCTGGCGCACGGCTCCGCGATGCTCACGGGCGCCACCGGACAGCCGAAAGTATAGTCGGTCTCGGGCTGTGGACGCCGATGGTTGAGGACGGCGCGCGGGCCATGGCGTTCGTCGAGTGCGCGCTCAGTTCGCATGCCGAGGGCGGTCGATGGATCGATTTCCACCCGGAGATTTGAGCTCCGGCTAGTTCCGGTCAAGGGGACTGTTGAAAAACCAGCGTATGCCATGCTGGTTTCAATTCTCGGAAGACCGCAAGCAGCCAAGCGCGGGCTTGGTCGGGTGTGGGACATTGGCAATTCCCTGTTCTTTCGCCTGTCCGCCCAGGCACTGGTCTGCGTCAATTTGTCCAAATACCGTGTCAGCAAGCGAAACCCCTTCCATCGCTCAGTCACCCGGGTGAGGATTCCGGTGACCGCGATTGGCCACCTTCCTCGTCACCAAAGCGCTTCAGCAATGCTTCAAGCTCGCCCAGCGCCTCCTGTTCGTCGGGCCCAACCGCCTCAAGAACCACACTGGCCCCGCAATCCAGATTAGCGCTAAGCACTTCCAGTATGCTCGCCGCCGAGAAGCACTCCCCATCCCTGCAGAGCGTGACCTTGCTCTTGAACTTCATCACGCACTTAACAAACTCCGCCGCTGGTCGCGCGTGTAACCCGAGCTTGTTGACAATTTGGACTTCCCTCTGCATGCGAAAAGAGACATTAACTCGCCTTGGAAATCACGAGAAGAAAATCCGCCCTCCCCAGGCAGAGTCGATTTCGTTTTTCGACACGGGCTTCGAACGCGGGAATGCTCTTTGACAAATCGGATGCAAAGCTGTCGATGATTTTGTCCGGACTCGTGCCTTCGGCCGTGAGGCCCACAAATCGCAATCGGCCTGAATAATCACGTTTTTCCGCCGCGCTGCCTTTAGCGACAGTTACGCCCGCAACACCCGCCGACCTGTATATCCTGGGTCCTGGAAGTTGTCGCGCCCTTCCCGTAACGATCACTTGGATGCTTTTCATTGCCGAAAGAGAATCGGAACCCGCCACTTCATCGGTCGTTTGAGATACCCACACAATGATTCGCCCCCCTTGGACACTTAATGTGAGTTGGACCGTGTGCGGGTCAGTCTGGCACCGACGTCCCGGAGGCCTATCGTCGAAACCTCCGCGATTTGACGTCGCGCATCTTCACCCGGGTGCAGCGGACGTTCGATATCCACTTTCCGACGGTCTTTAACTTTGCTTGGGATTCTCAGTGAAACAGCGCACATCGTTGGGAATTGTGATTCATCCCGCGGCTCCGCTCGGGAAGTGCATCAAATTCCGCGCCCTGATTACAAATTCCCGCGGAGCCCAGTTCGACGTTAGTGACCTCGAAAGAGAACGGCTCCCGGCGAGAAATGAGCCCGCTTTTCCGTCCCTGAAGAACGGAAATGACTACTCCCTGGCAGCAATGACGGCCCTACCGATCATTGTTTAACGGCTATCTGTTCCACATTTCGAGGAACCCTGGCCGCAAAGCCAGTCATACCATTGCTTCAACCCCTCGCCCGTTTTGGCTGAACTCAGGATCGTCTCTAAGGATGGCTTCAGGCGTCTCGCGTTGGCGACGCAGACCTTGACATCGAAATCCACATACGGTGATAGGTCGATTTTCGTAACAACCATCATGTCCGAGGAGGCAAAAATATTCGGATACTTTAAAGGCTTGTCATCGCCCTCCGTGACCGAAAGCATCACAATTCTTTTCTCTTCGCCAAGGTCGAAATCTGCCGGACACACAAGATTTCCAACATTCTCGACAAAGAGGATGCCGCCATTTGCCAGATCCAGTTCCCTTAAGGCCCGACCGACCATCTGCGCATCGAGATGACACGCTTTCCCGGTGTTGATTTGAACGACTTGAATGCCGGTTAAGGCAATCCGTTCGGCATCTCGGGTTGTCTGTTGGTCTCCTTCAATCACACTGATAGAAAGGCGATCCTTCAAATCGCTAATCGACCTGAGGAGCAATGTTGTCTTTCCGGCGCCTGGGCTGGAGACCACATTGAACATTCGTACCCCGCGCTCGCGAAGATAGCGCCGGTTCTGCTCCGCATACCTCGCGTTCTCCTCCATGACATTTGCAGCGAATTTCAAGATGCGGACCCCCTCTCTTCCAACGAGAGCCGCCTCAGAGGAAATCCGCCATGTGCATTGCCGTGCTGTCTTCGTCGGACGCCTGACGATGAGAATTCGAAGCGTCCCGGCGCGAACCGGCCTGAACTCGATGGCATCCGCATTCGGAGCACATTTATTCGACCTCCAGTTCCACAACAGTGACCTTGTCGCCATCGGTGACGGTTAACCCCCATGTCCCACACGAAGGGCACGCGTCGATTCTAAGTGCGATATGAACAGTTTTCTCGCATTCCTCGCACCATGCCTCGCCCGGAATCGTCCGGATCGATAGTTCCGCATCGTGAGCGATCGAGCCTCTCTTAGCTATCCCAAAGCAAAACGAAAGCGATTGAATCTCCACATTTGACAATTCTCCCACACCCAAACAGACATTAGTCACGCGTTGAAAGTGCTCCGCAGTCGCTTGCTGTTCGACTATTCTTAGCACTGATCCGATGAGGCTTAGCTCATGCATTCGTCCATTATCTTCTCGAGTGTCACGTTCAGGCTAGCCGCAAGAATCGGCGTCAGCCTATCGGAGGGGCGAGCGCTTACGCTCACCTCAGCCCCAATAACAACGATCTCTGGCACGCCAGCCTCACCGAGATAGATCGGCAACACCGCGAGAAGGTGATTCACGCCGAGATTGTGAAGGCTAAATTCCATTTCCGGATCACTGAGATCTTCCGGATTGAGACGGTGAACACTGCCAATGTTTCCGGTCGCCTCTAAGAGCATCGACGACGATCGCTTTCCGGCAGTTCTCGAAATACGGGAGCGCTTGCAAGCCGGCGACGCCTCCTTCAAATACTCTAACGTGCCTCGGCAGAACACAGCCTTCGTTCAGTCGGCGAAAAACGTGAATGCCAAACCCGTCATCTCCAAGCAACAAGTTCCCAAAGCAAATTATGTGTTGCATTAGACCTGATAGGCTATTCGTCTTCCGGTTCTGGCGAAATGTACCGTGCATACGAGGCATGCGTCGTGAGAACGAATCAGATGGCCCACTTCAACGGGATTATCCAAGTCCTTAATCTCGAGACCGATAAAGCTTTCCTCCCAATGGCCGCGTTTGCCCGAAGAGTCTCGCGGCGAGCCGTTCCATGTAGTGGGGGTTATCACCTGGTAGTTCTTGATCTTGCCGCCGGCCACCTGCAGCCAATGACCGAGGCTGCCGCGCGCGGCGTTAACGAAGCCACATCCGACTCCCTCTGTTTCAGCTTCCGGCTTGACGAAGGTAGGCTCGTCGATATGTGCGATGAGGTCCGCAACGTGCTTTCGCATTCGCCGAAGGACGCCAACGGGACGATGCAGCCGTGCGAACTGCCGAAGCCAGGTATTTGAACCTTCGGCCCTGAAAAATGACGTGATAAGCGGGTCCCCCGCGATTACTAGCTCGGCTAGCGGGCCCAGTTGGACAACCTTTCCGCAGTAGCGTGGAGCCTTGGCGAAGGAATATTTGTCGCTGTCGGGTAGATACTCTGGTGTCGTTTCCTCATCCCAAGGGTGTCGCCCGCCACCGTAATCCTTGAACCATGAATGTCGCACATGCTCAGTAATCTCGAGATGAGAGAAGCGGGATATTCCATGGGTCTCAGCGTCATAGAAGCCTCCCGCGATCAGCGTATTCTGGTTGTCGTAGGGAGGCTGCCACTTTTCCGGGTCATAATAGCAGCCAGCACTCAAAAGGTTGGACGCTCCCTTGCCAATGTTCTGCAGTCCGACCGAGCGCCCGAACCGCGTGATTAGCCCGACACCGCCATTCTGATGAGACTCGTTTTCATCCAGCCAACTATTGAAGTCATCGACACTCTTCAGCGATAGCCACCGGTCTGCGGAGCATCCGAGAACTTCTTTCTCGTACCATTCGACATAGGCATCAATAGTGACCAGACATTGGGCGAGCTTATCAAGTGCCAGCGGGCATGTAACTCCGCCCGGCATCATGTAGGTGGAATGCGGCCATTGTCCCCCAAATTGAACGATTATCCCCAGGATGTGCTTTGTATTTTGTACGCATTCGCGGGCCAGTCTTCCCCTGAAGGGCGGTTCAAAGGCGGCAAGAACCGCTTCAAAAAGAGGATGCCTCTTATACGCGGGATTGCAAAAGTCTGGCGCAAACATCAGGAATGTGTGCCTGGCGTCGTTCATGACGGATTCAGCCATTAGGCACAAGTTGCGAATGCGCGTCGCATTGGCCGTCACTGGAAGTTGACTGGCATCTTCAAGAGCCAGAGCTGCTGCATATAAGTGAGACGTGCTGCATATCCCACAGATTCGCGGTCCGAACACGAGCGCATCAGTCGGTTCCCTCCCAATAAGCACTTGCTCATATCCTCGATACATTGAGCCGATACACCAAGCGTCGGTAACCGTGTTTCCCTCGACCTCGAGTTTGATCTGCAGGTCGCCCTCCACACGATTCATATCCAAATGAATGAGTCGCCTGCTCAAGTGATACCTTCCTTTATGTCTCTCAAGCTGTTGCGATTGTAAACAGCGCCTCCTTTCCCTGAAGAGATCGCTGGCAACGATCGGCGTGGCGGAACAATCGCTTGTTGACGGGAAACGTCGCGCCAATGCAATTGTAGCAACTGTATCCCACTTTCACCGCGGTGCCGCACTTTCTACACGACTCGTCCGACAAGCATGGCCGGACCGTGGAGGGCCGATTCAGTCTTATCCAGTGCAGGCGGCGCGCCATTTACGATAAAACTCATTGTTCTGAGCATGGTTACCGCATCCACCGGGCAGCCCGACAAATTGATCACCGGGAATCCCGCTCGAGAACGCCATTCCGGTTTCAAGAGACCGCCAGGTTTGTCGACGCTGAATTGAAGTCCGCTCGATTCCGTCGGATTCGGCGGCGCCGCCGGGATCCCTCCAAAGGCCGCGCAAGTGCCCATCGCGAGAACGTACTCGGCCGCATCACAAAGCGTGGCGATCAGGTCTTTCTTCGGTTTACCGTGGATGGAGTCAAACATCCCCGTTCCACGAGGGCCGTGAATGATGCTCCCTTCAACACAAAGCAGCGTTAGGTTCTCCTTCCGGGCGACAATAGAGTCGACAATGTCCAAAAGCTGTCGCGGAGATTCCAAAGACAACGACGGATGCCAAAGCAGGCGAACATGTTCATTCTCTAAGAATTGCGCCAGATCGCAATCTCTTGTGGCGAATGAGCCACCCAGGCCTAATATAGCCATCGATTCGCCACTACACGCGCCGCATTCAATCCACAGCAGCGTCGCAAGATTTGCCATAATCGCCCACTTGATTCTTCACACGTTAAGGATGGTTTGCAAAGCATGTCATCTAATTTGGGATGGGCAGGCCTAATGGCACAAAAACCGATTGTTTTTCGTATACGAATGGGCCTGGCGCAGATCTCGGGTTCGCACGCGAACAGAGGCTTACTTGATCCGGCTCGTTGCACTCATGATCCGCCCTCCTCCTAACGGAAGCGTTGCAGCAATGCCTCAAGCTCACTCAGCGCCTCCTGTTCGTCAGGCCCGACCGCCTCGAGAACGACGCGGGCGCCGCAATCCAGATTGGCGCTGAGCACTTCCAAGATGCTTGCTGCCGAGAAGCGCTCCTCGCGTGCATGCAACCAAGCTTGTTAACAATTTTCTGCTTCTCTCCGCATCGAAGGTCAAGTCGATTTCGAATCACTGCGCACATCGCTTTTCACGCAGGCTGGAGCGATGCCATCTTTAAAGGTGCTTATTTAGCCAGCCGATCGGCGCTGGATAAGACGCATGCCGATGTTATCGCACACTCGCGCTCGGAAATTCCAATGTGTTCCCCTCTGAAATTTGAACCCGTCGATGTCCCTAGAAGGTTTCCACTCGTTTCTCTGCTATCAAGTATCGGCACCCGGCACCGCAGCGGCCGTGTATCCCGCGGTTTGCTGCTTCTGGACGGTCAGGGTCACGTTTCGCCTAAAGTTGGCTCGTCAGCCGTGATCCTTCTCGTCTTCATCCGCCCTCCGCTATCAAGGGCCCGACCTCAAGCCGGACGCCCATGTCAACGCCGGCTCGCGATAACATTCATCTGTCGGGCCCCAGACGCGGACATCGCTTGTGCGCTTGGCACTGGACGATACTGCTCCGCGTTTCGACTAACAAGCGCCGACAAGCAGTTCGGAGATCATCACGGCAGCGGTCGCCCTGTTCTCGACAGAGAGGCGAGAATAGATATCCTTGAGATGAGCTTTCACGGTCTCGGTAGCCATGCTCAGAATCATCCCAATTTCCTTGTTTGTCTTTCCCTTCGCTAGCCAATAGAGGACCTCGGTTGGTCGCGCGCCCAGCCCGAGAATACTTAGCTTTGCCAACTCAAAGGCTGGATCTTCGGCACGCAACAACAGGACAAATCCGGCTCTCTCTTTTATCCTCGCCACCCGAATATGAAGCGTTCTCTCGCCTCGCCGGACCAGGAGAGGCTGCGGCGGGCGAATCCCGAGCTCATCACTCTCAAAGTGCGTAATCTCTCTGAAAATCCAGCCCCTTACAGACGCGGGGAGACCATCCGAAACCGGCCCTTCATTCGGGAAGTAGCTCTCAAAATATCGCTGAGCAAGATCAGAGCAAAACTGAACCTTGCCGCTGCCGTCCAGCGTAACGATGCTCCCTCCAACAAGCGATTCAAGCGCCTCCATCACCGACGGAAGTGCGAGGACGGGACATCCCTTCGCTGTGCTGCATGCCTCCGACACATGAAAACGAAGGAGATTCAGCATCGAGCGATCCCGTTCCGTGAATGGCGCCCGTTTGCGGTGTGCGACGACTCCTGTGATGTCAGGACGGGAAAGGGTCAAACTAAGGCTAAGCCGTTCTCGCATCTCCAGCCTCGAATAGAATTCGTTGAAGACCGCGGTCTTCTTCCATTGCGACATCGGAAGCAGATCTTCGATCATTAGAGCTGGCCCTTCGGGATGAGACATGTGATAGCTCATGGCGGGATTCTCGTGCCGGAGAGCGACCAGGGTCGGCCAGATGCTTCCGCAGCTCTGGCCCAATGTTATCCGCTAAAAGCGATACCGTATTCCTCTTGGGATCGGCCCTTGCCACGAACACACTCTCCGCCCCTATCAGACTTCCAAGACCTTCAGCGACCCGTTCAAAGATCCGTTGAACAGAATCAAGGCCATAAAGCCCCCTTACGAAATTGGACAACTTTCGTTGATCTGCAGAAGTGATTTTTTGCATCCCCCTCTACCGCAGGCTCTAATTGGTATCCGTCCACCGTGCTGAAAAGACCGTCCGCCATCAAGCGCAAACGTCTCAGAAATTTCCCCCCATTTGGGGGAGTGACAGAACGAGCCGAATTCCGTCATAACCCGCAGCGTCACGTTGATCCTTGCAGCAAGGGACCACTAGTGCGCACGATCTGGGCGGGCAACAAAACGATTGCGTGTAAAAAGCGCCGGAACTCCATCTTGATCAACTCCACTCCTCGTCGACCATTGGGCAAGAGCAGCCCGAACCACGCCTTTAGGTTCCAGGCCAAGGAGGTCATTACCATGTAGGCCCAGTTGCTCAGCAAATCGTCCACCGGCATGCGCATGGCGTTGACTCCGTTTTTAAGCTGCTCGATCACGTTCTCCTGATTGCAGCGCCCGTTGGCCAGACTGACGATTTGCTCCGCGGTGTAATCGACGCGGTTGGTGATATAGAAAAAGTAACGGATCTCATCGAAGAGAACCTGCTCGCCCTTTTGCACGCTGATGTTCTTGCGCACGATGATGAGTCGATAGGGCCGAGAGCATTTGAGGGGCTGATATTCTATCTCGGCAATATCCTCGCCGACCAACACCTTGTTCTCATAGCCCTTGAAGCGCAGTGCGCCGTGAAAAGCCACGGGTCTCCAGTGGGAGAGACAAAGCAAACCCACCCGGGAACTATTCGCTCCGCCCGGAACCACCTGGAGGGGTGATGGAGGCAACGAAATCGCTCAAGCACTTCAGGAAAAGGCCCCTCAGGGGGTCAGGGAGCGCGCAGGCCATAACATGAGTGAACACCGAGCAAGCTTCGAAAAGGGTAATGCGGACGCCGACCCCGTTGAGATTGGGGGAAGGCTGTCATCCTGCGGGAAGAAGAGCCCGAGTCCGGGGAAACAGGACGTAAAGAGCGAGAAGAGCACCGCGGGAGTCCGCCGGAGTAGTGGTGATGGCATGTGTGCAGAGGAAACCCGAAGGAACACGGGAGACCCGCCTCGGCGAGGAAAGAGGAACTCAACCGGAGACCCGCGAGGGGAAGGCCGGGCCGAGACGGGAGTCGGAGAGGTTCATAATAGCGAGGAAGCGCGTAACGAGCGTGGAGCGAAGGAGCCTCAGTTCCAAGGCAACGTGACAAGTGGCAAGAGAGCGGAGATTGGCGAGAGCCTACCACCTCCATTTAAGCTCTGGGAGCTGCAAGAAGCGTTGCATGCCAAAGCGAAGGGAAATCCGAGTTATCGGTTTTACGCGCTCTATGACAAGCTCTGTCGGCCGGATGTTCTGGCCGAGGCGTGGCGGAGATGCCTTGCCAACGGCGGGGTAGCCGGAGTCGATGGAGTCAGCTTCGAGAAGATCGAGGCCTATGGAGTGAGCCGATGGCTTGGAGAACTGGCGCAAGAGCTGCGGGACAAGAGTTATCGTCCCGCGGCGGTTCGCCGGGTGTATATTCCGAAGCCCGATGGGAAACAAAGACCGTTGGGAATTCCCGTCATCCGGGATCGAGTGGTTCAGATGGCGGCGGTTCTGATATTGGAACCGATCTTCGAGGCCGATCTGCAAGACGAACAATATGCTTACCGGGCCAAGCGCAACGCGCACGACGCTGTGCGGGAAGTGCATCGGTGGTTGAACCGTGGGTTGAGAGAGGTAGTGGACGCCGACTTAAGCGGCTACTTCGACACCATCCCGCACCCTCAACTGCTCAAAAGTCTGGCTCGGCGCATTAGCGACGGGAGCCTGATGAGGCTTCTCAAGCAGTGGTTGCAGATGCCGGTGGAGGAAAGCGATGGAAGGGGAGGCAAACGGCGGAGCAATCCGGCCCGGCGCCACAAACGGGGCACTCCGCAAGGGGCGCCGATCTCCCCGCTGTTAAGCAACCTCTACATGAGGCGCTTCGTGCTGGGGTGGAAAAGCCTCGGTTACGGAGAGCGGCTACAGGCGCGCATCGTCAACTACGCCGACGACTTCGTCATCCTCTGTAGGAAAAGCGGAGAGCAGGCTTACGCGGCGATGAGCGCCTTGATGGGACAGCTGGGATTGAGGGTCAACACTGAGAAGACCCGTCTGTGTAAAGTGCCCGAGGAGTCCTTCGACTTCCTGGGATACCGCTTTGGGCGATGCTACTCGACCAAGAACGGGCGGGAATATATCGGTGCGCAGACCCAGCACGAAGAAGATTGCCGGGATTATCCAGCGAATTAGCCAGAAGACGCAGCGCGGGACATTGTGCTGCGAAGCGGCCGAGAAGGTAGAAGAACTCAATGCGCTGCTTAGGGGTTGGGGCAATTACTTTTGCCTTGGACCTGTGAGCAAAGTCTATCGCGCAGTGGACGCTCATTGCTGTTATCGGCTGCGTCAGTGGTTGTGTCGGAAACATAAAGTCCGAGGTGCCGGAACTGGCCGTTATCCTGACGAATACCTTTACGGGACGTTGGGGCTGGTACGGCTGGCGGCAACCACACCCAACTTCCCGTGGGCGAAAGCATGAAATCACCTTGGTCCGAAAGCCGGATGCGGGAAATCCGCACGTCCGGTTTGATGAGCGGGGAGTGGAAACGGAGCGGCTTATAGCCGCCACCGCGCCACTCCTCGACTCCACCGATGCTTTCCTTGACTCGCTCGGGCTTGCGTCGCGGAGCCGTGGCAATTTCATAGCGCGGGAGCCGCTCAAGGGGCTTCCACGCCTCTTGGGGTAATGCTTCGGCCAAGTTCACCACCTTGGGATGGGCATCCATTCCGAAAATGAATTTGACCCCTTGCTCATCCCACCGGTCCAATTCTCCGGTCAAGCTAAAGTCGGTGTCCCCGCGCAAGGTGATCTGCCCGGCATGTGGCGCTACCAATTTGATAGCCCGATCGATCCAGGGCACGCAGCCCTCGTGGCTCACGACATTGCCGGGACGATTGACCAGATAGAGCACTTCGTTGGTGTTGGCCAGAGAGACGACAAGCGGGGCGTAACCCCAAATGCCTTTGTAGGAAAGAGCCATGCCGCCTTTGCATTGCCCGAAAGTCGACGCAGTGGTGCCATCGGTATCGACAAAGGCCTCCGCCAAAAAGCCCCTGGGTTGTTGTCTCCAAACCCGCTGGCGCACCGTGTTGGTGATTTCCATGAGGTCGAGGATATCGTCCTCCTCAAAGCGACGGGTGAAGTCCCCGCTGGTGGTCGGGTCCGGAATGCGCTGGGCGCCCAGACCATCGAGGAAGGCCTCATCATTGCGCCGCAGTTCAATATCCTCCAGCCGCACTCCGTCCAGCAGCGCGTTGTAGGTCAGATTCAACACATGGTCGCTCTCATGATAAGGAAGATGCTTCTTAAGCAGATGCAGCCGGGAGTCGATCTCTTGCCGCAGCCCCAGTTTGTTGACCATCAGATGGATCGCGCCGATGCCCCCGCAGTTTACAGCCCTGGCTTTCTCGGCCATCTCATAGTGAATATTGCTGGCCTTCATGATCGGCTCGACCTGATCGCTCCAACCGCGCTCGGGGTCCAGGCGACGTTGAATTCGGCGCTTGCGATTACGCAGGATCTTAGGATAGCTTCTCTTCACTCGAAATGACCTTTCTTTTTGGGTGGCTCTGGTTTCATCACCGCCATCAAACCAAGGATTTAAGGGCATTTCGAGTCTTTTGCGCCGTGCCTACGATTAAGATCTCGCTTCTTTAAGGACTAAATTTCCCGCCTAATCCCGGCGGTGTGCTAAAATCGCTGATCGCCGTTCATGATGACGGAACCATAGAGGCAAACGATCAAGGTAGCGTTAACCTCGGAGAGGGTATGGTGACAAGTGCCGGAGTCGGCGTTTGGACGCGACTGAGAAATCGTAAGTTCGCCTACACGCAACTCAATTTGTTTTCAGACCTCAGCGGCAACTTGGTGGGCTCACCTCCAAGGTGCGCGGTACATATAGGGCTATCGCCTTCCGGGAACGAATACGAAGGCGAATCCTTTGCCGAGGTGCTTGATACGGCGATGGAACCAGTGCCAGGGGCGTCCGTCACGGTAACCAATGCAGGAACACGAATGATTTAGAATTACCTCCCAAAGAATGAGGACCTGAAGTCGGCGACTTGGAGTGGGCGATAGGACACCGTCCGGTCTGCAGCTTCGGTCGCGTCGATCATTGGATTCTATCTCAATACAACGGTTCTCGGACAGGATGGACAGGATTTTTTGCAGGATCGATTTCTTGCGGCGAGAGATGCGATCATGACCTTCATTTACTTCCTCAATCAGGATTGGCGCCTCAGTCCTGCCTCGGAGGAATGCCGTCGGAGGAAACTTTTCCCATTCCTAACTAAAACTGTGCGGGCCGCAAGTTTCTTACTTTTTGATCCTGTGCATCCTGTTAATCCTGTCCAAAAAGCGCGGTTTGAGGATGGCTTTTCTATTCCGTATCCTGTCTCAAACGGATTACTTTTCGGACAGGATGGACATGATTTACAGGATGATGTCTTGCGGGGACGTCTTCGGGCGGTAAAGCGTGTCTTCCTTTTGAATTCGAGACGCTGTGCTCCAAAGTTGATGAGCAGTCCGATTTCGATCCCGGTAGCGGTCAAGTAATTCACGAATTGAGCCTCATTTGCCACTCCAAGTGCCTGGTTGGCTTTCAGTTCGATCATGACCTTCCCTTCGGCAATTAGATCGGCCATGAAGTCGCCGACGATGACGCCGTCGTAGTGCACCGAGATCGGTTTTGGGCATTCGAGCTGCAGGCCGGTCTTTCGCATTTCATGCTCGAATGCCCGTTGATAAACCGACTCGAGGAAACCGGGTCCAAGCGCCGAATGAACACGCATCGCACAGCCGATGATCGTCTCCGTCAGTTCGCTTTCCTCGATAGCCATCCTGTTCATCCCGCTGATCCTTTCCGAAGAACCGTCGTCCCGAGAAGCTTTTAGACAGGATGCACAGGATTTACAGGATGAGATGTGGGCCGACGCCGCCCGCCTGTTAGTTTAATCATGTTCATCCTGTTAATCCTGTCCAAAGAGAATTCTGTTTGAGGTTATGCAAGACAAATACCCTTCGATGACGGCACTATACGCTGATCCACTGAACGTCGAAGGAACCACGTACGGAAAGCGCTGGAAGCGTCACAGAATGGAGTCAACTCGCGGAAGCCCAGTCTACCGACAATCCTGAGGCCCAAAAAATTGTTCTCGCGATTCATGGCGGCGGCATTGAGGGAGGGACAAGCGAAGTCGCCCTGGCAGTCGCGGGTTATCATCCCGCCACATTCGCTTCGGCCACGGACTGCCAGGGATTCCACGACCTGTGGATTTTCGAAGGTCTCCTGAATTCCGCCAACAGTCACCTGCATGTCACCTCTGCCAATTACGACGATCCAATCGCTCTCAAACTGGTCCAAAATGCCAGGCGTTCCGTCTCGGTGCATGGTTGCAGCGATGACGACGCCAATGGGAAGATCCAAATCGGCGGGCTGGATGCCGAACTCGCGGGCATCCTCCTCGAAGAATTGACATTAGCCCGGATACCCGCGGAAATGACGGCAAACCCCGCGCTAAATGGCTCTGACCCTGCCAACATTTGCAACAGGACGCAAATTGGCCGCGGCGCTCAGTTGGAGATGGGAACGAGCTATCGCGCGTCATTGTTTGCTCCGGGCCACAGCTTTTTCCTGACAGACGCAGCTGCGTACATCGATAAGGTGAGCTTCCTGCGCAAGAGCAACACGAACGCCGAGTTCTGGAAGCTAATCAGGGCACTAAGAGATGGGATGGATCGTGTGTGTTAGATCCGTTAGTTTCTGAAATGCTTCAGACAGGATTAACAGGATTAACAGGAGGACTCTCAGCGGACGTCTTCAGCCCATCAATGGGTGTCGTCCGCTCAATTCAGACGCAACGCGCCAACGTCTTTGGGTTCCTCAAAAGAATGTGTGGGTAAGAATGGACCGGTTTGATGGTGGCTGTGCGCCCCCAAACCCCGCACCGCTCGCCGCGGCAGGCGTTCGGGGGGAACTTGTGCAAGGGCGCTTCGCGCCGCGGGCGGGAAAATGGAAACGGGCTGGGCAATCCACCTGGATTGCTTTAGCCAGCCCGTTTCGTGAACATAACACTGACGAGCATACTGAGACGGGTGCTGCCGCTCAAGGGATTCTGCTATCGCTGGGCGCGCTGGGAGGAGTTTAGCCAAGCGGTGATTGAGATCGGGATTGAGGCCCGTAAGGGCGCGCGAGCGCGGTGCCGGTGCTGTGGAAAGCCTGCGCCAGTTTATGACACACGCCACCAAGCGCGGCGCTGGCGCTTTATTTCGGTGTGGGCGATTGCCGTGTTCTTGGTTTACCGGCCGCGGCGCGTGGAGTGTCCGCGCTGCGGAGTGCATGTCGAACACCTGCCTTGGGCCAGCGGCAAATTGCAGCTTTGCGACGCATTGCGCCTTTTCTTGGCCCAGTGGGCGCGCCTGCTTTCCTGGCAGGAGGTGGCTTCGTGTTTTAGCGTTTCTTGGGCCGATGTGTATGCTTCGGTCAAATGGGTGGTGCGCTGGGGATTGCGGCACCGCGACTTGAACGGGATTACCGCTCTGGGAGTTGATGAAGTCTCGGTGGGCAAAGGCCAGTTCTGGACGCTGGTCTATCAGATCGATGAGGGAGCACGCCGGCTGCTCTGGATCGGCAAGGATCGCACCGGCCACAGCCTGAAAACGATTTTTCATCGCCTCACAACCCCGCGCTGCCAGCAGGTGCGCTTCATTTGCTCGGACCTCTGGAAGCCCTATCTGGGCGTCATCGCAAACGCCCTGCCAGCCGCGCTCCATATCCTCGACCGCTTTCATATCCGCAAGAACCTCAGTGAAGCCATCGACAAGATCCGCCGCGCGGAGGTCCATGCCCTGGCCCGCGCCGGACTGGCTCCGTTGCTCAAGAAGACACGCTGGACGCTGCTCAAACACCGCCGCAACTGGAATGCCAACGACCGGCGCCGCATGCGCGATCTAATGGGCAGCGGACTGCGCACTCTGCGCGCCTTTCTCTTGGTGGAAAGCTTTGAACATTTTTGGACCTACTCTTCGAGCGCTTGGGCCGGAAAGTTCCTCGACGCCTGGTGCGCCCGCGTCACCCGAAGTCGCCTCGAACCCCTCAAGAGGGTGGCCCGCACTCTCAAAACCCATCGCCCTTTGCTCTTGAACTATTTCGAAGCCAAAAAAGAGTTTTCCAATAGCATTGTTGAGGGACTCAACAACAAGCTGAAATTGACTCTCAAGCGAAGCTATGGCTTCCGAACCGACCTCGCTCGTAAGATCGCTCTCTTTCACACACTTGGAAAACTTCCCGAACCTCAACTCACCCATTCATTCTTTTAGAGAAGGCATCTTTGTTATCCTGTTAATCCTGTCCAAAAGACGGTGAAATGGCTTTACAGGCAGCGGACAGGAACGCATTTTCAGGTCCCAATCACGGTCCGGTTGCATGAACTTGTCCTCGAAGTCCACCCATGCGGCGACGCGATGCCTTAGCTCCCTGCAAATATCCGGCTCGAGTCGGCGCGTTCTTCAGTTCATGCGGGTCGAACGCGTCAGATCCGAGAGAAACTCCCGCCCGCTGGTCGCTTCGAAGGTATACTTCCATTTCCCGTCACGAACGCCAAAGAGGTACTCGCCGATGCTGGCAAGATAGTAGGCGCGTTGTGGTCGCGCGGGATCGAACAGGCTGTGGCCCTGCCACTCGCCCGGGGACGGAATGCCCAGCAATTCGGCGACGGTAGCGCTCAGATCCACGTGCGCTCCGATGGTTTCGAGTCGCTGACCGCCGAGAAAAGCCGCGGGATTCCAGAGAATCAGCGGCACATTCACGTCCTCTTGATATGCCGTGAAGCCGTGCCCGCGCTGGTCGTGAGGATTGCCGAACGCCTCGCCGTGATCACCAGTGATCACGACCAGAGTCTCGTCTGCCAATCCACGGTCCCGCAGAGCGCGGAAGAGCTCCCCGAGGTGCTGGTCCACCTGATGCAGCACGTTCAGGTAGCTCTCCCAGTTCGTCCGCGTGGCGCGGCGGCAGGTTTGCTGACCGAAAAAGTCAATCTTTTTCGAGGCAGGTCCGAGCTCGTAGGGATCGTGACGTCTGGTCAGTCCAGCAGAACGCATAAAACGGCTGCCCCGGGTTTCTCGTCGATGAAGCGGATCAGCCGATCGAACAAGCACCCGATCCTCGGCTCCCCAGGAAGTCAGGGCGGGGCCTTCCATCGTCCGGTAATCCTCGATCGTGTCGTAGCCCTGATTTTGAAGGACGTAGTTCATGCCGGCCCACTCCAGATCCCCATTGTGCAGGTAGGCCGTGCGAGCCCCGCGCTGCTTTAGCAACGGAGGCAAGCGTCCGTGGCAGCGGGCGCGCGCCGTCGCGGCCAAAGGCGTCTCCAGGCGCGTAACTCCACGGCATGCCCGGGTAGATCGAGAAAGTTCAGCGCCATGAACGAGCAGAAGGTATACGGGACGTGCGCGTAGAAATTGTCGAACACCACCGCGTGTGCGGCCTCCTCGACCAGCGTGGGGGTCGTGTTGTAGCCGCTCCCGTAAAGGCTCAGATACTGCGTGCCGACCGACTCGAGCACGATGACGATCACGTTTTTTGGCTGGGCGCCGGCCGCGGCCAGCTGGGGTGCGCTCGTCCTGCGGACGGCCTCCGCTAGGCGCGCGGTTTGAATTCATCTTGGTATTCGCGGGGATAATCTCTCTCCAGTGATGGTTTCCCAAGACCGGCCCCCCTTCCAGGTGGATCGCACGAGCTCAATGTGCGGATTCACCGAAAGATTGCGCGGAGTATGAACTTAGGTTTAGCGGGGTCGGCACTTCATCGCCAACATCCGATCGCCAGTAGTAGCTGCCAGCAACCAAAAGCGGACCACGCCAACAGCATTGCGACGAGGAACACGGAGCACTCCGTTTGCGAGCCAGATTGGCGAGTCAGTGCGTAGTAGCCGCCAGGCACGACGATGAGTGCTGCAACAACCGGCAGACTGAGCCGATCGCGAATGGACGATTCGACGGCGCAACGCCGTGCACCAGCCTCAGCAGATCGTAGCTGAGAGGCCGGCCGTAGTAGTTGAAAACCCCGGCGGCAACCACCAGTAGAACGCGCA
>CAWASQ010000088.1:0-17210 GCA_963784465.1 uncultured Verrucomicrobiae bacterium
CGCGCGGGGCACGCCGGGCTTCTTCAACTCGATGACCACCAGCGGCAGGCCGTTGACGAAGCCGACCAAATCCGGCCGGCAGGTGTAGAGCGCGCCCGTGACGCTGAACTGGCTGACCAGCAGGAAATCATTGTTCGCCGGCTGTTCCCAATCAATCACTCGTACCCGCTCCGTCCGCTGACCGCCACTCCCTCTCCCTTTGGGAGAGGGTTGGGGTGGAGGGTGGGGCTTCCGGCACGGACACCTTGATGCCTTCCTTGAGCAACAGATACACCTCGCGGTTCGCCGCTTCCAGGCTCATGGCCGAACGGTCGCGGGTCAATTCATCCACGGCGGCGGTGATGGCCTCGGGCGGCAGCGCGGGATTCAACCGCTCCAACGCCGCGCGCAGCGGGACACCAACACCACCTCGCCCTTCGTCTCGCGCAGCAACGTGCCGGTCGCGCCGAAGGTTTCCTCCAACGCCGACACCGTGGTCCAGCCAAGCTCCGCGAACAACCCGATGGCGGGCTGCTCGACAAGCTGGTCTTCGGTGTAGGCGTGGGCGCTCATCAAGCATTGTGAATGAGCTTCTTTATGGATTCTGCATGGGCCTGAGCCAGTTTGTAGTTATTTGTGGCTAGTTTCGCCCAAAATCTATCCTTAACGTCTTGTTGATTGCGGATGGGAGTCTTGGCTTCGTCAAGATTTGCCAAGTTTCCCCGAGCCCTGGCTGCCGAGGCGGCTCGAGTCAGATTCATCGGAGCAATCTCCCTCAGGCGAAAGTCATCCTGATAAATTGCCTTCGCACAGTCTTCAACCTCGTCCTCAAACTCATCGAAGAGGTCTTCAACTGCAAAGCCCTCTGGAAGCAACACAAGGAACACCTCGTTTCCAAGCGCGTAGAGGGAGAATTGACCTTGCTTTGCCTTAAGTGTGTTTGGTGTCACGTAAGTCCCGAACTCCTTCACGCCTTTGTCGTTGTCCAACAGAAAGAACGCTTTCTTCGGAACAATTCCTGAAACGGCTCGAAACACCTCGACGTATTTCTTCACAGCCGAAGCTCCCTCCAAAGCCTTGGTCACTGAAATACCGGCTTCTTCAAGCTTCGTCTTGGTCAGTGGCCTAGTGTCTTCGATGAACATGAGCGGACCACGCTGTGACGCAGTGAAGTAAGCGTCAAAATTCGGGTCACCCATCATTTTCCCGATCTTGTCGATATCACCATCCGTGATGGCATCAACTCGCTTTTGTTCCGACACAGCATGAGCATCCATCGTAATCCATCGTGCACGTTCGGCGTTCTTGCGGCTGCTGGCCAAAATTACTGGCGAGTGAGTGGAAACGACCATCTGAATACTTTCGAGCCATTCGTCCGACGCCAACAGGTTGCCAAGTTTAACTGCGATGTCAGTGTGCAAGAATGATTCCGGTTCTTCCAAAAGCCAGATAGGGACGTAGAACCCCCTGTGCAGAGAAAGATCGCTGTCGAGAATGTAGTGCGTTTGGTAGAGGACCATCGACTGAGCACCTGTGCCCTGTGCGGTGAGCGTGATTTCCGGCAAAGCGGATGAACTGCGAAAAGAAATGTCCGACACGGCCACGATGTCCTCGATTCGTTCCGGCAAATCAACCTTGGTGGTTGAGTGCGGCCAGATTGTTTTGAGGCGCTCAGTCAGGGTGTGGGACAAATAGGAATTGGCGGTTTTCCGCAATTCATTCCATTTCTGCTGAAGTTCCTGCAATTGTTCGGAAACGGAGGCGTGACGCCCCCAGTTGTTGAACAACCGCTGCTTGAACTTCGCTTGAGCTTTCCGGAGCAGTTCATCACCTTCTTGCGGGTGGATGTAGGAGACTGAAACAGCGCCCAGAACTTCCTGAGCTTCCTTTTCCATTGCATCAAAATAGGTGTAGATGTTCTCGCCGACCTGGTATTCGACCACCACCGTTCCGGTCGCTTCGCGATAGGTGAACGATTTGCGAACCACCAACTGCGCGCCGTATTTTGCCGTGAGCCTTTCCTTTCGGGTCTTGCCAGTGGCGATATTTAGGTCGAACTCGATTGTGATGTCGGCACGGTTGAACCCCTCCTGCTTGGCCGCAAACTCGGTCTTGTTCAAGTCGCTGCCGCTAAAAACAGTGGTGTCGAAGAAACAACGAATGGCAGTCAAAAGGGCGGTTTTGCCGGCATTATTCGGGCCAACCAAGAACGTGGCTTGGTCCAAGTCAATCGACGTTTCCTTGCGGAAGCACTTAAAGTTCCTGACTGTTAATTTCTTGAGGAATGGCATAGTCGTGATTCCCTGAGTTCCACTTGGCCCGAAAGCAGACGCGGCAGCAGCAGGTCGCGCGTCTGGCGGAGGTTTTGGATTTTGGTCTTGGCGTTCACTTCGTCTCCTTGTGTGTCTCGAAAAGGAACACGGCCAACGTCGAAGCTGCGCCGACTGCCAGTTTGCGTGCCGCGCACTCAGGCCCGCGGAACACGCCATACTTTGCCGTGGCCCGTCCCATAAAGGCCGCGCAACTGCGAGGCCGTTGCCGATTGTTCCAAGGTTGCTCAGCAGGCGCTTGATAACGTCCGCTCCGCGCGCGGCGTCTGGGATGCCCTCGGGAACAAGCTTCAATTCCTTCAGGGTTTCCTTTGTGAGCGTTGAGACATCGGGCGTCCCAGTCACGGGCTTTCCGCGCTCGGCGAGGATCGTCTTACAGCAAGTTTCGATGAGTTCCTTGGCAGTTCCGATGGCGAGGCTCGGGTCAGTCTCGACGGCCGCCTCCAAGCGCCGAATCTGCTCTGCGAGATGATTCGCGTTCAGAACCTTCGCGTGTTCCTTGAGCGGGCTGAGGCTCGGACCACCGGCGAGAAGCCGAGTGGCAATGTGGCGGCATTTCTCAGCGCGAGCTTTCGCGTCGGCATCCTGCGTGGGGTTCAGCGTTGCATCGTAATCTACCAAGGCGAGGATGAGCTTTCCCACCATATGATCGGACTCGATCTTCCAGAATGTGCGGAGCTTGTTGGCTTTAGAAGTTCCGCCGGTTGTGTATTTCGCGTCGTGAATCTCCCGGCCAACAGCCTCGAGAGACAAACTCCCCGAATGTGCGGTCTGAGAAATTGAGAACGTAGCCACCCTCCATGCCGAAGTGCTGCTCGAGGATTTGCCGGTCTGCCATTGAGAGCGAACTCATGCGGCCTCCGTTTTGAGTTCCACCTGCCCCGACAGCAGACGCGGCAGCAGCAGGTCGCGCGTCCGGCGGAGGTTTTGGATTTGGCAGATGGAGCGCTGTAGATGCAGGCGGAAGCTCGGCGCGACGATGGCGGAGAAGCGGTCGAGCAAGGCTCGCGGTGGCTGGAGCAATCTGGAAATCGTCGAAGCACTGCTCCTGCACGCGCTGGCGTCCGGTCGCGCCGGACATGCTCTTGATGGCGACGCCGCGAAACTCATCGCTGCGGGCAGGCAATAGACGAACTCGGGCGTGAGCGTGCGCGGAGCGCAGGACGATGAACTCGGTTGAGCGCATGCGACGGCTTCGCGCATCGGGCAGGAATTGGACGAAGCCGGTCTTGCCGTTCTCCAAGCACGGCGTGATGCGAGCAAAGAGCGTGTCGCCGTTCTGGAATTTCGCGCCGCTGTTGCCGGCGCGGGATTCGATGTCGGTGATGAGCATCGAGTCGTTGGAGAGGCAGCCCATCGGCACGAACGGCTTCTCGCCGTCGCGCGGGACGACGACACGCGGGTTGATGTCGACGCATTCGGGCACGCGCTTCACCTCCCAGCCTTGGGGGATGTCGCCGAGGGGGGAGGCGACGCGCGGGAGCTTTTCGTGGCCGGGGAAGCGGAAGTGGACGAACCACTCGCGGTAGAGGGCGCGGGCCATCGCCTCCAAGATCCGGATGCGCCGCTGACTGTTCTCCATCAGCTCGTCGTAGGCCGACAGGATGCCCGCGATCCGCCGTTGCACCGGCAGCGGGGGAAGCGGAATGCAGAATCTCGTCGCAAGCGTCAGGTTGCTTGCGTCGCTCCAGACTGATGCAGCGACTAACCGTTCGCCGCATCGAGTGCCACGAGTATTTGACGAAGTCGCAGATCGGCTTATGCGAGGTAGTCGGATGAAGCCGCATCAATGCTGTCCGGCGAAGTCACGCTCGAAGTCAGGATGGCGTTCGTGCGCAGTGATATTCGCCTGCGATACGTGATGCAGAACTGCCGGCTGCCACAGCTCGCCCTGCTGACAAGCGCGAGCTCGCTGTAGGTCTGCGAATATGCCGTGATGTCGAAGGTCGGCGGCCATGACGTCAGCGCGTTCTGAAGATACAGGATACGGACCGCCATAGATGACTCGGCGTCATTGCGTGAGCGATGCCGTCGCTTGCCTCGTGCTCGAACGAAGCTCACAGCTTCGTCGAGCGTCGACGTTTGCCAAGCTCGCTCGCCATCGTCACGCCTCCAGAATCTCCGCCACGTTGCTGGCGATGGTTTGTTCGAGGTCGCGCGCCTGGGCGTTGAGGGTTTCGAGTTCCTCGTTCAGCGTTTCGAGTTGTTCCTTGAAGTCCTCGTCGCTCACGGCTTCGCCGGCGGCCACGCCCACGTAGCGGCCGGGGTTGAGCGACCAGCCTTGCGCTTCGATTTCTTTGAGCGTGGCGGCGCGGCAGAGGCCGGGCACGTCGGCGTACATTGTCGGCTTTCGGCTTGCCGAAGATCTTCTTCGATCTTCGCGCTGGGCTTCGTCGCCGCCGAGGGTGAAGTCGAGGGCTTCGCCGCGATAGAGGCGGACGAGGTTGGCGAGGAAGCCAATCTGCGCGGGCGTCCATTCGCGGTGCGCGCGGTCCACCTGCCGGTAGATGTGGCGGGCATCAATGAAGAGAACGGTGTCGGCGCGCGGCGCGATGCGTCTTGCGCTTTGCCCTTGTCGAAGAACCAGAGGGTGCAGGGGAGCGTGACGGTGTAGAACATGTTCGGGCCGACGGCGACCATCACGTCCACGGCGCGGCTTTCGATGAGCTGGCGGCGGAGTTCCTGTTCGGAGGAGCGGGCGTCGGAGGCGGAGTTGGCCATGACGAATCCGGCGCGGCCCTTTTCATTCAGCGCGGAGTAGAAGAGCTGAATCCAGAGGTAATTGGCGTTGTCGGTGCGCGGCAGGCCGAAGGGGAAGCGGCGGCCCGGTCCGACCGAGTCTTTCAACCGCTCCTTGTCCACGGCGTTGACGTTGAACGGCGGATTGGCGAGGACGAAGTCGAAGCGGCCGGTGGCGTCGTGCGGGTCGTCGTAGTAGCTGTTGACGTTGCCGCCGTGGCGGATGTCGCCTTCGAGGCCGTGGACGGCGAGGTTCAGGCGGCAGAGGCGGCCGGTTTCGTCGGTTTTCTCGACGCCGTGGATGGAGAGTTCCGCGGCGGGGTTCTTCTTGTGCTCCGCCACGAACCGGGCGGACTGGACGAACATGCCGCCCGAACCGCACGCGGGGTCGAGGATGCGCCCGTGATAGGGCTCGATGACTTCGGTGAGGAGGCGGACGATGCTGCTGGGGGTGTAGAATTCGCCGCCGCCCTGGCCTTCGCTCATGGCGAACTCGCCGAGGAAGTATTCGTAGATGCGCCCGAAGGCGTCGTAGTCCATCGAGGCGGGAATCTCGGAGACTTTCTTGAGCAGTTCCTTGAGGAGGGTGCTGGTGAAGAGGTTGTAGGTCTTGGGCAGGACGCCGGCGAGCTGCGGGTTGTGCTTCTCGATGTCGCGCATGGCGGCATTGACCTTCGCGCCGATGTTCTCGGCTTCGGGGCGGTTGAGCAGGTAATCGAACCGCGCCTCGGCGGGCAGGTAGAGGATGCCCTCGGCGTGATAGGCGGCGGGTTCATCCACGCGCGAGCCGCGCCGGGACGGACGCGCCGGCCTTCTCCAGCTTGGCGCGCTGGGCGGCGAAGCGGACTTCGGCGAAGCGCAGGAAGATGAGGCCGAGGACGGGCGCGGAGTATTCCTGGGACTTGAGGCCGGAGTTGGCGCGGAACTGGTCGGCGGCATCCCAGAGGCGTTTTTCCAGCGCGCCAGCGACCTGTCTTTTTCCGATGGAGCGATCCAGTGCATCAGTCAAAAGTCGACACCAAGCTGGGCCACAATTTTTGTTGGCCCACTCTTGAAGCCAATGGGCATTTGCGAGGATCGACGGCGTGGAGTGGCGGTCTCCACGATGTTTGACCGGCAAGGTCACTATGCTCCCCTTTTCAACGCGTGTGGGGACTTTTAATGGGAGTGCCAACATATTGGCCCTCTATTACCAGAGCCGTTGGGTCAAAACAATGTTGGGTCAAAACAATCCTGTGTTGACATCCACAAACATTGACGAAAATCGACGGACTTGTTGGATCGCGAGCGCTGGCAGGGTGGCCGTGATCACTCGCCGATCCGGGGCAGGTGTTCCCATTCGTGAAGTGCGCTCAAAGCCCACTGTAATCCGCAATTGGAAATCGGTTCTCGGTGCCACCGCTTGGTCAATAAGAAAAAGCCCGGCTTTGCGGGCCGGGCTTTTTGCTTTATCGGGACTTTGGATCAGGCGGCTATGGTGCCTCCTGCGACTCCTGAACGGAGGAATTGAGTTTCTTTTTTCCTTCAGTTCGCCGCCAAACTATTCGCACTCGCACGGGGGCGACCAAGGTAGTAATTGCGGCGTCTGCTGTCGCGCTCAACGTAGCGGTAGAATCCCGGCCCTTGGTTGGGGTATGCAGTGTAGATCGCGTCAACGGAGGGCTCAGCGAGTTTGGCGGGGCTCTTGATGGCAGACTTGCTCTTGCCGGGACCGTTGGTCTGCGTCTTTGCGAAAAGCGAATTGTAATATTCATCGCGACTGGTCTTCTCGACCGCGTTAGCAGCGGGTGTTGCCCCAGCTTTAGCGAGCAAAGAATTATAATACTCGTTGCGATCGCTGGCGTGTAGGCTTGGTGAATGCTGCGGCTGCGATAAGTGTCGGGATAACAAGTTTCATTGCGTAGCGTAGGTTTTTTGGGGGTGGTTGTCTTTGGATGGAGCAATCGTGGTATTGTAGTAACTGCTCTAATTTATATTTGCATACGAATTTCTCTGCATTCAAATTGCTATATTCTTCTACTTATCTTCAAATTGGAGCAGGGTGTTCGAATCGGCGAAATTCGCCCTTAAGCCCATGCTCTCGGCAACATGGAAACGTTGAAATGACGCACCGCTCGATTTGCTTGCCGGACTTTCCGGCAGTTTCGCGCGTTCGCCGATATTACCTTCGTGCCTGATAAAGGTGAGAAACAAACGGTCGCGCTGATGGGGTCCGACGAGGGTCATCAGCCTTTCGAAAGGAAGCTCAGCTGTGTAAGCGTTTTGTAAGCGTTTTCTACTTCAAAATGGCGCTATCTGGCGCATTTCCCCGCAAATCTCCGCCACATTTACGGTTCGGCAGAGTTCTAGTAATAAGCTTACTCTGCATTAGGCATAGTTACACCTGCGCACCCGGCAGGGATCGAACCTGCGACCATCGGTTTAGAAGACCGGTGCTCTATCCACTGAGCTACGGGTGCCTGATCACCTTCCTCATATCTCAAGCGCGGGACCGCTTCAAGGCGGACTACCATAAACCCCAGCGAACCAAAGGTGAAACGCCAGATCATCAAAGGTCTTGAATTCTTAGGGCTATTTACGTGACTCAAGTGCCGCTAGATGTTGTGATCTGGTGATGGCTGAAGACTATCCCCGCAGTCTCTTGGAATTGGAGCGGCGATTTTCGACCGAGTCGGGATGCCGGGCCTATCTCTGGGCGTTGCGTTGGCCGAGGGGAATCGACTGTCCGCGTTGTGGCCATCGGGAGTTTTGGCCGATGAGCAATGGACGGCAGAGTTGCAAGGGATGCTCGCATCAGTTGTCTGTGATGGCAGGAACGGTTTTTCAGGACAGCAAACTGCCGTTGACGACATGGTTTCGTGCGATGTGGCATGTCGCCAGCCAGAAGAATGGCATTAGCGCTCTTGGTGTGCAGCGGGACTTGGGATTGGGAAGTTACAAAACGGCGTGGAGCCTTCTGCATAAGTTGCGCCGTGCGATGGTACGCCCTGGACGAGACCGTCTCACCGGGGTTGTCGAAGTCGATGAAACTTATTGGGGTGCAGAAGAATCCGGTGGAGCAACCGGGCGGCTTACATACACCAAAAGCCTGATCGCGATCGCCGCTCAGCAGGACGGCAAGGGCATTGGGCGCATACGCCTGGCTCGCATTCCAGATACAAAGCGCCAGACTTTGCACCGCTTTATCGTCCAGAGTGTCGAGGAAGGCAGCACCATCGTAACCGACGGACTCAATGCCTATCGACAGATGCAAGCTTACAAGCACGAGCGTCACGTTCAGGGCCCCCAGAAAGAGGGCCTCCATTTGCTGCCGAGAGTTCACCGTGTGGTCTCCCTGCTCAAACGCTGGATGCTTGGAACCCACCAAGGCGCCGTCGCTCAAGAGCATCTTGAAGACTACCTCAACGAGTTCACCTTTCGCTTCAACCGCAGGAAATCGGCCTCGCGCGGAAAACTCTTCTTTCGTCTGGCACAACAAGCCGTTCAGATCGAGCCAGTTCCGTATGCCGATTTGATTAAACACTAGATCTTGTAGCACTTGAGTCACGTAAATAGCCCTATGAATTCTTGCGACGCTGGTGCCGCTCGGGCCATGGAAGCTCGCCCGCAGACGAGCTTCCAAATGGCCCCCGACAACGGCTGCGTTAAGGCGCCTCGGCGTCAACGGATGCCCCAATGAAACCGGGCGATTTCCTCTTGCAGTTGTACTCTTCGCAGCGAGTCTAACGCCCTCGCAATGTGCTCAAACATTTGGTTACCAATTCAGCTCATTTCGGTGCTCCTTCTGATGATGGCCTCGGGTCCCTCAGACGCCGGTTCGCCGATGGAGGCTCGGATTGCCTACCTGCGAAGCGAGGCCCCGGACGCACCGGACCGGATGGACATGGTGCGTGTCCAGATTATTCTTGATCGCGCGAATTTCCGCCCGGGCAAGATCGATGGACTCGGAGGAGAGTTTACTCAAAAGGCAGCGGATCGCTATTGCCGGGCGAACGATCTGCCTCCGGGAACCCTGCTTGACGTTTCCAACGTCCCGGTTCCCTATCGTGAATACACCGTGACCGAGGAAGATTTGCAATGGATTGGTCCGCAGGCTTCGGAGCCCGTAGAGCAGGAAAAACTCAAGGCAATGCTCTATGCGGATCTGTGGGAACTGGTGGCGGAGAAGTTCCACTGTGATCTCGATTTCCTTCGCGAACTCAATCCGCATCTGCCCGATGGCGAGGTCGACGCCGGCGCCATCTTGCGGGTGCCGGATGTCTCCGAATTCCGGGTTCTCGACGTTATCGCGCTGGAGAAGCAGCTTCGCGACGAAGAAAAGGCGAAGAAAGCGGCAAGGGAGCGGGTTAACGGCTCCGCATCCGTCTCCCTCTCGACCGATGGCGGCCTCCCGGCGGCGGCAGCGGCGCCTTTACCAAACCCGCCTCGCCGCCTGGAGTTGTTGCGAGACGAACGGCTCATCGAACTCTATGAGAACGATCGGCTCGTGGGCTGCTTCCCGTGCACTCCCGGCTCCCGCCAGGTTCCCGTAACGCAAGGCACCTGGAAGATCACCTCCAACGTTCTGATGCCACATTTCCGATGGGACAAATCGGTTCTCGAACTCGGCGTGCGCAGCGAGAGCGCCTACAACCTTCCACCGGGACCCAACAATCCCGTCGGCGTTGTGTGGATGGCAATCAACCGTCCGAGCGTGGGCATGCACGGTACTCCCACGCCGGATCGCATCGGAAGGAACGAAAGTCATGGCTGCATCCGCATGGCAAATTGGGACGCCTTCACGCTCAGCCAGTTGATTGGAAAAGGAACATCCGTCGAGGTGAAGTGAAATCGTTTCGGATGCCGGTCCTCATCGCCAGCCGATTTCCCTGCAGCGGCGAGACCACGCCCGCACGCGCTACGCGCCAGCGTTGCGGGCGGGTCCCCATCGCCGGCTTCGACCGTGAGGACACGCAGCCACCTTCGCACGACCATGGGGACACGGTCACAACACAGCGGCTTCTCTAGATCCGCCTTTCGGCATGCCGGTCATCTCTTCGCAGTTCGAGCCGTCGTGGCCGCTTCGCAACGCACACTTGCAGACAGTCTTGTCGAGTCTCTTGGGATACAGGACCCGCATCGCTTATCATCGCGAGCGCCTGGAACTGGCTGACGGCGATTTCCTGGACTTTGACTGGCTCACGTCGCGGAACGATCGGCTGGCTATCCTCTCGCATGGACTCGAGGGATCGTCCCGGGACGGCACTGTGCGAGGAATGGCGGCAGCTCTGCACAAAACCGGATGGAGCGTCCTTGCCTGGAACTATCGTGGCTGCAGCGAAGAAATGAACCGCTTGCCGCGACTTTATCACAGTGGGGACACAGCAGACCTCGGAAAAGTTGTTGAGCACGCTGCGAAGCGGTTTTCGATCCTGGGCCTTGTGGGATTCAGCCTGGGGGGAAATCTCGTGCTTAAGTATCTGGGCGAATCGCCACCTCACCCCGCGGTCGCCGCGGCTGTGGCGATTTCGCCACCCGTGAACCTCGCCGCAACTGCGCAAGCGCTCGATAAGCGCAAGAGCAACCGCATCTACCTTAGGAGGCTGATCGCGAGCCTCGTTCGCAAGGTAAGAGCCAAAGCCAAAGACTTTCCCGAACAGATCGATTCGCGGCAAATCAACGGCCTTCACGGGTTCGAAGACTTCGACGGCAGGTTCACGGCGCCGATCCATGGCTTCCTGGACGCGATGGACTATTGGGAGAAATGCAGCGCGAAACAGTTCCTGCCCGCCATCACTGTGCCGACTTTGATTCTGAGCGCCCAGGACGATCCGTTTCTGACCTTGGAATCCTTTCCCTTCACCGAGGCGGAGCAAAGCACGCAGCTCTACCTGGAGGCTCCGGAAGCGGGCGGCCATCTGGGCTTTCTAAGTTCCCTGAACGGCGAAGGAACCTGGGCGGAAAAACGGACCGCGGAATTTCTGAACGCTGCGATTCGCCTTGAACCTTGATTTGCGGGATCGCTCCCCTCTGACGAAGTTTCGCTCATGCATCGTCTTTTCGACCATATCGATCTTCGGGTACCTGATTTGGCGAAGGTAACCGACTTCTATCGGAAACTTCTTCCGGCCTTGGGATTCAAAAACGATCTCACGATATCCGGCTGGCTTCAGTACCTACGCCGAAGGGGACGGCCCTACCGAATTCTTTGGCGTGACCGAATCGAGCGCACACGTTCCAAACGAAAACCGGATTGCTTTCTGGGCCTCCGGCGTGGCGGAGGTTGACGATATCGCCCGTTTGCTTCGCGAAATCGGAGCACAAAACATCGAGGGCCCAGACTATGACGAGTCGCCAACGTATTACGCTGTCTTCTTTGAGGACCCCGCCGGTAACCGGCTCGAAGTCTGTTACCGTCATGAGAACTAAAGATCGCCCGCGCAGACGTGATTATCGCGCCATCCCGACAGCTTATGGTACGGGTTCGATCTTCAGCGTATGAATCACCGGCTTGACGGCGGCTCGAACTTCTGCCTCCAGCGCGCGTGCCTTCTCCAAAACACCCACCGGCAACTTTTCCACTCCCGAGCGCTGGTCGGGCCCTAACCAGCGGACAGCGCCTTGCCAGGCGCCCCTCATCCCTTGAGTTTCGAGTTCCTGCTTCCTCCTTACAGCGCTCATGACTACTCTGAACGGTTCGCTGAACGGGTTATCGAGAAACTCGGCGGCCAGGTTGATTCCCCTGCCCAGTTCGTCCGCGGAGAAGATCTTCGAAGTCTTCCCCCAAGTTACCTTCAATCGGCCGGTCGAAGCCCCACTAACCACAAGGCGAAAACGGTTCAGATCGGAGTTGAAGGGCAGAAAATCAACGATTCCCCGCGTCCCGTCGGGATCTCCACGTTTTCCGTAAAAGCAGAATGGATAGCGGGTTGACTCGATCTCGGCAGCGTTGGCGGTAACCGAGAGCACGCGGTGTCCTTCCGTCGCGGTCGCTCGGTCCTGACCGAAATCGACACGGATGGTGGCGATTTCTCCGTCGCACCCAAGGGCTTTTAGGAAAGCGTACGCAATGATCAGGTGCCCGTTCGGGGCGGGGTGAACACCGTCAGCACCTGCAACATGGTAGGCCGGACCATGTTCGGCCTTGGCCCTGGCCATCGTCGCACGGAAAGTCTGATGAATCTCCGCATAGGCAATCCCCTCTTCTGCAGCCACTTGTCGGGAAATTTTGGCCAGCCCAGCCAGAGTCTCCTCATTGTATTCCCGGGCACTGATGGGAGCGATGAGGTTATTGTCGAACGTATCGCTATCTACGGCGCCAGGTGAGCCGACAACAATAAAGCGCACACCCCCACGTCTCAGTCTCCGCACAGTCTCCTTGGTGGCCTCCAGGTATTTTGCCTGGCGCTCCGGATCGACCGGCCTATATCCACCATCATTCATGCCATAGAAAAGTGTTGCAACTGTAGGATGAAACGGCAGCACTTCCGAATCGATCCGCGACAAGAAGTCCCACGATCTCTCGCTATTCACTCCAAACTGGTGCGCATGAATCGCTTTTATTGGTTGGCAAGCGAGCAAGTACGTCTCGATAAATGCGGAATACATCGCTTGCCTTGTTATGGAGTCTCCACAGATCGCCACGATGTCGCCGGGTTGAAGACCATCGGCTCGCAAAAGCGCGGTGCCTGCAAGCCCGATCCAAATACACAGGCCACGCGCAAAATTACGAAGGCCCGAAGCCAAGCGATGGGTCATCCAAACCAAGGATTGGTTAGGATATTGAGGGAATTCGAGATTTTCCTGGAAAAAATTCTCGGTAAAGAGACAGTCGCGCAGTTTTCCTAACTGACTGGCGACATAAGATTTTCTAATGTTTGCGCTTGAAGGCATTTCGAGATGCCAGCGACTTGACCGGGCCGATTGGGACACGAAGGCTCGCCTTTAGAATACAGTCAACTCGCCTTCCAATCAGCAGACCTTCCGGTCGATCGACACTGGTCGGATCCCGAGTCTTGACGGTTTGCGTGGCGTGGCCATTTTGCTGGTTCTATTGCAGCACGCCTGGCCTACGATGCCGGGATTACCCGGTCATCGGTCACTACTGGACCCTCGCGCTGGAGGAGCAGTTCTACTTGATGTGGCCTCTCCTGATGCTGCTTTTTGTCCGCAGAAAGCTGGTTGCGGTCTTGACTGGATTTATCGTTATCGCGTCCTTGATACGTATCGTTTGCTATTTTCTGATGCCGGATTCGCGACCGCATATTGGCATGATGTTTCACACCCGCGTTTGACTCCATAGCTGCCGGCGTGCTTCTTGGGGAACTGTTGCGAACACCCCAGACGAGGATAAAGCTGCAACGCTTTGCGGAAAATCGGTGGATCCTGGCAGCCGCTATTCTCTATCCGGCATTCATATCTCCGCTTCTCAGCCTCTATTTCGGTGGGGCGTATTCGATCACCGTTGGCAAGACTCTTGATATCATCTGCATCGGACTTGTGCTCACGGCTGTCGTTTCGCAGCCGGGGAACTCTGCTTTTCGGATTCTTGAATTGGCGCCCGATCGCCTTCGCTGGGGTGCTATCCTACAGCCTCTACGTTTGGAACAACCTCTTCCTGAAGGGAGAATCAGGCGGGATCGTCAATGCGTTCCCTTTTAACCTGTTGTGCGTAATCGGAATGGGCCTCTTCTCCTACTACCTCATCGAGAAGCCATTTCTTAAGCTGAAGGACCACTTTCACAAACCGCCGCGCAAAAAGGCGATCGAAACCGGCAAGGAATCAGCTGCGGCAGTATAAAAAGACCGGTCCCGCCAATCCCGGTTGATCAATAGGGACCCCGAATAAACGGCTCGACCCTGGTCTGGTAGAATTCTCCCAACTGCTCATGAAGTTGGCGAGGAAGCGCAGGCAGGTCGGAAGCCCGGGCGTTCTGCTTCGCTTGCTCGGCAGAGGTCGCGCCGGGGATGACTACAGTCACTGCTTCGTGGTCGAGAATCCAACGCTGGGCCAGTTGCACCATGCTCACGCCTTCAGGCACAAAAGCCTTCATTTCCTCGGCCAGTTCCACGGCCTTCTCGAAGGGAATGCCTGCGAAGGTCTCGCCTACATTGAATAGTTGTCCGTCGCGGTTGAAAAAGCGGTGATCGGCGGGGCCGAACTTCGTATCCTTCGTGAATTTGCCCGAGAGCAATCCGCTGGCCAGCGGCAGCCGCACAATAATAGCCACGCCCTTCTCAATCGCCTTGGGAAAGAGAGTTCCGATCGGCTTCTGCCGAAAGATGTTGAAGATGATCTGCAGCGAAGCGAGGCCCGGTTGCGCAAGGCAAAGAAGCGCCTCATCCATGGACTCCACGCTCGCCCCGAAACTCCTGATCGTGCCCTCCTTCTGCAACTTGCGCAGCCACTCGAAAATCTCGCCCCGGCGCATCACTTCAGCCGGGACGCAATGAAGCTGGATCAGATCCAGCGACTGAACGCCGAGTCGACCGAGAGATGCCTCAACCGCCTTGCGAATTCCCTGCTCGGTATACTTATCCGGATAAAGATCTGGCATTCGGCCGAGTTTGGTCGCGACGAAGATTTCCCTCGGACTTTGCTCCAGAAAGCGCCCGATCAAACTCTCGCTGCGCCCGCTGCCATAGACATCAGCCGTGTCAAAAAACGTCACACCGGAATCGACCGCCGCGCCGAGAATCGCCAATGCCTTCTCATCTGGGACATCTCCCCACTCCGCTCCGCCAAGCTGCCAGCAGCCAAGGCCAATTTCGGATACTTCTTCGCCTGTTTCGCCAAAGGTTCGCTTCTTCATTCCTCACGATAGATAGCCGATCTTTGTTTGCGCCGCAAAGCTGCTTTGGGAGGTCAAAAGGTCCTCGGGACCTGTAGAGGCGGTTGTGTCAACCGCCTGTCCATTCCACAGGCCCTTGGCACAAGGGCCTCTACACCCCTAAAGATATTCTCCATTCTGCGCCATTTGCTTATTCGGAAGAACTTGCGTCCTTTGTTGCGGCTTTCACAATTGAAGCCAACGTAGGAGGCTCCATGGCTATAAGAGATCGAGCCGCAGGCACCGTAATGGGCGCGTTGATCGGCGACGCCCTGGCGGTTGGTCCGCACTGGTACTACGATCTCGAGGAGCTGAGGCGCGACTACGGGAACTGGATTACCGGTTACACTGACCCCAAGCCTAATCGTTATCACGCGGGACTGAAAGCGGGCCAACCGTCTCAAGCTGGCATCATCACAGCGATGCTCCTTCGCTCCATCGTGGATTGCCGCGGTTATGACGAAAAAGACTTTTGCCGCCGCTTGGATGGGGAGTTTTTTCCGCAACTGGACGGAAATCCGATGAGCGGACCCGGCGGCTACACGAGCCAATCGATCCGGGAAGCTTGGCGCCGGCGAGTCGGGGAGAAAAAGTCATGGAATGAAACTGGCGGTCATGCGGATACCACCGAAGCTGCGGAGCGCGCTCTCGCGCTGGCCGCGCGCTATGCCAAGGATCCCGCCAAGGTGGCCAGTACGGTCATCTCGAATTGCCTTCTGACACAGTCGGACGAGGCCATCGTCGCGATGACCACCGCTTATTGCAGCGCTCTGCTCGTGAGCGGCGAGAGACTTGATCCCTTCCTCTCCGACAAACTCATGGACCTCGTAAAGTCCGGCGATCTGCCGTACACCGCGGACATCTCCGAGCGCCCCGGCCCGGGCACTTCTCCTCGCCCGACGCCCTGTTAACCCCATTCCTACATGGCCGAGGCGGCGTTCGACCCAGGCATCAAGATCGAGCCCGCCTGGAAGGTATCCATCGTCTTCGGGATGCCCTGTGCCATCTACCACCAGCTTCCAGCGGCCTACTATCTGGCGGCGCGGTTTCATGACGACTTTGACACGGCGGTGCTGCACGCGCTTAACGGCGGCGGACAGAATCAGGCGCGCTGCATCCTCACCGGCGCACTTGTCGGCGCACAGGTCGGACTCTCCAATATCCCGCAGCGCTTTCTTGAGGGCCTTGAGAACGCTTCAGAGCTTGTCGCGCTTGCCCGCAAACTCGGAGAACAGGCGGAAAGCGAAGATTCGATTTCATCGCGAGCGTGAAGGGCAATCTCAAGAGCGGTTCATATTATTCAGCTGAACGAAAGAAATGCCCGTGAAAACCGTGCGCATCGAAATCTACTCCGACCTGCCCTTGGTGTTACATCGGCCAACACCGCCTGCATGAGGGGCTGAAGCTTCTCGGAGATGGATTTCGTTCCGACATAACCTGGCGGCCATTCCAGCTTAATCCCGACATGCCAAAGGAGGGCATGGATCGCAAAACCTATCGGACACTGAAATTTGGTAGCGGGCAGCGCTCGCAAGCGTTGGATTCGGAGATCGCTGACACCGGCGAAAGCCTGGGACTCAAGTTCAACTATGACCGGGTTCGGATCACGCCCAATACACTGGCAGGTCATCGCTTGCTCTCGGAGAACTCGCTCCCTTTTATGCCGCCAAATCTCCCAAGTCCTGCGCAGAGAGCCGCTCCAAGGCCGCTTCGGCATCGACCGCGCCCTCCAGCAACTCGCGCTTTTTTTCCTGCATGCGCAGCACCCGCTCTTCTACCGTGTCGCGGGCGATGAGCTTGATTGATGTGACGATTCGTCGTTGACCGATTCGGTGCGCCCGGTCGGTAGCTTGGGCCTCAACCGCCGGATTCCACCAAGGGTCGAAGTGAATCACGGTGTCAGCCGCAGTGAGGTTGAGTCCCACGCCTCCCGCCTTAAGACTAATGAGAAAGAGCGGGATCCTCTCATCGTTCTGGAACCGGTCGACGACTTCCCGCCGGTTCGATGTCGAGCCGTCCAATCTGCAGAACGAAATGCCGGCGTCCTCCAGCGCACTCCCGATGATATCGAGCATCGCTGTGAATTGACTGAATATCAGCGCGCGATGCCCCCCGTCGATCGTTTCTTCCACAAGCTCGAGCAGCGCATTGAGTTTCGAGGAAGGCGCGTCCTGGATGCCGAGGAGTCGCAGGTCGCAGCAAGCCTGCCTCAAGCGGAGCAGGGCCGTGAGAACGCGCATGCGAGCGGCACCGGAGGATTTGTTTCGAAGTTCATCGACCTGCGCCCGCGCGGCCTGCTGAAGCTGCGTGTAGGCGGTCTTTTGCTCGGGACCCAACTCGACCTCGATAACCT
>CAWASQ010000089.1:0-10082 GCA_963784465.1 uncultured Verrucomicrobiae bacterium
TGTGCACGGAAACCGGGGGCTCTGGCCCGACAAGACGCCTGTGCAGCCGGAAAACGAGCGGGCTGATCGCGTGGCGCCCGATCCACGCGAGTTGGCGTCTTGCCGCGGAACGAAGGCGGGTCAGCACGAATAAGTGCGCAAGTTGCTGGGCGAAGTCGGGACTCGCCGCAAGGCGAGGAGTTTCTCAGTCAGGACACCCCGGTAGTACCACGGCGTTTTGGCATTGAGCGCCCGCGCCCGCCCTAGAACCGGAGTGAGAACACGCCAAGCCTTCATGTGGAAGATTCGCTTCAACGCGTGATCGGTCAGCTTCGCGGGAGTCGACTCGAGAAACGCTGTATCCAGGGATCGCGCGGCGCACCAGGCCAGGAACTTTTCTTGAAGGTAGAGGCGCCACCAAATGCTGCCTGCGGTGTGCGAGCCAAGCGAGCCTGCCATCATCTGCTTTTTCAGCACAACGGTGTCGCAATGCGCAAAACGGCAGGTCATCCCGCAGCGCAGCCAAAACTCGCAGTCCTCAGCCTGCCAGATCGTCTCGTCGAACTCGCCCACCTGGTCGACCAACGAACGCCGGAACAAAGCGCAGCCGGTGGTTGTGACGGCCGTCCACCAGAAATTTGCCTTGGCGGGAACCGGTGGCTCGCCTGCTGCCCACGTCAGGCCATGGAGGCGGGCTTGCTTGCCGCTTCGGAGCAGGACGTAGCCGTATGCGACGCCCGCGTTGGTCCTTTCCGCCGTCGTGGCGAGTTCCTCCAGGGCATGCGGGAGCAATTCATCGTCTTGATCGAGAAAAAGAAGCCAGTCGCCGCGGACGACTCGAACGGCTGTGTTGCGGTTGGCCGAAAGACCGCCGTTTTTTTGGCGACGGATACACTCGACGCGTCCGCTGTAGCGCGCCGCGACCTCGGCAGTCGCATCGGTGCTGTAGTCGTCGCAGACGATGATTTCCTCCGGCGCGCGAGTCTGACGCAGAATGCTTTCGATGGCGCCGGAGAGCGTGGTGGCGCCGTTGTATGCGGGAATGATGACACTGATCGTCACGAATGTTCCTGCGATCCCGCGAGCAGGCGAGTCATCGTTCGCACATAAGGCTGATAGACCTTTTTGAAATCAAAATCTTGCATGAATTCCCATCCGCTCTCCGAAAGCCGGCTCCGCTCAGCCGGGTTCTTTGCAAGCCGGAGGATGATGCTCGGATACTGCGAGAGATCGTCACAAATGATAGCATGCTTTCCGGGAACGACATCATGGCTGCGCACGCCAACGTTTGTGGACACAAGGACCCGCCGGTGTAATAGAGCTTCGAGCACCTTTAATGAGGACCCGGTACCCGATGTGATGGGAGCCAGCACAACGTCACATAGGGCATAAAGTCGGTTGAGTTCAGATTCCGAGATAGGTCCGAGGGAAATCATGTTTGTTCGAGAATTCGCCGGACCGCAACAGGAGCCGGCAACCACAAACAGAATGGAAGGCTCATCCTTCAGCTGGTTGGCCATGTGCGCGATGTGTTCAACTGCTTCACGGTTCGGTATCAGACTGCTTCCGATGAAGAAGCACGCCATTCCTCCAATTCGACGAATGCTTGCAATGCGCTCCAGCTCAGGGTGCTCAAATTTCACCCCGGTTCTTTCCATCGCTACCGAAAGATTGAAACCGTGCGGAACGAATTCGGAATCAAATCCCATGGCGCGAAGCCGTTCGTTATCGAATTTCGCATCACAGATGATAGCCTGCGCCCTGCGGCAAGCCTCCAATTCATACCTTAGAATGCGATCTTTCAGCCAAGCGTGGGAGGTGGCATCCGAAAGAAGATCCAGTATCGACAGGACAACCGGTTTAGGATGCCGTCCGATTTCTCGGTGAACCAACCTTGACCAAAATGGGTACTCGAGAAGAATAACGTCGGCTCGCCTTGTAGTATCACGAATTGCCCGGCCAAGCGATGGCTGAAAATTCGGCTGTAAATAATGCCACCATTGACGCCGCTCGCGGATACCTACCTTTCCGCGCCAGGCGTGATGGGTCAGCCCGTCAAACAGGCGAAATGCGAACTGGGTAAGAGCGTTCTCGACCGGCGCAGGCTGATGAAACGCATAGCGAATATTTCCGTAGCGCCGTTCGCCCTCGCGGCCAGGTGAAAGGACTGTTACTTCACGAAAATTACTGGCGAGCAATTCAATGAGAGGCACAAGCCGTCGGCCCGAGCCACGGTTCATGGTTGGCAAGCCTGTCCACGGGTAAAAAATGGCAACCCTGGCGTTATTCAATGTTCCTGTCGGCGAGGCGGACAAGGCCTGCTATAAAATTCTCTCCACTAAACTTCGCGCGATATTGCGGCGCGAGTCGAAGGAATTTTTGTGTCTCTACTTCATATTCACGAACGGCACGCCGGATGCTCTCCACCAATGCGTTCACGTTTCGTTCCGGTAACAACCAGCCCATTCCAGCGCGTGAAAGCTCGGCGCTCATCCACGAGCCTTGCGTGGTTATAACGGGCTTCCCGGCGACTAGGGATTCGCAAAAAATACCGCTCGTCCGATCGCGGTATTTATCGAGATGATATGGAAGCACAATTACGTCGGCGGCATCCAGCATGCTAAGATATTCCTGTTCAGAAAGCCGGCGCTCAACGAGTTCCAGTCCGGGAAGCCTGCTCGTTTTGAGAATTGAGACACTTTTCAGTGACACCGAATCGGGGTCGTTGATCTGGACGACAAAACGTGCGCCGCAAGGCTCGTCATGAAGAACTCGTTGGATCGCTGACGTGAATTCAACAAACCCCTTTTCCCGGCGCGGATTCCCGGGGCACATAAAGACGATTTCTCCGGTACGAATTCGCGGCGGCCTGCTGGATAGACCGCAAGGAACAACGTGAGGGAAGACATCAACTTGGGAGCCGAGAATCTTTTGGTAATGAGGCGCCAGTCGCTCGCTGTCGGTTACATAACGCACCAGGGAGGGATGGCTCCCATTGACTCGCGCCAGAGTTCTGCGCACTCCCCGGTCGTGGGTAAAGCGCCAGGGATCATAGCCAAGATGCAACGCGAGAACCGGAGCGCGCGCCTTAGGCAATTTTCCGAGCCAGCGCAGCCAGCCCTCCAAATGTCTGGGAGCCAGCATCTGAGCAAAAACAATGTCCGAGGAATTGACTCGCCAGGCCGGAAATCCGGACGACAGATCAGCATAAAACCGCTGTCGCGAAACCAATTCAAGAAGATCGAGTGCGCGGCGATTCGAAGAAAGCCAGGGTGTCGGCTCGTTGCGCCAGTCCTTTCGAAAAATGCCGACGACATCGACTCCCTCGGGTTCGTCAAAATCGTAAGCCTTACGGCAAAGGATGGAAGTCTGCCATCCCGCTGAGCGAGCGGCCGCGGCGAGAGTGAAGTTGTAGTTGAGATGATGTCCGCGCAGATCGTGCAGCAAATGATCTGCCAACCAAATCCGCCGCTTGCCGGATGCCGATAGAGACACGCGGGAATTTCTTTCAACAATCTCCTGAGATGGAGCATCGGTCGGACGCGCGAGTGGGTGAGGAGTTGTCGGTTCCTCTACAGGATCGCGTCGGATAGCTCCTGGCAGACCCTGCTGACATCCTCCTCGCTCAGCAAGGAATGCGTGGGAAGATTAATGCCTCTGGAAGAGCAGTAATCCGCATTGGGAAAGTGTTGATTGCCGCTGCGGTAAGGTGGCAATTGGTGCATCGGGTAGAATACTGGTCGCGTCTCAATGCCTTTTTCGTCGAGAAGCCTCATGACTTCATCACGGCTTTTAGTGACGCGGTCTGTTAGCAGTATGGTGTACATCCAGAAGGCGTGAGTGGCCCAGGGCTCTGTGGCAGGCAGAATGTAGCCGGGATTTCCCGAAAGATAGTGCGAATACCATTCAGCCACGCGCTTCCGGGCCGCCAGTGCTTCTTCGATTCGCTCCAATTGCGCTAGTCCGAGCGCCGCGCAAATGTTTGTCATCCGGTAGTTGTAGCCGATGACGGGAAACCAGTAGCGTCTGTCCGCCTGCATGCCTTGGGAGCGCAGAAGGCGAATTCGCTCCGCGAGAGCGTCGTCGTTCGTGGTGACCATTCCCCCTTCACCGGTTGTGATGATTTTGTTTCCGTAAAAGCTGAAGGTCGCACAATCTCCAATCGCACCCACGGTCTGGCCCCGATACTGCGCACCGTGTGCTTCGGCGGCGTCTTCGACCACGAACAGGCCGTGTCTTTTGCCAGAGCAAGGATGGGATCGCAATCGACGGGGTGACCGTAGAGATGCGTGATGATGATGCCCTTGGTTTTTTTTGTGACAAGGGACTCCAGCCCGTCCAACCGAATATTGAAAGATCTTGGATCGCAGTCGGCGAACACCGGTGTGGCCTGGCAGTAACTTACCGCGTTGGCGGTGGAGACGAACGTTAGCGTTGGAACGATGATCTCATCGTCGCGCACGACTCCGAGAGCACAGAGCGCAATATGCAGCGCGGCGGTCCCGTTGCAGACGGCGATGGCATTCTTTACGCCACAAAATCGGGCAAAGCCGCACTCGAATTGGTCGAGAAAATGACCCTTCGAGGAGATCCACGTGCTTCGCAGACATTCCATGACATAGTTCACTTCGTTGCCGGAAAGATCGGGAGCCGCCACGGGAATGCGGATGTCGGCAGACGATGCATTCTCCAGGACAACTAGAGCGGTGTCCTTGGCTTCGGAAATCTCGTTTCAAGCAAGTATCGCTCCTAAGTGCTTCGTGGCTCCCTTCTAGTTGAACAAGTCATGAGAGTCTTGCTTTGCAGAAGACATCCTATTTTGAAAGAGAAAAGCGGCTAAGCCGAAGCATTGCAAGCAAATTGCCGGGCTTTCCTACGTGGCGATATTCTCGGGAAGATCAAGGAACTGGCACACGGCAGACCAACGGGATTCCAGCGTGTGGCTTGCCCGAAACACAGCGACGGCATTGTTCTTAAGAAACTCAAGGCGTCCTGGCTCGGAGTAGATGCGTATCAGTTCGGCAGCCATGCCATCCGGGTGAATCGCCGGCAAGACCACCCCGTTGTAATCCTGTTGAATCAGCTCCCAAGGGCCGTTCAGGTCAAAACAGATCGGCACCGTTCCGCAGGCTAATGCTTCGTGGGGTGTCATCGGTCCTCCCTCGCCCCAGAGCGGGCTCTTTCCCACGTTCAAGGGCAAGAAAGACCGAACATGTTTGCATCCCGCGAATGATTTCAGCTTCGACTCCTTCGAGTCGCAGGAACTCGAGATTGAGACCTCGCCCGGCGGTGAGCGTTTGATCGTGTCGATGAACGCGCCGGTCAACGGCGCCCTCTTCCATGTAGCCGACTCGATAACGCAGGCGGCGGCCCTCATCCGGCTGCCAATGCCGTTCGTCCACGAGGGTTCTCAGCAGGAAGGCCTTGCGCTCAAAGACCGCCATATGCCAGGCCTGGATCGAGCGGTTCAATCCCGCGGTCGCGAGGATCCGTTGTTTGCGGATCATGCTGGCAAGTCTGGGGAAACTGGCTGCGCGTCGTCGTGGCCAGTTCCTGATCCCAAAAGTAGAACTTCGGGCAGCGCTCAAGGAAAGCATCTGCCAGGATCCACGATGTGACATACCGCACGGACTCCGCGCTTGCGGCGCGACGCGCGAATTCCCCGAGCGAAAGAAACGGCGCATGCTCGACCAGCCAACCCGAGTGAAGGCCGTCCATGCTGACCATATAAGCGTCGTAGCCGTGGCGGCGGAGCAATAACACGAGGTTGTTTAGGAGTTTTTCACCGCCACAGTAACGATGGCTCCCCTTCAATCTCTCATCCGTTGCATAAGAAACGAAGATCGACGGCCGTGCTGTCGGCCGGTTCTGTGCCTTTACGGCGCGCACATTCGGACGAGCCAGCCGGGACTTGACGAAGTCAGTCAGCCCGGAGGGACGGCATCTTTCAGCAACGGGATCGATAATGTGCTGGAACAAATCGGAACGGAGGCACCGGCCAACATTTGCCGCCTGGACGCGCAACTTGTGCGCGGCAACGATCGTATTTTTGAAGCGTTTCATTGCTGGCTATTGCGAATGGCGGAACGAATTTCCGAAATGGTCGCCGTCGGAGCGTCTGGCAAGGTCTCCGACAGACTTGTAGAGGCCCTTGTGCCAAGGGCCTGTCGTTAGACAGGCGGTTGACACAACCGCCTCTACAACGGAACCAGGGCGATTCTGGCCGGCTTCTTTATTGACGACCTTGGGCGGTGTTCTAGCGTACATGACGTGTTGAGCCGTCTCAGGGATTTTCTCAGCTTGTCGCCACACGGCCCAACCGACATCTGGCCCACTTCGAAGGCCTACTTCGAGCATTTCAACTCCCGCGCACAGCCTCTGCGCTACTCCGAATGGGCCTCGGCGTGCGAAAATGCGAGGAAGCCCGCAAAGACCACCCACAAGAGGCATCCATTTTTCGAGCCGGGAAGTCCCTATCTTCGCGGTCAGTATCCGGATACTTTCGTAATTGGCATTCCCGAAGGGCGGGTGGCTGGCGGGAAAGGAGCGGTCATCACCCATGATTTCAAGCTGCTCGGCGATGTGTCCACCGATTGGTCGGCAAGCGCCAAGGATGCACGGCTTCATCCCCTTCTCCTGCAGAGCAAACTGCCGAAGTCGCGACGATTGCCGGGCATATCCGCGGTGCTCGTGACTTCAGAGTCATCGGGCTTCTTCCACTGGATGACTGATGCATTGCCAAGACTCGAGATTCTTCGACGGGCGGGCGCGATTCTGTGGCACAGTATTGACCACTTTTTGATCGGTGAGGGATGCCACGCGATTCGCGAGTCGCTGCGCCTCCTGGGCGTCGAAGAAAGCAAACTTGTCGTTACGCGGCGAGACAGCCATGTTGTTTGCGATTCGCTGGTCGTTCCATCGTTCCACGGCGCCCCGGGCAATATCCCGCCCTGGGCAGTTGAGTTTCTAAGGGGACAATTTCTGGCGTCGTCTCCGCTGCCAGAGTCGAACCGGCGCATTTATGTCAGCCGCTCCAAGGCTTCGGGACGAAAGATCGCGAACGAGGAGGAGATTCTTCCAATTCTGGCCAGCAGGGGCTTTGTGCGCAGCGAGCTCGAGGATATGAGCTTAAAAGCCCAAGTTGAACTTTTCTCCGAAGCGGAGGCGGTGGTGGCGCCTCATGGGGCGGGACTTACCAATCTCATTTGGTGCGCGCCTCACACAAAAGTCCTCGAGATCTTCTCTCCGCTATACGTAAATCTCTGCTACTGGGCCATCGCGAGCATTACGCAGGCCGATTACTACTATCTGCTCGGTAATGCCGAGGGAGCCGTCAACGATGTGAACGATGCCCGCTTCTTTCTTGAGGATATTCTGGTGGATCCGATCGCGCTTCAGAAAACGCTCAGTGATATGAATCTCTAGCTTATATCTTGTTAGCGCCAACGGCGCTGGTTCAATACCAGCCTGGGGCAACGCCCCAGGAATATTGAACGCCTCGGAACGGGCGCTGAAAGCGCGACTCAACCAGGAGCGTTGCTTCAATCCCACACATAACGTTCGTCATACTCAACGCCGTGTTTGCGCAGGAACTCGCGGTATTCTTCCTGGAAGGTGCGGCTGCGATGATGTTGTTCCTGGGTCTCCACGTATTCGAGCATTGCGCCGAGCTGGCTCGGGCTCACTGAAAACGCGCCGTAGCCGCGCTGCCAGTAGAAGTGGCGGTAGTCGGGGGCGAGGCCCTTGATCCATTTCGAGGATTTTTTCTTCAGCCCTTCGAGGATGTCCGCCTGGGAGAGAGTTCGCGGCAGCGTCGTTACTAGGCCCAAAATAAGCGAAAAACCGACCCGAAGCGCGCCAGCGTCGCCTGGGTCGCATTTTTCGACGATCTTTGCGGGCGATTTTTGCTACCGAACCGCACGGTGCTGCAGCATAAGGGGTTCGAAGGGTTCGAATGCGAATTTTGGCGTTCGGCGTCGTGCCGAGGGGCGCGATTGTGGCAGTATCGGGGCATAGTTCGCCTCTTGTTGACACAAGTTGTAGTGGGTATCTGGATCGTTTTGCTTTGCTAAGTGGCACGGAGCCAACGCAGATGCTCCCAGGCCGCGAAGAGGTCTTTAAGCCACCTGTTATAGCTCATGATGCGGTAGATGACGCGTCTGCCGGTGCGCACGATCTGCGCGGGCAATAAAACGATTGCGTGTAAAAAGCGCCGGAACTCCATCTTGATCAACTCCACTCCTCGTCGACCATTGGGCAAGAGCAAGCCGAACCACGCCTTCAGGTTCCAGGCCAAGGAGGTCATTACCATGTAGGCCCAGTTGCTCAGCAAATCGTCCACCGGCATGCGCATGGCGTTGACTCCGTTTTTGAGCTGCTCGATCACGTTCTCCTGATTGCAGCGCCCGTTGGCCAGACTGACGATTTGCTCGGCGGTGTAATCGACGCGGTTGGTGATATAGAAAAAGTAACGGATCTCATCGAAGAGAACCTGCTCGCCCTTTTGCACGCTGATGTTCTTGCGCACGATGATGAGTCGATAGGGCCGAGAGCATTTGAGGGGCTGATATTCTATCTCGGCAATATCCTCGCCGACCAACACCTTGTTCTCATAGCCCTTGAAGCGCACAATGCTTTCCTTGACTCGCTCGGGCTTGCGTCGCGGAGCGCGTGGCAATTTCATAGCGCGGGAGCCGCTCAAGGGGCTTCCACGCCTCTTGGGGCAAGGCTTCGGCCAGGTTCACCACCTTGGGATGGGCATCCATTCCGAAAATGAATTTGACCCCTTGCTCATCCCACCGGTCCAATTCTCCGGTCAAGGTAAAGTCGGTGTCCCCGCGCAGGGTGATCTGCCCGGCATGCGGCGCTACCAATTTGATAGCCCGATCGATCCAGGGCACGCAGCCCTCGTGGCTCACGACGTTGCCGGGACGGTTGACCAGATAGAGCACTTCGTTGGTGTTGGCCAGGGAGACCACAAGCGGGGCATAACCCCAAATGCCTTTGTAGGAAAGAGCCATGCCGCCTTTGCATTCCCCGAAAGTCGGCGCAATCGTGCCGTCGGTATCGATAAAGGCCTCTCTCAAAAAGCCCCTGGGCTGTTGTCTCCAAACCCGTTGCCGCACCGTGTTGGTTATCTCCATCAGATCGAGGATATCGGCCTCCTCAAAGCGACGGGTGAAGTCTCCGCTGGTGGTCGGGTCCGGAATGCGCTGGGCGCCCAGCCCATCGAGGAAGGCCTCATCATTGCGCCGCAGTTCAATATCCTCCAGCCGCACTCCGTCCAGCAGCGCGTTGTAGGTCAGATTCAACACATGGTCGCTCTCATGATAAGGAAGGTGCTTCTTAAGCAGATGCAGCCGGGAGTCGATCTCTTGCCGCAGCCCCAGTTTGTTGACCATCAGATGGATCGCGCCGATGCCCCCGCAGTTTACCGCCCTGGCTTTCTCGGCCATCTCATAGTGAATATTGCTGGCCTTCATGATCGGCTCCGCCTGATCGCTCCAGCCACGCTCGGGGTCCAGGCGACGTTGAATTCGGCGCTTGCGATTACGCAGGATCTTAGGATAGCTTCTCTTCACTCGAAATGACCTTTCTCTTTGGGTGGCTTTGGTTTAGTCACCGCCATCAAACCAAGGATTTAAGGGCATTTCGAGTCTTTTGCGTCGTGCCTACGATTCAAATCGCAAGGACGCCAAGGCATCTCTGAGACCCCCGATCGTGGTTATCTGACTTCTGGTCTTTCCTTCTTAATTCGTAATTCTTCCTTCTTCCTTTTCTTGGCAGGCTGCCGCCCCTGGCCGGATTGGGCATTTGCGATGGGCGTTTCATGATGTGGCGCTCATTGCTGGGTGCGGCGCTCGTCAGGCAATGAAAATTCCTCTGCCGAAAACGAGCTAGGACGACGCGCATCAATGGCCGCGTCGTGCGAATCAAGGTTTTGGTCCGAAGTGTGAATCCTCCTCACGTTTACCATTACACGATCGGCCCGCCGTCAGCTTTTTCATGAGGCGTCCGGTTCTTCCGGCTCCCTCGCCCCTGAAATTATTATGAATGAGGCAAAGGGCCGGAACTCATTTGTGACAAACCTTTCGAATTCCTTC
>CAWASQ010000090.1:0-9083 GCA_963784465.1 uncultured Verrucomicrobiae bacterium
TCAGCGGCAGGCTATCGCGGGCGTAGTTTTCGGACACTCCTTCCTCGCAATGTCGCGCCTTACTGGGCAAGACGAAGAAATTCGAGGCCGGAAAGGCCGAGGCGGTCTCGATCGTTGATGCTACCTCTTGAGAGCCAATCTCGTCAGAGTTCGATCCGCTAAGCTCGCAAGCACGACGATGAGCCCGACGACGAGGATGTACCATTGCGGCTGGACGCCCAGAAGGATGAGAAAACTCTGGATGCCACGGAGCATAAAGGCTCCCAAGAGCGTGCCAATGAGCGAAATTCGGCCCCCCGCCAAATGGCATCCGCCGAGAACTGCGGCGGCGATCGCAGAAAGCTCCATCGTTGCGCCGAAGCTGCCGTCCGCGTAGCCAATGAAAGCGGCATCCAACACACCGGCAAACGCTGCCAGCAAGCCGCTGACGACAAAAACTCCAAGTTTTATTTTGCCAACCTTTACTCCCCGGGAAAAGCTCGAGACGGCATCGCCACCGATGGCCAGGATGCGATTTCCTACAGGAGTTTCGAAAACCACCAGTTGAAGCACGACGAGGACGACGAGTGCCCAAACTACCGCGGCGTTGATGCCGGCGAAACCGCCGCCACCGACAGCGTTATAGATAAACTCCTGCCTGACTGCTTTAGTCGCGACAAACGAAAAACCAGCCGTGACGGCATAAGCAACACCCTGAAAGAGAAAGAGCGTTCCCAGAGTCACGAGCAGCGACGGCACGCCGAGCAACGCGATAAAAACACCATTGAACGCGCCGATCAGGATCCCGCAGGCGAGCGCGCCGAGGAGCGCAAGACCACTGCCCACGACGGGAGCCAGCCCGAGAAACACCAGGGCCCCGATTCCACAGACTGAGCCAACAGATATGTCGATTTCGCCCGTCGCGATAACGATTGCCTGCTCCGAACGCCATGATCGCTAACACGGCCGTGATCTGTGACAACGCTTGCATGTTGCCGACCGATAGCCAGCTGCCCTGGGTGATGATCGCGAAGGCTAAGGATATCAGGACCACCATGCTGACTGTAGCCGCTTCCGGATGCCTCCGGACAATCCGCCGCAGGCGCTGCCTCATAAGGCTCTCGGCAACTTTCGAAGGTGCGCGACCGCCCTCGCGGATGATTTCCTCCAAGGCTTCGGCGCTCATCGCATCCCGGGGAACGTCCGCAACCTTGCGGCCGTTCTCCATAATGACAATCCGGTCAGCGATGCGATGAATCTGGAAGATATCGTGAGTAATATAAATCACGAGCAGCCCTTGTTGCTTCAACTGCACAGCCAACTCATTGACACGAGCCCGTTCGCGCACCGAGAGATGATTGGTAGGTTCGTCCATGATAATAACGCGATTGCGGAAAGTAACTGCCCGGGCGATTTTAAACGTTTGCTTTTCGCCCCCTGAGAGCAGCGCGATCTCATCATCGACGTCGATAGTGTCCCGCAACCCGAAGTCATGGACTACTTTTGCGCTGGCTTCCCGGATCTTTTTCTTGTCAAGAAATGGCACACCAAGGAAGCGCTTTGTCGGCTCCCGACCGAGGAAATAGTTACGTCCAACGGAAAGGTTGTCGCATATTCCGATCGTTTGCTGGATGCATTCCAGCCCCAGATCAATGGCTTTCTTGGGATGGAACTTCGTGATTCTCTCGCCATCAAAATAGACTTCACCAGAGGTGGGGGGCATAATGCCTGAAATAATTCGAATCAGAGTGGTCTTGCCTGCTCCATTATCTCCCACCAGACCGACCATTTCTCCTTGATGAAAGTCGACGCTTACATCGGTCAGGGCCTGAAAGTTTCCGTAGGAAAGCGAAACATTCCTGATGCTGATGAGCGGCTGTTTCGTGTCAGTGGCTTGCGCTTCTGTCGTCATTCGGTTCGCTCCTGTTAACAAATAGTTTTCCTATGAGGCTTCTGAAGCGCCGAGCATGAATAGATAGCAACTATGCGCTGAAATGGCGAGACAATGGGGATACCGGTCTCGGTGCGATTGATGCGGCAGCGCCGGATTTCTCCCGGTCGTTCAGACCGGACTGTTAGGCGGCTTTTAGTCTTCTGGCCAAGACGGTATTGATGGTCACGACGACAAGAAGAGCGATCCCAACGAAGGAAATGTACCATGAAGGCGGCGCACCCAGTGCGATCATTTGGGAGCGAACTGCAGTGAAGAAGAATGCCCCTAGGACGGTGCCAAGGATGGTTCCTCTCCCACCGGTAAGCAGGGTTCCGCCCACGACCACGGCGGCAATCGACTCCAGTTCCATCCCGGTACCAAGGGAAACATTGGTCTGCGGTTGATTAGCGAGGGTCACGATCGCCGACAATCCTGCGAAGAACGAGCAAAGGCAGAAAGCGAAGGTTCTTACCCGATTTACCGGAACACCCTGAGACTCTGCGCTTGCCGGGTCCCCGCCCACCGCAAGCAGGTGGCTGCCAAAACGCGTCTGGTTCAAGGTGACAGCGCACACAAAGGCCAGCAGCAGCAGCAGCAAAAACTCATTCTCGATCCGAAGCCAGTGGCCGCCCAGGAGTTGCGCAAGCCAGTTTTCCCTGGCAGCCTGCGGCACCCCGGTGACGGCGCCATGGGTCGTCACGTAAACCAGCCCACGATAGAAAAAAAGACCGCCAAGCGTCACGATCATCGAGGAGAGCTTCCCGCGGACTACCAAGACGGCATTTACCAGGCCTATCAGCAGCGCTAGCAGCATTGCCAGGATGAATGAGACAGGCACGCTAACATTACTATTCTCTAAGCTAACGAAAGTGATCCCCACGATCCCGTAGACGGATCCGACGGAGAGATCGATTTCGCGAATGAGAATGACGAACGTCTGTCCGATCGCCAGGAGGCCAAGGATCGCGGTATACTGGCCAATGTTGCTCAGGTTACCCCAATCGAACCATTGTTGAGGATTCCAGAGGCTGAACAGAACGAACACGAAAATGCAGCCAATAATTATCCCCGTATCCGTGCGTTTAAGTAATCTCCGCATCTGGCCTGCAGGCGATATGGGATTAACTACCGCAACGGTCGCACCCGTGATCGTTTACCAGGTGATCTGCTTTTTGTAGGCCTCTTCGCCAATGATGTTTTTGACGAATTTTATCCACTGATCAACGTTGCTCGCGTTGATGACAATCGGTCCGGTTATGACGTCGGTTGAGCGGGTGCATCCCCATCTTCTTGTTGAAGTAAAGGATCTCCATCGGCAGATAGCCCTGAAGCCAGAAACCTTGACTGTGCGAGGCGAGGATCTTTCCCTCCTTGATGCCTTCGAGGGAGTTCGGGCTATCATCCACACTGACAATCGTCATCCCCTTGTCCGCGAGCTTTGGTTTCAATCCCATCTGATCGGCAACGCTGTAGGCCCATGGGCACGACAATGTGCCCAAGGTGAAGATGTAATTCACATCCTTATTGGTGCTCAGGTAGGACTGCATGATACTGCGCGCCCGGGCAGGATCGGCGCCGATGACAAGTTCATCGACACTCACGCCGATTTTTTTCATCGCATCCGTCATTCCCTGGCACCGCAACTTAAGGCCCTGATGGGTGGCATCGTGGTTGGCGCACATCATCTTGGTTGGTTTCGGAATCTTGCCCGCGTTCGCTTGTTCGATGACATACTCCCCCAGCTTCAAGCCCGTGAGATACTCATCTCCGCCCACGTAGGTCAGATAGCGGATCCGCTGGTCCGGAGGGCGCGTATCCGAAATATTGAAGGCGACCACTGGAATTCCGCTGCTGATCGCCTTGTCGAGAATCGGTTCGAGAGCCTCGCTATTGAGGATCGGGACAGCGATACCGTCGGGACGAGTCGCGATCGCCTGGTTCAGAGATTGCGACGAAATTTTGCAGGCTGTATTCGTTCGTCGACAGATATTCCGTTTTCACCCCGGGGTATTTCTCACCGAAGGTTTTCATCGAAGTGGTTAACCAATTCATGTTCGGATCGTTGGAGCCGATGTGGGACACCATGACGAACCGATACTGATCGCCTTGGGCGAATACCGTCTCGGCAAACGGGAGGGATAGGGACAACAAGAACGACAAAGTCGCCAGGAAACGCTTCATTTTGACAGCCTTTCGAGTAGTAGACAGTGATGCCGCTTCGTTTCTCTTCGCTAAGCCGCGGCCTGCGGGGTTCCCTGGGAGTTACCCATAGATAGCAGAAGATGGGCTAGGAATCAATCAAATTGATCGGCGTCCGGGATTGCATCGCACGGGATTGAGCCCGCTCCGCCGGGCAGAAATCCGGAAATTCGGGAAGATGCCCGGTGATCGCGAGGCTGCCAGCCTTTATACCCAACTAATTTGTCAACAATGCATTACAAATATCCTCCGAAATGCGTCCGAGCCGTCAAAGGGCAACGGCGAAGAGACTCGGATTTGAGCGCCTCGCGCTTGAGCGCACCGTTCGCGCGGCTTAGGCACTGTAAGTCGATCCCAGTCGCTTCACTTCAAAAACCATCCGCGAGGTCCGATTAGCACGCAGGCGGCTTTCACGCGATTCAGTCTTTCTTCGGGAGTTCCTTACACTTCTGCGAGAGCGGCGATTCTTTGTACAGTGTTCCAGTTCCGGCCTGTGCCGCGGGTGGCGAGTTTGGCTTCGACCAACGCATTTGTCACGCCGGGACCTCCCGATGCCGGCCGGATAAACGATGTAGGCTTGTCTTCCTTTCAGGTTAACAACTTCGGGTCCTCGAATCGAAGCCCGCAGCGCCTCCAGGGACTTCGCATTCGGAGCATCCTTCAGGAACATGACAACCAAGTGACGCGGATCAGATTTCGCCTCGTCGGGAAAGGGATTCGCGTCAACGAGCGCCTCCCAGTCGTTTGCCGAGCGAACGAAAAAATCGGTGTCCAATCCGAGCTGTGCTTTCGCCTCGCTTTCCAAAAGGCGTTCCAGGTCATTCGCGTTTCGCGCTTCGCTCCGAAAGATAATGTTGCCGGTCTGAAGCAAAGTCCGGACATCCGAGAAGCCCAGGCCGGTAAAGAAGGCGCGCAAGACGGGCATGGCGACCTGCTTGCGGCCGGCAAGGTTTATGGCGCGAAGCAATGTGATCGATGTCTTCACCGTGCTCAGGTTACGAAAGCCCTAATCAGGTGCGAGCAAAGATTATTTGTGATGAGGCTTGCCGACACCGCCAAACCACGATCATCTCGCTACTGTCCAGCGAAGCGATGCCTAACCCTGCTCGTATGCCTGCTTCAAAGCATTCACATCAAGCTTGTCCATTTGAAGCATCGCCTTCATGGCGTTTTCCGATTTCTCAGGGTCGCCGTCCTGCATCATCTCGCCCAACGCAGACGGGATGATTTGCCACGACACGCCGTACCTGTCTGTAAGCCAGCCGCACTGCTGGGTCGCTCCGCCGGCGGAGAGCTTGCTCCAGAATTCATCGAGCTCTGCCTGCGTCTCGCAATTCACCATGAGCGAAATGGCCGGCGAGAACGTGAAATGAGGACCGCCGTTCAAAGCCATGAATTCCTGCCCATCAAGCTGAAATACAATCGTCATCACCGATCCCTTTGGCCTTCCAGAGGCTGCGGACCCCGCTTCGCCATAGTGCGCAACGCTCGTAATCTTCGAGTTGTTGAATACAGATGTGTAGAAATTCACCGCCTCCTCGGCGTTGTCATTGAACCACAGACACGGGATGATTTTTTGCATACGGTTTCCTTGATAGTTGTTTCCTATTGGGCGCGGGCCGTCCCCGAGATATCGGGAATTCAAGTCGCCGTCGAGTGTTCACGTTCCATGAGGCGGCGCCGTCGCCCGTGGCCGGTCGGTCCGGTCCCAGGACGTCCGTCGAAATCGAAGCCGCCCGCAATCGAGCGGGCATACATCTCGGCGTCGGTTATGCGCATGGAACCAGGCTAAGCCTGGTGGCGCGCCGTGTCGTCCGGATATTTCCGGAACAATTCTTCGCAGGGAAGGCTTGAACTGAAGTCTCGGGCTACGCGGCGCTCATATCCGTGGCAAGCCGCTGGTTCCCCTGCGTGGTCTCTCGCTCGCCTGGCGGCGTTTACTCCTCGACTTGGAGGACTTAGGCTTGAACGATTGTGATGAACCCGCCGTAGGCCTTTCGCTTGAAGTCGAAGGGTTTCGGGCCATCCTTCGCCATCGGGCGTTTTTCTTCGCCATTGCAGCCCAAAATTGCTATCGCGATCCGGAAATGGCAGCCGAGCCGGCTAAGAAGAGCATTGACATTCCTGGCGCTCGCTGCGCTCGGGGTCGTCTTTGGCAACATCGGAACGAGCCCGCTCTATTCCTTTCAGACTGCGCTCTGGTCCCTCAGCGATCCGGACCAATCCTCCGTACTGGGAATCGTCTCGCTAATCATCTGGTGTCTGCTCCTGCTGGTGACTCTGAAGTACGTGTTCGTGGTGATGCGGGCGGATTATCACGGAGAAGGGGGCGTCTTTGCGCTGCTGGCTTTACTGCAGGAACGCCTGGGACACGTCGACAGGCTGAAGCTTCCCCTCTACACGTTGCTGTTGCTCTTTGGCGCGGCTCTGCTCTTCGGCGACGGGACGATTACTCCCGCGATCTCGGTCCTAAGCGCGATGGAAGGTCTTGAGTCGGTGAATCCCAAGCTTATGCCATTCGTGGTTCCGGGAACTGTCGGAATTCTGGCCGTCCTCTTCTCTATCCAGCGATTTGGCACCGGCCGGCTTGGGACCATCTTCGGCTGGGTGATGTTGGTATGGTTCGTGGTACTTGGCACGATGGGGTTCGTGTGGATCATGCGAAACCCCTCGGTACTTAGAGCGCTTAACCCGTATTATGCTCTGCAGGTCCTAAACACCGATGGATGGTCAGCTCTCAGACTGATGGGCGCGGTGATTCTCGCGGTTACGGGCGTGGAAGCTCTCTACGCCGACATGGGGCACTTTGGGCGAAAGGCGATTTCGCTGGCCTGGCATGTCGTGGCCCTGCCAGCACTGGCGCTCAATTATCTCGGCCAGGGTGCTCTGGCAATGCATAATCCCGTAATGTATCAATCGGATGCGGATCCGCTGTTTTCCATGGTTCCGCAGGGCTGGCCAACACTGGCCTTGGTAGTGCTGGCCACTCTGGCGACGGTGATCGCCTCGCAGGCGCTGATTTCAGGGGTGTTTTCCCTTACGGCCCAAGCGCAGCAATTGAATTTTTTTCCGAAGTTCCTGGTGATGCACACGAGCCGGGACGAACGCGGTCAGGTTTACGTTCCCACAGCGAACTGGCTTCTCTGCTTCGCCTGTTTGATGCTGGTGCTGACGTTCCGGGCGAGCAGAGAATCTTGCCGCAGCTTACGGTCTCGCGGTCGTCGGCACCATGCTTATTACGACGATCGCGATTGGAATTATAGCGTTGAAATGCTGGGAATGGTCGTGGCCGAAAGCGGGCGCGCTGATCGCGGGGCTCCTTGTGATCGAAATACCGTTCTTCATTGCGTGCATGATCAAGTTTCCTGAAGGAGGTTTCTTCCCGGTGCTTGTGGCGCTCTTGCTTATGGCCGTGATGCTGACGTGGCACAAGGGCCGCGCGATCATTCTGCAAAATCTGGGTTCGTGCGCAGACTCGGCGGAGGACGTTTCCCGAAAGCTGGAAAGCCTGCCCTACCGGCGGCCGGGACAGTTCGTCTTGATTACTTCGAATCGCAATCCGCGCTACGCGCTCACGCGGGCGTTGGAGATGATTCGCCGCGAGGGGGCGTTTCGGGAGCGGGCCATCGTCCTGAGCCTGGTCAATGCCATGGAGAGCGATGTGGACATGGCGCGCAGCATCGAGGTCCAGCAGCTTGGAGCCAACCTGTGGCATATCATCGCCCTGCATGGCTACATGCAGGAGCCGCATGCGCCGAGAACCCTCGGCCGTGCGCACGAAATCAGCGGTGGAAAAATCGATAAGGACAACCCGGACACATTTTATGTCCTGCCACGGGAGCTTATCGTCGAGTATGTCGGGCACCGCATGGCGCGCTGGCAGCGTAGCCTCTTCGGCTTTCTCAGTCGCAATGTTAGCTATGCACCGGACTATTTTTTCATTCCGCACACGCAGATCATCGAATTTACCTGGATGTTGCGGGCCTGAGAGATGAGGCCGTGAGCGCTTGTGTTTGCCGGTGACGTTTGGTTCTGCCTCGCCCTTTCAGCCTCCCGCCATGGCTCCACTGAATTCTATCCGAGTCCACCTCAGAGACTTCATGTGGATTTGCTGCGAATAGAATCGATCGCGCCTGTCTGCATCGTATCTGTCGGCTGGGTCGTTTACTTCCCCGCTCCCACGACGATCGGACGGTCCTCCGCGGGACACAGGGGGAAAGTTTCTCGAAGGCTTCACTGATTTCGACACTGCAACGTCGTCTCTGGCGAGACTGGAACGTTTGCCATTGCAGGATTACACTCGAGGGGCCAGGGGCAGAATCATGACGACCCGTCCGCAAAACCTCGCTCCAAATCTTTGGCTCCTTCGGTATCCCCTGAAAGCGCTTGGCGTAAATATTGGGCGCAACGTCACGATCATTCGTCTGAACTCGGGGAAATTGATTATCCATTCGACCGCGCCATTCACGAGCCATGACGTCGAGGCCATCAGAAAACTGGGCGAACCCGAATGGATCGTGGACACCTTGTTGCGGCACGATACCTTTGCCACAGAAGGCCGGGCGGCTTTCCCTTCGGCCCGCTATCTTGCGCCCGAAGGTTTTTCAAAAGATCTCGGCTTTCGCACCGACCCTTTATTTCCGCCACCAGCGGAATGGATCGAGGAGGTTGCCGTGGCCAGTGTCGAAGGAGCCCCCGAATTTGGCGAAATCGTCACGCTGCACCGTCCAACCCGAACGCTTATCGTGGCCGACCTGATCATTAATTTCGGCGGCGAGCCGAGCCTTTGGGCGAAGTTTCTCCTTCGCATCGCAGCCGTCGGAGGCAAGCACGACCCCGGAATGACCGTTCCGTTCAAGAAAGCAATAAGGGATGAAGCGGCTTTCGTGGCTTCGTTAAAGACGATCCTCTCATGGGATTTCGACCGCATCGTCGTCGGCCACGGAACTCCGGTCCCGGCGGGCGGAAAGGA
>CAWASQ010000091.1:0-80564 GCA_963784465.1 uncultured Verrucomicrobiae bacterium
ACGGAAGTGCAGGTTCAGGTCGGTGTCTCGGATGAATGCCGGCAGCTTCTCCATGCCCTTCTGTAGGCCGGGAATGTGGCGTCGCAAGCAGCGGCGCCGGGCGCTCCGGAGCGGGGGCTTGATCGGGTTCCAGTTGGAGTTCGTCCGGGGGCGGTGTCCGCGGGAGGGATGGCACCGAAGCGGCGGGCGTCGGAGCGGTCTGGGCGGCACTCGACGGGGGCTGGACACATGCCACCACTACCAGCACGACCAGGCTGATTGACATGGACCCCAGAGCCGTTAGACCCCGTTCGTTGCCTGTGCCCCCCATGTCAGCCCCTGTCGCGCATGCGACTCCGTCCCTGGTCATGGCGGCATGGGTGAGCGGTTGCTTTTCGCTCATCAGCTATGCATAGCAACTCCCGGCCGTACGGCTCAAGTCGAATGTTTTTCTGCAAATTTACCGCCGCACGCGGTGCACGCCGGTGACGAACAAGCCGCGCGTTGCCGAGATCCTTGAGAGAGCGCGACGCCGCGCCAGCTGATCCCCCGTAAGCGACGTCTTTTGCGGTCGTCAAAGCGTATTCGGTGGCAAGCTTTGCTGGTGGCTCGCTTGGCTCGCCTGCCAGACGTCAGTGTTGTTAAGCGAGCCGAAATTTGCCGGTAGACGCACACCGAGATGAATACCCCGCGGGACCAACTTCCGCGCATTTCGTCGATCAATTGCCAAGTCTTGGGCGGCAGCGAGACGCTGTGAGTCTCGACCGTTGGGCCGTTGACGGAACCGCGCGGTCGCCCCGCGCCTTCTCGTCGGCCACCATGTGGCATGACGCGAGAATTCCAGCTTGCTCAAAGAGCGCTTCGGAAGTCATTTTGCTTGCGTCATCGAAAGTAAAGGTTTCCATAATTGTTGGCCCTGAAAACCAGATTTTACGCTCGTCAGCGCGCAAGGGACGATTGGCCGAATCAGGATCGATTCACCCCGCAAAAGGACCATTGGTCGTTGGCCAGTTCCGCGACGCGGGCCGCAACGCGCGCTAAGCAATCAAATTAGCCACAGGAAGAGTCATGGAACCAATCAAGACACTGCTCGAGCAACAGCCGTTGATGGCGCTGTTCTTGACGATCGCCATCGGCTATCTTGTGGGCGAAATCAACGTCAAGGGATTCTCTCTCGGCGTGGGAGCGGTGCTCTTCGTCGCACTCGCCACGGGCTGGTTCGCGCCGAAGTCGGTGCCGTCGGCGATGGTCGGAACGCTGGGGCTCGCGCTCTTCCTCTACGGCGTGGGCGTGCAATACGGAACGCAGTTCTTCATCGGGCTAACGAGCCGCGGCGGGCTTTGGGCGAACATGATCGCGCTGACCGGCGTGCTGGCAGCAGGTGCGGTGAGCCTCGCCCTCATGAAGATGATGGACCTCAAACTCGGGCACGCGTTGGGATTGTTCGCTGGTTCGGGAGTCAGCACGGCGGCGCTGCAGGCGGCGGTCGCGACGCTCGGCAACGACGATCCCGCAGTCGGCTACTCGGTCGCCTACCCGTTAGGCGTGGGCGGGCCGATCCTGTTCCTCTACATCGCCTTCACCTTGCTAAAGCCGAAGATCCAAGCGCCCACGGGCACCGGCCTGGAGCTTCTCGAAATCGCCGTGCGCAATCCGGAACTGTCCGGCAAGTCGCTCGGCGAGCTGATGACCGCATTGCCCGGCGGGGTGCAGATCGTCGCGCTGCGCCGGGAGGGCCGCAACGAGCCGGCTTCGCCCAACTTCGTCATCGCCGAAAATGACGTGCTGCTCGCGACCGCTAGCTCCAAGGAAGCGCTCGCGCAGGCGGGCACGATCCTGGGCGAAGCCGCCCACGGCCAGCTCGTCACGGACCGCCGGGACCTCGACTATCTGCGCGTGTTTGCTTCCCGCCCGACGGTGGTGGGCAGAACACTGGGCGATCTCGACCTGCCGGGGGAGAAGGCGTCCGTCCTCGTCCAGGTCCGCCGCGGCGATACCGACATCCTGCCGCGCCCGGATCTCGTGTTGGAGTTCGGCGACCGCGTCGGCGTGCTCGCCCATCGCGGCGATTTCACGGCGATGCGCAAATACTTCGGCGACTCGATCAAGGGCACCGCCGAGTTCAGCTACATCTCCATCGGCATCGGCATGGCGCTCGGCTTCCTGATCGGCGCGATCCAGCTTCCGCTCCCCGGCATCGGCAAGCTCTCGGTGGGGCTGGCCGGCGTGCTGATCATGGCGCTCATCCTCGGCAAACTGCGCCGCACGGGCGGCATGAACTGGACCATCCCGCTTTCCGCCAATCTCGTGATCCGCAACCTGGGCCTCACGCTGTTTCTAGCGCAAGTCGGGATGGCTTCGGGGCCTAAATTCGCCGCGACCGTCACCGAGACCGGGTTGGTGATGCTGGGCTTGGGTGCAATTGTGCTGGTCGCGCTCGTGCTGCCGATCCTGACCCTGGGCCTCCTCTTTTTCCGCATGCCGTTCGACGAGGTGGCGGGCATCGTTGCGGGCGCCTGTGGCAATCCGGCGATCCTCGCCTACGCGAACAAGCTCACTCCCACCGACCGGCCGGACATCGGCTACGCTATGATCTTTCCAGGCATGACCATCGTGAAGATCCTCTTCGTGGACATCGTCCCGGCGTTTTTCTGAAGCCCCTTTCTCTCGCTCTCCGATCCGCCCGTTGGCGTTCGGCATAGGACCAAGGTCCGATAGAAAGCCGCGCGCCCACGCCCCGTGATCGGCGGCGTTCGGCTCAACTTTAACGAAAACACATCCCCATAAAATCCACCGCCGCCAAACTCTCCGCCCTCATCGCCGTCACCGACTGGGGCTACGGCGCTGGTTACGCTCGAGCCTGGCCCTACCGCTACGGCACTTACGGCGTGTGGTCCGGCGCGCCGCGCACTTACACCGACGTGAGCAACTACCCCGAGGGCGCGATGATTCTCGACCTCATGCACACACGCACGAACAAGCTCGTCTTCCGCGGCGCCGGCCGCCGCCGGGATCCGTTCCCGGGCGCGTTCTTCGCGGCCTCCAGCACGGCGTACATCTGCGCGTAGCGCGCCTCTTCGCCCGGCAGCGGCGGCGCATCGGCGAGAACGGCTGGCAGTTGGTCAAAGAACGTTTCGGGTTTGACCCATCTGATTTCCGCCTTGCCCGATGCCTCATTCGGCAGTTTGGGAAGCGTGCTCCAGTCGATACTCTTCATCTTGCCGTCGTATTCCGACAACGGATACATCATGATTTGTTGCAGCACGGACTGAATGGCTTTTCGATCCTCGGCCGTATCGTCCATGAAAATGCGCGGGGCGACGAAGCCCGAGTTGTCGAAGCGCGAAAGACCTGGGTGATGCCTTTAGGCACTTCGCCCTTCCAATCAGGTCCAACGAGCAGATAGAAGCCCGGCGTCGTGCCGTACATCTTGCCGAGCTTGGCGAAGCCCTCGGTCCTCGTATCAACGGCCTGATAAACCCAGAAGCGATCGCCGAAATCGGGGACTTGGATCACCACGGACGTCACTTCGAGACCTACCGACCCGCCGCCGTATGCCACGTCCTGGTTCGGACACGCGACGATGCGCTCATCGGCAGCCACATAGTCCGTGAGCATGACGAGGCGATTGAGCGGAGCTGACGGCACCGGACCAGCGTAGGCAAGTTGCGTCGATTTTGCAGCGGCAAGGCGCTTATTGTAAACGTTGACCAGCGGCCATCCCCAGAAGTAGGCATCGCGCGCGACGTGCCTGGCGTACTCCTCAGTGATCTTCACGCGTGTGTCGGGGCCGGCCGGAAGCGCCCGGGTCCAGGTTGGCGAGGGCGGAATCGACGGCGATTGCGCAAGAGCTGCGGAACTGAAAGCGGCTAGCAGCGCGCCAGCGAAAGTCTGCTTAGGGAAATTTCTCATGACTATCTCCTTTGGCTGTTGCGGGTCGATCTTCTCGATGTCAGGCAACTTCCACGTCTTGTCGAAGAACGGCTTCTCGGGGCCATAGAGGCGGAACAATACTTCGAACTGCCCGCCAGCTTTCGTCGGGCACCCAATTCGATTCCTTCCCTGGAGGTGCCTTCGGGCCAAAGTAAACGTCCACCGATCCGTTCGCGGTCTTCGTCAGCGCGGCGTGTTGGAGGCTCGACTCGACCACGGCAGGTCCCGAATCAGCGCGTGCGTTGCGCGGTCGTAAGCCGTAGCCGACCGGTACAATTTCACCGGCGCGTTCGGCGGCACGGTGAGCCGATACGTACTGCTGCCGTCCAAAGCCTCGCCTTCCTTGTCCACGATCGTCATCAGGTAGATTGGCCTACCCCCAAGTGCTTGGCGCTGAAATACCCCATGGAATACCCGACGCCGCGGCCGTCCACCGGGTAGGCGTCGGGCTGGGCCAAATTCGTCTGCAAGCCTTCGAGCACATCTGCGTCCGCGGGCAGCGCCCAGTGGGTGCCTTCGTTGAATGGCGGCGAGAAGACGCCTTCGTATTTGAGGTCGAGCCAGGCGTGCGCTTCTCGCGCGGCGTCGGTGAGAATCTTCGCGTTTTGTCGTCGGCTGGAATGGTTTTCCCTTTTCGATACCGATGGTCTTGAGTTGATCGACCATGACCGTGTCGCGGGAGAGCCACGGTTACAGTTGCACGAGGCGACGAGCGTCGAAGAAGCGCACGTCGTAGGGAATGGAACTGTTGAACAGGACGTCGATGGCATCGACAAACTTCGTCGCCGGCGGAATCTCCAGCACCATCGGCCGGCGTCCTTCGTTTGCAGAAAGGGAACACGTAGATCGTATCCGGATTTGGAGTCAGGGTCTGGTTTTTCCAGCTGAGCGGCCGCGACCGAAAGACGACCTGGTTGAAGTCTGCTTGGGCGTCCTTCATCGCCTGGAACATCAGCTCGGCGTTGACCGCCGGCATCCCCGAGATGACCGCCTCCATCGCGCGCCGGTGCAGCGTGCGCTCGGTGAGTTGCTCTGCGGTGAAACCCGGTGCGACTTTCTCCTGCGCGAGCGCGGAAATGGTCAGAACCGCGCTCAGCGCGAAGGCTGCGCGCCAGTCTTGTGAGCCTTGTCTTCATGTTTGGCGGGGTGTTGGTTAATCCGCTCGCTTCACTCCGGGCGGTGTTCCAGATGCCGTCGGCGCCCTGCTTTTTCGGGATGTAGAGCCGCAGGGCCAACTTGAAGTCGCCGTCCTTCGGAGTGGGCAGCCAGTTGGCTTCGTTGTCTGGCTTCGGCGGGAGTCGAAGCCGGCCGGTTCCTCCTGCGCGTCGGCGACAGTTTCTCATCGGGGATGGGAGCCGCTCGCGCGGGTCCGGGGACTGCCAGCATGACGCCCAGCGCGAGGATCAATGTGAGGTGGGAGCGTTTGGTTTTCACCGTTCGAGTTTTGCAAGGGAACACCGATTACTTCTTTGCGGCGCCTGTCCTGCCATGTAGCTGTTGATGAGGCAGCGATAGGAAGGCAGGTGATTGGAGAACAGCGCGCCCAGTCCTTCGATGTCGTTGCGCCAGTCGCGGTGCAGTTCGCAGGCGACGCCGAACCAGGTCATGAGCTGGCAGCCCGGCCGCCTGCATGCGCGCCCAGGCGGCGTCGCGCGTGGTCTTGTTGAACGTGCCGGAGGCGTCGGTGACGACGAAGACCTCGTAGCCTTCCTCCCGGGCCGAGAGCGCCGGGAACGCGACGCAGACTTCGGTGACGATGCCAGCGATGAGCAGCTGCTTCTTGCCGGTCGCCTTCACCGCCTTCACGAAATCCTCGTTGTCCCACGCATTGATGTTGCCGGGCCGGGCGATGTAGGGCGCATCGGGAAACAGCGCCTTCAGTTCCGGCACCAGCGGCCCGTTCGGGCCGTCCTCGAAACTCGTGGTGAGGATCGTCGGCAGCTTGAAGTACTTCGCGGAATCGGCGAGCGCGAGGACGTTGTTCTTGAAGTCGTCCGGCGAGAAATCCTGGACGCAGTTGGTCAGGCCGGACTGATGATCGACGAGCAGGACGGCGACATCGGTCTTGTCGAGGCGGTTGTATTTGAACGCGCTCATGGCTTTGCAGGGTTCGGGTTTTGTTATCGGTCGGGGGGTAGTTTCATTTCGCGGGAGGGAAGATCGCCTTCCAGTCGTCCTTCATGCTCACGACCGTCCAGCCTTTGGCGGAGGCCTCGTTCCCAAGCCGAATAAGAGCGCGATGATCATCCATCGTCCTCGTCCCTCGATTCGGGCAGTGAATTTCGAGGACGAAGGACGAGAACGAGGACGAGGAGGAAGCTGAGGCCGTGATTGCATGCCGGTTCTCATGGCGTTGTGAGATTTTACGCAGCGAAATCCGATGTGGCTCATGCCTGTGTCCGAAGGCGTTCCGCGGCGCGCACTTGGGCGATAGCTCTCGCAGTAGCTCGGGTTGCACAGAAAGGATCCCCCCTTCGTTACGTGTTCATCTGTCTCACTGGGGTGTCCAGGATTCCAGCTCGCTTGTGGTCCGGTAGGATTGTGGCACGCGGGTTCACGTGCCAGTTGAACGTGCACGTCCGGCCGATACAAATCGCCTACCCAATTCCAGACATTTCCGCCCATATCATAAAGGCCATATCCGTTTGGCGGAAAAGACTTGACCGGCGCGGATCCTACAAATCCATCCTCGGCAGTATTATTGTAGGGAAATTCGCCCGTCCACGTATTCGCCATGTATTTCCCACCAAACTGAAGTTCGTCGCCCCAGGCGTATCGTTTGCCCTCGAGTCCTCCCTTGGCAGCAAATTCCCATTCCGCCTCGGTGGGCAAACGCTTTCCGGCCCATTTTGCGAAGGCCGGGATCAGTCCCAAGAGTCTACACGTCTGGATGGTTATCACGCCCGTGAGATCGCTTCCCGGACCCTCGGGATGTTGCCAGCTCGCGCCTTTCACCCAGCGCCACCAGGCATTCATATTGCCTAAGTCCACGGGCCCGCTCGAGGGGGTAAAGACAAGCGATCCCGGTTGAAGCATCTCGTCGGGAGGCTTGGGGGTGCCCGCCGGGACTTTCTTCTTGAGCTCCTCCCAATCTACCGGACGTTCGGCGGTCGTTTTGTAGCCGGTGGCGTCGACGAATTTTTGAAATTCCGCATTGGTTACCGCGTGTTCATCGATCCAGAATCCATCCACCGTAACCTTATGTGCGGGCTGCTCGTTTCTTTTGCTTCCGGGCATCTCGCTTCCCATCGTAAAAGTTCCACCGGTAATCCAAGCCATGCCGACCGGATCCGGCTCTACCGCGACGGTAGAGTCATCCACAGATAGCAGGGCAATTGCGAGCAGGAATCGAACGCGCGGGGGCATAAACTCATTTTGGAGCATTCGGAAGACTCTTTAAAGCTCCAAGACGAAATTGAAAATTGGAGACCAAGGGGCTACGGACCGTCATTCCGAAGGTGAATCACCAGGGCAGGCGAACGCTCGCGTAATCTCGGCTTGTGGGTCAGGCCGCAGGGCGCTTTGGGGCCGAAAGCGGGATTTCGGAAACCATGATCGGTCATTGCCAAGCGCCCGCAGCCGGAAGGGGAGGCGAGGCTGGTTTGTCTGCACTTTCAGACAGCCTCAAGAAATTGCTGAGAGTTAACGTTGGCACTGCCGTAGCGTGCGTGTAAACGAATTACGAATATGAATGCCCGGGAATGTATCTTCTTGGCCGGCCTCGTTATCTCAGGCTGCTCGCAGCCGGAGGATCTGAGCACAGCGGAACTCCAGCGCTACTACGCCAAAAAGGGAGAAGAAATGACGCCGACGATTAGCAGAGTTGAGCAGAGCAATCCGCGAGGAGGGACCACACCGCACATAAGCACGAAAACTCCACCTGTTCGAGAGTGACGTGTCGATCTCGTTGAGTCTGTCGCTCGTCGCTCACCGGCAGCAGGCGCTTACAACAGCAAGGGAAACACCCGAGACAGGCAGGGGCGACTTGTGACCTGCGAGCACCTGACCCGACGTGTCACCCGCACAGAACATGACGGCACCATCACGGTCCTGATGAACAGCTGCGGCGGAAAGCCGTTGAACGCACCCAATGACGTCACGGTGCACTCCGACGGGTCGTTTACCGATCCAGGCTGGGGAATCGAGGGCAACTACGAGGGGGACAAGGCGGTCAAAGAAATTCCCCGTTACGTCTTCCGCGTCGATGCTGACACCGGCGAGGGATTACCGGTGATCGCTGGGATGGACCGACCGAACGGCATCTGCTTCTCCCCCGACGAGTCGCGGCTGTATGTGGTCGACATTGGTCACATCCGGGTATTCGACATGAACGGGACTACACCCGTCAACGGGCGGGTATTCGTCGAGATGCGCCCCGGCAGCTCCGACGGCATCCGCACCGACCGTTACGGCAATCTGTGGTCGGCAGCCGGCGGCGGAGGCCCCGGCTTCGACGGCGTGCACTGCTACGGCCCCGACGGTAGGTTGCTGGGGCAGATTAATCTGCCGGAGACGTGCGCGAACTTTATGGAGAAGTCACGGAATCTTCTCACCGCATACCATGCCTCAGGTTTCAACGTGCCCACGTAGGTCGAAGCTCGAAAACCGTATGCCGCGAAGCTCTGGATGCGACGAGCGACGGTCCCGCCCCGGCAGTTTTCGCTCTAGGCGGCCTACAAGCCGGCGAGTGCTTCTTGGCCGGGCGCTGAGCGTTTGATGGAAGCCATTCCGGACAAGAAACTCGAGCGCGTCCAAGTTGCCGAGCAGGGCGGGAAGGGTGGAAGCCTAAATCAACACATAAGGAAACGCTTCATTCCAATAGGAGCGATGATCGCCACGAGCGCGGCTCTCAACCGCTTAGCCTAGTATCAATCGTCGACATGCTAATTCGGTGCCGCAGACGCGGAACAAACCGAGCCGAAAGCGTGAAGCTTATGATTCATCGCATACGGGATTGCGACCTTCGTGGCCCTCGCACAGCAAGTTTCCAAAAGATCTAAACGTTCTACATTCAGCGCACGATATCCACTATTAGGGGCTTGCAGTGCAAATACTTTTCTGCAAAACTAACAGGCCGCGAATAGATGGCAGACTCTAGCTTGAAGGCTTGGCTTGGACGACATTCAAGGACAGGCGGTGACACGCAATCAGGACACCGGTGTCTTACAAGGGGATAAGTGTGGATGCGAGGTCTGAGTGGGTGCGCCAAAATAATGATTTGCTTGGAGAGAATAAGCACTCGACCGAGGCAGCCGAATTCGCAGGATCGCGATCCAAAGTGAAGGTGGTTGAAATTGACGCCGGCCACCAAGCCCAACTCTCACCTCCTGAGTTGATTGCCAGAATCCATCCTCAAATGGGCGAAATCTGTCTAACTCATCGCACCCGACCCAACTGCTCAACCTATGAAGGCAAAAAAACACAATCCGAGACTCGTCCTCCAGCTCCAGGCGCTGCGCGAGCAAATCGATGACATTCTCGATGGCGGCGGCGGCGATATTTCTGAGAAGCCTGCCAAGACGAGACGCACTCGCGGCCCTGCCGGCCGCAAGCTTGCCATCGTCGTTGGACATAGCGCTGCCGCTTCCGGCGCCTCCGGCGTCCAATCTGAGTACCCCTGGAACAAGGATCTCGCCGCTAAGATCGTCAGCGAGTGCTCCGCAAACGGTGTGACCGCAGAGGTATTTCTTCGCGACAATGGCGGGATCTCCGGCGCCTATTCCCGGGCGGCTGCGATCGGCCCGAAAGCAGTGGTGGAATTGCATTTTAACGCCAATGGCGGAGCGGCTCGCGGCACTGAGACGCTGTATGGAACCGCCTGCGCGGCTTCGAAGGCCTGGGCGGACCGCGTCCACGGGGCCATGGTGCAGCTCTACAGCCGCGGCTCCGGCCTTCCTGGCAATCGAGGGCTGAAGAAGACGCCGCCGCATCCGCGTGGCTCCGCCAGTGTCAATGCCCTGAGCACCATTCCTTCCTGCCTCATCGAACCCTTCTTCGGCGACAACGCGAGCGAGGCCGCGTTGGGTCAAAGCAAGAAAGACGGGTTGGCCAAGGCAATCGCCAAGGCGTTCGTCGCCCACTTCCCATAAGCACTACGGACACGCCCATGAAGCTCGGCGATGTAACCAGGCTGCTCGTCCTGAGCGACGACGGCGCCTTGAGCCCGACCGGCACCGCCTGCAAGGAATTGGCGCGGAATGACCCTCCCAAACTCTTCCGCGCCCTTTGCTTTCTTGAGGCCATCGTGATTTCACCATCCAAAACATCCCATGCCCAATCGAATCACTCCCAATCTCGACGCTCTCGTTGGAGATAGCATCACCAGCCTCTGCCCCCAAGGTTTCCACGACTTCGACTCAAACCATTGCGCGCATTTCGTTTCCCACGTTGGCGGCTATCGCTTCGGCTTTCTATGCCACAACATGCCCGACGCCGAAATCGCCACGCCATCCGGCGTGTGTGTGCGTGTGCAGGAGCTTTTGCCACACTGCCCGCAGGTCGGTACATGGGACCGCCGTCCGGACACGGACGACGACTTACTCGTGTTCATTACTGCGCGCGGCAACGTCAACCTGACGGCGAAGACCATTCGGAACGTGCCGAAAAAGCACATCGGCATCTTCCGCGACGGCCAGGTTTATCACTACTCGAACACCGACGAAAAAGTGGTGCGGCAGACGCCGGAAGCCGTGCGCAGGCGGTTTCGTGCGGCTTACAGGGATCGGACTGTCGATCTCTTTTTCGGCACCCTGCCGGCGCCGGGACGCTCCGCGAGATCGCATGCGCGCTTACGCGGAGGATCGCGCGGCGCGCGCGGGGGAATTCCGCGCGCCCTCTCCCTGCACATCGGTCTTAACGAATTCGATCCCGCTCACTACGGCGAACCGGGCACGCTGGCCGGTTGCGAAAACGACGCGCGCGATATGGCAGCTCTCGCGAAGAAAGAAGGGTTCAAGCCTATCGTGCCGCCCTTGCTTACCGCAAAAGCCACCGCGGCCAACGTCGTCAACGCCATCAAAAAGGCTGCCGCGACGCTGGGAACCGGCGACACTCTCTTCCTGACCTACGCGGGGCACGGCGCACAAATACCGGATACGAACGGCGACGAGCTGGATCAGATGGACGAAACGTGGTGCCTCTACGATCGGATGCTCATCGACGACGAACTTGCCGCGCTCTGGGCCAGCTTCCGTCCTGGAGTGCGCATCATTATGCTGTCGGATAGTTGCCACAGCGGCAGTGTCAGCCGCGCGGCGCGCAGGGGCGCGGTGGAGAGGCCCGCCGCCGGAAAGCGCTACCGGACCATCCCGCTTTCGCGCGCGCTTTGCATCTACCGGAACCACAAGGGCATTTATGACGCGATCCAACTGGGCACGAAGACGCGCAGCCAAACGACGATCCGGGCGTCGGTGCTGTTGATCTCCGGCTGCCAGGACAATCAGTTGTCCGGCGACGGTGACGTGAACGGATTGTTCACCGAGACCTTGAAGAGCGTGTGGGACGGCGGCGTTTTCGAGGGCACGTACAAGAAGCTGCGCGACACCGTCGCCGCGCTCATGCCGCGCTACCAGCAGCCGCGTTACTCATTGGAAGGCGCCGCAAATGCGACGCTGGAGCAGGAGCGGCCGTTCAGTGCGGTGGCAGGCGCGAAGCCCGGTGCAGTCAAGAGTGGGAAGCCCGCACCGAAGGAGAAGCCGTTCTCACCGCTGACCTTCATCCTGTCGCTGCTGAAAAAATTCGGCATGTCCAAGCCGGGCGCGAAGAGCGATCTGCGTGCATGGGCGAAGGAAGTCGAGAAACAGGATGCGAAGCTTGGCCTGCCCGCGTCGCGCGCAGAAGCGTTTGTGGCGGAATGTTTCGCCCAATTTGAACAGCTTCCACTCGGAAAAGCCGACATCACTTCGGGAAAAGTGCGCACCCCTCAGGATATTGTCAATCTCCTGCCAAATACGAAGCTGCGCTCGCGTGGGGGCAACGATGGCGTCGCATCGTTTTCGGGAGTCACGAATCTGGTGACCGCAGGGTTGACGAAGGAGCAGTTCCTCACGCAGAACATGACGGCACTGGACAAGATCATCTCCGCAGTGGGAGACAAGCTGCGCGCAAAGTACGGCGCGAGTGCCAGCACCATTTCGCGCCACGATCTTTGTGTCGTCTTTTACTGCGAGGCTGGACTGAAAGCCGGCAAGGTCGATCCCGATTTTAAGCATTCCGAAGGCGAGCGTGGAATGCTGCCGCTGCCGAGCAACATCAAATCGTGGAACGGTCAGAACGCCCCTGCATGGGATCAGCCCATGAGCGCGGTCGTCAATCTCGAACATTTCTTCTTCTACATGGGGCACCTGAAAAACAAGGACCTGACCGGCGCGCCGCGCCATCTGTATGGCGGGCTGTTCGATCTCACCGGCATCGGCGGAAATCCCACGATCGGTGCCAAGATGCTGGCTGGGGTGGTCCATGGCTACTTCTACAAGGGCAACTACAGCAATCGCAGAGTGCCCTTCGATTACCTTGTGGAGAGCTATCAGAACGATGCGCGTTTATCCGAGTTCATGAAAAACACCAGGTACCGGCATGCCGGCACCTCAGTGCTAACCGGCCGGGAGCGAAACATCGACACGGCGCTGGGCCTGGTCTGATTGGTGCGCCTTTCCGTTTTCCCGAGGGATTTCTCATCAGCATTCGCACGAACCTCAACCCATCCAGAAAGCGCTCTGATTGGGAGGAATTTGTAACGCTTTTCAGCGCGATTTAGCCTTGAGTTCCTCCAGTTGCTTTTCCATTTTGCGCAGGCGCTGGATCATCTCGGGCAATTGCTGCGTGCCAATCCACTGACGTTTTGTCTGAATGTCTGGCCCGGCCGGAACGCCGAGAAAGGTGGCTTTAGAAGGGATGTCGCGCATCACGCCGGATTTGGCCCCGATGGTGACTTGGTCGCCGATTCTTAAATGTCCGGCAATACCCGTCTGAGATGCCACCACGCAGTAGTCGCCAAGGCATGTGCTGCCGGCAATGCCCACCTGGCCCATGATAATGCAGTGGCGTCCTACTTTCACGTTGTGCGCAAGATGGACAAAGTTGTCGATCTTGGTGCCGTCGCCAATGGTGGTGGATCCCAAGGCGCCACGATCGACGGCGGCATTTGCGCCAATTTCGACATCGTCCCCTATAAGAACATCTCCGACTTGAAGCACCTTGCGATGATGCCCCTCGTCGAAAGTGTAGCCATAGCCGTCCGAACCGATGACGGTGCCCGCATGGATGCTGACCCGGTGACCTATTTTCGACCGGGGATAGACGACCACGTTGGGGTGAAAACACGCGTCATCGCCTATCTGGCTGTCATGACCAATATGGTTGCCACCCAAAAGCGCGGTCCGCGCGCCGATGCGCACGTTGTCACCTATGATGACATTTGGACCGATGTGCGCCGTGGAGTCTATCTTCGCGGTGTCCGCGATCACTGCGCTAGGATGGATGCCCGGGGCGTATTTATCTTGCGGGAAAAAAATCGGCAGTAGCCTGGCCATGGCCACCCGCGTATTTGGCACTCGGATGAGGACCTTGCTGGGGGAGGTAAACGGTCCGGACACGAGAATAGCCGAAGCCTGGCTTCGCTCGGCGTTGGCAAAATAAATTTCTTTTTCGGCAAACGTCAGGTCGCCTTCCCGGGCCTTATCTGCGGCGGCAAAGCCGAGTAATTCGACCGCGCCGTCTCCCATGACCTCACCCTGTAGTTGTTCCGCAATTTGAGAGGCTGTGATTGGCATGAAATAAATTTAAGGTTGGGCAGATTGTGATGGAGAGAAACACTAGCAGCTAAATCGAAGAAAGCCGCTCAATTAACTCCGCTGATTATGGGAACCGTTCGATTTCCTTGAGCGTTTCCTTCCGTGGCCTCTCAAGCTCCTGCGTCGCCGGCCAATTCTCCGGCGAATTCCTGCTCGGGTCGTTGGAGTGGACTCCTGTCCTCAGCACGTGAAGGACATTGTCCTTCTCGAATCTTCGAGCTTTTGGTGGCACGCAACGAGCAGGCCGAGACCTGCCGATCATCGAGGTCGCTTTTACCATCGGCGGGCCGCTGGTTTACCAGCAACCAAGCAATCAGCTCCCATAGCTACCAAGGGATCGATTTTTGGCTAAACGCACCGTCGCTCAATCTAGCAAGCACGAATCAGGATTATGAACAGTAACATCGAAGGAAAAGTCGTCGTCATCACCGGCGCGAGCAGCGGACTAGGCGAGGCAACGGCCCGGCTTCTCTCGGCCCAGGGTGCGAATGTTGTGCTGGGTGCACGACGTATCGATCGCCTTTGCCATCAGCCAGCCGGAGGAAGTGGATGTGAACGAAATCCTCTTCCGGCCCACGCGTCAGGAGCTATGAGCAAAACCCACGATTCGCACGTCAATGGCTTTCTCCTGTCGCGCTTTTCTGAGATGCACCGCCGCCGCGCTTGCCTTTCCGACGACCATCCACGTGCAAGCCGGTGCTTCTTTAACTCAACGACAGAAGGTGAACATGGAAATCAAGAGGATTGGCTCACAACTATCCAGCAAGGAGGTATCGGTGTGTCGTGATCGGTGACGGCGGGGTCGGCCTGCTCGCTGTGCGGTTCACCAAGCAGATGAGTGCCAAGCGGATCATCGGGATTGAGCCGTCACACATCGCACGCTCATTAAGGTCAAGGAGGTATCTACATCCAAGGCCGTCCTAATTGCGCCCCGAGGGTTCATCGCTGAGCCCGAGGATATCTCGAAGCTTTACTCGCCGGCTGAACGTCGCGCGCCTGAACTCCGCTCGGGACTGCACCAGGCCCCACCGAACTTACAAACACGTGTTAGATGCGGGTCAGCAATGAAAAAGTGTAAAGTGCGAACGACAACCCCTGCCAGAATTGGAGTGAAGCTTGTCCAAGGCAGACTCGAAGTCGTAAAAGATTGGTTTGGTTACAGCGAGATCGCTGCTGGCGCGTCGGTCGCCGTTCGGCTTCGCTCTCAACAACAATCTCATGAACACGCCCAACCGAACCACTGCCGCAGCGTTCTCCCGTTATGCCGCCGGCGAAGTTATGGCGGACAGCGGTTCCCTTCAGTGGAAAGAGCTTTTCGTGCGGCGTTACCGATTTCCAAACGTGGTGGATCGTTTCCTCGTGCCCGCAACCCCCGAACCGTTAATTTCCTGCAGCCTCGCGGGCTCGGCTGAGTTCCGGGAGCGCGAGATTGGCGAGGCTTGGCTGAAACGGCAGATTGGCCCGGGCTACATTTTCGTCACCCGCTCAAAGACGCCCTATGAAGTGTGCCACACTTCGCCTGTGGGAGCGGAACTCGAAATTGTCCAAGTCCACATTGCGGTGCCTCAGTTTCTTACGGCTTTGGAAGCTGCGTTTCCCGGCAAGACGGAAGAAGTGGAAGTGATGGACTACGCTGGGCGCGATGAAGCGCTTGCGCATCTTTGCTTTGCGTGCGCCGAGATGCTCTCAGCGCGGACGCCGGGCAAGAGCAGACGCGTCGCAGACCTGGCGCACCTGTTTGCTTCATACCTCGTCGAAAAATACATCGGCGCAGCCGCGGAGAAGCCCGATTTCCACAGTGGCCTGCCCATTTGGCGACTACGCAAAGTGGAGGACTACGTGCGTGAGCAACTCGCTGAGGAAATTTCAACCGAGACGCTCGCGGAGTTGGTGGAACTGAGTCCGTTTCACTTTTCTCGCGTGTTCAAGCAGGCGACGGGAATGTCGCCGCTGCAGTTTGTAACGCGCGAGCGGATCAGCCGCGCGCAGCAGCTCATCCGCGAAACCTCGCGCAGCCTCATCGAGATCGCGCTGGAAGTCGGCTATACGAGTCCGAGCCATTTCGCGAAAGTCTTTCGCCGGGTGACTGGGACGACTCCGAGGGAGTTTCGCACCGCCCTCTGAGGCGCTGCCAGCCTCGATTTTTTCCGCAAGAACGCGCTAGGCCGAGCAGGATCGGCGCGAGAAGGAAAAGGCGTGATGTCGGATAGTGCTGCCATGCTGGGAAACAGCTTCAGGCGCAGCTAAACGCAAGAAACCCAATGAAAAATCTCATTATGTCACTAGCACTTCTGGCGAATCCATTCTCTGCAATGGCTGCAGATATGTCCAAAGGGGCGGATAACTTTTATAAAAGCGACAACGTAACTGCGCAAAAGGTTACCTTTAAGAATCAATACAACATGACTGTTGCGGGGAATCTTTTCATTCCCAAAAGTCTAAATCAGAGCGCAAAAAATCCCGCGATCGTTGTCGGGCATCCGATGGGTGCAGTGAAGGAGCAGAGCGCGAATCTGTATGCCCAAAAATTGGCTGACCAGGGATTCGTCACCTTGTCCTTGGATTTGCCTTTCTGGGGAGAGAGCGAGGGGCAGCCTCGCAACGCGGTTTTGCCGGATGTTTATGCCGAAGCTTTCAGTGCTGCGGTGGATTTCCTGGGCACCAGACCATTTGTCGACCGGGCTCGGATTGGCGTTCTTGGGATTTGCGGAAGTGGGAGCTTTGTCATCAGCGCGGCCAAGATCGACCCGCGAATGAAAGCCATCGCGACGGTGAGCATGTATGATATGGGCGCTGCCAACCGCAATGCGCTCAAGCATTCCCTGACCCTCGAACAGAGAAAGAAGATCATCGAAGAGGCGGTCGAACAGCGCTATGTCGAGTTTACTGGTGGTGAGACCAAATACACCGGCGGAACGGACCATGAACTGAATGAAAACACCCACCCCATTCAGTGTGAGTTTTATGACTTCTACCGCACTCCTAGAGGTGAGTTCACGCCCAAGGGCAGCTCGCCGACACTCACCACGCACCCGACGCTTAGCAGTAACATCAAGTTCATGAATTTCTACCCGTTCACGGACATTGAGACGATTTCTCCTCGTCCCATGCTTTTCATCACGGGTGAGACCTCCCATTCCAGAGAGTTCAGTGAAGAGGCTTACAAGCTTGCCGGTGAGCCAAAGGAACTGGTCATCGTTCCCAACGCCGGCCACGTTGACCTCTACGACCGGGTGCAACTTATCCCGTTCGACAAGCTCACGTCCTTTTTCACCGAGCATCTGAAATAGGGTGATGCGCTGGATGAGCGCAGCAGCACCCTCTGACGCGCTGGCAGCCTCAATGCTTTTCCCGCAAGAACGCCTAGGCTCAGCAGTATCGGGTGAGAAGAAAACGCGCTTTGCTGGACCGCGGCCAGCGTGAAACGCTTCGGAGCGAAGACGCACCGAAAGCATGCTGAACGGGCAGAGTTAAACCCGTCACTTATTGAAGTCCAATAGCGCCACGACCTCCGGGCGACGGAAGATCGGATGGCGCGGGCAGATCTGGAGCGCCGTTGGTTCAAGGACGTTTGCGTGGTGACCAGCTGCTGATCGCCACCATTGCTGGGCGGTCTGAATCGTCGGCATGTGCTGATCGGGCTGACCGGCGTCATGCTGGCCTCGTTGATCCTGATTGCAGTCGCGCGAAATTTCCCATGCTGATGATCGCACGTGCTCTTCTGGGGTTGTGGTCGGCGGATTTTGGTCGCTTGCCACGGCGACGGTAATGCGCCTGGTGCCGGAGGAAACCGTGCCAAGGCCTTGGGCGTCATCTACACCGGCAACGCGGTAGCAACGGCGTTTGCTGCACCCATCGGGAGCTACGTTGGCGGGATCATTGGCTGGCGGGGTGTTTTCTGGGCTCTGACGCCCTTCGTGGTGGTGAACTCTGATTTGGCAATGGCTGAGCCTGCCGTCGATGCCAGCCCCAAACGACCAACCCTGTAGGAAAGCTTTTGGGGCTGCTGAAGCGACGCCATGTCGCCTTCGCGATGGCTCGGAGTCATGCTCACCTTCGCAGGGGCATTTGCGGGTTTCACATACCTGCGACCGTTCCTTGAGAGCTACACGCAGGTGAGCCTTCCGCAGCTATCCCTCCTGTTATTGGGATTGGGGCTGTCCGGATTTGCCGGAACATACGGTGCCAGCGCTTTGGTTGGGCGACATCTTTTTTCGCTCCTGTGCGGGCTGCCGATGGCGCTGGCAGCAGTGACGATCGGGCCTGCTAGCAGTAGGCCACTCGCTTTGGGGCGTAGCTGCCATGATGGTTGTGTGGGGTACGCTGAACTCTGCGATCCCGGTAGCCTGGTCTACCTGGTTGTCCAAAGGCATCAGCGACGAGCCAGAAAGCGGCGGGGGCCTCATGGTGGGGGCGATTCAACTCGCCATCATGCTGGGGCGCGGGTTTCGGGGGACTGTTGCTCGACCATCTTTCGATTGCGGCAACGTTCATTGGAAGCGCTGATTTTGCTGGCGATCGCTTCAGTTGCCGTAGGCAACGGCGAGTCTATCAGTCCCGCCGGAGCGTATCCGGAAAAGGAATGCAGACATGGAATGCGAAGGCGGCGTAGCCCCGGTATTCCCAGTCTCTCAAGAAGCCTCTAACGAAGGCTGAAAAATGCTTGATGGACGCCTCGACGGGCGACGACATGGACGGGCAGCGAGAGCGTCAAAAAGTTCGGGGGTCGAGCGGCGTGAATCCCATGGTCGCCGCGGTAGCTGAACCGACATCCCTCAGCCTACTGATCGGCGCCCGCCGCGACTTTTGTGATCGGCCACGCCCTCGTTGGCCGATGGCGCTACACGGCACGGTAAGGACAAAAGCTAAAAGGAGACAAACTATGAAAGGAACTGTTCTCTACGGTCCGCGCGACGTGCGTTTCGAGGAGCGCGACGCACCGACGATCATCAAGCCAACCGATGCCATCATCAGGATCTCGGCCACCTGCGTGTGCGGGTCCGACCTGTGGCCCTACCGCGGCATCAGCCCGGTCCCCGAGCCGACGCCGATGGGGCACGAGTACTGCGGCATCGTCGAGGAGGTCGGCAGTGCGGTCACCTCGGTCAAGCCCGGCCAGTTCGTCATCGGCTCGTTCGCCACTTCCGACAACACCTGTCCTCACTGCCGGGCCGGCTACCAGTCGTCGTGCAAGCACCGCGAGTTCATGACTCGGGCGCAAGCACCGGTGCTGCGCGTGCCACTCGCGGACGGGACGCTGGTCGCTACGCCAGACGTTCCTCCGGACGACATGATCCCGAGCCTACTGACAACGTCGGATGTTCTGGGCACCGGCTGGTTCGCTGCCGATGCGGCCAACGTGAAACCGGGTTCAACCGTCGTGGTCGTCGGTGACGGCGCCGTCGGCCTCCTCGCGGTGCTCTCCGCCAAGCAGATGGGTGCCGGGCGGATCATCGCGATGAGCCGTCACGACTCCCGGCAGAAGCTCGCCCGCGAGTTTGGCGCGACCGACATCGTGACCGAGCGCGGCGACGAGGGCGTTGCCCGCATCAAGGAACTGACCGACGGAATCGGTGCTGACGCGGTGCTCGAGTGCGTCGGCACGCACGACTCGATGATGCAGGCGATCAATTCGACCCGCCCGGGCGGGTCCGTGGGCTACGTCGGCGTCCCGCACGGAGTAGAGCTCGACGGCGAGGGGCTCTTCTTCACCCACGTCCGTCTCCATGGTGGCCCCGCGCCGGTGCGCCGCTTCCTGCCCGAGCTGATCGACCTGGTGTGGAACAGGAAGATCAACCCCGGCAAGGTCTTCGACCTGACCCTGCCTCTCGAGGAGGTGGCGGAGGGCTACCGCGCGATGGACGAGCGCCGCGCGATCAAGACGCTGCTGCGTCCGTAATTCAAGGAGGTGCTATGTGCAAGCCATACGCGTTGTTTCAAATGAGCTATCGAAATCCAAACTCCAAAGATGAGAGCAGCCCGTCGCGGCTGAAGTTCGTCGCGGGCGGTCACAAGGCACTCGCCGTCGGTTATGATTTGGCCGCGATGCTGGATCGCACTGTCGCCGAGTTCGGCCGACTCGACGCCGCGTTCAAAAACGCCGGGGTCATGGCCCGGATCAGGGATCGGCGCAGGCTACGCCGAGATGGCGAAGCAAGTTCCGATCGGGCGCGCGGGCAGGCCCGACGAAATCGCGTCGGTCGTGCTGTGGCTTTGCAGTCCGGGGGCAAGCTACGTGGTCGGCGACGCCCTCACCGTGGACGGCGGGGTGACGGTGCCGTGATTCGCGGCCTCATCAGCGACTCGGGTAATTACAATTGCGTCACTCATAAGAGGCACCCACGATCGTTGAATCGCTACAACTAACTTATCCGCAAATACAGGTGATCAAGGCAGAGCAAATCAACGATGTTCGGTGTCGTTATGTAAGTGATCCTTCAACATTCTAAGGTACAAACAAATGCCATGAAACATTCACTTATAATCATTTTCTGCTGTATTATCCATTTTCACTGGTTTTGCAGTTCCCGATAACCCTAATCCAGCGAGCAATCAAATGAGAATTAAGATTGGTTCCAGTACTTTCACCGCAACACTCTATGACAATGCCACGGCAACCGCATTCAAAGGCATGTTGCCTATGACCGTCAAGATGAGTGAGTTGAACGGAAACGAGAAATATTTTGATTTATCAGTCAACCTGCCGACAAACGCATCCAATCCCGGAACGATTCAAAGCGGCGATTTGATGATTTATGGTTCTAATACCCTGGTGCTTTTCTATAAGACATTTTCTACATCCTACAGCTATACAAGGCTCGGACGTATCAATGATACTACCGGGCTTGCTGCCGCAGTTGGTTCCGGAAGTGTGACGGTTACCTACGAACTGGAGTAAATGAGAGGTTCCGGACCGTGCCGTCGGCTCAGACGATCTTGAAACCCTCGGGAGTTAGGGCGCTTTGCTGCCGCAAAGGCACTCGGCATTTCATTTTCTTTAGCGGAGATTCAAAATTCGAGAGTAAGCAAACACAGAAACAATTAGCGATCTGTGAAGAGAATTAACCAACAAAGACCGCCATTGGCAGCGATCGTCGCCCGCCGCGCGGTGAGACAAACACGAAAACGAGAACGACATGACAACAAATCAAAACGGAAACTTTACAGGGAAAGTGGCTTTTGTCACCGGAGCAGCGAGCGGCATTGGCCGCGCGACGGCGCTGGCATTCGCGCGTGAGGGGGCCAGCGTGGTGGCCGCCGACGTTTCGGAACAGGACAATCAGGAAACGGCGCGTATGATCGAAGAACTCGGCGGGCGGGCGCTCGCCATCAGGTGCGACGTGACGCGCGCCGAGGACGTGAACGCGGCTCTGGATACGACCATCGAAACCTTCGGGCGGCTGGACGCCGCCTTCAACAACGCCGGTGTTGAACAGGCCACAGCGGCGACGGCCGATATCACGGAGGAGGAGTGGGACCGGGTCGTCGCCATCAACCTCCGCGGCGTGTTCCTGTGCATGAAGTACGAGATTCCGCTGATGCTCAAGCATGGGGGCGGCGCGATCGTGAACACGTCCTCGGGCGCCGGGGTCAAGGGCTTCGCCGGCGGAGCCTCCTACGGCGCCGCGAAATTCGGCGTCATCGGCGCGACCAAGTGCGCGGCCCTCGACTACGCGACATCCAACATCCGCATTAACGTCATCTGCCCCGGCATCATCGACACCCACATGATCGAGCGGGTCTTCGGTGACACCCCTGAGGGGCACCAAGCGGTGCTCGCCCAGGAGCCGATAGGAAGGATGGGCAGGCCCGAGGAGATCGCCGCAGCCGTCCTCTGGCTGTGCTCCGATGCCGCCTCCTTCGTCGTCGGCCAGCCATGGTCGTTGACGGCGGCCAGACGGTGTAGTGATGTGCGTCACTAACCGTGATTGCGGTGAACGCGACTGTGGTGGGGATGACGCCAGGCGGCGCGGCGGCGTTCCTTTAGGACGCGACCACGTACTTGATATTCGGAAGGAGATACATCATGCGAGCAGCAGTTCTTTACGGCCACCGCGACGTGCGTTTCGACGAGCGCGATGCGCCGAGGATCATGGAGCTTCGACCTGACCCTGCCTCTGGAGGGGTGGCGGAGGGCTGCCGCGCGGATGGACGAGCGCCGCGCAATCAAGACGCTGCCCGTAAAGCAAGGAGGACCTCGCAATGGCTACATGGTTGAGGACGGACTACAGAAGATCGCTGAGGCCCGATGACCTCACATCTCGCCGTTTCGGGACGACGGTGTGACCTGCACGCCGACATAGATTTGGTCCGTGGCGGTCGGCGAAGACCTCTACCTTTCCGCCTACTACTGGCAGAACTCGCAGGGATCAGTCGGCGCGCGGGAGAAGGCCGGGAGGTTGCATCGCTGAAGCGCTCGCAACGTCTCCGCCTCTCGACGATCTTTTCGCGAAATCTCTTCTGAGAATTGGGCTAGGTTACACACGATGAACCAGGCAACGCAGAAAACAATGAAGGCGATCGCGCTCGATCGTTTCGGCGGTCTTGAGACGATGAAACTACAAATGCTTCCCGTGCCCGAGGTCGGGCCGAATGAGGTGCTGATCCAGGTTGAGTGGGCCGGTGTGGGTCAATGGGACCCGTTCGAGCGCGAGGGCGGCTTCGCTAGGGAATTCGGCATCGAGCCAAAGTTCCCCTATGTGCTTGGCTCGGATGGCGCGGGCACCGTCGCGGCAGTCGGCGACGGCGTCAAGGGACACAAGCCAGGCGATCGCGTTTACGCTTTCGGCCTGCTGAATCCCAAGGGCGGTTTCTACGCCGAGTACGCCGCGGTCAAGGCCGACGATGTCTCGCGCATTCGCGGCAAGCTGACCACCCAGCAGGCGGGCGCGATGCCCGTGGACGCGATGACCGCGCTTCGCGGGTTGGATGACACGCTGGCCCTCAAGCCCGCCGAGTCGGTCATGATCTTCGGTGCCAGCGGCGGCATCGGCCACCTCGCCGTGCAACTCGCCAAGCGCATGGGCGCCCGTGTGTTCGCGGTCGCTTCGGGCAGCGACGGCGTGGCGCTGGTCAAGACCCTGGGTGCGGACGCGGTGGTCGACGGACACAAGGACGACATCGCAGCCGCCGCGCGCCAGTTCGCGCCCAACGGACTTGATGCTTCGCTGATCACCGCCGGCGGGCCGGCGGCCGACAAGGCGCTCACCACGATGCGCGCGGGAGGGCGCGTCGCGTATCCTAACGGCGTCGAACCCGGCCCGAAGCCGCCGTTTGGAATTGATCCCAGGTCCTACGACGGAATGCCCGACCCGCAGGCGATCGGGAAACTCAATCGCCTTATCGAATCTTCGGGCCCGCCGGGGACCGGGCCATTCGAGGTTCATATCGCGCAGAGCTTTCCGCTTGGCCAGGCCGCCGAAGCCCATCGGACGCTTGATGAGCACTATCTTGGCAAGCTTGTCCTGCAAACGGCCTAGCGTGAGTCTTACGGGTGGCACCTCGATGACATACCGGCGGAGTGCGTGCCCATCTTCTGACGCCGCAAACCTTGCTGTTTACCGAAATTCGACCTTCGCTACCCTTTTAGGGCCAAGAACTGCATATGGTCGGATTTCCTACCCTTACTCAGCGTAGACTTCTTCCCCTTTCTGCAGGCGCAGGGCGACCGCCACCGACTGGCTTGAACTGCGTCGTGTCGGGCAATGAGCAGCCAAGTGCCGGCAGATTGCTGCGTAGAGCAGTTCGCGCTCGGCGCTGGCCGGCGGCCATTCTTCTGCCTGGGTAAAGCCGGCTTCGAGAACCTGCAGACTATGGAAGTCCAGATCCTCGCGAACGGTAGCGAAAGTGAGCGTATCGATCAACTTTGGCTCTGGATGGCCGAGGCGCAAATAACGGAGCACGAGGCGTGGCACTTCAGACCATTCCTTTCGCTGGTCGAGAGCAGAGAGGATTGTCTCTCGCAGTTCGTCAGCCGCAGTCGGCAGAGTCTCTAACGGCTGCTCGCTCGGCAGTTGAGCGGCAGGGATATTGAGAAAACGATCTACGTAGATCGACATGGCCGCATGGAATAGCCCGCGGACCAGTTCCGACCCTGTTTCACCCCGTGCCAGCACCCGATGAAGCGCATTGCAGAACGAAAAAGTGTGCATCGGCGCGAACCAATCTTCGATATCGTTCGACTCCGGGAAACGCGCCAAGCGCCACGCCGCCGCGAGTGTCAGGTGTCGTGCGACTTCGACCGGCGGAACACCGTGATTCACGGCTTCGACAACGGCTCTAATAATCGCCTGAGGGTGTTCTCCAAGCACTTGACTATAGAAGTCCGGCTTACACACGGTCCCTCCTCGCGTCCTTGGCGGGTTCTTGCGCAGGGCCTCCTCGGCTGCTTGAATTAGCTCAACGAGATCGATTGGCGCCCGCCATGTTCCCTGTTCTTCCTCGGACCGCGACTGTGTTAGGTGTTCCACAATGAGCGGTAGAACTTCGGTTGCGTATTCCCAGCCGATAAATTCCAGTAACTCAAACGCCTTGTTGGACAAATCCAGGGCGTGCCCCCCGTCGGCATAGATCCGCTCTTGGATTGGCCCGAAGACCATGCGGTTGAGTCCTTCTCGCGTGAGGCCGCAGCCTACAGCCGTTAGCAACGTCCGCTCCGCAGCCTCATCGTGGCGGACCTTTGCCCAGTGGAACATCCATTCGCTCAGGCGCTCCTCGTCGTAGCCTTCTCCATTGAGACGTCCTGGAGAGTGTCGCATCGGCTGTCCAGCACAGTTTCCTGCAACCGTGCGCGCCGCTGCAGCCAAAGCGTAGACCAGCGTGGTCTCGCCAAGGCAAGGGCCCAGTCGAGCCACCAGGCTCAACATGGTCATCCCATCTCCCCACACTCGATGATGTCGCGCACCGAATTTGGCGATTTCCCGTATCACACTTTTCGCTCCCTCCCCCTCCGCGAGCAACGCAACAATGCTTTTGGCCTGGACCAGCCCGATGTTCTCCTCTAGGCCCCGACGCAAACGTGCAGAATGGAACACCGCATCGGCACGCTGGACTGGCACCTTGGAGACCCAGATATCATCTCCTTCGACGCACACTTCGAACATCGGTGTATCGTCCGCCCACATGTCGAAAGTGCACCCGCTGCGCAAATCGAAGCGCGCGTGATGCCAAGGACACGTAAGTAAGCCGCGGTCCAGGCTCCCTTTGCTCAGTGGGAATCCCATGTGAGGGCAACGATTGTCGAGCGCGAATACTCGACCCTCGTGCCAGCAGAGCAGCACCGGACGATCGGCTCCGTGCACTGTCATCATCCGCTCTCCTTCCAAATTGGCGAGCGATGCGGCGCGAAAGAATCCTGCAAGATTCGTCGCAACAGGAAAGGAAGCCATAGTGAAGAAGATAACCGCTTTATTGTCCAGCGCGAGGCGTAGGCTTCCTCCGGCTGCCTCCAAAGAAGGAAGCGATAACGAACTGGCCGAGGCCGCATCAAAGAGCTAATAAACCGACATCGGTGCTGACGCGGTGCGATCCGTTCCGGCGTGACGAGGTCTATCGCCATTCACACGAAGCTGAAGTTCCTACGAAGGAGCATCATGAGGTGCGGCAGACACAGCTGCACTTGGGGCTGAAAAATGACTATCGCGAACTATTGAGATCTTCCGACGCACGGCAATGTGTTATCGTCCAAGAGGTCGATAACTTGGATGTCGACGAGGTTGCTGCTTGGTTAGTCAAGGCTGGTTTGGCCGGAATGCCAGAGGCGATCTCCTGCGCGGCTTTTGGAGCTGAGATCCAAGATCGAAGGATTAAGCGCGAATCGCTCCAGAAATGGCCGGCCCGTCTCTACTGTCTACCTGGGGCTGCACATCGGCGAGGTCTTCTTCGGCAACATCGGCAGCGACGAGCGACTCGACTTCACCGTCGTCGGTCCTGCGGTTAACGAAGTTAGCCGGATCGCTTCGATGTGTAGGTCGGTCGATCGAGCGACTGTTGTCTCCTCTGAATTCGCGGCGGCTACCCCGGAGCCTGAGAGAGAAAATCTCGTCTCCGTAGGCCGGTACGCGTTACGCGGGGTCGCTCGCGCGCAGGAGCTTTTCACGCTCTGCCCACCTATCGCAGTCAATAACTGATCCTCAGACTCTGTTGAGTTTTGCGAACAGTGCTCCAAATTCGCTGTAACTGACAGTATATTCCAATTCAACAAGCACCCAAGGTTTTGCTGGTCGGACGAGTGCCGCGCTCGACAGGTTTCACAATCAAGTTCAAAAAGATCATTGAGAAAGGAAAAAACAATGGAATACACGAAGCTAGGAAACACCGGAATGGACGTGTCTCGAATCTGCCTCGGTTGCATGGGGTTCGGGGACGCGGAGCGTTGGATTCACAAATGGGTGCTCAACGAGGAAAACAGCCGGCCGATCATCAAGAAAGCCCTCGAGCTGGGGATCAATTTCTTCGATACCGCCAACGTCTATTCCATTGGGAAGAGTGAGGAGATCCTCGGACGCGCTTTGAAGGACTTCGCGAATCGGGACGAGGTCGTCATCGCCACCAAGGTGCACGGCAAAATGCACGACGGACCGAATGGCGCCGGGCTGTCGCGCAAGGCGATCCTGAGCGAGATCGACAAAAGCCTGAAGCGGCTTGGGACGGATTACGTGGACCTCTACCAGATCCATCGCTGGGATTACCAAACCCCAATCGAGGAGACGATGGAAGCGCTGCATGACGTGGTGAGGGCCGGCAAGGCCCGCTATATCGGTGCCTCCGCCATGTTCGCGTGGCAGTTCCAGAAGGCGCTGCACGTCGCCGAGAAGCATGGGTGGACCCGCTTCGTCTCGATGCAGGATCACCTGAACCTCATCTACCGCGAAGAGGAGCGGGAGATGCTGCCGCTCTGCCGCGAGGAGAAGATCGGGGTGATCCCGTATAGTCCACTCGCATCCGGAAGATTGACGCGTGACTGGTCGTCGGAAAGCACGCTTCGTTCCGAAACCGATCAAATCGCGAAAAGCAAGTACGATGCGACAGCCGAAACCGATCGACAGGTCGTGGAGCGGGTCGCGGAAATCGCGGAAAAGCATGGGGTTCCGCGCGTTCATATCGCGCTTGCCTGGCTGTTACAGAAGAAGCCGGTGACGGCGCCTATCATCGGGGCAACGAAGATCACGCATCTGGAAGATGCCGTCGGCGCTCTGTCCGTTAAACTGACCCAGGAAGAGGTCGCATACCTGGAAGAGCCGTATGTGCCGCATCGCATCGTCGGTCATCAGTAAATAAGGGGATTGCACGCATCCATCGGTATCGGTTTTAGTGTCCATCTTTGTGGTGATTTTTGACCCGCCTTAAGGTAGGGTCCGTTGACTTTCCTCGACCTGGCAGCGTCCAGGTGTGCTATGCACCGGCCTCCAACGAACATACTGATGGACGTCCACCTGCAGCGTGTCGTGCCTCTGCGAGCAGAGGTCCCACCATGGACGAGTGCTTCGGCATGTCGCGCGTGAAGAAGCAGAAGCGACAAGGAGACCTTTTTCGGCGTAGTCTTACAGAGTGCCGCTGATTCCTCTCGTCGCAGTCCTGCTGCTCGCCGTCGCGCTCATTCTCACCATGCCGTTGACGCTGTTCCTGCGCTACCGGGCGAGCACGGTGCGCCGGCTCGGTCGCAGATGGGTTTCGACCTTGAACCTCGTTATGCTTGTATTCTCGGCGGCACTTTTCCTAACCGTGGCTGCCATAACCAGCTTTTGGGTTTCGGGCGCCTTCAGATACTCTCTCTTCGGCTTCATGGGAGGATGTCTTCTCGGCTTGCTCGGAGTAGCCTTGACCCGGTGGGAGGAGACGCCGCGGGCGCTGTACTATACGCCCAACCGCTGGCTGATACTGATCATCACCCTCGCGGTGACAGCGCGTTTGCTCTACGGCGTCTGGCGAATCTGGCATGGCTGGCGCACGTCTGGTTCCGATACGTCGTGGCTGGAGGCAGCGGGCATAGCCGGTTCCCTGGCAATTGGAGCTGTTGTGCTTGGTTATTGCGTTACCTACTTGGCAGGCGTCCGGTGGCGACTTAGACGGCGAGACAAGACTTAGCGACTAATCGATTAGCGATTGTGGCATCCTGTGGTTTGATAGATAATAGACAACGCCTTCTTCGTTAGGCCGCTTCCAGTCGGCAAATGTCTCCAGGCGCGAATCTACTTCGCCGACCGCTTCGTATCCCAATTCGAACAGGTCAGAGTAGAAGGAGGGCAGGTGATGGTAGGGCTCATTCATGCCCGCCATGTTCCGGCCCGCCGATCGTCCCATCGAGTTGGCGTTGTCTTCGTGTTCGACTCGAATGCGTTTTCCTAAGAGCGGGCTGTGGAATGCGGCACATCTCCTGCCGCATAGATGTCGGGATAGCGAGTGCGGAGGAACTCGTCCACTACGATTCCATCCTCCGTCTCTAGCCCTGCTGACTGAGCAAACTCGCTATTCGGCTCCAGGCCGATTCCCGCCACCACACCATCGACAACGATTTCGCGCCCCGCAGCCGTTTTCAAGGCGCGCTGATTGCCGCGTGCCTCCGAAGCGACGATCCTTTCGCCCGCCAATACCTCCACCCCTTTTTGCTTATAGAAGGCGGAAACATACTGAGAGAGATCCCGCGGAAAAACGCGTTCTCCGATAGCTTGACCCGGGAAGATCATCACTACTTCTTTCCCGTTCATGGCGAGGGCCGCAGCGATCTCCGAGCCGATAAAGCCGGCACCGATGACGGCAAATCGGCGGCCGGCTTCGGTGAGCGCGCGAAGGCGTCGATAATCCGAGAGCGTGCGGAAGTAAATGATCTGATCATCGTCGAAGGCTAGGCGTCGAGGTCTGCCGCCCGTGGATAACAAGAGCTTTTCGTATGTGAAAACGTCTCCATTCACTGGAATCCACGAATCACTCCGGCCGAGAAAGACCAGCTATTGCGCGAGGTGGGTCGGCGCCTCGCGGGCGTTTCGGGCTCCGCTTTCCAAGGCCCCGACGGAGGCTGGGCTTCGCGAGCGCCTGAAAATCGCAGTTGACGTCTTGACTTGAAGGATCTCGGCGGCCTGGCGGAGTTGGAGGATGCGGGGGATGAGATCGTCATTCGAGGCTTCAGTTGTCCGCTTGCCTCCGTCGTCAAAGAGCATCCCGAGGTATGCCAACTCGCCGAGACGTTGTTGGCAGAGATCATTGGCGTACCTGTGCGGGAGGCGTGTGTTCGCAATGGCGCACCACACTGTCTCTTCAGACTGAGCAAATAGTTTCAGCTCACACGGGGCCGCGAAGCCCGTGCAGCTTCGGAGAAGCTGAGGCCTAGGAGCTGGCGTGGTAGCGAGAGAGAAAAGCAGCGGAATAACGGGATGTTTGGGTGGGCCCTCATCCGGTTCTTCGGCCGCCGGCGCAATGTCGGCGCGAAATGAAAGAAATCAGAATTGAAAAATGCGAAACTCCTCTCGGTAAGAATGTCGCGATTTTATGGCGTTCGCCGGCCTCGACCCTAAGGGGTTCAATTCAGGTTTGACCATAGTAGGCTCCGGAGCCGTGCTTGCGAAGAAAATGCTTGTCGAGCAAGGCTTGGGAGATCGGATTTGCTGAAGGATTTATCTGGAGCGCCTTTAAGGCCATTTCGGCTACAATCTCAAGGGCGAGTGCGTTTTCGACCGCCTTCGCGCCGGACGGTCCCCAGGCGAAAGGGCCATGTCCGTGCACCAGGACGGCGCTAACCTGCTCGGGATTGAGGTTCTGAAATCTCTCGACGATGACGTTGCCGGTTTCCCATTCGTAGGCACTTTGAATTTCCCCCGGTGTCATCGGCCGCGTCACGGGCACTTCGCCGTAAAAATAATCCGCATGGGTCGTGCCAAGACACGGGATCGCCTTGCCAGCCTGTGCAAACGAAACCGCATTGCGGGAATGGGTGTGCACGACAGAGCGCATGCCTGTGAAGGCCTGGAATAAGCGCCGATGGGTTGGTGTATCCGAAGACGGCCGCATGGTTCCGGCGACCTGTTTGCCTTCGAGATCGATGAGCACGATGTTCGCCGTCGTCAGCTTCGTGTAGTCGACGCCGCTCGGCTTGATCCCAAAGATCCCGCTCTCACGGTCAATGACGCTAACATTACCGAATGTGAGGTCCACCAACCCGAACTGAGGCAGTTGAAGGTTCGCCTCGTAGCACTCTTCCTGGATAGCTTTATAGCTCATAACTCTCGGAGTTGGAGGGATCGTAGATCCCCTGCAACGCCTTTTGGGTGACACCTTCGGTGCCCCGCCCGCGCCAAATGAATTTCCGAAAGATCGTTTTTACGCGCAAGGGTAAACCTCGCTGGGACGAACGCTTTCCCATCGGCATTCGCAGGAACACTTTTGCCTTAATAGAGCTTGGCATTAGCAACGGGCCCATCCGGGAGCGAGGTGGTAGTAGATCTCGTTTTGGCGCAGTTCGCGTTTGAACTCACGGATTTCTGTTTTGGCATCGATGACAACAAGTTCAATGCCGGCGATTTCGGCGAGGTCCTCGATGTGTTCGGTGGTCACGACGTAACTGAAACCTGTGTGGTGCGCGCCGCCTGCATAGATCCACGCCGCGCAGGCCGTCTTGAAATCGGGCAAGCATTCCCAGATGGCGCGGGCCACCGGAAGTTTTGGCAGAGCCTTTTGCGGTTTGACGACCTTGACCTCGTTCACAATCATGCGGAAACGATTGCCCAAATCGATAAGGGAGACGTTGATCGCATCTCCCGGCGGAGTGTCGAACACCAGGCGCACCGGATCTTCCTTTCCCCCGATGCCCAAGGGATGAACTTCGAGCTTTGGTTTGCCGGCCGCAATCGATGCGCAAACTTCCAGCATGTGCGAGCCGAGCACTTGGTGCCCCTTGGGAGAAAGATGGTAGGTATAATCCTCCATGAAGGCGGTTCCCCCCTTAAGATCGGCGCCAATGACTTTCATGGCGCGAACCAAGGCGGACGTCTTCCAGTCGCCTTCGCCGGCGAATCCATAACCGTCGGCCAGCAGTCGTTGAACGGCAAGGCCGGGAAGCTGCTTCAGACCGTACAAATCCTGAAAGTTCGTCGTAAAGCCCTTGAAATTGCCCTCCTCGAGGAAGGAACGCAGGCCGAGCTCGATGCGAGCTCCGTCGCGCAACGAATCATGCCGCGCAGCGTTCTTGCGCAACGGGGCTGCTACTGAATAGAGCTCTTCATACTCCGCGCACAGTTTGGTAACCGCGGCGTCGCTGACCGCGGTGACGTGTTGGACGAGATCGCCCACCGCGTAGTGATTGACCGAGAAGCCGAAGCGTGCTTCTGCGCCGACCTTGTCGCCCTCGGTGACAGCCACGTATCGCATGTTGTCGGCAAAGCGTGCGAATTCCGCGCCCTGCCAGTCGTTCCACGCTCGTGCCACGCGCATCCACGCACCGATGCGATCCTGCACTTCAGGGTCCGACCAGTGACCTACGACCACCTTGCGGTTGAGGCGCATGCGAGTGTGAATGAATCCTGCCTCCCGGTCGCCATGGGCGGCCTGGTTCAGATTCATGAAGTCCATATCAATCTCGCCCCAAGGCAGGTCGCGGTTGAACTGCGTATGCAAGTGCAGGAAGGGCTTGCTCAAGGCGCTCAAGCCGCCAATCCACATTTTTGACGGAGAAAAGGTGTGCATCCAAAAAATCACGCCCCCGCAATTCGGATCTCCGCTGGCCTCCTGGCAGGCTCGCCGGATTTCCTGCGGTGTGGTGACGAGAGATTTGAAAATCAGCGGAAGGGCCATCTTTTTCGAGTCATTGAGTTCATCAACAATTTTCCTCGAATGAGCGGCTACCTGCTTGAGCGTTTCTTCCCCGTAGAGGTGCTGACTGCCGGTGATGAACCAAATTTCGGGTGATGGGAGGTTTTTCATATGTGTTAAAAGGTCGTTTCTTTCTTGATCCGCATTAGTTGTTTCATGACTCTCGAAGCGGGCCGGTCCGCGATAGCTCGTGCAGGCTGTCGTAGTCCCATCGCCCGCGCGGCACTCAGACTGTGGGAGAAAAGCTTCATAGGAATTAACTTGCTGTTACGCTGGCGTGGACGTCGCCACAAATGTGAGCGTGATTCCAATGGCTTATGAGCTAAGGATATAGTCATGCAAAGCAAAAACGAGCCGGCGCCGGCGCTTCTTCGCGGCAGGAGGCTTTGATAAAATCGGCCTGAAACGCTCGAGTTTACCAACATGAACTCGACGCCCCTTCCTCCCCCGAACTCCAGCGCGCTTGCTTCGCCGACGCGAACTCTGAAAAAGCAATTTCCAATCAGTAATGTGCGTATGGATGACGTGGAATGAGAACTATCTCTTCCCTGAGAAATAGGTTTGCGGTAATGACTTCAAATCATGGGAGATGAACATGAATCGAAACGATACCCAAAAAGCGATTGAGCGCGGGAAGACCGCTCTTGGCGTTGAGCTCGGCTCGACTCGCATCAAGGCGGTGCTGATCGGCGAGGACCATACACCGATCGCGTCGGGAAGCCATGATTGGGAAAACCGATACGAAGATGGCGTCTGGACTTACAGTCTCGAAGATGTTTGGACAGGCCTGCAGGAGAGTTATCGGAAGCTGAACAAGGACGTTTCCGCGAATTACAACACCTCGTTGCAGACCATTGGTGCCATCGGCTTCAGCGCCATGATGCACGGTTATATGGCCTTCGATAAGGACGGGAATCTACTCGTCCCCTTTCGTACTTGGCGGACCACCACGACCGCGCGGGCAGCAAAGGAACTCACTGAACTGTTTCAATTCAACGTTCCCCATCGTTGGAGCATTGCCCACCTCTATCAGGCGATATTGAACAAGGAACCCCATACCAAGGATATCAGCTATCAGACCACGCTGGCGGGCTATGTGCATTGGAAGCTGACGGGGCAAAAGGTGTTGGGCGTTGGCGACGCCTCGGGGATGTTCCCCATCGATAGCAAGACCAACGACTACGATGCTCGCAAGATCGAGCTGTTCAACGAACGGCTCGAAGCGGAAAACATCGCGTGGAAGCTCCAGGACATTCTTCCCAAAGTCCTTGTGGCAGGAGATGCCGCGGGGGCGCTTACCGCAGAAGGCGCCAAGCTGCTCGACCCCACGGGACAATTACAAACGGGTATTTTACTCTGTCCCCCCGAGGGTGACGCAGGCACAGGCATGGTGGCGACGAACAGCGTCGCAGAGCGAACGGGCAACGTTTCCGCAGGAACATCCGTCTTTGCGATGATCGTCTTGGAAAAGGAGCTCTCGAAACTCCACCCAGAGATCGATATGGTGACGACGCCCAGCGGCAAGCCCGTGGCGATGGCACATAGCAACACCTGCACATCCGATCTTAATGCCTGGATCGGTCTGTTCGGAGAATTCGTGGATGCGCTTGGTGTGGAGATCAGTCAATCCAAGCTGTTTGAAATGTTGTACAAAAAGGCCCTCACGGGTGATCCGGATGGCGGCGGGCTGCTCGCCTACAATTATTTGTCGGGCGAGCCTATCACCCACCTTGAAGAGGGGCGTCCACTCTTCGTCCGGACGCCCGAAAGCCGGTTCTCACTTTCAAACTTCATGCGGACGCATCTGTTCTCGGCACTCGGTGCGTTGAAGATCGGATTGGACATTCTCTTTGAACAGGAGCAAGTGAAGATCGACAAGGTTCTCGGTCATGGTGGCTTCTTCAAAACGGAGGAAGTGGGCCAGAAAATGATGGCGGCGGCGATGAATGTTCCCGTTTCCGTGATGGAGACCGCAGGCGAGGGTGGCGCATGGGGAATCGCATTGCTTGCCTCCTATATGCTCCGTAAGGACGAGAAACAACCCCTGGAAGCCTATCTCTCCGACAGAGTCTTTGCAGCGGACAAGAGCACCACGATAGCTCCCGATCAGCGGGATGTTCTTGGCTTTGCGGCCTTCATGGAACGTTACAAAGAGGGACTTGCTATCGAAAGGGCCGCCGTGGATGCGCTGAAATAGAAGTTTTGTGCCAAGAAGAACGATACGGGACCTTTTTGGAACGAGCTGCTGAAAGCATATCCAGGGCGGCCCGACGATTCACCTTGGGGTAATCTTTCGATCAGGCGCGTCTTGTCGGGTCTGTGGATGATGCGGGAACCCACGGCCTTTAGGGCACGCCACGTAGGCTCCTTTGGCGGTGAGGCGTTCCGCCGCTGGGCGAGCAGTTCGGAGAAAGGCGAGGAGCCGGGGCCTGGCTGCCGAAGGTCGCGACGGCATGAGGCGCGCGAGAATTCCAATCAGCGTGGGAGGTTCATAGGCGGGCATTAGATGTAGCGATGCGGAAAAGAGCAAAGAGAGATTGACATGCAACCTAACGGTTGCATATATTGCCGGCGGAATGGATGAGGTTTTCAGGGCCTTGGCGGATGCGGGACGGCGGAAGCTGCTCGACGCGTTACGCACCGAAAACGGCCAGACGCTCGGCGAGCTTTGCCGGCATCTGGACATGACCCGGCAGGCCGTGACCAAGCACCTCGCCATCCTGGAAACCGCGAACCTCGTCGCCGTCGTGTGGCGCGGGCGGGAAAAACTGCACTACCTCAATCCGACGCCGATTCACGAGATCGCGGAGCGTTGGATTGGGAAATTCGAGCGCCACCGGGTGGCGGCGCTCGCGGAACTCAAACGCGGTCTCGAATCCAAACACAAGTAACCATGGAAAAGCCAAAACTCGTTTACGTGACTTACATCAAAACCACCCCTGAGAAGCTGTGGGAAGCCCTCACCAATCCCGACTTCATCCAGCAATACTGGTATGGACGGCGGAATGAATCCGACCTGCGCGTCGGCTCGAAGATCCTGAGCTACGGGCCGGAACGTAAGCCGGACTGGAGCGGGGAGATCCTGAAATGCGAGCCCCCGCGCGTGCTCAGTTACACGTTCGCCGAAGGGTCCGAGGCGCCATCCCGAGTGACTTTCGAAATTGGGAAGCTGGGCGAGGATGGCGAGGCGGTGCGGCTTACCATCACGCACGATGAATTCCCCGTTGGCAGCAAGGTGATGGAAAAGGTCTCAAATGGCTGGCCGGGTATCATGGCTGGTCTCAAGACGCTTCTCGAAACCGGCCACCCGCTTGGCCTGAACTGAAACCTGAGAAACGAGGAGACCGGCTCACATTTGCGCCGCCAGAATCGCAAGCGCTTCGCGATTTTACGCGCACTGAGTTCTCGCCTCTCGCGGAGCTGCGGGGTGCCCGGAGCGTACGGCTGGTGCCGGATGCCGCGGGCGGTTGCGGCTCGGCGTTTGGGGATGGGCGAAGGGTGAGCGCACTGTCCACCGCCCGCAAATTGCGCCAAACCTAGCTAACGGCCAGGCGCCAGAATGGACTGCAAACAGCGGAAGGCATGGTAACATTCTTTGAGAGCTATGAGCAGGAACTCGAAAAATATTGGACAAAAACGCTCTTCTTCCAACTCAGCTGAGGAATGCCGCCGTTATCTGATCGAGTGATCGCGCGACATCACTCCTGTGGACGAGTTGTGCAAGTCCCGCAAGCAAATAACCGGTGACGTGCGTCACGGCTCAATCAAGCGCGTCGCCTCCGCTGTGGACGAGGGTTCGATTGTCATCGAGCTTATGCATCAATACCTGGACCGATTTTGACTACCATCGCACAAATGACGGACAGCGAGGCGGTGATGAACCTGCTCCGCAAGGTTCCCCTCTTTGCGAACCTGAAGGAAGAAGATAAGGTTTGCATCGAGGAAACTGAAGAATGGCGGCTTCCCGCGGGACAAATGCTCGTCGAGGAGGGGAAGCACGCGGAGCATTTCTTTGTGCTTCTGGAAGGAGAAATGAGCGTCTGGAAGAAGCACGCCGAGCAAGATGTTGTCGTCGCTCGCAACAGACCCGGTGCGTTTTTCGGCGAAGTCCCGCTGTTACTTGGAACTCCTTACATGCTATCTGGTCGCGCCGAGCGCGATTGCCGGCTAATCGCTTTTCCGGAGGAAGCGTTTTGGAAGCTGTTGCGGCTCTGCCCGGCCATTTCAGGTGAGATTTTCCGCGCGATGGTGACGCGGCTTCGCAACCTCGAGGGTTCAGCGCGACAGCAAGAAAAGCTGGAGGCGCTCGGAACAATGTCCGCCGGGCTTGCGCATGAATTGAATAATCCTTCCGCCGCCGCACAGCGCATCGCGGCGCATCTCGGAGAGGTGATTCAGACGATTCAATCGGTCGCCCATCGGTTACATCACGCGCTTGAGCATGAACATTGGGACCGGTTGATCGCACTCGTGGGCAAGGTTTTGGAGAACCTTTCGGCTGATAAGCATCATCACTCGATCGAGCAGAGCGATTCGGAGGATGCGCTCACAGCGTGGCTGCGAGAGGAAGGGGTCACCGACGCTTGGAAAATCGCCCCCGTGCTCGTCGGCGCGGGATTGGATTTGAGTGCACTGGTTTCTCTGCGCGAACTTCTGCCAAAGAACGCTTTCGGCGACGCGATGAGTTGGATCGCTTTGCGGCTGAAGATTCAAACACTGCTTGAAGACGCAGAACAGTGCACCGGGCGGATCGCTGGTCTGGTCGAAGCCGTGCGTTCCATTGCGCGACAGGAGCGTGCAGAACTCGCGGATATTGACGTGCATGAGCAAATCAGGAGCGCGCTGGGCGTTCTTGATCACAAGCTCAAGGACCTTCGAGTCACGCAAAACCTTTCGAGCGAATGCGGTCACGTGCGCGGTTATCCGAGCGAACTCGCGCAGGTGTGGGTCAACCTGCTCGATAATGCAGCGGATGCGGTAAATGGTGGCGGAGAAATCTCTATTCGAACCCGACGCGACGACGACCAGACGGTCGTGGAAATCATCGACAACGGCCCCGGCATCCCACCGGAGAATCTTTCGCGCATCTTTGAACCTTTCTTCACCACCAAGGGCGTCGGTTCGGGAAAAGGTCTCGGCCTGACAATAAGCCAGGGCATCGTGGGAAACAGGCATGGCGGCGAGATCGAAGTCGAATCGAAAGCCGGCGAGACACGATTCATCGTGCGACTGCCCATGTGGCGGATTGAAAGAAACGAAGGCCCCGAGACAATTGCCGCAATCCGCGCGTATATGGCGGAATTGACGGAGCGACTCGAAGAAATCGGATCTCGTCCCCTGCCTCAAACGCCCGCCGTTTCTGAAGGAGCGTTCGCAACAGTTTTCGACGTCCCGCTTTTCTCTCAGCTCGACGACTCTCAGCGTGCGTGCCTTTCGACCGGAACAGAGGTCCACTTCGCGAGAGGGGAGATAGTCCTTCGCGAAGGCGATCAGTCGAATTTCTTCTATGTGATGCTGGAAGGCGAATTGCGCGTGACGAAGTTCTTCGGCGAACAGGAAATTTTCCTTGCGACCGGGGCTCCGGGAAGATTCTTCGGCGAGATTCAAATCCTGCTGGACGTCCCTAATTCTGTGCTCGTTCGGGTGGTCGCCAACAGCCGGCTTTTTCGCCTGCCGCGCGCCGCATTCTGGGACCTGCTGCGCACCTCGCCTACGGTGGCGAGGGAAATCATGCGGACGCTCGCAACACGATTGCGCAATATGGAAGGCTACACACAGGAGCGCGAGAAGCTCATCCAACTTGGCGCGATGGCCGCCGGGCTTGCCCATGAACTCAACAATCCTGCGACGGCAGCACGCCGCGCCGCCGCGGATCTGCGCCAGAGCGTAGAGAAGGTTCAGGACTACGCATGCGAGCTTAATGAAACGCTCAGCGCCGGGCAGTGGCAGCAACTGGTTGCGACCTCCCAGGAGGCCGTGGATTGCGCCACATCGCAGCCGAAACTCAATTCCTTCGAACAAAGCGATCGTGAGGAAGTGATCGAATGCTGGCTCGACTCGCACAAGGTCGCAGATGCTTGGGATCTGGCCCCGGCCTTGGTGAACGCCCGAGTCGATGAGGCTGCTCTGGAAACGTTCAAGCGCACGGTGCCGGCGCAGGATCTCGAGAACGCAATTCAGTGGCTCGCAGCGAACCTCACCACACACGACTTGCTAAAGTCCATCTCGCACAGCACGGAACGTGTTTCGGAATTGGTGGGTGCGGTGAAATCGTACTCGTTTATGGACCAGGCGCCATGGCAGGAAATCGACGTCCATGAGGGCATCGAAAACACGCTAATCATTCTTGGTCACAAGCTCAGGAATGTCACCGTCACCCGCGACTTTGATCGCACGCTTCCGCGCCTCGGCGCTTACGGCGGCGAGCTAAACCAGGTCTGGACGAACATTATCGACAATGCCATTTATGCCGTCGGCGGGACGGGTCGTATCGAGATCCGGACGCGCCGCGATGGCGAGTTTTTTCTCGTTGAGATCGCCGACAATGGCAGCGGCATCCCGCCCGCGGTTCAGCCGCATATCTTTACGGTGCCCTTCTTTACCACGAAGGGTGGCTCAGGCACCGGACTCGGCCTGGTCATCACCTACAGAATCGTCGCCGAACGGCATCACGGAAAAATCGACTTCAGCACGGGTCCCGATGGCACACAATTTAACGTGCGGCTGCCGTTTGAATTGCCCGCGCACGCTTAGCCTTCCTCACTTCAATTACCGAGGTCCTAGACGACCTGTCCGCCCATGGCGCGTCTTCGCCTCCGAATGAAATGCCTGTTGGCGACAGCATATTCTTTCCGTAGGCGCGAACCCCTGGCGGCCATGTGGCGCTTCACCTAAAACAACGCCATCACCGAAGGTTTCCACCGCAAAAATGAGACTCATCCAACGCCGCGCCTACGGCTTCAAAAGCTTCTCCAACTACCGCGGCTCTCCATCAAAATTGGGGACATGGGGTCAATGAAAGACCACCATGCCCCCTGTGTGTGATATCGCCAAGAGGATACCGCGTCTTGCGGAGCGAAAGCAACACGCGAGTGCTTATGCCCTGGAACGGGAAAGGGAACCGGATTGCTGTCGGTGCTGTGCCAGCCCGCGCATCGTGGCCAAAGGGCGCTACCGAACGCGCGCTCGGCATCTGAGCTCCTTGTGTTTTCCACTCCCGATATTCACCCGCAGGAAGCTCAGGTCATCGCCATCGTTGATTGTTAAGGTGCGGCCGGGTTTGCTGAATCTCAAGACGGAGGATACTTTTCAAACTTTGGCAACGCGGGATTCATTTGGTCCCACGGGTGCGCGTCTGATGTCCACACATCCACTTGCGGGTTGAACCAACTCGGATCATCCAAACTCGCCGTTCTGATCGCGACAAATTGGGGGACCGAGTCGGGCTTGACCACAATCGGCGAGCCGCAGTCAGGGCAAAAGCCCCGACGGGTCTTGCCGCCCATCTCACTGGGCGAGGCATGGAAGCGTAGTGAGCCTTGCAAGAGCTTGAAAGCTTCTGTCGGCACGATGACGAAAGACGAAAACGGACCTCCGCTGGATTGCTGGCAATCTCGACAGTGACAGTGAAGCATCATAACCGGTTCTGCTGTGGATTCGTAGCGAATCGCGCCGCAAGCGCATCCGCCTGAGAAGGGTGTGGTTACTGTGGTCATATATTATGTGAGATAAATTTAGCGCCGGGTATCGAACGATGGGAGTTACAAGTGTGACGGGATTCCGATGGACTCGCTGATCACTGCTGCGGCGCGTGCGCTCGCAGCGGGCGATCCCCCTCGGCGCATCGAAGCGGGTCGCCGCCAATTAGCAAAAAATGAACATTCCGATCCGCGTGGTTCCCGTTGTCGACGGCCGCAAGCACACCGCGCCGTTGATCCTAAGCGATCCCGTGAGGAGTGGCTACGATTCCGCGATGAATTCGGTCCTGATTCGCAACCAACAAATCAAGATTTTAATTACGAGCGGAACATCGCACCTTGCGAACGGGTTAAGTTACGGATTCGGTCATCAGGGAGACTCGGATTTGAAAGTGGCGGCCCACTGTCTTGAGCAGCGGACGGGGCGAGGGATCAGAAAGTCCGCCGGGGGTCATAATTTGAGAGACTATGGCTACGAGTTCAGGGTGAGAACTCATTGGCTGAGAGGCAAAAGGCTCACATTCCATGACCAGAAGAAGGCAATGTTGAACCAACCGCCGGCCCGGCGTTACCAATATAGCCAATGCGATCCGCTTCGCGTGCCACGAGTTGTTGACGTTGCAGTTGTGCCCGCCACGTTTTGTGGCGGCCGTTTATGTTGTTGACTACGAACGTCCGTTTTCAACCCTCGCCTTGAAATTGGGCGAATATTTCGGTGTTCAAGAGCGCCGCACACAATAATGACGATTATTGTAAGTTGAGCGTGCCTCTTTTGAAGCCCCCCGGTAATGCGCAAAAGGCGACCTTTACCTTGTTGAGTCGTTGGGGGTTGGTGAAAAGAAAAGAGTGCGGCCAATCGTCCCTGTCGGGGCTAGGACTTGGGGTCGGTGCCTTAAAGGCAACCATCGTTAGGAGCAATCCCCCGCATCCTTTACATGCCATCTACGCGTCCGGTGGACGCACTCGCGTGTCACGTCCCGTGCAGGGCACGGCCCGCGCCATCGTTCTCCGCAGCTTACGGCCGACGTTCGGAAGCCGACCGCGGCTCCCAGGTGATGCGAGTGCCGCACCCAGATCCAGATAAGGAATGATGCCAGCGCCCACGCGCGGTGCACTGAACAAGGTCGCGACGAGTCACAGACCACCTGCCGGCACGACCGCCCGCCCACATGACGACGCACCGCACACCGCCCGGCGGCGACCCTCCGCCCGCACGACCACGCGTCCGCACGACGGCAAGTCCGCCCACCCGCACGGATTCGGATGCGAAGCTCCGTGTTTCGTCGGACTCCTTGCCGCAGCGCATCGCGCTGATGATGGGCGTGTCGTCGGGCGCGGGGAGCATCGCATCGGTGCCGAGTGCGTGGATGGTGAGGTCGACCGCGCGTGGGCGCGCGGCTTTCTATCGGACCTTGGTCTATGCCGAACGCCAACGGGCGGATGGAGAGCGAGAGAAAGGGGCTTCAGAAAAACGCCGGGACGATGTCCACGAAGAGGATCTTCACGATGGTCATGCCTGGAAAGATCATAGCGTAGCCGATGTCCGGCCGGTCGGTGGGAGTGAGCTTGTTCGCGTAGGCGAGGATCGCCGGATTGCCACAGGCGCCCGCAACGATGCCCGCCACCTCGTCGAACGGCATGCGGAAAAAGAGGAGGCCCAGGGTCAGGATCGGCAGCACGAGCGCGACCAGCACAATTGCACCCAAGCCCAGCATCACCAACCCGGTCTCGGTGACGGTCGCGGCGAATTTAGGCCCCGAGGCCATCCCGACTTGCGCTAGAAACAGCGTGAGGCCCAGGTTGCGGATCACGAGATTGGCGGAAAGCGGGATGGTCCAGTTCATGCCGCCCGTGCGGCGCAGTTTGCCGAGGATGAGCGCCATGATCAGCACGCCGGCCAGCCCCACCGAGAGCTTGCCGATGCCGGGGAGCGGAAGCTGGATCGCGCCGATCAGGAAGCCGAGCGCCATGCCGATGCCGATGGAGATGTAGCTGAACTCGGCGGTGCCCTTGATCGAGTCGCCGAAGTATTTGCGCATCGCCGTGAAATCGCCGCGATGGGCGAGCACGCCGACGCGGTCGCCGAACTCCAACACGAGATCCGGGCGCGGCAGGATGTCGGTATCGCCGCGGCGGACCTGGACGAGGACGGACGCCTTTTCCCCCGGCAGGTCGAGATCGCCCAGGGTTCTGCCCACCACCGTCGGGCGGGAAGCAAACACGCGCAGATAGTCGAGGTCCCGGCGGTCCGTGACGAGCTGGCCGTGGGCGGCTTCGCCCAGGATCGTGCCTGCCTGCGCGAGCGCTTCCTTGGAGCTAGCGGTCGCGAGCAGCACGTCATTTTCGGCGATGACGAAGTTGGGCGAAGCCGGCTCGTTGCGGCCCTCCCGGCGCAGCGCGACGATCTGCACCCCGCCGGGCAATGCGGTCATCAGCTCGCCGAGCGACTTGCCGGACAGTTCCGGATTGCGCACGGCGATTTCGAGAAGCTCCAGGCCGGTGCCCGTGGGCGCTTGGATCTTCGGCTTTAGCAAGGTGAAGGCGATGTAGAGGAACAGGATCGGCCCGCCCACGCCTAACGGGTAGGCGACCGAGTAGCCGACTGCGGGATCGTCGTTGCCGAGCGTCGCGACCGCCGCCTGCAGCGCCGCCGTGCTGACTCCCGAACCAGCGAACAATCCCAACGCGTGCCCGAGTTTGAGGTCCATCATCTTCATGAGGGCGAGGCTCACCGCGCCTGCTGCCAGCACGCCGGTCAGCGCGATCATGTTCGCCCAAAGCCCGCCGCGGCTCGTTAGCCCGATGAAGAACTGCGTTCCGTATTGCACGCCCACGCCGTAGAGGAAGAGCGCGAGCCCCAGCGTTCCGACCATCGCCGACGGCACCGACTTCGGCGCGAACCAGCCCATGGCGAGCGCGACGAAGAGCACCGCTCCCACGCCGAGAGAGAATCCCTTGACGTTGATTTCGCCCACAAGATAGCCGATGGCGATCGTCAAGAACAGCGCCATCAACGGCTGTTGCTCGAGCAGTGTCTTGATTAGTTCCATGACTCTTCCTGTGGCTAATTTGATTACTTAGCGCGCGTTGCAGCCCGCGTCGCGGAACTGGCCAATGACCCGGGCGACAAGTTCGGGGGCCGCCGGCGAGCGAAGTCCCGTCCGACATAATCTTGAATTGCTTGTAGGTCGCCTCCTACGCGATCAAGAGCCTCATTTAACTGTTGGTCGGTCTCGATCGCCATTATGCATAGTCCAGCCTATTGTTGGCCGAAGAGCGTAAAAATGGCAATGGCGACATTCCACGACATCTCGCTCGATATCGGCCTTGCGGTGCACTACGGCAACGTGCTTTCGGGGCTCGTGGGGGCAGCAAACCGCCGCGAATTCACGGTCATCGGGGATGTGGTCAATCTGGCGTTCCGGATGGAACAGGCAAACAAGGAGATCGGCTCTCGTCTGGTGGTGTCCGCCGAGGCCGCTCAAGCCGCTGGCATTCGGGATTCCGTTCCGTTTTCCGAGCTTCTCGTGCGTGGCCGCAGCCACCCGGTGCGGCTGTGCCGTCTGGCCTGATCCTGAACAAAGAAAAGTGGCCGGCGATCGTCACGAGAAGTTTCGGTTGCCGAGCGTTAGGGGCGTTCGGCTTCTGGGCGGTGGCTTGGGAGCCGCCAACTGGTTTAGCGCCGGACCTGGGCGGTCACGACGAGTTTGGGTAGAATAATCCGCGCCCACTTCGAGAAAGTCCTCCGCGGGCCAATGCCTCTTTCAACCGCCGTAGAGATCAGCCTCCTGGTTGATCGCTCACACAGGGGTCCGCATCAGCTTGATTCTTTGCGCGGGTCGGAGGTTTGTGCGCCGCGCGCTGGCTTGATGGAACAGCAAAGCGAGTGCGCTTGGACTTATTTGCCTTTATACGCGCGTTCTACGGGTCGTCAGCGATCACAATCTGGGTACCATCATGCCGAAAAGAGAAACCATCGAGCGTGCGCGACGTGACAGGCAGGAAGGGAAATCTGCTTCCACCCAAGCGGGGGAGTTCGTCCGCGAGGAAATCGAGTCAATCCGCAAGGGCGAGCACGGGGCGCGTTCGACCAAGCAGGCAATTGCCATTGGCCTTTCGAAGGCAAGGCGGGCTGGCGTGAAATTGCCGGTTCCTGAAAAAGGCAGCGTACCCGAGGAAACTCGGAAGAAGGCGAAGCAGGATCTCAAGAAAGCGGAGAGGGGAGCAAACGCCAAACCGTCGCGGAAGCGTTCGCAAGCAACGCTGAAAGCACTCAAACGTGAAAGTCGAGCAGCCGCGTCAAGAGAAGCACTCTCAAGACAAGCGCGGGCCGCCGCACGAAAGCGGAGCCCTGCGCAAAGGTCCGCTGCGGCGAAAAAGGCTGCGCGCACTCGGAAGGCGCAAGCAGGGTAAATGCAAGGCCGCGTCAGGTGGCCCCGAGGCCGCTTAGTCCCGTCTTGCCGGCCGCTCGGTAGGTAGCAGGCAACGGCGTCTTTGCACTTCCGATATTGCCAACTGAACCCAGCAGCTGCTCACTCGGCTGCAACGGGAAAATCTCGCTCTTTGTCATCAAGAAAGATCTGCTTGCGCGCAAGGGCAACCTGGCTAAAAGAAAGCGGGTGAAACAAAGGGAAGTACGGGAAGTTCAGGAGAAAACCATCGGCGATCAGTTTCTGAGCGCACTCAAGTTGGAAGGCAAGTTCCTCCGCCACGGCGAAGACGACAGCGAGACCGATCTGCTTTATTCGCTTGAGGGCAAGACGCTGGGCATTGAGATCGCGACGGCATTTTATCACAACCAGCAGGCTGAAATCGAATCGCAGCTGGCGCTTGGCAAGTTTAAGTCAACTCTCTTCGGCGCCCCGCGTGCTTTGACAAACGATCAAGACAGGGTGATTGTCTCGATTGCGCGGTGGGAACTCGACGACAAATGTGCGCAAAGGTATGCGGGCCACGAAGTCTGGTTGTGCATCGAGCTTCAAGCGCCCCGCTTGAAGCTCGCGGAAGCGGCACAATTGGCTGACGCCATCAGCATCCCTGCCCGACACAATTTTGCCCGCATCTACTTCGGTTTTCACGCACTCTCGGACGCAAAAGGTTTCACCGTTTTGAGGCGGCTTTAGGAAGCTTTGGCGGGCGAGGATTGCGGGCGCAGCATGCGAGGACCGGACGCGGCAGGCTCCGCTCGCTGGCGAGATCGCGTTCGAACCGACGGAGTTACTTGGTTGTCGGCAGTCGCCGTGCAGGAGCAGCCAGGTCATCTCCTCGAAGCTCGAGCGCTTCGCGAGCTCGTGAACGTCGTCTCTTTGGGACTGCAGGCGGCATTGGGATGGACCCGGCAGATGGCCCGATTCGCCAGTGATCCCGCCCGCCAGATCCGGGCTCGCTCATGGGACGCTCCTTCAGGAGCATCGCCTGTTAGATTGTCGCCAAGTAATGCGACCAGACCCTCCCATGGCGCTAAGTTCTTGACCGAGTCTTTGATCATGATGATCGCGAAGATCGCAAAACATCGAGCGTGCGAGAGCGTGAGCACGAGTTACCGTCTCACACCATGAAATCGATCGAAGCTCGATTTCCTGCCGGCCAGGTGATGCTGGACGGCAACCTGACGCTGCCGGCCGCGGCGAGCGGTGTGGTGCTTTTCGCGCACGGGAGCGGCAGCAGCCGGTTTAGTGCGCGCAACAACTTCGTTGCCCGCGTGCTGAACAGCGCAGGCCTGGGCACGCTGCTCTTCGACCTGCTGACAAAGGAGGAGGAGGCGATTGGTCTTCGCATGGCCCGATTACGTTTTGACATCTCTCTCTCTCGCAGCGGCTGTTGGCGGCAACCGACTGGTTGCTGGCGCAAAATGAAATGCGCGGTGTCGTGCTGGGCTACTTCGGCTCGAGCACGGGGGGAGCTGCTGCGTTGGTGGCAGCGGTGAAGCGACCTGAAGCCGTGCGAGCGATCGTGTGCCGCGGCAGCCGAACCGACATGGCCGCCGGAACGGTGGCCGAAGTTACGGCACCAACGCTGCTCGTCGTGGGCGAAGCCGATACCCAGGTGCTCGCGTGGAACCGCGAATCTTTCACAGAACTCCGCGCGGAGAAACGCCTCGAAGTCATTTCCGGCGCAACTCATCTTTTCGAAGAACCGGGCAAACTTGAAGAGGTTGCCCGGCTGGCGACCGCGTGGTTTGTGGAGCACCTGAAGCGCTAAGCGTAGTGACGACGATTGTCCAAGAGCATCCGCAAAATGAAAGGCCGTTCTCGGAGCCTTGCTTGAGCAGGGCCCATCGGGAGTGACACCATGCAGTTTCGCGGCGTTTTCATGTTGGCGATCTTGGCACTCCTGGGAGTGCTCTCCGGCGGGTTCGGCTGCGGAAGAGGCTCGATTCATTTCCAACCCGCGCCAGTTGATCTACGAGGGCAAGCGCAGCGGCGAAGGCTATTTTTCTCCCGACGGAAGCCAAATCGTCTTTACCAGCCTGCGCGACGCCTTCCCCCTGGAGAGGCTTTCGCCGGAGGACCGAAAACGGTTTGAGACCGATCCGGCGTACTTTGGAGAAATCTATCTCATGAATGCCGATGGCTCCGACCAGCGCCGGCTGACTCATGCCTCGGGATTTCTCTCCCGATGGCCAACGCATCATCTGGCGGCGCTTCGAGCCGAGCGGAATGACCGCCGACATCTACACCATGAAGACGGATGGCTCCGATGTGCGGCGTGTGACCGATTTCCAGTCGATTTCCTGGGCGCCTTTTTATCATCCTTCGGGCGAATATGTAATCTTCACGTCCAACAAACTGGGCTTCTCGAACTTCGAGTTGTTCATCGTCGATGCGGAAGGAAAGCGTGAACCGATCCGTGTCACTTTCACCGATGGCTTTGACGGCTTGCCGGTTTTCACGCCGGACGGGCGCAAGCTCAGCTGGGCCTCCGCACGGACGGAGGACGGCAGCCCGCAAATCTTCATCGCCGACTGGAACCATGAAGCGGCCCAAGGCGAGCTTGCCCAAGCTCCCCTCCAAGGCGCGGCCAGCCGCTGATCCCATGAAACACAGCCGACCCGCGCTGGCATTTCTGATCCTGGTGGCATCGCTCGCGCTGCTGTCCGCGCGCGAGCCTGCGGGCACGTCTCCTGCCGCTTCGGCGGCCGACCTTCGCCGCACGGTGGAGTTTTTGGCTTCAGAAGAATTGGCAGGGGGAGCTATCTCGCCTCTCAACTGCAAGAAGCTGGGCTTCAGCCCGGAGGCGACAAGGGGACGTTTTTCAGGACTTCGAGTTTTCGAAGGGCGTGCGTGTCTTGCCTGAACGCGACTCACTGCACCTTGAAACCAAGGAGGGGAAAGCCTCCGCCTTCATCGTAGAAAAAGACTTCCTTCCGCTGGCCTTTAGCGGGAATGGCTCGGTCGATGGGGAGGTCGTCTTCGCCGGATACGGCCTTCGTGTTCCCGGAAAGGAGGACGTCTTGCGGAACCGCGCGCTGCTTTGAGTCAGTGAAAAAGCCTAAAGCGAGAAGTCCAATCGCGCTAACCACGACCACGCACAGAGAAAAAAGGACTTCGCGCCGCGCTCGTGCGCGAGTTGCAATTTCATTCTTAGAAGATCGGTCGATCGTCACCGAATTGCGTTTTTGACGCTCCAACCACACGACAACTTCATCATGCCGCCACAGCAATACAGCGGGCAGGAAGTTCATCGTAAGAAGCACGACGATGAGGCGTGAGAAATCGAGCGAACTCTTGACTGCCATGCGAGAGTCGCTGTCACGAGCAGAGCCGAAAGGGCCAATCCATTCGGTTTTAGTAACTGTGTCGTCTTTTGGAGAATAACCAGAATAGCGGTAGTTACCGAGACTGGAGCGTAAAACAGAATCGCCACTGTCGCGGCAGCTATCCAAAGCCAAGATAGGAGGCGCAGGTTGTTCGTCAGGGCTTGCCTCATCGTAAGCTACGGAGAAGGTTTCGACCAAAGACTGTTTTCGCATAGTCCAGATTATCAGGCCTGGACGCAGTAACAATGTAGCAGAATATTACCTTCGTCTATCCAATCGTCGGGAGGGGGCAAACAATTCACGGGACGTTGGCAGCCACAGGCGAGCGCATTCCCGGCCCGGGGGGCGCGCCGCGCTTGAATTTGTAGCCCGCCTCCTAGATCCTCAGATCTGTTGAAGCGGGCTGTAAGGCGCGCGCAGACTCTAAATCGCCGGCTTGTAGTCTACCGAGACTGGAATGAGTCTTGGCTCATCGCTGCGTAAGTGAGTCAGAGCGAGAGTGCTTTCTCGAGCGCCTTCCGCATGACCGTTACGTCGGCATCGACGCCGGTCCAGTACTTGATTCCGATCACTCCCTGATTGACGAGCATCGCCAGGCCGTCCATCACGCGGCAACCACGTGCTTCCGCATCGCGAATCCAGAGTGTGCGTGGTGGATTGGGGATGCCGTCGGCTACGACCATGTGGGGCCGCAACGAATCGGCATCCACATCGAGTCGCTCGTCCACATGGGGATACAGGCCAATCGAGGTGTTGTTAATGACGATGTCGGCTTCGCCGGGCACACGGAATCGCTCCGTCCACGGAAGACCCTCCGCCGTCGCCGGCGTTTTGTCCTTCAGAAGCTGGGCCAGTTCTTCGCCACGCTGCGTGCTGCGGTTGACGACGCAGATGTGTGCAGCGCCCGCCAGCGCCATTTCCACGGCGACAGCCCGGGCCGCTCCGCCGGCGCCAAAAATGACCACCATTTTCCCAGACGGATCAATAATATCTTGCATCGCGTGGACGAAACCGCGGCCATCCGTGTTTTCGCCGATGTATTTGTCACCTCGCAAAACGACCGTGTTCACTGCACCGATGATTTTCGCGGAGTCGCCGAGTCCATCCAGATGCTCGATCACTGCGATCTTGTGCGGGATTGAACAATTGAACCCGACCCATCCCATGGCCTTTGCGCCGCGCACTGCGTCCGCCAGCCGCTCGGGAGGCACTTCGCAATTGATGTAACGCCAGTTCAGCCCGTGATGTTGGAAGGCGGCCTCCACCATAGCGACGGTCGGATTTTCCGCCACCGGAGTCGCGAAACAGCCGGTGAGTTTTGCAAGGAAGTTGGGAGGTTCAGGATTCATAAAAATCAAGCATTTAGCGGTTTTTCGCGATCAAGCGATTCAATACCTGGTGGAGATTCTGAAACCCCCCATCGGAGAAGTGACCGTCGATCACCGGCTGGCGCAGTCCTACGACGCGAAGAGCGGCAAGATCGAACTCCCCAACAAGCTCGGCCGATGGTCTCAAGGCCGCTGAGATGCTGGCCAAAAATATGTGGATGGAATGAGCCCGAGCGGGTCAATGTGCAAAGCGTCGAAATAAAGGTAGATGCGTCCCTTATCGAACAACTCCGGGCTTCAGCAATCTGATGCAGGACCGCGACCGAAGTTATCAGAGCGTCAGATTGTGAATAACTCCACCCGGCAAATGAGTTGGACCTGAATAAGGTCTTTCCGCGAACCAATGGCTACGAATCCTCTCCCCACCGCCTTAGAGCGATACCCGCAGAGCTTCGAGCCACTGGGTCGCGGGCAGCCCAATCGAATGCTCAGACCAGGCCGAGCCGCTTTTGCGAATGATCGTCCGCCTTGCGCGGGCGGAGGCGCTCTCCCAAGCTTCGGAGAATTTTCCGCAATACGAGTCCGGTCACATCGTTTTTTATAATAGTGCTTCTGACTCAAGCTTGGTAAGAAAGGCCTTATGCTTAAGACCGTTACCTCCCTCAACACTGTTGATTCCAATCTTCGGCTGCTTGTCCAGAGCGCGCTGGACCAAAGTGGGGGCTTGCTGCGTCTTGCCCCCTGCTGGGTGCCCAGGTCCTTTCTTCAGCCAGGCCGCCGGTTGAAGCTTCATCCTGACGATCTCTACGCCTACGGATTGGACCGTGGAGGGATCGATGAACGCTGGTTTGCCTCGACTACACCCGCGGCAAATGAGAACCGGACGCCGGATGAAGGCCTGAGCTATTGCGTGTTCGAAGGCAAACGCTTCACCTTAGCTAAGGCTATCGAGGCGTGCGGCGCTGAAATTGTTGGTGAATCCATCTGGAACAGGTACCGGCGCTGGCCCGTCTACTCGAAGTTCTTCGACAACATGGGACCGATTCCGCATCACATGCATCAGTCGCGCGAACACGCCAGACTCGTCGGCCAGGAGGGAAAACCGGAAAGCTACTATTTTCCGCCGCAGCACAACAAGACAGGCAACAATTTCCCGTATACGTTCATGGGCTTCGAACCTGGAACTACAAAGGAAGAAGTGAAGCGCTGCCTCGAAAACTGGAACAAGGGGGACAATGGAATTCTGGATTTATCCAAGGTGTACCGCCTCAAGCTCGTCTCCGGATGGTTGATGGGCCCGGGAATCCTCCACGCGCCCGGGTCACTCTGTACATACGAACCCCAATGGGGATCAGACGTGTTTTCAATGTTCCAATCCCTTGTCGAAGGGCGCGAGGTCCCGCGAGGGCTGCTGGTTAAGGATATCCCTCCGGATAAACACTTCGATTTAGACTTCATCATTAGCGAATTGGATTGGGAGGCCAATGTTGACCCGAATTTCAAGGACAACCACTACCTCGAGCCAGTACCGGTTGCTGACACACGGTCCGAAGGCTACATCGATCGCTGGATTGTGTATGGCAAGATCAACGGCGAACAGCCGTTCACTGCGAAAGAGCTTACGATTGAGCCCGGAGCTAAATGCACGGTCAAGGACAACGGCGCCTACGGGCTCACTGTGGTTCAGGGCAGCGGTAGAATGAATAGTCTAACCTTGGGTTGTCCGAAGCTTATCCGGTTCGTTGAGATGACCGACGATGAGGTCTTCTGCACTGAATCGGCTGCGCGCGCCGGTGTCGTGTTCGAGAACACGAGCGAGGTGGAGGACTTGGTCGTGCTCCGGTATTTTGGCCCGGACGCAAACCCGGATGCGCCAGAACTGGGCGCGCATAAAAACAGATAGGCTCACGCCGCGTCGCGCGGATCGCCATAAGCCGAACGGTAGGACCTGAAGAATAGGTGCTTCGGCAGTATTCTTTTTCCACCAAGGAGCAATCGAGAACGGTTGGATCTGCCGCCGTCCATCAACTGTGAAAGTCACCGGTGCCATGTGGCCCCCTGATTCAGTGACTGCCAGTTCCACATTGTCATTTTGGAAGGAGAATGCCATTTGGTCAAAAAGACCAGATCATATAATTTGGACTGTTTTTGATACGGAAATAGAGCAGTTGGGCGGGTGTATTCGTCGAGGTGATCAGCATCCTCAGAGCACTATTGTGCATGGTAAAATCACGGTCGTTATTGCAATGAGAGGTTTCTCTCACACGCAGAATCGTCAGCTTTTTCGGTCCAGGCGCGCCGCGCACTAGTGCACTGTATCCTTGAAAACGGCTACGAATTGGCTATGATTGTTGGATGGTATCCAAACGTCTGATGTTGAGTCCGCCCGAACGTCGTGAACTTAGTCGCCGCCTGCGTTCGCGCAGCGTGCGTTTCGAGGATGGCCGCCGTGCCGATGTCATCTTAAGGAGCGCGCGCGGGCAGAGCGTGCGTGAGATCGCCCGGGCTTTGGGGTGCAGCACTTCGTATGTTCAGCGCTGGACCAAGCGGTTCCGCCAAACACGCTTGAGCGGTCTTGTCGCCCAGCATCGCGGGCGTCAGGCAAGCGCCAATGCGGCCGCTCTGGAGGCCAAAGTGCTGGAGTGGACGCGGCGCGGCCCCGATGACGGCAGCACGCACTGGAGCAGCCGTCGTCTGGCACGCAAACTGGGCATCGGGCACATGAGCGTCGCTCGCATCTGGAGCCGCCACGGGCTGCAACCTCATCGGCTGCGCCACTTCATGGCTTCCAACGATCCAGCGTTCGAAGCCAAAGCAGCCGACATCATCGGACTCTATCTGGCCCCGCCAGCCCATGCCGCCGTCTTCTGTGTGGACGAAAAGAGCGCCATCCAGGCCCTCGACCGGCTCGATCCGGTGCTGCCGCTCTCTCCGGGACGGGCCGAGCGTCATGGGTTTGAGTATTTCCGTCACGGCACCCTCTCCCTATACGCCGCCCTCGAGACCAGGAGCGGCCAGGTCATCGGAAGCACTGCTAGCCGCCACACCAGCCAGGAGTTTGTCCGCTTTCTCCAAGAGGTCGTGGCCACACAGCGCTCCGGCAAGGAAATCCATCTCATCGTGGACAACCTCTCCGCCCACAAAACCAAGCTCGTGGATCGCTTCCTTGCCGATCATCCAAACGTGTCGCTGCATTACACGCCCACTTATAGTTCCTGGCTCAACCAGGTCGAAAACTGGTTCTCCAAAGTCCAGCGCCACGTTATTGCCCGCGGAGTCTTCGAATCTGTTGCCGACCTGCGCCGCAAGCTCATGCGCTACATCAAAGCCTACAATAAGACTGCCACTCCCCTTCAATGGACTTACTCGAACCCAACCAATCGAATCGCAGCGTAGCTGTTTCATCTGATACGTGCACTAGGATGCGCTCGATGTCGCCGGTGCGGCTCGGGCCGGTGATGAAGGAGATCAGACTCGGATAGTTTGGACCGTATTTCGTTTAAGCAACGCACCTTTTCTGATCAGCAACGTTTCGATCAGCGCGTCGTCGGCCTGGATCTTGTGGGCGCGAGTCTTTTTTCAGGCGATTGAGCGTCAAGGCGCTGGCAGCGCATTGCCTTTATCCTGCTCGCAGCGCCGATGGAGGCCGGAATTTTGGATATCGGCAGAATCCAGGCGCTTTCGTTGCGCTTCAGGCCGAGGCCTATTTTGCTTCTCCGAGTCGCTCTGCCTTGTCCAAATTGGTGTTGTCCACCACGAACGGCGCAATCGAGACGTTTTGCAGGGGCTTCTTGTTCCGGATATGGTCAACTAATTGGTCCAACGCTGTCTGCACTTGCTTTCCGGGCGATTGCTCGACCGTTGCGGCCATTTCACCCTCACGGATTGCGCGTAACGCCTCCGGCAGGGCATCGTACCCGATCACCGGCACCTTACCTTTGGAAACGCCAGATTGCTTAAGCGCCGCGATTGCTCCCAGAGCCATGTCGTCGTTTGAAGAGACGATTACGTCCGGTGGAGCCCCGAGCGAAGTCAGCAGATTTTGAGTCACCGTCATCCCTTGAGAGCGAGCGAAGTTGGCGGTTTGGTCGGCGACCACTTTGTATTTGTCGCCCCCCGCCTTGATCACCTCGTAGAATCCTTTCGCACGGTCGATCGCCGGACTGGCCCCCGGTTCGCGCGCAAGAAGATGATCTTCGCGCCATTCGGAAACTTTTCGAGTACCCATTTCCCTTGCGCGCTCCCGCCGGCAACATTATCCGCTCCCACGTGCGCTGGGCAGAGGTGCGGCGTCTTTTTCGCTAAATCGGGCGAAGTGCTTCCGAAAAATTGAGGATCAGCATCCGCCGGAGCCTATCGGGAATCTGGGCGGCAAACCATCAGAAGCGGGTTGGGCAGTCGGTCAGATGAAACGAGGGAGCCGGCCAACGCCGCGGGCTTAAACGTCCGCCTTGGCGGGCCTAAAAAGCCAAGGCGAGTCGGGAGTTGGAACCACGCAGCCGCAAGGCCGAGATGGACACCACCTTGCAGGCCAGGATTTACGACCCGCTCTGGCTGCTGGCGCGGCAGTGGCAGTTCGGTGAGTTTGAGGGCGAAGACAACGGTTTGCCGATTATGGCGGGTTGGCGAGGAGAATCTGCGCGACTGACCCGCTATCATGCGGGTGCGATCGCACCAAATACACGAGTCACTGCCCAGTCTTATGACGTCACGCGAACGCCGCTTGAAACGTTAGTGGAGCGCGAAACCATTCGTCCACCGGTAAGTCAAGCAGCGAAGCCGGAAAAGGCTCAGATTAGCCGCAGAGGCTGGCCAGCAGTTCCCGCGAATTCTCAGTCAGCAGCCGCTGTCGCGTGATTACCGTGATTCATTCATTGGCCAATTTCCGTTCCCTCCGTTGAGCGCAGACGAACGCGCTTCATTCGATAGCGACACACTCAATTTCTTTGATTTGGTCGCACTTCGAGTGCCCGATGGCCGGCGACTCTATGGCGCGTTCGGTCCGACAAACGATAGCAGAATTGTGATTCCCGCCGGGTTTGCAAATTGCCCCTGCCGACGCGGCGGAAGTTGAGAAGACTGCCAGCCTCTGGTTCCAATGGTGAGACGCGCAGGTGGATTTCGGCTCGATGGACTGTGGGCCGACGGATCTCGCATGTGTGCTGTTAGTTGAATTTGCACTGGCTTACGGCAACGACTGGTTCGTCATTCCCATTGAATTGGACGTTGGATCTCTTCATCGCACCCGTTCACTTGTCGTCACCGATACCTTTCGGTGTTCGCACATCGATCAAACCCTCGAGCGAGCTTGGCGCACCCCATTCGAGGTGGCGAATGTCCACAGGAGCGGTGCGCGCGAACCTTCTGCTCGAAAGCGTTCGGAGCTACCATAAGGACGAGAACGAAGCGTTTTCAGCGAACATAAGCTTATCCGACCCGGCGGCGGGACTTAGCGAAGGTATCGAAGGCGACAGCAAGTACGATAATGATGCCGATAATGATCTGCTGAATATACGCCGAGACGTTCATGAGTACGAGACCGTTGAGCAGGACCCCAATCAGGATGGTGCCGATGACAGTACCGAAAATCGTGCCGACGCCGCCAAAAAGGCTTGTTCCACCGATTACGACCGACGCGATAACAGTAAGTTCGTAGCCGGTGCCAGCGACGGCTTCAGCCGAATTGAGCCGGGCCGCTAACACGAAACCGCCGAGGCCGGCGAAGAAGCCCATGATCACATACACGCTGGTAATGACGGCGCGCACGTTCAGCCCAGAGAGCCGCGCCGCTTCCGGGTTGCCTCCCACCGCGTAGATCTGGCGACCGTAACGCGTGTAACGAAGGACGACATGAGCGAGCACGGCAAACGTCAGGAAGATGACCACTGGAACCGGCACTTGGCCGAAGATCCGTCCCTGGCCGATCCAAACGAAGTTTGGTTCAAAGCCGCTAATCGGACCACCCGCGGCGAAGAGAAGCGCGGCGCCCCGCCACGCGGACATGCCGCCGAGGGTGACCACAAACGGCGGCACCTTAAGCCTGGTGATAGCATAGCCCTGTAGTAGCCCGCCCGCGACTCCAACGCCGATGGCGGCCAGAGCGGCAAGATACCAGCCCTGACTGGCTGCCTCCTGGCCAGCCCCAACCGTGAACCGATTGGAGAGCCCACCCTTCGACACCGCTGCCGCGACTAAGCCGGCAAACGCAACGAGTGACCCGATCGAAAGGTCGATACCGGCGGTTAATATGACGAAGGTCATGCCAACAGCGAGCAGACCGTAGATAGACACCTGACGGAGAATATTAAACAGGTTGAGCGGCGTGAGAAAACGGGGCTCGAAAATGGCGAACCCGCCTATCAGCACGATCAGGAAGAGGAGCGGCGCAAAACGAGCCAGAAAACTGAATATGTCAGTTTTCGTTCGTGCCGGTGCGCTCGAGTGGGGGGGCTCAGTCAATGTTTCCATAGCTTCGATCAGTGTTCTTTGGGGTCAAAGTCATCATCGACATCAGAAGTTCCTCAGTGGCGTCCTCCCTTTTGACCTGACCGGTCACTCGGCCTTCTCGCATGGTAATGATGCGATCGCTGACTGCAAGGATCTCGGGTAGCTCAGAAGAGATGGCGATCACCGCGATGCCTGTTTGCGCCATCTCGAAAAGGAGGTTGTGGACCTCAACTTTCGCGCCGACATCGATGCCTCGGGTCGGCTCGTCGACGATGAGCACCTTCGGCCGCAACGCTAACCATCGGGCTAGCGTAACCTTCTGCTGATTGCCGCCTGATAGACTCGCAATCAACTGCTCCGGGCTCGCCATGCGGATATTGAGTTTCTGGCGAAATTCCTCGACCATCGCGCGTTCAGCGGTCTCGTCGATAAAAACGCCCCAGCGCAGGATCTGCCGGTGCGATGCCATACTGAGATTGATGCGCACCGCGAGCGCCAGGAATAGCGCCTGTTGTTTCCGGTCCTCTGGCACAAGTCCGATTCCGTGACGGATGGCATCCTGGGGCGAACGAATATGGATCTGGCGGCCTTCGATGATGACCCGACCCGAGGCCAATGGGTCGGCTCCAAATACCGCTCGCGCCATTTCAGTCCGTCCAGCGCCAACCAACCCGGCTACACCGAGGATCTCTCCGCGGCGCACTTCAAAACTTACGTCGTCCAGCACAGTCGCACTCTGATCGCGCGCGTTGCCACGCCGATTCAGACTTTCAACCCGAAGCGCAACATCGTTGGCTATCTCGCTTTGGCGATGGACGAACAGTGCTTTTACTTCGCGGCCGACCATTAGCTGGATGATGCCATTGATAGTGATGTCAGCGATCGAGCCGCTGCCAACCAGACGCCCGTCGCGAAGCACGGTGTATCGATCACAGATTTGCATTACTTCTTCGAGGCGGTGGGTGACGAAAATAATGCTCAGGCCGTGCGCCTTCAGCTCGCGAGCGATGCGAAAGAGCTTGTCGACCTCGGCTAAGGATAGGGCCGAGGTCGGTTCATCCATGACGATCAACCGTGACTTCATCGACAGTGCACGGGCGATCTCAACCATTTGTTGCTCAGCGACACTCAACGCACTCACGATGGCCATCGGCTGCAAGTCGAGGCCAAGGCGTTTGGTAATCGTTCGCGTTTCCGATGCCATTTTCCCCCAGTCCACAAAAACACCGAGACCGGGTTCCCGACCGATGAAGACATTTTCAGCGATCGTCATGTTCGGAGCCAGAGTGAACTCTTGATAGATGGTTGCGATACCCCGGCGCTGGGCGTCATGAGGTGAAGCCATCACCACGTTCTCTCCTCCGAACTCAATCGTGCCGCTATCCGGCTGCTGGGCTCCGGCAAGGATCTTGATGAGCGTCGATTTACCGGCTCCGTTCTCGCCTAACAGTGCGTGGATCTCGCCCGGTTGCACCTCGAGCCCGGCGTCGTCGAGCGCCTGGACACCCGGAAATTTCTTCCGGATCAAGCTCATGCGCAGGAGCGGTTCCATGTCGCGTTTGGCGTTTGGCGTTCGGCGCTTGGCGTTCCGACACCAGCATCGGCACTTCTATTCTAACGAAGATTCCCTGCGAGACGAGTCTAGCGCGATCCTAGCAATCGCAAATCCGGAGCAAGCGCCCACCGCGATCCGCCCCAGACAGAAGGGCGCATGATGGCGGATGGTCCTACAGAACAGAGCGCCGAACGCCGAACGCCGAACGCCGAACGCAGTAGACCCCTATTTTACCTCATTCAAACGCTCGGCCTGATTAAGGTTATCGCTTGTGATGGCGATCGGAGTAAGAAGCGTGACCTGCTCAGCGGGCTTTTTGCCATCACGGAGATATGCAATCAGTGCCTCCATGGCGCCGCGAACCTGGCCGCCAGGCAATTGCTCGATCGTGGCTGTCATGTTGCCGGCCTTGATCTGACCCAGTGCTTCAGGTAAAGCGTCGAACCCGATCAACTTCACTTTACCGACGAGGTTGCGCGCTTTCAGAGCCTCGAGTGCACCGAGCGCCATATCATCGTTTGCGCAAGAAATGACATCTGGCGGCTTTTCCATACCCGCGAGAGCTGATTCGGTCACGGACAGACCCTTATCGCGAGCGAATCCGGCGGTATCTTCGAAGACGATTTTGTATTTATCCTTGGCCTGATCCAGGACATTGTGGAGACCTTTGTTGCGATCGATAGCTGGGCTTGAGCCCGACTGTCCCTGAAGGTTCATCACCGTTGCACCGTTCGGGAACAGTTTTTCAATAAGCTGGCCTTGAGCTTCGCCGCCTTTGACATTGTCCGCGCCAACGTGGGCTAGGATCCCGGGAACCTTGTTGACACGGCGGTCGAACGTAACCACCGGAATCTTTGCATCGACCGCTTCCTGTAGCGCGGGTGCCAGAGCATCGACATCGTTCGGAGAGATGACGATCCCGTCGACTTTTTTGGCGATTGCTGCCTCAATATCTGCGGTTTGTTTGGGTGAACTCACTTGTCCATCGGAAATAATGAGGTCGATATCGCCGAGCTTGGCAGCTTCCTTTTTGCCTTCGCCAACACAATGCACGAAAAATGGAAACGTCAGGCCAGGGACAGACATCATGATGGTTAGATCCTTATCTGCCGCCTGAGCGGGACCCAACGCGGTTAACGCAAACCCAAGCGCTGCCGCGAGCCCAATTTTGCTGGAGTATCTCATAGAGTTTTTCTTGACTTTCGTCAGATGTCTTCGGCGGCCTGCGTAGGTGAAACCACCGCCGTAAAGAAGGTTGCTATGCTGAGGCAAACTCCTCTCGAGATAACTCGAGAAAGCCGTCCGGGGGATAACAGGCTAATCATTTTTAGCTTTCGCTGAGTTAATGCTTCGCCGCGGGTGGGCGAACTGGCTGGGGGAGGAAAGGCACCGGAGCCGCCAGCGACGACCAACGAATACCAATCTTCGAAGATCGTTCTTAACATCCTATCTTATGTTTGTCAACGGATCTTCTGGGAATTTCGTGGGATTGTGAACGAGGGTCAGCAAAAGTATCGGGATGCGGGACACCGAACTTTATGAGCGTTTGTTGGGACTGAAGGAGCCTTGGAAAGTCAAGGCGGTGAAGATGGATGTGGAAGGGCGACGCGTCGAAGTAGAGGTGGAGTGCGCGGAGCGCACGATCTGGGCGAGTCCGGAAGGGAGACAACGGCTCCACATTCATGGTTGGGAGACGAGAAGTTGGCGGCATCTGGACACCTGCGGATTTGCTACGGTGATTACGGCGGAGGTTCCCCGGGTCAAGGACGAGAAAGGACAGACCGCAACGGTGGCGGTGCCGTGGGCGGAGAAGTTTAGCCGCTTTACCCGCTCTTTCGAAGCCTTTGGGATGGAGGTGTTGCGAGCGGCGCGTTCGCTTAGCGATGCCTGCGAGTTGCTTTCGATCTCCTGGGATCAGGCTCATCGGATCATGGAACGGGCGGTGGCGCAGGGTTTGGAGCGCCGAAGCTTGGAAGAGTTGGAGGCCGTAGGCATCGATGAAAAGAGTTTTTTAAGCGGGCAGAGTTACCTTTCGGTCTTAAGCGATCCGAAGGGCTCTCGGGTGCTGGAGGTCACGGCAGGCCGGGAACGAGCCAGTGCCGAGCGACTTTTCGAGAGCGTGGCGCTCGAACAGCGGCAAAAAGTGGAAGCCGTGGTGATGGACATGAGTGCAGCTTTTGCAGCGGCGGCCGAAGCCCAGATGCCGCAGGCCGAGATTGTTCATGACCGCTTCCATGTCGCCAAGCATCTCAACGAAGCCGTCGATAAGGTGCGGCGCACCGAGCACCGCAAGCTCCAGGAGGAAGGAGAAGAGACCCTGAAGGGCAGCAAATTCCTCTTTCTCTTCTCGCCGGAAAACCTCGACCGCGGGCGCCGCGCCCGGCTGCGCGATCTGCTCAATAGTGATCTCAAAGTTGGTCGAGCTTGGACGCTCAAAGAACAATTTCGTCACTTTTGGAAACGTGCCAATGCACGCACCGCTCTGAGTTTTTTCGAGGCGTGGTATGCCCGTGCCGTGCGCTGCCGGCTCAAGCCAATCATTGCGACGGCCAAGATGCTCAAGCGCCACCTGCTCAATCTCCTTAATTATCATCATTACCGGCTCACTAATGCCACCACGGAGGGCCTTAACTCACGCATCCAAGCCATTAAGGCCGATGCGCGCGGCTTTCGTTCCTTCCAAAACTTCCGAGTCCGAATCCTCTTCTTCCTTGGCAAACTCGATCTCAGCCCTGCTTAAAATCCCACGAAAAATCCCGAAGAAACTTTTTACGCCGAAGGTCGATTTTCATTTGGAGGCAAAGAGTAATGGAAATGGGTCAAGGGACTTTTCTGGTTACGGGTCCCAACAGGCGCGAGATAAGCGCCAGAGCTATGGGAACCGAAAAGGAGGAAAAAGCTACCGAGTGGAACTATTCCACCGTGAAGAGTGCGCAGCGCTTGAGCGCAAACATTATCGATACGTCCGAATGGACGTGTGCAAATTATATCGATATGTGATTAGTCAACATTGGGGTATTGGCGTATACGAGCGAACGCAGCAAAGTTGCAAATATTTTGATATCTTAACGATTCGAGAGTTAGGCGCTCTTAGGATTCTGTTCGATCCGCCTTTTGCACACGGGAGACATTCTTACGGTTCGATTCGCAGAAATTCGTTCGGCTCACTTATCGTGAGTCATCCTTCGGCGCTACCCATAATCCCTACCGACGCCGGATCCTCCTCCATATAGGCGGGCGCTCCCATGGGTGAGCATCCATGTCGCGCCGGATCTGCTCAGCTCTGCTGACGTAGTTCGTACGTGCCCGCCTGCAGATGGCTGAGCATGTTCGCTTGTTCTGGTTGGTTTTGGCTCCGCATGTAACGCATCTGCTCATGGGGGTTCGCCAGTTGTATTGGATTTGGTGCACGGCGGTACCTACAAACCGAGTGCCTCATTGGCCTGTCCGATGCCGATGCCGTTCTTGCCGGCCTGGGAGAGGATGGCCGTGCCATAGCGCCCGTCACTGGTGCGGAAGGAGAGGATCTTGTGGTCGACTGTTCCCACGGATTGTATGTTCCGTAGCATTTCAGGCCGATCGCCGAGGTCAGCGCAAATGCGCCGCCCGCGATGAGAAGCGCGATAATTGATGTTAATAGTTTCTTCATTGTTGGGTCAGTGTGCGGGCCTGATGTGCGGCTTCATCTCCTCCGGCAGTCTGCAGGTGGAAATGCTTGTCTGGCACCGCCTGAGGGTTCATCAGTCCTAAAGCCTCGTCAGCCTCAGTCTGCTCCCCTCTGCGCATTCTGGCGTAGATGGATTCTGGCGAGTTGCGGTTGCTCGCGATTTCAGATACGGTGGCATAATCGTCAACGAAGTCAGGCTATGGCGGCGGGATTCCCGCTGACGCTCGCGCTGATTTCCCGAAAGGGATCATCGGCCCGCAGATTCTCAATCACCGATCCGCAGCAGGTGCTCCCATTGGCGAAAATCGCCCTTAAAGCCCATGCTTTCGGCGACTTGGAAGCTTGAGATGACACAACCCTCGATCTGCTTGCCGGACTTTCCGGCAGTTTCGCCGCTTCCCTCAGTGCGAACAAGCTTGAGTCTGAGAGCCTGACAAGGCGGCGCTCAGCAACATTCCTTTCAGTCTAGGCCATGTTATAACGAAAGTGCGCTTCTGGTTATACAGTTTTGGCGAAATTTAAGCGCAACTACTTGATAATCAAAATAAAAGAGGCGGGGGTCGGAATCGGCCGTTTATGTCGCTGATTGCGAGTGAATTATGCATGATTAAATAGAGTAATCAAGCGAACTCCGCGGCTACCCAATTCTAATCCTTCATAACCCTTTTGGTGTCCGTTCTGGTGTCCGCTTATTGTGGGTCCGTTTTCAACACTCGCCTTGAAATTGGGGGCTAACATTTCGGTGTTCAAGAGCGCCGCACACAATAAGGCGACATGAAAGGCCGATGGCTGCTTGATCGGCGCGAGGGGCGGGTCGGCAAGGCGCAAACCACTTTGGTAATAAGCCCGCTGCCCAATTCGACGCTTCACCACGACAATTTAGAATTTAGCCCATTGACACGACTCTCGTGAGTCTTTCAAGAGAAGGGCGATTTATTTTGGTGTTTGCGTTTGTATAGATGAGCTTTGCTTCAACGGGCGGCTGGGAAGGCCTGAGCGGGCTCGTTGAGCGCTCTTTTGGCAATTTCAAGGTCGGTTGCCAGGTCTTCGAGCGAGTAAGGGAAGCTCGCTTGTTCGGTTATAGCGGCATGCAGCTGCATCCAGGTTGCACGGCGCCCGCTGGCATAAAGGAGCGGGCGAGCGAGCGCGCCGTTGCCGTCGTAGAGGGTTATCTCGGTGGGTCGCGCGAGCGCAGTGTCGTCGAAATGTGCCTGCCAGCGGCGAGCCGCACTCACGACGTCAATGCGCAATGTTGAGCCCGGCGTCTGTGACGCTACCGCAGTGAGGCTCACAGCCGCTCCACCCGAGTGGCCCACCAGCGCATGCTGACGAGCTGTTCGGTGTATGCACCCTAAATGATCAAAGGATCCAAGCAGCGACCGAACGAGGGCCATCTGCTCGACCAGACCGGCAAAAAGCGAGCTCTCGGTCGCATCCTCGACCGTCACTACGCTATCGATAAGCGAGGCGCTCCGGGCGTCGACGGCGATGTCCGATACGGCGGCTGCCCAACTTGGATCGGGGACGAACCGTATGTCCACGGCGACAACGAGGCCTCCGCTTGCAAGCGATCGCACCTGGGCGGGATCAGCCGCGGTCGCGGTTGCCAACAGAATTCCCTTTGCCCCGGCATCCGCTGCTAGGCCAACGCGGTCCATCCAGAACGGTTCCTGACCGGATACCACGACGATATCGGCGCATTCACCGACGCGTTTCCCGGTGACCAGGAATCGCTGCGGCAGGCTGGCCAATACGGCCCGATGCAAAGCCGCAGCAGCCGAGTCAGTGGTGTCCAGAGCGACGGTTAGTTGTCTAGGGGTTTTCATTAGCTGAGGATTAGGGCGTCCGCACCGTCGGCGAGCGCGAGGGCGTAGAGAAGATCGTCCACCACCGTCTGCACCCCGATGGTCAGTTCGACCCGCCCTTCGGCGACATCGGCCAGATGCAACCACTCGGCCTGGTAGCCGTTATGCGCATAGCGCCAAGACGAGCGGGAACTCGCATTGACCAACTCAACAGTTGCGGATCCTGCGAGCACATAGGATGGCGGGAATTGGATTTGCAATTCCGCCTTCGGCCCCCATACCCGCAGGCTCCAGTCCGGCCGCCAGTGGCCGGGCATCAGCGCAAGGAGCTGCGCGAGCCGATCCCCGCTGCGGAAAGTCAATTGATATCCCCAAGGCGGGACGAACTCGGCGGCCAGCACCTCCTGCACCGTAGGCACGAAGTGCCGCACTATCGGAAGATTATGGGTTGCCAGACCCAGCACTCCGCCGCGCACGATTTCGGCACGGACCTTCGGCGAGGCAAGGTCGGGGGGTGATCCAGGCGGCGGGCGCCGGTGCGGCGAGTTCGGTCGCCAGATTCACCAAATCGTCATTTTGCGGCAGATACACCGCGACACGCACGAGGGTGGCAGTGTCCGGCAGGTCGCCCCACGATTTTTGGGCCGCGGCGAAAGCGGGATCGTAGACGTGCATAGCACCCACGACCACGGGCACTCCGGTCCTCGCCGAAACGTCTGCGATCAACTGAGCCTCTTCGACAGTCGTTGCCAAGGGCTTCTCGCAGAGAATGCCGCGCTTGCCCGCCGCGGTCGCCGCCTCGACCTGCGCAGCGTGGAACTGGCCCGGGCTGCAGATGGCCACAACATCGACCTCAGGATCCTCGAGCAGGGTCTGTACGTTGGTGGTCGACCGCGCCCCGGTTCGACTGGCCACCAAGGCGCCCACTTCGGCATTGACATCCATAATATGCACGACCTGCAACCGGTCGCCAAGGGTCGCCAGGGTGGGAAGATGAATGGCCTGGGTGACGGGACCCGCTCCGATTATGCCTACTCCAAGCGGCTTGCTCATAGTACGCTCCCAGTTGGGAACACGCTTGTCTTCGGCCGATTCGCCTTCCCAAATACGAAAGGATAGAAAGTGTGACGCTGCATATGATCGATCATGTCCTTCAAATGGATATCTAATACGGACGAACCCTCAGTGAGCTGTAAAGCCGCCGTCAACCGGCAGCGCCACGCCGAGCACGAAGCTGGCGCCAGGACTGCAGAGCCAGAGAACCGACGCGGCGATCTCGTCGGGACGGCCCAGCCGGGCGATTGGCTGATCGCGCATGATCTCCTTGATGGCGTCAGGCCCCATTCCCCCTCCCATGGGTGTATCGATCACGCCAGGGCACACGGCATTGATGCGAATGCCACGCGGCGCATAGTCCATGGCGGCGCTCTTTGTCAACCCGATCACGCCATGCTTGGTCGCGTGATAGGCAGCCCGGCCCGCCTGGCCGACGAGGCCGCCAAGCGAGGAACAGTTGACGATGGCGCCGCTGCCCTGGGTGCGCATCTGGAGCAGCTCGTGTTTCATGCAAGTCCAGACACCGCGCAGATTGACGGCGGTCACGTCGTCGAAGGCCCCCGAGGTTTCATCGGTCAGATCGCCCACCGGACCCAGGATACCGGCATTGTTGAACGCCATGTCCAACTTACCGAAGGTCGCGACCGTGCGCTTGACCATGGCCGCGACCTGCGCCTCGTCCGCCACGTTGCAGGTGACGCCGATCGCCCGGTGACCGGCCGAGGTCAGCTCCCCGGTCGCGGCGCGCAGCGCGTTCTCGTTGATATCGACGAGAACGACCGCGGCGCCCGCCTCGGCGAATGCCTTCGCGGTCGCGAGTCCGATGCCGGAGCTGGCGCCGGTGACAAGGGCGACCTGGCCCTTAAAATCATAAACAGGATTCATGTTCTCGTTTCTTCTTTCATGTATGTTGGGTTGGATTCAGGAGACGCCGTGGGCGACCCGCACAGCGCCTCATTGTTCCGCCTTCAGGCGCTCCTCGGTCTCCAACAGGTTAGATATTAAACTGTTTGGTCAACGATCTGCATCTGCATTTCATTCATACGTCCACCGTGCACTGTGATTGCAGAGAAAGCAGTTTGGATCTCACTAAGATCGGCAGGTGTGAGCTGAACATTAATTGCTCCTAAGTTCTCGTTCAGGTGATCTATGTTGCGTGTACCCGGGATTGAGACAATCCATGGCTTCTGCGCCATCAGCCATGCGAGTGCAATTTGAGAAGGTGTTGCGTTTTTCTTTTCCGCAAATCTTCTGAGCAAGTCAACAACCGGCATATTTGCTGCAAGGTTTTCAGGACTAAAGCGATCGAACCCGGATCGAAGGTCCGTTTTCGGGTCGAGCTTCGTGTGAGCATCAATTTTCCCAGTTAGATAGCCCATTCCAACTGGGCCCCATGGGACGAAGCCGATTCCCAGCTCCTCACAAGCTTCAAGCACGCCGTTCCGTTCCGGACTTCTTTCCATGAGCGAGTATTCACTCTGAATCGCCGTAACCGGTTGAACAGCATGCGCGCGGCGGATTGTTCGTGCACTCGCCTCAGAGAGACCGAAGTGCAGAACTTTTCCTTCCTTGATGAGATCCTTGATCGCGCCAGCCACATCTTCGATCGGCACTTTTGGATCTACCCGGTGCTGGTAGTAGAGGTCGATGCGGTCGGTTTTAAGGCGCTTAAGTGACGCCTCAACCACTTTCTTGATGTGCTCTGGTCGGCTATTAAGACCTCCTGAACCTCCTTCAAGGTCAAAACCAAATTTGCTTGCGATAGCGACTTTGTCGCGGAAAGGCGCGAGCGCTTCTCCGACAAGCTCTTCGTTTGTAAATGGACCGTAAACTTCGGCTGTATCAAAGAACGTGACGCCTTTTTCATAGGCTGCACGAATGACCTTAATGCCTTGGTCTCTGGGTGCGGGAGGTCCGTAGTTGGCGCTAATACTCATGCACCCAGCTCCCAATTCCGAGACTTCTAGTGTTCCGAGTTTTCGTGTTTTCATTTTGTTGATGTCCTTAGGCTGATCCGATGATGCGGCCCACGACAATGGCCCGACGGCCAATCCTGCTCCGATAAGGGCAGTATTAGCCAAAAAGTCACGGCGACTGAGGGCTCGAGGATCTCGAGTGTTCGATCCAGATGCTTGCTTGTTCGTTTTCATAAATAGTCCCTTACATTTTCTGACGGCTGATCCGTCAGTTCATCTGATTACTTTACTTACCGTGGAATTTGGCGCGTGTAACTAGCGAACGATGCCAAATCACTTGCCGATAGCGCCAACTTAGGGGCGCGAAAAGGTGTGGGTGGATTGAGTCAGCATATGTTCGCTATGGTGCAAGCTCACAGGCAGTGTTTCTCTAAATGCCGCTTGTAGTCTTCGAGCGCGCGCGCGATGTCGGGGTTCTTGAAGATATCGAACACCCCATAATCCGGGAGAATGTCAAAGCCCATGAACTTGTAGTTGGACGTGATGTGGAGGAACAGGTCGGCCGTTCCCTTGCCGCCGTATAATTCGCCGTTGGGGTTATCGAAGGCTTCTCTCGGAGCATTCCAGGTCGCGGAGATCATGAACTTCTTTCCCTGCATTTTGCCGCCCGTGCCATACTGGCGGCTGGGGTCTTGACGTGTGCGGCCATCGCCCGCGAGCAAAACCTCCTTGGCCAGGCCGACATTGAAGACCTCGTCCACGTATTTTTTGTAGATCCACGGTGCAGAGAACCAGTTCACCGGCGTCTGGAGGATGACTAGGTCAGCGGCCACGTGCTTTTTCACCTCTTCCTCCGGGTCATAGCCCCGCTCGACAAAAGTCTCGGCGACCTGATGCCCGCGCTCCACGAAAAACGCCTTCGCGAGGTCCATGAAGGCGAGGTTCAGCTTGCCCTCAGACCATCCGGGATAGGTGAGGTGGGTGTTGATAATTAGTATTTTCATCTGGTACGATGGGTTAAAGCAGGGAAGGCCCACACGAGAGGCGGCGAATGCGCCGAGGCCTCAGCCCCGTTTGGATTTGCGACGTTGATTCGCGGCACGCCATTCGGCGGGCGTTTTGCCCTCCCACGAGCGGAACGCGCGGTAGAACGAATTCGGATCCTCGTAACCGACGAGAAATGCCGCTTCAGTAATTTCGACCGACGCATTGCCGAGGTATTGTCGGACCAATTCGTGGCGGGTCTCGTTGAGAAGCTGCCTGAAGGTGGTTCCTTCCTCGGTAATGCGGCGTTGCAGAGTCCGCTCGCTCATGCCCAGCTCTTTGGCGATCATGAGGAGGTCGGGCCGACTGCCGGCCAGCAGGCGCTTCAGAACCCACCTCACCTGCTCAAGGATGCTCTGTTTCGTTCGCCCTTCCTTCAGTTCATGTTCGAACTGGGGTGCGAGCATTTGCAGGAGTTCATCGTTGTGCGTGACGAAGGGAAGCTCCAGGTCGGCAGCGCGCAGAATAAGCGCATCGCGAGTGGCGCGATATTTCACCCGGCAGCCAAAGTATTCCTCGAAGCGATTCTCCCGTTCAGCCGGCCGCGTGAGTTCGATGCGCTTGGGATTCAGCCTCGTCTTCGTGCCGCGGCGGCCGAGTTCCGTCACGAGCGCGAAGACCGCATCGATCAATAACGCAGGCGCCGGCTCCTCCCCGGCAAAGGGCCAGGAGACCTCGACCAGAATCTCGTCGCCTTTAGGGGTGATCCGAAATTCCTCGGCGCTGCAAAGCTGTTTGTAGCGCGCCAGTCTCTCGATGGATTCGCGATAGGTTCGGGCGTGCAGGGCGGCGAGGAGGGTCGGGTGATACTGGTCGGTTTCGACCTGGCTCATGAATTTCCAGCCCATCGTGGGGTCGTTGGACAGCTCGCGAATTGCCCGCCAGATCGAGAAGTGTTGAGCCGTGGATACGAGGCTCTCGCCGCTGTAGACCGTGGGTGGCAGGTTGCTTCGGCGAAGGACGGCACTCGGGGTGAGGCCGATTGACTTCAGCCCAGCCCAAAAGACGCGCGGCAGCTTTATGCGATCCTGCACGTTGCTGCTTACGCGGAAATGATTTGTTTGAGCTTTCATGGTTTGTTGTTTGTTGGGCGAGCCAATCTTGAGAACAGCATACCGCAGAAGACGGTGTCTGTAATTAGCAGAAGGCGCCATATTACTTGCAAAATACGCCGTTAATCGCGGACAGCAGAAAGGCGGCCGGGGTTAATTGTCGTGAGGCACCCGCGGCGTGCACACGCTTGAGATCTTGCGCTGCTTCCTCAGAGACTTCCAAGGCGATCAACTCAATCTGATGCTGGCCGCCGCGGCATGGAACTTCCGCAAATGGATGCGGCGGTTCATCCTTTTTGGCTTCGCCTCCTCCGCTCGCTCTCGACCCGAAACTTCTGCTTCCCTTTACAAAGAATCACCTGAGATTTTTTCAGGGCTGACTTAAAAGTTTGCTCGACATGAATAGGCCCCAAGCTCGTTTGCTTCAGTGTCGAAAGTGTAACGGGAAAGCGAGAGCGAGGGAAATGAAGAGTAGCGATTGAGGCTATCGCATCGGGAACTTGAGAAGACCTTGTGACTTTGCGTCAGATCCAGAACGAAAAGGCTCTTATCATCGCCTGATCGCTCATCTTTTGTGGCTGCATTCAACTTTCGGAGCACAGGCCCTCTGACAAAGGTCTGCCCAACTCGTTGTAAAGAGCGCGCATCATTTCGTGGAACCGTTCTATACTCTGCACGCGCCCGAAGATTTCAGTTTTGCCCGCTCTGGTGTTTGACGTACCAAACGCGGAACTCGTGGTGCCGCGAACATTGGCTTCGTTGTCAATCATCGATTCTTCCGCTTCTTGATGCCAGCCGCCGCCATCTGACAGCGCGCAGCCCAGAACCCACGTTCCCATTCATCGAAGCCCTTAGAAAGGTCATCGCCGATTTCGGCGCGTAAATGCCCTTCCTCGTTGATCATCTTGATTGGGTCCTCGCCCAACGTATCAACGCCTGCGCGGTAACCGTCCTGGACTCGCGATTCTGATTTTCTGGTGCGTTAACTTTGTCGCTGCGGCCATATTGATCTCGATGGATCCGGCCTGCCGTATCTTCTTTCATGAACACTATTCGATTAATGTCTTGGCTTCCCGCTGGCGGAATCGGCGGTGCCGTGTAGCAAGTTGCTCCGGCCAGCGTGGAGCCTGCCAGTCCCTTTCACTTTGCCACGACTTAGAAGTGGATGATCGGAAGATTGGGATTGTTCTTCTGCTCAAGAGCGACGAGTGGTTCCAGATCGTTTCCGTAATTCTTCCTTAAGTGCTCAGTGGTCTCGTGTGACAGCTCGCAGTTGCCGCCCCGGTAGACTGCATAGGAGAGCAGCTTTGGCTTGCGGGCGTTCGAATAGCGCACATGGATTCCGGTGGACGGAAGCGCCATGATCCATTCTTCCTTGAGTTCCATGCGGGTCCTCCACCTCATCCTTGGTTCTCTGTATCTCTGAAGGGCGGTGAATGTCGTGTTCTGTTCCATTATGGTTCCAGTTAAAAAGGTAAATCAACGAACTTGCAGCATTGTGGTGAAATATTTTGAGCGCCTGTGTATCGGCGTAGGGAATATTCGGCTCCGTGCTGACGTGGGTGAACGAGAACCGCAAGTAACTGAGCGCTACCCTATGTGCCCTTCGGCGCGGTGCAGATCTGAGTCCCTTTCTGTATCAGTGAAGTCCGAACGGCGGCAAAATGATGTCACGATAATTTAGGTGTGCTCATAACATTAAAAACTGCTGTTAGGACTTCCGAAACGCTGGACAACTTCAACGTGCAGGCCGTCCATCGCAACCGTAATGATCCTTGGATCGTTGCTGTCCAGCCTTTGCAGGTCAGCTTTGCTGTCGTTTATGGTGGTAAAGACTCTCCAGATCTGGCCCGAGAACCAGACCGTATCATTAGTATGGAGTCTTGTTTTCACTTTGTGTTAGGTTGCTTTGTTAGAGAGGGATTCGATTTAAGACGCCGAACAGTGCCGACTAGCGCGGTCCTTCTTTTCCGTGCTTATGGAAAGGCTCATAGTCTCTAGCAGAAGCAGCAGGCTTTGCGGACTTGCACAGGTCAACCGGCGTTCTCATTGACTTGCCCTGTCCGGCCTGAATTGCTGGGCAGTCATAACAGAGACATACTCCGTAGCCATTCCGAATATATCCAATCGACAACCAAACAACCTTTGGTGCGTTTCATTTGTGGACCAAGTGTCATGGCATGGTAATCATTGGAGTTTCAGTGTTGATTTTCATTGTGTATTTCGATGAGGGGCAAATGCTGCCATATATTTGGATGAGAGATCCGACCACACTCCGACCTCATGCCCCCTTTCGGTTGCCAGTTTCTCTGCGTAACGTGAAGCTACGCTGAGCAGTTGTCGGCACCCAAAGCTTGCTCCGAATGAAGCTTGGCGCATGTCGCAGATCACGTAAGGATATTTGTTGTTCATATAAGGGTGCACGCCCCGGCTCGGTCAGGAATCGCCGTTGCTCGCCGGTGGACAGGGAGTGGGCGGTTGAAGGTTTCAGTTTCTGTCATGTTTCAGCCGCCGCATTCCTGGTCCAGGAGCCCATGCAGAGCCATCTGACGCTGCGCAAGGCGGAGGCTGGGCCTTCCTGGATCTAAAGGGGGAAGGCTACGGTTGGAAACTATTCCACCGTGAACAGCGCCCAGCGCTTGAGCGCCACATTATCGATGCGTCCGAGTGGACGTGTGCGAATTATCGATATGTGATTGGGCAGCATTGGGGTATTATATTTACGAGCGAGAGCAGCGAACTTGCAACGTTGTGGTAATAATCTGCACCTTTATGTAACGAGCACGTGATCAGATGCTTCCGTGGCTATCAGGCCTTGGGGGGTGTTGTTGGAAGGGAGTCGCAAAGTTATCGCACGGCCGAGGGGCCAACGCTGTGAGGGTGTTTGCCGCGAGCAAGCTCGCCAATCACCTAGCGCAGAGTTCAAAAGCTCAACGCACTTATCGCATTGCCAATCGGTTCTCAAGGGATTGGAGCCTCTTGAAGAAACGAGAAAAGCGCCTTCGTGGCTAACCACGCGACCAGCAAGAAGCCGCCGGTCATTACAGGCAACATAATGAGCGACCAGAAATGATGATGCTCAGGCTGCCTGCGCATTGGCGTTTTTCGTCCATGCCTCTAACAGTCTACCCGGCGCCGCAGACAGTCAAACCATCCCGATCCGTTCCACGCGGCTCACCTGATCTAGTCGATTGCATCTGTAAGAACAGCCTGAAGATGGTCACTGACTCTTTGGATAGGAATCGGCTTTCTGGCTAAGATTTTAGCGCCGCGTAATAGACGGGCTGCCAACCTCAATGAGATTCGAGGTTAAGCTCAAAACTTTGGCTGATTTAGTAGGCAGGCCACCTTCGCCGAGCAACACTCCGTCTATGAGTCCGCCCAATGTCGAAACTAACCCACCCATTTCACCGCTCGGCAGTTCTCGTTTGGTACGCTCCGACGATGCCCGCACGCTGCACGCGTTTGGGGAGACAGTAGTCGTGCTGCTCGACGGCAAACAAACCGACGAAAAGTTCACGGCTTTTGTCAATATCAGTCCGCCGGGCGGCGGGCCGGGGCCGCATTACCATGAACGCGAAGCCTGCTCGATCAAAACGTCCGTCTCCTCCACCGCATTGAACGGCTGGCGGCTGATTAGCCCCACAATTTTCGGCAAAGGAACAACGCCTCTCCAGATTAACGTTCTTCGTCGCCATTGCCGCCCACGGCGACTACGGAATGGGCTACATCGGCACCGACATCGCCTACACCCAAAGCGGCTATGAAGTCGAGCCCGGCGTGTCGCTGGTCGATCCGAAAACCGAAGCGACGCTGATGGCCGCGATAAAGCAACTACTTCGGGACTGACACGCCGTTGACCACGTTTCGGAGCGGCTGGCCCACCAACGCCCGGCGACATGACTGTGCGCCTTTAATACGCATCTCCGTGAGGCCCTCTTCGCAGTAGAACGCGGAGTGGGGGTTGATGATGACGCGGTGGTGGGCCGGGTGATCGGGGTCGCGCCAGGCGGCGATCAGCGGGTGGTCGGGTGGCGGGGGTTCCGTCTCCAGCACGTCGATGCCCGCGCCGGCGAGTTGACCCGAGGCGATGGCGTCGGGGATCGCCGCCGCGTCCACGACACCGCCGCGGGCGTTGTTCACCAGGTACGAGCCGCGCTTCAACTTCGCGATCGCCACCGCGTTGACCATGTGGCGGGTCTCATCGGTCAATGGGCAGTGGCAGGTTATCACATCGGATTGGACCAGCAATTCGTCGAGCGTCTCCGCCCGCGTCACGCCCAGGGCCTTGTCGTAACCGTCGGGCGTGTAGGGGTCGTAGTAGAGGACGCGCATCCCGATGGCCTTGCCGCGGACGGCGACGGCGGACCCGATTCGGCCCAGGCCGATGATGCCCAGTGTCCGGCCGCGGAGCCGGACGAGCGGGGCCGCGTGCGTGTAATGCCATTCTTCCCGGCTGTCACGCAACCGCGAGTTGAGCACGTGGATGCCGCGCGTCAGCGTGAGCATCATCCCGATCGCCGAGTCGGCGACCTCCTCGGTGCCGTAGTCGGGCACGTTACATACCGGGATGCCGCGGCGTTGAGCAGCCGCCAGCTCGACGTTGTCGTATCCCACCCCGCACCGCGTGATGACCTTGCACCCGCTCAGCCTGTCGATCGTCGCCCCCGAGAGCCGGAAGATGGAGTGGTAGACCATCAACGCCTCGGCGTCCTCGACCTTGCCCACCAGCTCCTTCTCGTCGGTAGCGTTGAGGGCAACCACGTCCGCGATGTCCCCAAGCACGCTCCGCTCGGGCGCAAGTGTATTGGTGATGAAATCGGTGACGATGACCTTGCAACGTTTGGACATAGTCCCCTTTCAATATCGGAGGACGCGTGTGTCTATCAAGTTGTTGCCGCGCGACCCTTCGCCCGGAAGCCGGGACGGCCCTCCAGCTGAAAAAGAGGCGGCTCTCGCCGCCCATCACCACTTCACGCTTGCAAACCACTACCCAAATCCACCTAGAAAGACCGCAGTCCAAAGCGGTGCATTTTGATTCGACCCTGAGTGGTGCACTTAAATTCGACCGCTGACACGAGATGCCAGCAATCCAGCGAAGGTCCGTTTTCGTCTTTCGTCATCGTGCCGACGGAAGCTTTCAAGTTCTTGCAAGGCTCACTTCGCTACCATGCCTCGCCCAGCATTCAGCAGACGCGGCCGCACCCTGAATCAGGCTATGTATCACAATATTGTCCTGTTAGGCCACATTGTTACCTTGTTAAGGTTTTCCAGAAGTTTTTGCATGGCGGGTTTTGAGCTGGGAGTGAGGAGACGCGATCAATCTCCAATTCGCAGCAGGTCCTCCCATTGGCGAATTCCATCAGGTGAGAAGACTCACCGCGGCATTTGCTGGGTCCGGGGTTTCTGGAAGAAGGATTATCGCCGCGGTAATTCAAGGCTTGCAAGATTTGGCGGAAGTTTTTGGCATTGCCATGTTGTTCGTCCCCCCAAAGGAAAACGAAACAAATTCCGGATGATTTCCGCGATTGGATCGAAACCCCAACGTTTGAGATTGTTGCACCAGTAGCATGGCCGCCCCGGTTACCCCTGGATTATTTGAAGCGGACCATTATTCGCCAATCCGCAGTAGCTCTTCCCATTGTCGAAAGTCGCCTTTGAAGCCCATGCTTCCGCAATCGGGAAGCTGGTGATAACGCACCGCTCGATCTGCTTGCCGGATTTGCCGGCGGTTTCGCATGCCCGTCGGTATCCATCCTGGATTGATAGAGATGAGTAAACCGATCGCGAGCAACGGACGTAGATTGAAGTAGCGTCAGGCTAACTTGACAATACTATCCTCGCCCGAGCCAGCGGGGACCTATCGCTTCTATCTCTAGCCGGAGTTAGCGTTTTTTATTTCCCCTTTCGTCAAACGACCCCAACTTTGTCATAGATACGCGACTGCTTGGTTCTTATGAAGCGGAGTCAAGAATTGGAACGGGCTTTAGGGCTTGGAGAAGGTTTAAGCGCCGTTTAGCAGTCTCTGGGTACCGGCTGTCAAGAGGCGGCCGGCAGGATGTTCTGGTTGACCCGAAAGAGGTTTTCCGGATCGTACTTCGCTTTCACAGACGCGAGACGTTTGTAGTTCTCGCCGTAGGTCGCCTGGACGCGCCCCTGGACCTCGTCGTCCATCATGAAATTGACGTAAGCCCCTTCGAGGTTGAACGGGTGAATCGCCGTCCAGTAGGCGCGCCCCCACGTCTTCAAGGCGTCGGCCTGCTTCGGGTCGGCGTCGATCCCAGCGATGACCATGGACCAAGTGGCGTCGCGTGTGTTCCACGCGGTCGCGTCTTTCGGCACGCGGCGGACCGCTCCGTCGATCGGGTAGAGGTGCATGAGCGACAACTCGCTCGGCGCCTTCGCGGCCTGTGCGATGTGCGTGTCGATCGCCTCGTCCGGCAGGGACTTGACAAAGTCGCCCTTCCAATACCACTGCAGGCCCTTCGGAAAGAACGGGTCAAACAACGCTTGCATCGCGGGGAACGGCATCGCACCCATCCAGTTGAAGATGGGCGGCGGCACGGACTTGAGCAGTCGCGCCATGATCTTTTCACCCTCCGCCGTGGAGCCGTTGTAACTGGAAATCACAGCACAGGCGCGCCTGCCCCAGTAGTCCTTCGGAAACGGGTCCATCGATGGCACCGTCTTGAGGCCGACGAAGGCACCCAGTTCCTCGGGGGCGGTCGGCAGGAAATCGCGATAGGCGCGCATCACGGCCTTGGCGTGAGTAGCCTCCCAGAAGATCGGGCCCGCGTAGACCGTACCGACCGGATGCGCCTGGAACAGGAAGCTCGTCACCACGCCAAAGTTGCCACCTCCCCCGCGCAGCGCCCAGAAGAGATCGGGGTGCTCGCTTTTGCTGGCCGTGACAAAACTGCCGTTGGCCAGGACAACGTCCGCTTCGAGCAGGTTATCAATCGTGAGGCCGTACTTGCGCGTGAGGTACCCGGTGCCCCCGCCGACGGTGAGGCCCGCGACGCCGGTGGTCGAGACGATGCCAAATGGCACGGCCAGTCCGAACGCGTGGGTGGCATGATCGACATCGCCGGACGTGCAGCCAGCATCAACCCGAACGGTTCGGCTTGCCGGATCTACGCGCACGCTCTTCATCATCGAGAGGTCGACCACCAGTCCGTCGTTGCAACTGCCAAGGCCTGGGCCATTGTGGCCGCCTCCACGGATGGCGACAAGCAGGCCCTGGTCGCGGCCGAAGTTCACCGCGGCGATGACGTCGGCGACGTCCACGCAGCGCGCAATCAGGCGCGGCCGCTTGTCGATCATGCCGTTGTAAAGAGCACGGGCGGCATCGTAGTCAGCATCACTTGGACCGATGAGTCGTCCGCGAAGGCTTTGCTGTAAGGTGGACACGATCTGATCAGTCATAGTTCACTCTCCTTCATGGGGTCGGTCGCACCGACCTAGGATAGCCCTGAGTCCTTTGGCGACTTTACAAGCGTCGTTCGGCATTTGAGTCGGATCAGGATACTATTTGTTGTTCGGGGCGATCGTCGGGGACGGTGTCGCGGCCGGTGCTGGGGTTATGTTCCAGATCAGCATCCGGATCTTCAAATCATCGCCCTCACGAATCACCGACCGGTATCCCTGGAGTTCCTTAGGACCGAAGTCTTTGCCTTGAATAGTGCAACTCCATCCTCCGGTTTCCCACACCTCATTGCCAGCCGTACCTATGATGTGAGGGGAATCCTGATCGTCCGTGAGGACATGGTTGCTGAAATGCACTTTCTGCAACAGGTCTGCATACTGTTTCTCGATGGCCTGCCGACCGAAAACCGGACCTTGGGTCGTCACCACAACCGCATCCTCTGTGAAGAGCGCGGCGATGGCGACTGCGTCGTTTTCATTATATCTCTCGTCATACTCCCTGGTGAACGCACGGATCTCCTCAGCTGTTTTTGAATCAGCCGTGTCTTTCTGTTGCACTTTTATGGTCTCCTGGCGGTGTTTAGGATCGTTTTGTCGATGGAGGATCTGCTGCGGGATTTACCGCGTCGCCGGGGGCAGGAGAATCAGTGCCTTTGGCCAAATAGTTTTTCGGTGAAAACATGCCCGTTTAGAGGGAACCCATTCGCTCCTGCTCGATCATTATTCATTTGACAATACTTCCTGGTGTAAACTGAAAGGAAATCGCTTCTCGGGCGTAGTGAGCATGTGCCCGCCAACCGTCCTGTAACTGCATTTACACTGCCCTTTATAGCGAGGAAGCTTTCCTGCGAAAGACCCCTAAAAGTGTAAATCGGCTTGATTGAGCATGAAAATTCTGCGACTAGGGCGCGGCTGAGACCGGCGGTTTGCGATGAAAATGACGATGACCTCTATACGGGAGGAGACTGCGGTAAATACGCCGACTTCGATTTGTCTCATGTCTCGTGTAGGCGATGTACGTGACATTGCGGCCTGTTGCGCGCTGTTGGGCTTGTTTCGCTTTGCTTTTGATGAGGCGACTTGGGGAGCGCTTCCGGAGATGTTTCAGACATTGTCGAACCTCGGGGCTATGCAGCTTTCCCTCGTCGAAAACCGACGTCTGCTGGGCGGACCGGACATTTTAGCTTTCTGCGCGACTATTTTTGTTACCGACGCATTCTGCCGCGAAACGCGCACCACATTGCCGCCGTACCTAGGCCCGCAAGTAGCGCGGCGCTACCTTGCGGGCCAGTTGCCGGTGCTGGATTGCGATCGGGTCGCGGTTGCGAACGCTAGGACAGGGGTCAATGTGATGATGTGTTACAGCGGTAGACGCGATAATCTTTCTTCCGAGCACCTCTTGGCTGTACGGGAGAAAATGGCCGAGGCTTTTCGCCTAGCGCACCATGGTTACCGGTTAAAGGAATTGCTGTGTGGGCCTATTGGGGAAGAGGCATTTCGCTGGACGCTCAGCGCGGGCTTTCGCCTCCGGCGCGATTATTCCGATTACTATCAGGCACAAAATCTTCCTGTGCCGCAATCTTCGCAGCGACCCCGGCTGGTGGGATTGACTAAAGAAGAAGCTTTGGCGAATTACGGTAGCCGTGCCTCCGGATTATTTGTTTTTACGCCTCCGCGGTTTCATTTCAATCACTGCGAGCAGGCAATCCTGCGTCACTCGTTAGCCGGCGAAACCGATGAGGAAATGGCGGTGAACCTATCCATCTCTCACTGGACGGTGAAAAAGCGATGGCAAGCGGTTTACGAACGCGTCGCGGACGTTGACAGCAAATTGTTGCCGCGGAACGAGAATGAGCTGGGAATGGAATCGCGCGGTGCAGAGCGCAGGCGGCACTTGCTCGCTTACTTGCGCCAGCATCTCGAAGAGCTTCGGCCGCTGACCCGGTAGCTTACCGCCAATTGCGCGCACCGGCAGTCCGCCGGAGAGACCATCACGCGAGGCACTTCGGCCGCGTGTCGCCTCACCAATACAGGCCAAGGAGTGGACGGTAGCCGTATCTGACGCAATCGGTGGCGCAGCCAAGGCGCTCAAGTCTGGTGATCTGTTCTTCCTGACATACTCTGGGCACGGCGGGCAGGTTGATGATACCAATAGCGAGGAAAAAGACCGCATGGACGAGACCTGGGTTTGTTATGACAGGCAGCTCGTTGACGACGAGCTTTACGAATTGTGGGGCAAGTTCAAGTCGGGCGTTCGCATCCTCGCGCTTTCGGATAGCTGCCACAGCGGCACGGTGACCCGTAAGATTCCGAACCTCGTCTCCGGCGGGCCGCGCGTCCGCGCGGTGCCCACGAGCGTTGCGCGTGCGGTGCAAAAGGCACACGCAAAACTTTACAACAGCATTCAGGACGCACCCCCGGCAGTCGAGAAGACCAAAGCGAAGGCTAGACCCCTGGTGACATCGCGGGCACCAGCCCGTAGTGACATGTCTACCACTAGCCCTAAAATAAGCGAGAAATGTGGGGCGGAGTAGGCCGAACGCCATGTGGCCGGATTTTGCGGCGCCGCAGTCAGGGAGTTTTTGTTTTGGACACGCAGATTGTTGCCTTGTGGGGCGATTGGTCGCCATTTTTGATGTCAAGCCTGCATCGACTGATGGATTTTGGGTGGTTGTGGCGGCGCTGGCACTTTACAATCGCGCCGTTATCGGTGAGGCGATTCGCTCGGGAATCCAGTCCTTGCCACGAGGACAACGCGAGGCAGGTCTGTCTCTTGGGCTTAGTAGTCTGCAGGTCAGGCTAATCATCGAGTTGCCGCAGGCACTCCGTCAAATGACACCGATCATTGTAGCTCAGCTGGTCGTGTTGCTCAAAGATACCTCGCTGGCCTACATCATTGGCTACGAGGATCTACTGAAGAAGATCACGAATCTGTCGAACTTTTACGGTGACCGCTACTTCTTTTCGGTGTTCTTTGTAGCGCTCGTCGCCTATCTGATCGTGAACCTGAACATGTCGTGGTTTGCCCGGTACCTGTCCAAGCAAGTGCGCAACTGCACGACAATGCCAACTGCACGGCGATTTTGAGAAATATGAGCGCTTTAGCCCGGTTCAAGACGGATCTCCTTCGGCGAATTCGATGCTTGGGCTTAACCTTTCGCCTTGAGGAGAAGTACCGGAACGTTGACCAAATGCCGCACTTTGTCCGCCGTGCTGCCGTAGAGCAGGTCGCTGATAAAACGGTGTCCGTGGGTCGACATCGCGATCAAGTCCACATTGTGGGCGCGCACAAACTTGACGATTTCGTCGGACGGCTCGCCCATCGCCAGCACCTCGTTCACAACCAAACCCTCGCCGCGCAGTTCCTCGGCGCGTCTTTCAAGATAGGCGCGGTCCATCATAATTTCCTCGCTTTCGGCCAGGTTAAGTTGCTCGAAATTCCTAGCGACCCAGCCATCGGCGACGTGCATAAGCAAGAGACTAGCCCCGGTCATTCTTGCCAGCGGCTTGATGTGATCGAGGATCGTTTGGTCCGCTGGGCTGTTTTCCAAAGGAATAAGGATGGTGTGATACATGGCCGACGTCCTTAGCCAGTGGGAAGCCCGAGGATGCTATAGAAGGCTTTGCGGACAGCTTCGGGTGCAAAAGTGTCAAACAGCAACTTCACATTGAGCGTGATAATGATGGCTGCAGTCGTCCAACCGAGGATCTTGATCCAGAGCGGATTGACGAACTCCTCCATTTTGGCTTTCTCGCCGGTGAACCGCATAAGAGGCCAGACCGCGAAGCCAAGCTGCATGCTCAAGACGACCTGGCTGGCCACGAGCAATTCAGTGGTCTTGCTCTCGCCGTAAAATCCGATGATGCACACGGCGGGAATGATTGCGATGCCGCGGGTGATCAGTCGCCTCATCCAAGGCGTGATTCGGAAGTTCAGAAAACCTTCCATGACGATCTGTCCGGCCAGCGTGCCGGTCAGCGTCGAGTTCTGGCCCGAGGCCAGCAAGGCGAGCGCAAAGAGGGTGCTCGCTACACCGACACCTAGCGTCGGGCTCAGTAATCTGTAGGCATCCTGAATCTCCGCGACATCCTGGTGCCCCGACCAGTGAAAGGCCGCCGCGGCAAGTATCAGAATGGCCGCGTTGATGAAAAGTGCGAACATTAGGGCAGCGGAGGAATCGATGGTTGCGAATTTGATCGCCTCGCGTTTGCCCTCCGACGTCCGCGCGAAATTGCGGGTCTGCACAATAGAGGAGTGGAGATAGAGATTATGCGGCATCACCGTCGCTCCAAGGATGCCGATGCTGACGTAGAGCATATTCGGGTCTTTGAGAATGTCCGCGCTGGGCACGAAACCCAGCATCACGCCGGTCAGACTCGGCTTGGCAAAAAGCAACTCCGCTGCGAAGCATGCGCCGATGATGGCGATGAGTGTAATGACGAGGGCCTCGACGTAACGAAAACCCTTGTTTTGCAGATAAAGCACGGCCAGCACATCCAGACAGGTGATGACGCAACCCCAAACCAGCGGGATACCGAAAAGGAGTTGCAGACCGATAGCGGAGCCTACGACCTCGGCGAGATCACACGCCGCGATGGCCAACTCGCAAAGAACCCATAAAAACAAAACGGTGGGCTTGGAGTAGTGATCGCGACAGGCTTGGGCGAGATCGCGCCCGGTCACCACACCCAGCTTTACGCAGAGATGCTGGAGCAGGATCGCCATCAGATTTGAAATCAGTATGACGGCCAGCAGGGTGTAACCGAATTGCGCGCCGCCAGATAAATCGGTCGCCCAGTTGCCAGGATCCATGTAGCCGACCGCGACGAGAAAGCCCGGCCCGGCAAAGGCGAGCATCTTTCTCCAAAAGGGAGCATTCCCGGGAACGACAATGCTGCGGTGAACTTCGGGAAGGCTCACCTCTCCCGCCTGGCGCTTCCATGCTGCCAAGTCGGGATTGGTTGTATTCGTCTTCATACCGGTTTTCTGCATTCCCTTGTTCGAGTCGGCGTTACATTGTGAATCTGCCTGTAGACTGTAGCCTAAACTACATCACGAGGTAAGTGCTCGATTGTGAACGCCAACTTGTCAATAGCCTTTTTTGAGCAGTGAGGGATATGGTCCTAAACTAAAGAATACAAAATCGACAGTGGCTCGACCATGCACAAGAAGACGACAGACCCTCTAACAGACGGTTGAAAAACTCGTCATTTGGAGGGCGTTGAGATAGAAGCGGAGATGTTTTCTAAGCGGGCCATTCGCTATTCTGAGTGGGTAACAGGGGACGGCAAATCGAGATGAAGACCGGCGGCTTTGAGATAGGCCATGATACGGAAGTAGCGCAGGGAGCGAAAGCCTCTGGCCAAACGCTTAGCGAGTTGGATCAGACCGTTAACCGCCTCGATGGCGCCATTGGTAAGCCGAGTTTTCAGGAAGGCGACAACACCGCTCCAATGTTCTTGAATGCTCTGTGCCAACTCGCGGAAGGGTTGGAGCCGGCTGAGCTTGGCGCGCTTGCACCACCAGCGCAGAGCTTCTTGATCTTCATCGGCGAGGATATCCTGAAGCGTGTCGCGCAGACCGATGGCCCGGCCGAGTTTGGGATAGCGATTGCACAGCGCACTTCTTTGCTGGCATTGCTCCTGGCTGCGGGTCCATTCATTACCGCGCAGCGCCCAGAGCGATCCCTTCAGATCGGCTCCCTGGCGGGCCAGTTCCTTGCGGACCCTATCGACAGCTTGGCCAGCCATTTGCATAAGATGAAAGCGGTCGAAGACGATCTGGGCCCGCGGAAAGAACTGGCTCGCTCCGCTTTGATAGGCCGGACTCATGTCCATGCTGATAAGTTCTATCTGTTCGGTCCTTCCCCCGTGGGCCACCAAGGCTTGGGCGAAAGCTTCCAGAGCCGCAGCGCTACGGCCTTCAACCATCAAGAGAAGTTCATGGGTTTGCGCGTCGAGCACATTGGTCACGTAGCGATGACCTCGCCGGGCACTGGTCTCGTCAACCGAGATCGCTCGCACTTTCGCCCACGAGTTCTTGGCGTGGGCCGCTTCAACATAATGGGCCGCCACGCGCCAGAGCCGGGTGTCGTGCTCCCCAAGAGTATCGGACACCGCCGCCATTGGCATCTCCCGGCACAACAGCATAGCCAAGGCCTCAAAAAGAAGGGTAAAACCGCTGCCTTCCCGCGCCCAAGGCACTGCCACGCTCAACACTCCGTGTTCCGGGCAATTACTGCGCGGCACCCGCGCTTCCAAGAGGCATTCGTACTGGAAGAAGTTCAGATGTCTCCAGCGTTTGATGTTGG
>CAWASQ010000092.1:0-23585 GCA_963784465.1 uncultured Verrucomicrobiae bacterium
CGGGAACCGTTTCGAGCCGATAGTCTCCGGGTCCATATACAACGAGCGCTCGCATCGTTTCGCGCAACTCGATTCCGTCACTCCAGCACGAGTGGATTCAGCCTCGCCGGCGGTTGGAGTCATTGCTCCTGTAACTCTTGGTAGTTTCTCGCCTCCAGAATTATTTTTTTTTAGTTCTCTAAGTTTCTTGGAATCCGCGACCCATTCCCCAACCACCTTTTCACTCGAAGGATCGAGCACGGATTCCGATCTTTCAAGTAAGCGTTGCCCCTTGGGCCTGAGGACTTTTTGTCATGGCGTAAGCCGTTCTCCTGTGTCCTGATCGAAAAGATTCAGATCCTCGTCCTCGAAAATGAGGTTGACCTTGCTACCCGGCTTATAGGCCCTCGTCATATCCGTGCTCGCCATCAGCAATATGTCCCCGTAGCGCACGCCCACACGTGTTTCGTCGCCGAGATTCTCGACGACCGCTACCGTTGCCGGAACGCTGCCTTCCAAGGTTGCCGGGTTGACATGGATGCCCCACGGACGGACGCCGAGCCGCACTGAGGTCCGGTTGCCCAGCAGCCGCCCCACGTAATCGGTTATCGGCAGGGCAAAATCTGTTCCAGGGACGACCAGACGGCGATTGGAATCGGACTCCACGCCGAAGATGTTCATTGGCGGCTCGCCCAAGAACCCCGCCACAAACTCGTTAGCCGGATGATTGAAGACTTGCAAGGGGGTATCAAACTGCTGGAGCTTGCCATCATTGAGAACCGCGATCCGATCGGCCAGCGCCATGGCTTCGAGCTGATCATGCGTTACAATGATGGTGGTAAAGCGCTGTTCGGTTTGAAGGCGCTTGATCTCCGTGCGCATTTTAGCGCGCAACGCGGCATCGAGCTGGCTCAGCGGCTCGTCCAAGAGCAGCACCGCTGGCCGGCGGATCACAGCGCGCGCAATGTTGACGCGCTGCTTCTGGCCATTGCTAAGGGCCGCTGGCTTCAGATCGAGCAATTCCTCCACGTGAAGATACTTGGCGACTTCGGCAACCCGCTTGTCGATCTCCTGCTGCTTGATTCCGTGCGCCCTCAAGTTGAAGGCAAGGTTGTCGCGAACTGCTAACGGCGGGTAGAGCGCATAGTTGTCGAAGGCGAGACCTATACCGCGATCCTTGGGATGCGTATTGTTGACAACTTTGCCTCCGATGAGGATCTGGCCATCTGAGATCGACTCCAGGCCTGCGGTCATCCGCAGCGTTGTCGATTTCCCGCAGCCCGATGGTCCAAGGAGCCCGATAAACTCTCCATCCCGAATATTCAAATCCAGCCGGTCAAGGGCCGGCGGAAGATCCGGCCTGTATTGCTTAACTAGCTTTTTGTAAAGGAGCTCAGCCATTTCTAAACCTCCTCAACGGGTTCTGAGGACCGCGCTACAAACTTCTGCGTTTCCGCATCGAAGATGATAAGCTGACGGGGATCGATTCGAAACTGCGTTCGGCGATCCATTTCAAAGGTCAAGCGGCCATCCACCAATGCTCGCACGAAACTGCCGTCCACCGCTTTCAAGGTCAGTATCGATTTGGTCCCCAGCGGCTCGAAGCTATAAACGGTCGCATGCAATGGCCGCTTATCTCCCTCGGACGCAATGCGCACATCCGGGGGGCGAAAACCGACTTGAACCTTGCGGGTCTGCTTCTGGTTGACAATCCGCGCCACGTCAGCCGGAAGCGGCATCAGAATATTCTCTCCAAGCATCTGCAGGGCAATCGATCCGCCTGACGATTTTAGCGTCGCATCAGCGATGTTGATCTCCGGATCGCCGAACAATCTTGCAACATCGATCGATGCCGGCCGGAAATAGATGCCATCCGGGCTTGCCAATTGCAGAAGCCGCCCTTCGTTAAGCACCGCAACGCGATCCGCCAAGCTCATCGCTTCTCGATACTCATGTGTCGCATAAATCGTCGTCGTGCCCAGTTGCGTACGCATTTCCTTGAGCTCAACGCGCATCGTTTGGCGAAGCTTGGCATCCAAGTGGCCTAGGGGTTCATCCAAAAGGAAGAGATCGGGCTGTCGCACAAGAGCCCTTCCGAGAGCTGTTCGCTGCCGCTGTCCGTTGCTTAGCGCCTTAATTGGACGCTGAAGCAAATGGTCGATCTTCATCATCTTTGCACGGTAGGTGACCCGCTCCTTGATCTTATCCTCGGGCAGCCGGAATTTGGGGCTTCGCAAGGGAAACGCCATGTTGTCATAAACGTTGAGCTGCGGATACAATGCATAGCTTTCAAACACCATCGCTACATTCCTGTCAGCGGGCTGCAGCCCGCTGATATCACGGCCTCCGATTTTCACTGTGCCGCTATTGGGAGTGACAATGCCCGCTATGAGGTTCAGCGTCGTCGTTTTGCCCGCGCCAGCCGGACCGAAGACCGCCAAGAACTCCTTATCCTTGATGTCCAGACTCAGATTCTCGACGGCACGCCTTTTGCCGTAAAATTTCGTCAATCCTTGTAATTCAACACTCGCCATAAATCTTAGCCTCTCACCACGCCGAAGGACAGACCTCGAACCAGGTGCCTTTGAATCAAGAGTGCAAGAATCATTTCCGGCAGCGCTGAGAGCAGTGCGGCGGCAGCCACCCACCCGTAGTGGACAGTGTCCGACGCCAGGAACCTCGTCATGGACACCGTCGAGGTCTGCGTGTTGGCGCCCCGCCAAGCTGCAGGGCAAATGTGAATGAGTTCCAACAGAAAATAAAGCAGAGCAGCGCTGCGGCAACGATGCCCGGTTTGACCATCGGCAAAAGCACCTTGAAGAAGACCTGCCACCATGAGTATCCATCGAGCTGCGCGGCTCGTTCGATATCCGGAGAGATCTCTTCGAAGAACCCCCGAAGAATCCAAATCAGAAGCGGAAGACTTATCAGCTGGTAGACCCAGATCAAACCAAAGAAGGTATCGATCAAGTGCAACTTCTGATATATCAAATAAAGTGGGATGATCACCAGAATCTCCGGAGCGAACCGCAAAGAGAGAAATGTCAAGGCGATATTTTCTCTTCCCTTGAACTGATACCTGCCCAGGGCATAAGCCGCGGGCACTCCAACGATTAACGAGAGTCGCCACTGCGAGGCCGCTGACAACCAGATTGTTCCAAAGTGATCTCAAGAATCCTTCCTGCCCGAGGACCGCACGGAAGTTCTCCAAAGTGGGCGTGAAGATAAAGATTGTCGTAGACATCTGTTCGTCAGGCTTGAACGAGAGGATCGACCATCCAGATCAGCGGGAACAGCGCGAAGAGCGCATACAGGGAGAGCACGAACTTCCTTAAGAATGGACCCAGCAGACGGAGTATACCCTTGTCGCCACCCATAGATCACACTTCTCCAGATGCTGTCTTTTGCGCCTTCCTCCAAAACCCGATCAGGATGAAGCAAATGGCGTAAATGATGAACCATAAGAAAAGCAGCATCGGTATGGCTCCGCTCGGGTTGTAGTACTGAAAGGCCTCGTTATAGGCGGCGACCGCCACGCTCAACGTGCGGTCTCCCGGTCCGCCCTTCGTTGTCGCGAAGATAATCGCGAACTCCTGCAAAGAGGTCATCAGGCGAATTACCAGCGCGATCAAGAGTAGCGGCGCGAGCATCGGAAGAGTCAAGTTCTTGTAAACAAACCACGCGGAGCCCCCGTCAATCAGCGCCGCTTCGTAAGGAGATTTTGGCAACGAACGAAGACCTGCCAAAACCAGGATCACGACAAAAGGGGTGTAAATCCACACATCGATGATGATGAGCGAAAACAGCGCCCAATCGGGGTCCGCGCTCCATCGAAAATCGCCGAGCCCAATCCACGCGAGAGGTATGCGGAGGATACCGACCGTCGGATTGGTAACGAGAAGCCAGACCAGCGCGCCGATGACCGGAGCGATCATGAGGGGAAAAATCAGTACCAAGCGAAGAAATCTGGAGAAACGCGCTCTCCTGATTGAGCAAGAGCGCTATGCACATTCCCAGAACCATCTCTACCGCCGTGGCAATGAACGCATATCTGAGCGTTACTCCTACTGAGTGCCAGAAGTCGGGATTCGTGAACGTATCGACGAAATTTCGTAAACCGACCATCTCGAAATCAGGGCTTCTGAGCGTAAGGTCGGTAAAGGAGTAGAAGATCGCTACGAAAAAGGGTATTAGGATACCGATCGTCAGCAGAAACGACGGCGCCAGCACCAAATAGGGACGAAGGGCCCTCCGTCGCGGGTATTCTTCCCCAGATTCTGGAAGAATAGCTCGCGGCGGCTCGGTCACCGGAGGATCTTGCTGTGCTCATGTCCGTTGTAGATCGTTCTTGGTTGGGGAATTTAGACGACGTCTTGTTCTAACGAGAGCGTATCTAAAGTTTCATTTCAACGAGCGGCGGGGCAACTTGGGTCCCGCCCACACCTCCAGCAAACGGGAGGAATTCTTATTGCAGCTTCAACTTCGAGGTGTCGCGACTGATCTTCTTTGCCAGGCTCTCCATCGCCTGGGCAGGATCCGCCCCGGAGAGCACGATCTTTCTGCAGAGTCGCAGCCCACTCCGTGGTTGATTGGATGAAGTAGGGTTGAGGTGTAAACTGAATGGCGGTGTTCGGAATCGTCTTGGTGAAGGTTTCGTAGTATCCGGGAACCTTTGCCGATCTTGTCCTTGAATTCCTGATTGTCCCAGACCGACTGGCGCGCCGGATCCACCGTCTTCGCATTCAGCGCGGCCCAAAGCGTGAACTCGGGACCGGTGAAGTACTGCATGAAGAGCCAGGCAGCCTTCTTATTCTTCGAGCTGCTGTTCATCGCCAGCTGCCAGACCCATTCATTAGAGGTCGGCTGCTCACCGGCCTTCGATACAGGTGGCGGCGCAAAGCCGATGTTGCCCGACTGACTCGGTGCTGCCGGGAACGTTCTGAAAGTAGCCGTTGATGTCGGCATCGTAGAGAATCGCAGCCTTGCCAGCGCCAAGATCGGCGCCGCACTGATACCAGGTGTAGTTCGACCATCCCGGAGGTCCTCCCGTCCTGATCATCTCCGCGAACTTCTTGGTGATCTCTACGGCTTCAGGCTGACCCAGCGCGGACATCAGCTTTCCCGTCCTCGATGACAAAGTCCTTGGCGCCGGCGCTGCTGAAACTGCTCATGTATCCGGGATGGATCGTCGCCCAGTTCCGGGTGCCCCTGACGGCCACCCCGTACGATCCAGGACCGTTCCAATCCTTGAGCTTCGTTGGCCAGCTCGGAAAGCTCATCCAGGGTGGTCGGAACCTTCAAGGCCTCTTTCGTCAAAGTACTTCTTGTTGTATGCAAGACAGTAGAGTTCAAAGCCCAGCGGAACGCACCATAGGCTGCCGCTCCCCGGAGGCGATCCGGGCTTCAAATCCCATTTGCCTGCGTTGAAGACGCCCTCAAAAATGTCCTTGGCGTTATAGTCCGGGTTGGTCGCCGAAGCGTCGCCGAGATAGTTCGTCCAAGGGCTCGATGCGCTTGGCGCTCGCGTAGTCCCACATTTGGTACGACGCCGGTCATGAAGACATCCGGCACGCCAGTTCCCGCCAGAGAGCTGCGTAGTTATCTTATCGAAGTAGTTTTCCTCGGGGGTCAACTCGTATTTGACATCGATTCCTGTCAGCTCCTTAAACTGCGGCAGGCGCTGAATCATCGCATCCGCGTAGGGGTGCTGGTTAAAGAAAACGCTAATTGTTGTGCCTTGGGCCTGCTTCCAATCGAAATCTACAGCGCTCACCGTTCGCGCAATGCTTAGCAAAGCAGCTGCGAGAGCAAGTGAAAGGATCCGCGCTTGCCCCGCGGCCGTGGCGCTTTTGTCTTGAGAATTTCATGTCTCTGAGAGGATCCATTTTGACGATTGTTAGTTTGACTCACTAGGATCGACCGAATACTGGTGTCATTTGCCCTAGCTAATTGCACGTACAGAGATCAGTTCTTTTTGCTTACTCGCTTGCTCCAGAGCCGCGGCGACGACGGCATCGACGGTGAAGCCGAATTTTTTGACGAGTTTCTGGAGCGGGGCGGATTCACCAAAGGTCCTCATGCCGATGCGCGCTCCATCGATTCCCACATAGCGCTCCCAACCAAATCTTGCCGCCTGTTCGACTGATACACGCGCTCTAATATTTGAGGGTATCACGGATTCGCGATAGGCGTCGTCCTGGTCCTCGAAGAGCTTCCACGACGGCATACTAATTACTCGCGCTTGCACCCCCTGCTTGCTGAGCTCCTCCTGAGCGCCCGTGCACAGGGAGACCTCGCTGCCCGTGGCCATAAGCAATACGTCGGGTTTGCCATTGGCGGCGTCGGAGAGAATGTAGGCGCCTCGCCGAACACCCGACGCTGACGCGTATTTCGAGCGATCCAAGGTCGGCAGCGCCTGGCGGCTCAAGATCAGAGCCACCGGTTCGTGTTTCGAGCTGCATAATCACGCGCCACGCCTCGGCCACCTCGTTCGCGTCGCAGGGGCGGATATCGACCAGGCCGGGAATGGATCGCAGCGCAGCGAGATGCTCCACCGGTTGATGGGTGGGACCATCTTCGCCGACACCGATCGAATCGTGCGTAAAGACATAGATTACGGGCAGCTCCATGATGGCGGCCAGCCGCAACGACCCTTTGCCGTAGTCGCTGAATATGAGAAAGCCGGAACCGAAGGCCCGCAGTTTGGTTAGTGCCAGTCCGTTGAGAATCGCTCCCATGGCATGCTCCCGGACTCCAAAGTGAATATTTCTTCCCCCGAGGCCGTTGCGGCTGACTTCCCCGGCGCCCTCAAAGGTAAGACGCGTCTTGGTCGACGGAGAAAGATCCGCCGAACCGCCAACAAGCCACGGGATGATGCTTAGCGATTGCATTGAGCACCTTGCCTGAAGAATCCCGGCTCGCGATCCCCTTCGCATCGGCCGGAAAAGTCGGGATCTCCGCGTCCCACCCTTTGGGAGGTTCACGGTGCTGAATGGAAAGAGTTTCAGCAGCCAATTCCGGATACTCCTTCTCGTAGGCGGAAAACAACGCCATCCATTCACCGCGAAGTTTGCCGCCGCGGGCGCCAAGCTTCGCTTTGAAGTCCTCGCCCTACTTCAGGGGGAACAAGAAACTTCGCATCTTCCGGCCATCCATAGCGCCTCTTTGTGGCCCTGATCTCCTCCTCCCCGAGCGGCTCACCATGCGCAGCACTGGTGTCTTGTTTGGTCGGTGCGCCATAGGCGATGTGGCTATCCACAATAATCAGGGTCGGCCGGTCTGTCGTCTTCTTAAAGTGGTCAAATGCCTCCCGCAGCAGATCGAGGTCATTGGCATTGGAGACCCGCTCGACGTTCCATCCGTAGGCAAGAAAGCGTCCCGCAACATCCTCGGAGAATGCCAGACTGGTGTGACCCTCGATGGTGATGTGGTTGTTGTCATAGATCCAACACAGATTGGAAAGTCCAAGGTGCCCGGCCAGCGAAGCAGCTTCTCCGCTAATGCCCTCCATCATGCACCCGTCTCCCGCCAGGGCATAAACATCATAGTCAAAGAGCTGAAAGTTGGGCTTGTTGTAGCGCGCAGCAAGCCAGTTGCTTGCCAATGCGATTCCCACGCTCGTTGCCACCCCTTGACCGAGTGGTCCCGTGGTTGTTTCGACTCCTGAGGTCCAGCGATACTCGGGATGCCCCGGACATCGGCTCTCGAGTTGCCGAAAATTCTTGAGGTCAGCAAGCGGAACCGACAGTTCGCCCAGCGTCTCATACTTGCGATTTACTGCCTTGACCCCGGCCAGGTGCAGGAGCGAATAGAGCAGGCTGGAGGCATGACCAGCCGAGAGGATAAATCTGTCACGATTCGGCCAAATCGGATCTTCGGGGTCAAATCGCAGGAAATCTTGCCACAGGACATAGGTCACAGGCGCCATCGCCATTGGTGTTCCGGGATGCCCTGAATTCGCCTGCTGGACAGCGTCAATGCACAGCGTCCGTATGGTATTAATTGAGAGAGTGTCGATAGCTTGCATGATGATTTGTCGATTGCGTAACCTCCTTAAGAAATCGTTGTCGGATATGGGCTTGGCACGCATCTCTTCGTAGATCGCGACGAACGACTTGCCAGCCTCTCAAGACAACTGTTCATAAGCGTGACATTCCTTTGACCCGTCATCCGACCCGCCGATGCAGGCCAATGCTCTGACAGTAAGAGCAATTCACGCGTAAATTTTTCAAGGGCGACGCTTACCGGCCAACCACTCCTAGGGGTTTGGCGTCGCCCACTCTTGGAACCCCTTGAGCAACTGGCGCCAGATTCATTACTTAACTGATTTGAGGCCAGCACGTTATCGAATAAGCTTTCGAAGGTCGCCCGAATCCGTTTTGCTTCGTTTGCCTAGCCTACGGCTCAAGGAACGCAGGTTGCGAAGTCCTAATTCACGCGATAGGAAAGGTATGCGGGGTTTTTGTTGTGGGATCTTTCTGGGCAGGATTTTTGTCTCTGCGAAAGGATTCTCACAACATCTGTTCACAGGCAAACATTTCTAAAAAAACTTTTGTTCTCGTGCTTGGAAATGCAAGACGCCCCCGGCGCCTTAATCGTTCGTCGCTTGCTCCCTGGGCAGAATGGGAAATCCTGAAGGCAAAAAGTAGGCACAAATAGAATAAATATTCTATAAAATGTCTGCGTAAAAGTTTTTTTGCATTGAAAAAACAGCTCGTTTAATGTAGCCAAGATCCAATGCCCCAGGAGCAACAACATATCAGCCAAACGGGATTGCAATTGCCCGGGGCAGTTGTTGCGCTAATATGTAAACTATTTTCGCTGTCGCACTTCTGTTGTATGACTCGCGTATTGAAGAACGTAGACGCAGCCGATGGCAAGACTTGGACCTCGGAGGCGCTCAGCGGCGGGAGTTGCCCGCTACTGCCCATGACGCAGAGCGCAGTATCGAGTCAACGATCATGAAAAACTCCACGCAGTTTGAAGCCGGGCGCAGGCTTGATGTCATATGTCTTGGGCGGCTGGGCGTTGACCTCTACGCGCAGCAAATTGGCGCGCGGCTCGAAGACGTGACGAGTTTCGGCAAGTATCTTGGAGGATCGTCCGGCAACATCGCTGCCAATACCGCGCGGTTGGGGTTGAAGTCGGCGATGCTCACGCGCGTGGGCGACGACCAGATGGGCCGTTTCCTTACTGAAACCCTTTCCAAGGAAGGCTGCGATGTCAGCCATGTGGTCAAGGACCCCGCGCGACTGACCGCCCTCGTCTTGCTCGGACTCAAGGACCGGGAGACTTTTCCTTTGGTCTTCTACCGGGAGAACTGCGCGGACATGGCTCTGGATACGGCCGATTTTGACGAGGCGTTTATCGCGTCGAGTCGGGCGCTGTTGATTACCGGAACGCATTTCTCTGCCGAGCAGGTGAACAAGGCCAGCCGGCAGGCTTTGGAGTTCGCCCGGCGCAACAACGTGCGCACGGTTTTGGACATTGATTACCGCCCGGTTCTCTGGGGTTTGACACGCAAGGCCGAGGGGGAAGTGCGCTACGTTTCCAGCGAAGGAGTGACCCAGCACCTGCAGAGTATTCTTCCTCTTTTCGATTTGATCGTTGGCACAGTGGAGGAATTTGAGATCGCCGGAGGGAGCCAAGACCTCATAGCGACATTGAGGACTGTGCGCGAGGTGACCAAAGCCACGCTGGTGGTCAAGCGCGGCGGGCTTGGCTGCTCGGTATTGGACGGCGAGATTGCGGACTCCCTTGACGAGGCGCCGACGTTTAGAGGCGTGCAAATCGAGGTGCTCAATGTGCTTGGAGCCGGAGACGCGTTCATGTCCGGTTTCCTTAGCGGGTGGCTGCGCGGAGAGGATTATGAGGTGTGTGGCGCGCGAGGCAACGCTTGCGGTGCGCTGGTGGTTTCCCGCCACGGCTGCGCGCCCGCGATGCCCACCCCCGTGGAGCTCGACTATTTTCTTCAACAAGCTGCTGCCAATCCTGAGCGAAATCCGCCGCCCGGATCGGGACAGCACGCTGGCACATTTGCACCGGGTGACAGTGCCGCGTCCGCGCTGGGAGGAACTCTATATCTTTGCCTTTGATCACCGGAGTCAGTTTGCTGAGCTGGCGCGAAAGGTCGGTGCTTCGGAGAGCCGGATTTCCGCGCTAAAGGCGATATTGGTCAAGGCGGTAGCTTCCGTGGAGCGAGAGAGAACCGAATATGCGGGCAAGCTGGGCATCCTCGCCGACGAGACCTACGGGCAGGATGCTCTCAATGCCGCCACGGGCCGGGGATGGTGGATCGGAAGGCCGGTGGAGCTGCCCGGGTCCAATCCCCTGCGATTTGAACACGGACGGTCTATTGGCACCAATTTGATTTCCTGGCCCAAGGAACATGTTGCCAAATGTCTCGTGTTCTACCACCCGGACGATCCGGACGCGCACCGCCTCGAGCAGGAAGCCCAAGTGCGCGCGCTTTACGAGGCGACGCACGTGAGCGGCCACGAGCTGTTGCTGGAGGTGATTCCACCCAAAGATCGCACCGAGCCTGACACCGTCTACCGCTCCCTCAAGCAGTTCTACGACCTGGGCATCAAGCCCGAGTGGTGGAAGCTGGAGTCAATGACGGCCGCGCAGTGGCGCTCTATCGATGCGTTGATCGCCGAGCGCGATCCATATTGCCGCGGGGTGCTGCTCCTGGGACTAAGCGCGCCCGTTGAAAGGCTGGCCGAGGGCTTTAGGGAAGCCGTGGAATCCACCACTTGCCGGGGTTTCGCGGTGGGACGCACCATCTTCGAAAAACCCAGCCTGGCGTGGCTCGCAGGGGAGATCGACGACGACACCCTGATTGCTCGCGCGCGGGAAACCTTCGAGAACCTTATAAGATTTTGGCGCGAAGCGCACAAGGACGCCCCCGTCAAAGCAAAGAAAACGATCCTTGAGGAATGTGCAGCATGAATGAGACAGCGACCGTTTCAGAGACTCCAACATCTTCCAAGCGCGGGACCGTGCGGCTGACGACCGCGCAGGCGCTCGTGCGTTACCTTGCCGGCTTGCGCACGCGACTTGAGGGCCCTCAGGGAGATGAAGTCGTGCCGCTCTTCGGAGGAGTTTTCGCTATCTTCGGCCACGGGAACGTGGCCGCCCTCGGAGAGGCCCTTTACCAGCATCGGGATCGGCTGCCAACTTTCCGGGCACACAACGAACAAGGAATGGCCCATGCCGCGATCGCCTATGCCAAGGCACACTTCCGGCGCCGGATGATTGCTTGCTCCAGCTCGATCGGGCCTGGGGCGACCAACTTTGTGACGGCAGCGGCGCTGGCGCATGTCAATCGCCTGCCGGTGCTCTTCATCCCCGGCGATATCTTTGTTTCTCGCGATCCCGATCCGGTGCTCCAACAGGTGGAGGACTTCGGCGACGGCACGGTTTCGGCTAACGACTGCTTTCGTCCTGTTTCGCGCTACTTCGACCGAATCATTCATCCCTCCCAATTGATTACCGCGCTTCCGCGCGCCGTTCGCACCCTGACCGATCCCGCCCTCTGCGGGCCGGTCACCCTCGCCATGCCCCAGGATGTGCAGGCCGATGCCTTCGACTATCCCGCTGAGTTTTTCGAGACGCCGATCATCGAGTTTCGAGCCGTGCCTCCGAGTGAGGGCGAACTGGCTGGGGCGGTGCGCGCGGTGATGGCGGCAAAGCGTCCCGTAATCATCGCGGGAGGCGGAGTGCTTTACGGCGGGGCTTGCCAGAGCTTGCGCGAGTTTGCCGAGCGCCACGGTGTGCCAGTTTGCGAAACGCAGGCCGGCAAGAGCTCCCTCCCCTGGGACCATCCCCTGCAGCTCGGCTCGGTGGGAGTCACCGGTTCTCCCGGGTCCAATGCCCTCGCCAGCGAGGCCGATCTGATCCTCGCGGTCGGCACCCGCTTGCAAGATTTCACCACCGGATCGAATTCGCTGTTCACCAAAGCCCGGCTCGTGAGCCTAAACGTCAACGGCTTCGATGCCGCAAAGGCGCGTGGCATCTCCTTGCAGGCCGACGCTCGGCTTGGCCTGGAGGCCCTCTCCAAAGCGCTGCCGCACTGGCGGTCCGAGGCGACATGGACTGACCGCGCCAAGGAAGAGGCCGCCGCTTGGCGCTCGAAGACGGATGCCATCACTCAGCGCCGCGACCTGGCTGCCGGGGAGTTGCCCTACGATGGTGAGGTCATCGGGGCGGTGCAGCGCTCTAGTCCGCAATCCACCACCAACGACATCGCGGTCTGCGCTGCCGGCACGCTTCCGGCCGAATTGCACAAGCTCTGGCGCACGTCAACCCCGGGGGGCTACCACATGGAATATGGCTATTCCTGCATGGGCTACGAGATCGCGGGCGGCTTGGGGGTCAAGATGGCCCGGCCGGATCGCGAAGTTATCGTGATGGTGGGCGACGGCAGTTACCTGATGCTCAACAACGAAATCGCCACCTCGGTCATGCTCGACAAGAAGCTGATCATCGTGCTTCTCGACAATCGCGGCTACGGGTGCATCAACCGCCTTCAGCAAAGTTGCGGAAGCAAGCCCTTCAACAACATGCTCGTTGATAGCCTGCAGTTCGGACAGGGCGCGCCCAACGTCGATTTCGCGGCCAACGCGGCCTCGCTCGGCGCCCTCTCTGAGAAAGTAGCCAATATTCCGGAGCTGGAAGCCGCGCTTCAACGGGCTCGCGCCGCCGATCGCACCTACCTGATCTGCATCGACACCGATGATACGCGCACCACCAAAGAAGGGGGCTGGTGGTGGGAGGTGGCAGTCCCGGAGGAATCACCCAGCGAGTCCGTCCAAAAGGCTCGCGCCTCCTATCTGCGTGGAAAAGAAACCCAGAAACGCTAATGAATCTGATTGTCAAACCCAAGAAAGGTTCCAAGGAAATCGTGTCGGTGACGCCCGCCTCGGCGGGATGGCGCTACATCACCTTCTCGGCCCATCAATTGGCTCCGGGCGAAACACTCGCCCTTTCGGACAGCTCCAACGAGCTGTGCGCGGTCGTTCTGAGCGGCATTGTTTCCGCGCAGACCGAGGGCCACGATTGGAAGGAGATCGGCGGACGGATGAGCGTTTTCGAAGATGTCTCGCCTTATGCGGTCTATATCCCGCCTCGGGCCAAACTCACCATCACCGCCAAGACCGATGCCGAAATCGGTGTGGCCGGAGGTCCCGCAAAGGGTGAGCTGCCCGCCCGGCTCATCGAGCCCGCAGCCATGCGGCGCAGTGTGCGCGGCAAGGGCTCCAACACCCGCTATGTCTGCGATATTCTCCCGCAGGATGAACCCGCGGAATCTGTCCTGGTCGTCGAAGTAAGGACACCGAGCGGAAACTCCTCGAGTTACCCTCCGCACAAGCACGACATAGACAATATCCCAAAGGAGAGCCTGCTGGAGGAGACCTATTATCATCGCATCAATCCGCCGCAGGGCTTCGTCTTTCAGCGCGTCTATAGCGACTCGCGCGACCTTGACGAGTCCCTTGCCGTTGAGGATCGAGACGTGGTTCTGGTGCCTCGCGGTTACCATCCCGTCGTCGTCCCCCACGGCTACGAATCCTATTACTTCAACGTCATGGCGGGTCCAAAGCGTGTCTGGCATTTCTACAACGACCCGGCCCACGAATGGATCCTTTCCGCCGCCTGAGCGAATCCCGAAAAACCTAAGCATTATCCGCTATGTCAACGAAAACCTTGGAAGCAAAAGAATCAGCGCCGGAGAGCTCAACATCCGGCCGCATTGAGCATTTCATCAATGGAAAACAGGTCCGCGGCGGAGGAAGAACCAGTGACGTATTCAACCCAGCGACCGGGGAGGTCACCGCAAAGGTCGCTCTGGCATCCGCGGCGGAAGTTGACGCTGCGGTTTCTGCCGCGCGCGAGGCTTTTCCCGCCTGGTCCAAACTCTCGGCGCTAAGGCGCTCGCGGTTTCTTTTTCGATTCAAAGCACTCCTCGACAAGCATCATGACGAGCTCGCTGCGATCATCACACGGGAGCACGGCAAAATTTTTTCCGATGCGAAGGGAGAAGTCGTCCGGGGTATGGAGGTGGTTGAGTTCGCCTGCGGCATCCCCCATCTGCTTAAAGGCCAGCACAGCGACGAGGTAGGCGGAGGCATCGACAACTGGAGTGTGCGCCAGCCGTTGGGCGTCGTGGCGGGAATTACCCCGTTCAACTTTCCTTGCATGGTGCCGATGTGGATGTTCCCGATGGCTATTGCTTGCGGAAATACCTTTGTTTTGAAGCCCTCCGAACGCGACCCCTCGGCGTCAATCCGGATCGCGGAATTGCTGAAGGAAGCGGGACTGCCGGATGGCGTCGTCAATGTGGTGCACGGTGACAAGGTCGCCGTCGATGCCCTGATCGAGCATCCGCAGGTCGCGGCGCTCTCGTTCGTGGGCTCGACGCCCATTGCCGAATACATCTACAGGGAAGCAATCAAACGAGGCAAGCGAGTCCAGGCCCTCGGCGGCGCAAAGAATCATCTTGTGGTAATGCCGGACGCTGATCTCGACCATGCCGCAGACGCGCTTCTCGGCGCGGCCTACGGCTCGGCGGGCGAGCGGTGCATGGCGATTTCGGTGGCGGTGGCTGTCGGCAAGACAGCCGACAAGCTCGTGCAAAAGCTCAAGCCGCGGGTCGAGGCCCTGAAGATTCGTGAAGGCATGGACCCCGACGCCGAGATGGGACCGGTTGTCACCGCGGTGCACAAGGCGAAGATCGAAAGCTACATCGAGGACGGCGTGAAGTCCGGGGCGAAACTCGTCGTCGACGGGCGCGGATTCAAGGCGCCGGGTCACGAGAGTGGGTTCTTCCTTGCCGGGACGCTCTTCGACAATGTCACGCCCGAGATGCGCATCTACAAGGAGGAGATCTTCGGCCCTGTCCTTTGCGTGGTGCGCGTGCCAAACTTCGACAGCGCGATTGAGCTCATCAACAAGCACGAATTCGGTAATGGCGTTTCGTGCTACACGCGCAACGGAGGAACGGCCCGTGAATTTGCCCGTCGCGTCCAGATCGGCATGGTCGGCATCAACGTGCCGATTCCCGTGCCTTTGGCCTGGCATTCCTTCGGAGGATGGAAGCGCTCGCTCTTCGGTGATCACCACATCTACGGCGAGGAAGGAATCCGCTTCTACACGCGCTACAAGAGCATTATGCAGCGTTGGCCAGCCGGCGAGCCCGCCGCCATCGAGAAGCTTTACACCTCCGGAACCGAGGGCGACACTTCCACCGATACTGGCACGTCGCCAGGAGCACAGTTTGTCATGCCAACGAACTAGCAACCTGTCGGACTTGAGATTGTACTCCCTTTTTTCGCTTCCCTTCCTGACAGGCTGCTAACTCACCTCTCTTTTCTGTTTCAAGGGCGGTTAATTTTAGTTAGCGCTGTGCGTCACGGGCCAGCCGACGAAAGGCGATGTGCGGTGCATTGCGTATGGACAGCTCGCGCGCATTGCGATCTGGAATTTGCGCGGCGGTTGGCAATTAAATCGAGCGAGCGATCAACGGCTCGGGCGGGTCGCGGAGTGGATCGCTGCGTTCGGCGGTGCAGAAGCTGTGCTCGCCGCCGTCGGCGGTGATTTCACTGCCGCGCGTGCAACGCAGTCATGGAAGGTTTGCGAGGGTGGCAGCGATCACAGTTCTGGCGAGGATGAAATTCCCTTTTGAAGCCTCGCCCGCCGAAGTCGTAGCGGCGCCGGATCGATTCATCGATGCAGTCTTTGCCAGTCTCGCTTCAGAGTTCCTCGTGCTGCCGAAAGGCAAGGGCTTTGTGGAATACGCGGACTTCCAAGCCGGTTACGAGGAACTCGAAGAAAGCCACCCGCGGCTTCACGGCTCTCGAATCGGAACAGCTCATCCGGTTGTTCGACGCGTTCCGATTTGCCTCATTGTCCTCCGATCGATGCTGGGATTCACGCCGCCGGAATGGGCTTACGTCGCAACGCAAAAGACCGGCGTCGCTGTCGCGCAAGGTTTCGCCCGAACACTCGATCGGCGCGTGCGCATCGGTCCACTTTCGCCGCTTCGGTTGGACGGCACGACCGGCCAGCGGATCGAAGCGATGGTTCGTGCTGCTTGCGAATTGCTCACGCGCAGAGCTCCCGAGACGGCCGCCGGGACTCTTCATCGCCTAAACAAAGCAGACACGTCAGGCGGATTGGTCTCGCTGCAAAACATGGCAGCGCTTGGCGCGCCATATCCGATGCTGCTCTACGAGCGTTTTCTGGGCCGCCCGTTCGCTGGGCACCGCGATTCCGTCAGCGAACTCGTCGGTGATGCGTGCTCGAGTCGGCCGTCGAAGAAATCCTTAGCCGTGCCGGACGGCGGACAGAAGTTTGAAGTCATCGCGTGCATTGCCGTCCTGCTCGCAGGCGAAGGACTGCAGCCAAGCTCGAAGGGGGCGCGGGTCAGGTTCGCGGGCGACAAACAGACGGTGATCGATGGGCCATTCGCCGAGGCAAAGGAGCTGGTTGCCGGCTTCTGGCTGAAGTGCGCGTCGTTCCAAGAGGCGAGCGTGGGAAAGGATGTCCGAAACCGAACGGAACGCCCTGATGGACGAGTGCTTCACGCATGACGACGTGTTGCGGACGAAGGTCTCTTCGTCGATGGGGAGGCGCGTCACAGCGTTCGCAACGCCACCACGCTGCGATGGCAGAATGGCAAGGTGTCCATCACGACGGGCCGTATGCCGAGAAGGCCCGAGAAAGGCATGCAACCCGTCACATGACCTCGTCCGTTTCAAAGAAGATGCTCTGGACCAGCCGCATCACACGCGGTCTGCCTGCGTTGTTCCGGCCCATGGACGGCGTCATGAAGTTGGTGAAGCTGGTGCTACGGGACGGCCTTTACGTGCGCGCTCCACAGCTTCGTGCGCTCATTCCCTTGCGGCGTGCGCCAGAGGAATTGCCAAGAGGCCGGGAAGGTACCGACGGAATTCACACATTGGATTGTGAATGACTTGTGAAGCTCCCATTTACCGGCGGAAGCGCGTGCGGCGCGATTCGCTACAAATGCGCTGCCGAGCCGCTGGAGATGTTTCAATGCCATTCTCGCGATTTTCAGCGGGTGTCGGGCGGCGCGTGCTCTTTTGTTGTGGTCGTGCCCGCAGGCGCTACCATTTCACGCACAGCGCGGCCGGTTTTCAGCACAACCGCGGTTCTTCCGCCGAGTGTAGTTCGCGCATTTCGGGAGGGGAGAAAAGCACTTATTCGGTAATCGAGGTCGTCGGCACTATTGCCGGTCTCGGGGTCCGCGTCTCGATTACAGCGTTGGCATTGGCGCGTCCTCGATGGATCTGGGGATATTACACCAAGGCGTCGTGCAGGATCTCGGCCGGATGCAGCGCTATGCGTCCGGCGCCATCTTTGATCTGATGCCGGCAGCTTGTTCCCGGCGCTGCGATGATCGTTTCGGGCGGGGCGGCTCGCACAGCCGGCAGAAGCACGAGCTCGGCGACCTTCATTGAAATGTCGAAGTGTTCTTCTTCGTAGCCGAAGGATCCGGCCATCCCGCAGCATCCGGAAGGAATGATCTGGACCTTATAATCGACCGGCAATTCGAGGGCCTTCACCGTCGGCGTGAGAGACGCCAGCGCCTTTTGATGACAATGACCGTGAAGCTTGATATGGCGAGTCTCCTCCGTGAACGCTTCGCGCCGGATGCGACCGCTGTCAGCCTCCCGCGCGATGAATTCGTCGAGCAAGAGCGCATTCTTGGCCAACGCGAGTGCGGGTTGAACGAGGCGCTCCGGAACGAGATCCGGCACTTCATCCCGAAACCCCAGAATCGCAGAAGGTTCGATTCCCACCAACGGAGCTTCGGAAGTAATAACATCCTTGAGCAGTTCAACATTCCGGATTGCCAATTTTTGCGCTTCCCGCAGAAGGCCTTTGGAGATCTGGGCGCGACCGCTGTCGACATGCCTTGGAATGATGACCTCATAGCCCAGCCGATTGAGCAACCGGATGGCTTTGATGCCGACTTCCGCGTCGTTGAAGTTCGTAAACTCGTCGCAGAAAAGAAAGACGCGACCATTCGGGAACGGGCCATTCTTATTTGCATGGGCTTGGTGCCAGCGCTGGAGCGGAATCTTATTGAGCTTGGGCATCGAACGCCCCTGGGCAAAACCCGCAATGTTCTTGAAAAGAGCGGCCGTCGCGAAATTTGTTACAAAGAAATTGAAGGCGCCGGGTGCTATCGAGGCCAGCGCCATGGCACGGGAAAAGCCGCCGATAAGGCGCGCGCGCATCGGCACGCCTCGGGCGTCGTAGCGTTGCTGAAGCCATTCCGCCTTGAGACGAGCCACGTCAACGTTGGACGGGCACTCTGCCTTGCAGCCCTTGCACGAGAGGCAGAGATCCATTACGGGCGCGATCTCATCGCTGTCGAAGGGATTGGCTTTCGTCGAGTGCGTCAGCACCTCGCGCAGGATATTTGCTCGCGCGCGTGTGGTGTCTCGTTCGTTGCGCGTGGCCATGTAGCTCGGGCACATTGTGCCGCCCATGAGATGCGTCTTGCGGCAGTCGCCGGATCCGTTGCATTGCTCCGCAGCGCGCAAAATCCCGCGCGCTTCCGAGAATCGCAGCACTGTCTTGAACTGGCGCACAGCCTGACCTGGCTCGTAGCGCAAACTCGCATCCATTGGTGGCGTGTCGGTGATCTTTCCGGGATTAAAGATCCCGGAGGGATCCCAAACGCGTTTGACGGCCCTGAAGAGAGCGTAATTCTTCTTGCCGACCATCATCGGCAGAAACTCACCCCGCAGACGACCGTCGCCGTGCTCGCCGCTCAGTGAGCCGCCAAAGCGCTTGGTGAGCTTGGCGATTTCGGTACCGACTACCCGGAACAACCGCTGATGCTCTTCGAGCTTGAGGTTCAGGATCGGGCGCAGGTGGAGCTCGCCCGAGGCCGCATGCCCGTAATGCACTGCGGAAAGGCCGTGACGGCCGAGGATCTCGTCGAACTCCCGCACGTAAGCCGGCATGTCCTCCGGATCGATCGCCGTATCCTCAATGACGGCTACCGGCTTTGCGTCTCCGGGAATGTTCGCCAAAAGCCCCAACGCGGCTTTGCGCAGATTCCAGACCCGATTCAGGTTCGCGCCCCAAACAACCGGAAAGTGGTGGCCGAGGCCGGCGGCTCGCAATTCGCTCTCCAGCTGAGCGGCGACCGCGGAGACTTGCTCGCGCGTATCGGCAGCCAGCTCGACGGCGAGAATCGCGCCCGGATCTCCCTGGACGAAAAAGCGGTTCTTGCTTTGCTCGAGATTGGTCTTCGTGCACTCGAGGATATTGTCGTCCATCAACTCGCAAGCGCGCGGAGCGTGGCGCAACGCCACCAGATTGGCGCGGAGAGCTTCGTCGATGCTCGAGCAGTGCACGCAGACGAGAGCGATTTCACGGGGCGGGAGCGGTTCGCAGGACAAGGTGATTTCGGTGAGGAATGCCAGGGTCCCCTCGGATCCCGCCAGCAGCCGGCAGAAGTTGAATGGAGGGCCCCCGGACGTGAACGGCTCGCACTCCGCGAGCAGATCGATCGCATAACCCGTATTGCGACGATGGATCGACGCCTTGGGGAACTCACGGGCGATTTCCTCGCGATTCTCCGCGCTACCGAGCAGATCCCTCGTCTCGCGGTAGATCGAAGCCTCCAGCGTGTCGCCGGAACATTTCGCTTCGAACTGCTCGGTAGAAAGAGGGCCGAATTCCACAATGGAACCATCACTGAGCACCGCACGCGCGGACACCAAATGGTCGCGCGTGCTGCCGTAGACAACGGAGTTGGCCCCGCAGGCATTGTTGCCCACCATACCTCCGATCATGCAGCGGTTCTGCGTCGAGGTCTCGGGCGCAAAGAAGACCCCGTGCGGAACAAGAGCCAGGTTGAGTTCATTGCGCACAACCCCAGGTTGCACACGCACACGGCCCTGCTTGGCATCAATCTCCAGAATGCGAATTGAATGACGCGACACATCCACGACAATACCTGAGCCAACGACCTGACCGGCAAGCGAGGTGCCGGCCGTCCGGGGTATCAGCGAGGTGCCGTGCTCCCGCGCGAAGCGAACGAGCTTGCGAATGTCTTCTTCGGACTTGGGCAGGGCGACGGCCTGCGGCATCTCCCGATAAACGGAGGCGTCCGTCGCATACAGCTTTCGCATCATCGAATCGAAGTGAAGCGAGCCGTCAAGCTCAGCGGCCAGGCGCTGAAAGTCGGAAATGTTCGGTGATGTCATGGCTTGTCGCGGGGCTGAACAGCTCTCAGGGCCGCGTTGAAACAATACTACAGCTCACTCGGACTAGCGGATGCTTTTCTTCGACAGATGCTCGCTTATTGGATCTCCGAAACTCTAACCGGTCTGCCATCTCTCCAGCTCTTTGTGACTGCGATTGCCAAACGGAGGCTTTCGAGAGCGTCCTCTGGCCCTGGTGAGGGCTTGCGGCCGGCTTGCAGATCCTGAAAAAAACTCTCGAGCTGCAACTTGTACAGCTTTCTCAAAACGATCCGGAAAATTCTCGAAATGATCGTAGGACGATGCGAAATCGCGTGCAAAAAGGAGAGGTGTTTTCTGAGGAGACTCGACGACCACCTTGCCGAGCGATCCGGCGACTTCAGTCCGAATGTCGTAGCCCCAGTTCGATCGCCGGGACGTTTCCGTGACCCCAAGAACACCATTCTTGAAGCGCAACAGCGTCATCGCCGTATCGGCGTCATTCGCTTGGGCGAAGCGCTCGTCGATCAATACCGATCCCCAGGCTTGAACCTCCTCGACCTCGCCGACGAGAAATCGCGCCAGATCAAGATCGTGCACGGCCATGTCCAGAAACAAGCCCCCGCTGCCCAGCAGGAACTTGAGGCTCGGCGGATAGGTGTCGCGACTCAGCGCCCGAAAAGTCTCCAGCTTCCCGAGTTCCCCTGCGGCAATCTTTGCCTTGGCTCCTGAGTAGCCGGGATCGAACCGCCGCATGAATCCAATCTGCACCGGAGCGCCTTTCTCTCTGATCAACTGCACCACACGGGAAGTCTCCGCGAGATCCAGGGCAATGGGTTTCTCGCTGAACACCGCCTTGCCCGCCCCGACCGCGATCTCGATGAGCCGCGCATGCGTTTCCGTGGGTGTCACGATGACAACCGCATCAACCCCGGGGTAGGAAATCGCCTTCTCGATATCCGTAAGCGCAGCTTCGGCACCAGCGAGAGCTTTGCCGCGCTCGGCCGCCTCTCCATTCGGGTCGGCAACCGCGACAACCCGGACCCCGCTCGAACCTACGAGGTTTCGCAGGTGCGTTTCGCCCATGCGTCCCACCCCGAGAAAGGCGACACCAATAGTATTTCCCGCTGGCATTCGAAGTTACCCAACGAGCGTCTTGATGCGCTCGCTCAGTCGCTGCGGAGACATTTGAAAGATGTCGAGCAGATAATCGTTCGGCGCAGACTCGCCCCACCGGTCCTCGATTCCAAAGCGGATGACCCTCCGCGGAGAGGCTTCCGACAAGATTTCTGCAACCATGCCGCCAAGCCCCCCATAGATGGTGTGCTCCTCGACGGTGATAACCCATTTGACCTCCTCGGCCGCATTGACAATTTCCTCCTTGTTCACGGGCTTGATCGAAGGCACATGCAGCACCCCGGCGGAGACCCCCTCTGCCTGGAGCAAATCGGCCGCCTGCAAGCAGCGCGTGCTTTGCGGTCCGGTTGAAATCATCAGGACATCGCTGCCTTCCCTTAGCAAAATCGTCTTGCCAGGCACAAAGCTGTACTTCTCGTCAAAGACGTTCGGCGAGGCATCCCGCGCAAGCCGAAGGTAGACGGGCCCTTCAAATTCCGTTGCCCAACGGATGATCGCCTCGCCTTCAATGGCATCCGCCGGCGCAAGGACCGTCATATCGGGCATCGCGCGCATGATGGCTATATCCTGAACATCCTGGTGAGTCTTTCCTGTCAGGCCGGTCAGCAACCCGGAGTAGGCCGCCCCGATCTTCACATTTGCGTGCGTCTGAGCCACCAGCATGCGAATCGGATCAAGTGCCCGATGGGTAAAAAACACCGTGAACGTGGAGAGCCAGGGGACGAAGCCCAAGGTGGCCAGGCCAACGGCGACACCAACAAAGTTTTGCTCCGCGATTCCCATCTGAAGGAATCTGTCAGGATAGTTCACCGCAAACTTATCCACCTTCGTCGAATTCGCCAGATCCGCGTCCAGGACGACCACATTCGGATTGGTCGAACCCAGGGATACCAGCGTATCCCCAAAAACATCTCTCAGTGCTTTCATGCTATTGCCTCCTCAATGCCAAGCTCCTTGGCGATGATTCTGAGCTCATCTTTCGTTGCCACCTTGGAATGCCACTCGTGTTTTCCTTCGGTAAAGTGCACTCCTTTGCCCTTCGTCGTGTGGGCAATAATCATCGACGGCTGGTCAGAATCTCCCGACGCCTTGACGCTTTCCAGTGCCGGAACGACCTGCGAATAGTCGTGCCCGTTGATCTCGATGCAGCGCCACCCCAGCTTCTCGAACACACCGCGCAGATCGACTCCCGACCATGGATCGCGCCGGTCGCCGCGATGCTGTTCATTGACCGCAAGCACCCACCCAAATTGCTGCAGGCCATTCCAGTCCAAAATCGCCGTCAGGTTCCCCAGCTTGTATCTGGGGGCTATGTGCAATGCCTCCCAGGCCATCCCCTCCTGCAATTCACCATCCCCGAGCATGACGAAAGTGTGAAATTTCTGCCCGCGCATCCGGGCGCCCAAGGCAAAACCCAGTCCGACTGAGAGGCCCTGGCCGAGCGACCCGGTCGAGGTATCCAGCCCGGGGAGCTTTGTGACATCCGGATGACCCTGCAGCCTGGAGCCGCCCTTGTCGAAGGTCTTGAGCTCTTCGACAGTGAGATACCCTCGCAGGGCCATCACCGTGTAGAGTCCGATCGAACAATGTCCCTTGGAAAGTATGAATCGATCCCGGTCCGGCCAATCCGGTTCGTCCGGGTTGATGTTCATTACTTTGAAGTACAGGGCGACCAGCATGTCCATCGCCGAGAATGGCCCACCCACGTGCCCGGCTCCGCTACTCGCAACAGTGCTGATCGCCAGCCACCGTGCCCTCCGAGCGAGCGCCTCCAGCTCCTTGTAGTCTTTTTCGTTGCTCATATAGCTTTTGCTTAGTAGTTGTTCGGGAAATTAGCTTTTCGTTGACTCCCAGGCGCCCGAACGCGTGGACTTGTCCATTGCCTCTATAATCTCCTGGTTTCTCGCACCAAAACTAAAATCAGGAAAGCATCCCGTTCCTTTTCCAATGCCTTGGACGAGATCGTGAACTTCAATGACTTTCATGTCGAAATAGCCAAGCCCACCACCAGCAAAATCGAAACCAAAGAAGGCCGAGTACTGCGGCACTTGAGACCCGCAATAGATTGTCTTGAATCCTCGATCGCGCTTCTCCTCGCCCATTCGAAAGACCTGCAGCTCGTTAAATCTTTCTCCGTTATTGTAAATGGTTCCGTCCGTGCCCGAAACTTCCCAAAAAATTCCGAAGACCCGGCCCGCGCAAACGCCGCCGGCACAAAGTAGCACAGTCGATATACGGTGA
>CAWASQ010000093.1:0-87104 GCA_963784465.1 uncultured Verrucomicrobiae bacterium
ACCACGTTGATAGGGTCCGGGTATAAGCGCAGCAATGTGTTGAGCTCAGGACTACTAATGTTCGTTCGGTTTTTTTATTCTTCGATCAGCTTCATGCAGATTCAAGATTGTTGAGGAAGCGGGTTTGCCCATGTATGCGGTTGTCAGAGAGCGGTCACGTTCTCTTGAAAGATGGCAATGAGGATCGCCAGGCATCTGGAGATTTGGGATTTCAAATTTCCATCGTCTGGTGACCTTTGCGTGGTGGCCCCACCCGTTCCCATCCCGAACACGGAAGTGAAACGCCATAGCTCCGATGGTAGTGCCTGTATAGCTTGCGCGAGAGTAGGTAGTTGCCAGAGTTTCTGCCCAGCTCCAGTCGAAAGGCCGGGGCTGGGCGTCTTCTTTTCTGGATTGCCCGTTGGGCCGCTTACGCCCGGTTGATCGCTTCGGCCTCCAGGACTTCGCGCCGGACGCTCTTGCCGCGCAGTTTGGACCACCAGAGAACGATCGGGGAGGCGATGTAGATCGAGGAATACGTTCCCACAAGTATTCCCACCAGGATGGCGAAGGAGAAATCGCGAAGCACCGCGCCGCCGAAGAAATAAAGGGCCGCGACGGAGAGCAGGGTTGTGCCGCCGGTTAGGAGCGTACGGCCTAATGTCTCGTTGATCGAGGTGTTCATCAGGGACTGGATGGAACCTCGTTCCCCATGCTTGAGGCCTTCGCGAATGCGGTCGAACACCACGATGGTGTCGTTGATCGAATAGCCGGCAATCGTGAGGACAGCTCCGACCATGACCAGCGAAAGTTCGCCCCCGATAAGCGAAAATACGCCCAAGGTGATGACCACATCGTGGAGAAGCGCAACCACTGCCCCAAGCGCGAAGGAAAACTCAAACCGCAACGTGACATAAATGAGAATGCCGATCATGCCAAGGCCGAGAGCGAGCGCGGCCCTTTTTGCGAACTCCCGCCCGATCTGTGGTCCGACGTTTTCCTGAGCGACCGATGAAACGCTGCGATCGGGAAAGGTTTGCTGGAGCTTGGAAAGGATGGTGGCGGATGTTCCCTGCGGGCTTCGAACCGAGAGACGATCCTGCATTCCCTCGCGTTCGAATTGGATCACGACATCGCCCAAGCCGATTCCCTCCAGTGCGCTGCGGGCCTCGGCGACCGTCACAGGTTGCTTGGAATCGACCACGAGCAGATCGCCCCCGCGGAAGTCGATGCCGAAGTTCTTCTCGCCGCGAACTGCGAAAATGATGAACGATCCGGCGATCAGAGCAAGGGAGAGAATGGCGGCGATCCGGCGTTTGCCAAGGAAGTCGAACTTCCGCTTCGGTATCAAATCGAGCATTGAAAGTTTCTTCAGCCCGAACTTTTCGATGAGCCAGCGGAACGCCGTTCTCGTCACGAGCAGGGCGGAAAACATCGAAGCAATAATGCCGAGCGTGAGCGTGACGGCGAAGCCTTTGACCGAGCCCGTCGCCTGCCAGAAAAGGATGACGGCTGTTATGAGTGTGGTGACGTTGGCGTCAAAGATCGCGCTGAAAGCCTTGTCGTAGGCGGCCTCGATTGCGGTGGCCAAAGACTTGCCGGCCGCCATTTCCTCACGGAGCCGTTCGTAGATGAGGACGTTCGCGTCGATCGCCATGCCCATCGTAAGGATGATGCCCGCGATGCCCGGAAGTGTGAGAACGAAATGGAACATCGCCATCGCGCCGAAGAGAATGATCATGTTCACCACGAGGCCGAGGAATGCCACCACGCCGGCTAGGCGATAGTAGATGATCACGAAGGCCAGCACGCACACAAGACCGGTGAGTCCCGCAAAAACGCCGCTGCGAATGGAATCCGTTCCGAGCGTCGGCGATACGCTCCGGGTCTCTTCCACCTCGACGGGAACTCGCAGCGGGTTCTCAAGCGCACTGGCGAGATCTCTGGCTTCCTTGTCCGAGAATCGCCCGGTAATGACAGCACTGCCACCGTAGATCGGTTCGTTGACGCGGGGAGCGCTTTGCACCTCGCCATCAAGCATGATCGCGATCTGGCCGCGGGTCGGTGCCAGAGACTGTGTCAGGTCGCCGAAAATCTTGGCTCCTTCGGTGTCCAGCGAAAGCGATACTCCATAGCCTTGTTGGTCGAAATAAGCGTAGGCGCGCTTGACATGTTCGCCGGAGAGTTCCGCCCGGCGCTTGACCAGAAGCTTGAACTCGACCTCTTTACCCTCGACGTTGTCCTTGTAGCTCTTGATGACATATCCGGGAGGCATGATCTCTTCGCCGGCTTCGATGCGCGCAATTCGCTCATCCTCGCCTGCGACCGTGGCGAATTCGAGCTTTGCCACGCGCTGCAATTCGGCTTTGGTCGTCTCAATCTGGTTGGTGTCAAGACCCGGCATCTGCACCAGGATGCGATCACTGCCTTGGGGGGTAATGACCGGTTCGCTGACACCATAGGCGTCCACGCGCTTGCGAATGACCTCGACCGCCTGATCAAGAAGGTCGGTCGTGATCATCTGATCCTCCTGCGGCGTTAGTTTGATGAGAAACGACGTTCCGCCTTGGAGGTCGAGGCCCAGTGGAATCTTCTTCGAGGGGGGAATTGTTTCCTCGAGACAGAAGGCGACAAAAAGAACGGACAGCACGAGGCCAAGCCACCGCTTGCGAACTGGGAAATCCGTTGCGAAATACCACCCGAAAAGGATGAGCAGCAGGAGCCCGGCGAAAAACGTCAACGCGGGGGACATGGATTGAAACTACTGCCCTTCAGCAGGAGAGCGCTTCCAGGGCGCGGAGGTCCAGAAATTCTCAATCACTGAACGTTTTCTCTATTTGACTCCTTCGGTAACTTCGGCGCCTTTTTCCACTGAGGAGACCGAGGAGCGCTCGAACTCGATTTTCACGTTATCGGCGACTTTCACGAGGATGGTCTTCTCTTTCACATTTGCGACGATGCCGTGAATGCCGGAGCTGGTGACGACTTTATCGCCGGTCTTGACGGATGCGACGAGCTTTTCGTGAGCCTTTCTGCCGTCGCTGCTGCGGCCGAATTAGCAGAAAGTAGAAGATCACGAAAACGAATATCAGCGGCATGATCGACACGAGGAAGGATGGCTGAGGGCCGGCGCCTTCGGGAGCAGGACTCGCTGCTTGGGCCAGTAAAAGAAGATCGATGAGATTCATGAGAACCGCGCAGGATACGGAGGCCCGGCTGTCAAGGCAAACGAGAAGTGAGGGCTTGCCGACAGCCGCCCGGGCGACTGAGCAGTCCGGCCGGGTTTCGCCTTCAGGCGACCGGTCGAGGTACCTGGGCAGGCACTATCTTGTCTTCAATTTCGTGTCAAATGGGGCGGTCTCCGAATGACGCAGGTCGGCAGGGGGACGCGTTACCGCGGGTCTGGTCAGTTCTGCCACGCTTGGGGTTGCAATCCCGACAAACTGCTAAACATCGTTTGGCCGAGCCACCATGATTCCGGCGTTGGTGAGCGGTAACGCTTCAGATAGGTGCTCAGGCGTGAGTCGACGATCACTTCGCCCGCGTTCTTCGAGGCATGCATGAGACGCAGCACGCCGTTCTTGTCCCGATAGGCGATTCCGACGTGGGAGGTGTATCCCCGCGGCCATGTGGTGACGATGCAGACGATGTCTCCGTTGCGCAGATGCTTTCTCCGCGGCGGGAACCTTGGATTTGGGAACATACCAGATTCCCCGGCTTCGAGAGTTGTCTCTCAATGCGGGCGAGTTCCGGAACGAGCGCCGGATTCGCCCGGAGTTGCTTGCTGCTGCGCCACGTCGCGGACATCTCTTTCATATTGCGCTTGAGTTTTCTCGCACCGGGCAGCGAAGGCGTGACGATCCTTTACGAGGCCGCGACTCTGGTTGTCGTAAAGCCATTGCTCGAGGTAGTGCAGGCGCGAGGTGAAGACGCCGTTGCAACGCCCGCCGCGGTAGCGGTCGAGTTCGATCATGCGGAGAAGATCCTGAGGCGTGGGATTCACAGACGTCTTGAGCGCCCGGGCCGTGCCGAGGGCAATTTCGAAGAATGTCCAGCAATCCATGCCCGCCATGTTTACGGAGGGCGCTTCGATGCGGTCGTCGAGCTCGAGCGTGTAATTCTTGTAAGGAGTCCCCACGAGCGCGAGCCCGATTTTCGTGGTCCGTTCGCCGACCGGCAAGGCGCTCCAGTTCTCCGCGAGACCACGCTCGACCAGGGTTTGGTACTTTGCCGGGGCCAACGAAAACGAGACTTTCCGGCAGACTTCCCGCCTGCAACGACATTGAGACGGCGACCAACAAGACGAAGAGAAAGTTTCGCATGAGTGCGAATCTTAGCAGCGAAATTTTGCCGTGCAACCGGCAGAATCGGCTTCAACGAAGAGCAAAAGTATGCAGATTGCTCCAATGGACACTTCGCCGCCACCTCCGCAGGGCGCCCCGCCTCACCGGACAGACCGCCGGTGGGGACACCGCCGCTACAGGATCCTGCTTCGCAGGGCGTGCCTCCGCCCCTGGGCTCAGACGCCACCGAACGTCAATGGGCCATCGGCATTCATTTGAGCGCGCTGCTCGGCTTCGCCGGACCTCATTTGCTCAACGTGGTCGGCCCGTTGATCATTTGGCTCATAAAGAAGCAGGATAGCGCCTACCTGGATGCTGTCGGAAAGCGCGTGCTGAATTTTCAGATTTCGTACTCCGTTTACGGATTTGCTGCCGCCACTCTGATTGGTCTGCTTTGGTGGCTGGTCATAGGACTATTCCTCGTCCCACTTTACGTGATGATCGCGGTCGCTTGGCTGATTTTCACGATCATCGGTGCGATGAAGGAGAGCAACGGGGAAACTTATGAGTTCCCGTTTGTGATTAAGTTCTTTCCGTAATCCCTGCCGTTTGCGGACTGCCAGCGGCACCGCCCACCCGGGAGCGGTCTCATAGGTTCAGGAGGAGATTTTGCGCTTTGGGCGGAGCGTAGCGCCTTGAAATTCGCGGAGTTCCAGGGTATACTATTGACGATTTTGGGGGCGTATTGGTTTCGACATGAAGTTCGATGCCAGGCTCGCATGCCGAGGATGATTCGTTGGCCTCGTTAAAAATCGGATCAAACAAATAAACGCAGATCACGAAGATCTCGCTCTCGCGGCCTAACGTGCCGTGACGTGTCCGGGCTGACGCCTGCTAGGAACGGATACGATGGCAGCAGGCTGGCCTTCCGCCGGGGCGACCGCGGCGTGGGGTGAATCGATTTCGTGGCCGCTCTGGAGTGTGTGGCGTGACGGTCCGCAGCATTGCTCCGAGAATAAAGATCGCCTAAGCATGTAGAAGGTCTCGCTGACCGCTTTATGGACAGGGGTTCAACTCCCCTCGCCTCCACATTGTTTACAGAGTAAACCGAATCGGTTTGCGAATTTGTGACAGTTTGTGACAAAGTGGGCTCATGAAAGAGCCTCTTCGCGTCACAGCGGTCAAGGGTCACGAGATTTCCACCTACCGCCTCTCGTCGGGCAGATGCATGGTTGTCTGGTATGACTCCGAGGGGCGACGACAGCGGCGCTCGCGCGCGACATTGAAGGAGGCAGACGAGTTGGTTCGAGATGTGTCGGAGGCTCTGCAGAAGAAAGCGAACGGCACGATGACGCTCGATGACCGTCAAGCCTACAGCCTCGCTCGCGAACTCGTTGAGCCGTTCGGTTACACCGTTCTTCAGGCCGTGAGGGAATGGGAGCGGAGCAAGGCGCCGTATCGGGGCAAGAAAACTGCCGACGTGATTGCGGAGTTGATTGCCGCAAAGCGCAGAGAACAACTCTCTGTTCCTTACGTAAACCGCCTGGAAGACGATCTGAAATCGTTCGCGGCCGTGGTTCCCGAGGAAATCGAAAAGGTGCAAGCGCCGCATATCAAGGAGTTCCTGAACGGCTGCAAGGTCGGCCCGAGGCGCTGGAACAATCTGCGCGATCAGGTCGTAACGCTTTTTCGCTTTGCGCGTTCGGAGCGCTACCTTCCGAAGGACCGCACGACCGAAGCGGAGGATGTGGCGAAGATGAAAGTCGCGCGCAAGACGGTAGAAATGTTCACGCCCGAGGATCTTCAAATCATCCTCGAGAACGTCCGGCCGGCCTGGTTGCCGTGGATCGTTTTCAGCGCTTTCGCCGGAATCCGCACGTTCGAGGTACTGCGGATGGATTGGTCGAACGTGTGTTGGGAGCAGAAGTTGATCGACCTCCCGCCCGAAGTCACCAAGGTCAATGAACGGCGGATCATTCCCATGTGCGACGCGCTGATCGAAGCTCTCACGCCTTGGCAGCAAACTACCGGGCCCGTGTGCCAGGCCAAAGTTCCGCAGCGTGAGATCGAGCAGATCATGGCCAAGGTGAAGAACACTTACCCGGGTTTTCGATGGAAACACAACGCGCTTCGTCATGCGTATGGCAGCTATCGGACGGCATTGACTCAGAACGTTCCGCAAGTCGCGTTGGAGATGGGGAACTCGATCCACATGGTAAAACGCCACTACTTGGAAGCGAAAACTTTCGAGGAGGGTTTGCGTTGGTTCCGGATCGCTTGGCTCACTCCCAAATGGGAGCGTGCGAAGAGCCCATTCCTCCGCTGGGTCGCCGCGCCCGTGTGATTGGCTCGTCTCAGCGTCGGCTCTCAAGCGGAAATGGCTTTTCGTCTGCGGTCTATTCGTTTCGAAATTGACGCTGTCTCTCGCGATTTCCCGTCAAGCAGCCTTGCGAGATCCGCCTCTCGAACTCGGTATTCCTTTCCGACACGCACGGCGGCGAGCACCGAACGCTTTATCCAGTCTCGGACGGCGCCCGCCGTGAAGCCGGTCCGTTGGCCGACCTCTGCTACCGTAAGAAGGCGGTCTCCATGCGCGCCGGCTAGTTGCCCTTGAAGTGCATCGATCTCTGATGCTTCAATTATGAGCCAACCATCACGAACGAAGATCGTCGTGGTTTCGGCGTTCAGTCGAAGGCGGGCACAATTCATAGACAGTTGCTCAGACAGAACGTGCCACCGCGACGCATCAGAGTTGCGCGACCGCGAGAGCAACTGCGAGCCCGCAATGACGGATTGGGTTTCGGTCGAAATCCGAATTCGGGAGGAAGCGCTTGAACGTCGCGTTTTTCGTAATCGCTGGCGATGGCGCAATCCGAGGCGGCGGATGCGTGGAGCGCTCCGCTGGAGCGTCGGATTCTCGCGGCGACGCTGATTGGAACGGAAGTCACCGATGGGATCGAAGTGTGGATCGGCCTCGGTGCGACTGCCCCGCTGACGACCGGTTCGTTTTGCCGCACGCTGCGACATCGAATCGGCCTTAACTCAGCAGGGAACGGCGCGATCGTGTCGGTTTCGACCGCCACGTGCACTGGTGCGAGCAATTCACGGATGAGACGCAGCGAGGTCCCTTTTGACGCAGCTCCATGATACCATCCTTGAACGGCGCGAGCTTTGCGTGACGAGTCGGCGACGGAATCGTGAGTGTGGGGGCGGCCTCGTTGAAGCGCTGCGCGCGCGCGGCGATGTCTGCTGCTTTATCCATCGGATCAGCGGCGGGTTAGCGCGAGGTCAGTTTTCCTAAGCAAATGCTTAGGGGTAGGGCGTCCATCCTTTCAAACCCACGGCTATTCTGCCGTGGGTCGGGATCTTCTGAGCAGCGATTTTCCGCGCTCTGGCATGGCAGTGCTGACGTTGGCGGTGATTCGTTCATGCGCGGGCGTTCTGTCAAAGGTTCAAGCCGCTCCGAGGGGCAACTCTTGGTCAAACGTCCGGCACAGTTCCCCCCCCGAATGCTTTTCACCAAAAACGCAGACTAATCTCGCCAATTCGACGGGCTACTTTGAGGAGCACCATTACGCAGGCGATTATTGGCCGATGGTTCTCATATCAGAGGCGAATGCGCTCAGCTCTTGGGAGTCCATTATTCGCCAGGAATCTCGTCGCTCGGCGAACGGTTAGCGAGAGCGGGGCACTCAACCTCATCACGGCGCGCCAAGAAACCGGGAGTTCGCAAGAGTGTTACGATTCCTGGGCTGCTGGCGCCCGCGGCTGCGGAACGCCGGTAGGAGTTTGGCTATGGCAGCCATGAGGTCTGACGACGATCGACGAAAGAGGTGATCGCCCGAAACTCAAAAAACTTGCTTCCAATAATACCGCCATTTTCTCTGAGCTCCGAAACGCGCATTCAATAATGAGGTGACATGAAAGGCTGATAGTAGCTTGATCGGCGCGAGGGGCGGCTCGGCAAGGCGCATGAACTCGATGGTGTAGGTTGTCTCCACGAAAAGGCAACCAGTTCAATCAGAGGAGATGTCGGCGTTCATCGGCATCGATTATCACAAGGTATAAAGCGTCTACAGCGATGCGCAGGGCAGCCGCTTGGGACAGGGCCGTATCGATCACGCTCATCCGGAGGATTTTGGCGCGTTGGTGCGACGATGGCCTGGATGCCACGTGGTCTTTGAAGCGGGTATGAACTGGCATTGGCTTTTTGAGATTTTGGAGATGGAGCTATCCTGCGAACGCATCGTGCTGGCCAATCCCTTCAAGACGCGGATCATTGCTGAGGCCCAGATCAAGACCGACAAGGTCGATGCGCGGATTCTTGCCGATCTGTTACGCGGCAAGCTCGTCTCCAGCGTGCATATTCCAGGTCGGGAGACCCGGCGGATCAAGGAGGTGCTCCGCCAGCGCTGTTTTTTCGTTCGCCAGCGCACGATGCTGCGCAATCGCATTCATCGGCTGCTTGGCGGCCAGCACGAAGTGAAGTTGCCGCAATGCAGCGACCTCTTCGGCCGCAAGGGCCTGGGCTTCCTGGAAAGGCTCGAGCTCCCAGCGCCGACCAGACTTCTATTGACCCAGCAACTGACGCTCTTTAAAGCAACTGGCCGCGCGCATCCGCGAGGATCAGAAAGCCCTGGACGGCCTGCTTGAGCAAAGTCCGGCGCTCCAGCATGTTCGCAGCCTTCCCGGTATGGGACCGATCCTGTGGCTGCCGTGGTCGTCACCGAGATCGACAGCTCGAGCGCTTTCCCTCGGCTCAGAAGCTCTGCGGCTACGCCGGTTTGTGTCCTTCCACCAGCAGCAGTGGATAGTAAGACTTTTCAAGGCAAACTGCTACCACATTGCAACAAATGGCTTCGCTGGGCCTTCGTCGAGGCCGCCTGGGTTGCCATCGGTTGCTCGGCCTATTTCGGGGACTTCTACAAACGCAAGCGAGCGCTTGGCAAGAAGCCCAACATCGCAATCCTGGCCACCGCACGTCTGATAGCTCGAATCACCTGGCAGCTCTTGACGCAGCGTCGGGGCTACACGAGCGCTGTTGAGACCCAATACCTCCGAAGCCAGCCTGCCGAGCGGATTCCCTGCGCGGTAGGCTTGGCTCACCGCCGGGGCGGCTGATGAGGAGGGCTTTGCGGTCGCCCTCCTGCCCCGGCAATGAATAACTTTGGAGACGGTATCAGGGGAGCGTGATGGGGGAGGATTCGCTTCTTGAGCTGGTCACCGCGGCCGCCGAAGAACGCCAGCTTTCGCAGAATTCACTCATCGCCTACCGGCGCAGCTGGCTCAAAATATTCGCATGGGCGGCGGCGGAAGGCCTCGTCCTCGAGACATGAGCGGAAATCTTCAAATAACAACGGCGACCCTTGAAGTGCTCGCGTGCATCGCCTTTAGGCAGCCAATCAGCCAAAGCGGAAATCGTGCAACCGGAGGTTTCCCACGAACGTGCGCAGCCGCTGATCCACCCGCCCTGGATAGGCGTAAGGATTCCTTCGTAAATGAGTAACATGATGTCGTAGCATCATTGCTGGCGAGATCGGATGTCCACGAAAGGTCGCCCGGTGGCCCCTATTGAGCTGCGCGGATCCGGAGGGGCTTCTCGCTCTTCTCGTCGCGGAAAAGGGTGCTTAGCCTTTGCTTAGCCTAATCGTTCTTTCCGGAGACGGCGACAAACTCACCCGGTATCTGGTATCGGCCATTTCGTTGAAAATATTCACTCCGACCACGCGTCGCTTCCGTCCGGTCATTTCTGCTGCTCGAAATGTCACGAGACCGGTGACGATATCCAACACATGATCGCCAGGACCGATTGCTGCAAGCGCGAGTATACGCGTTTGAGCGGGATAGAGTTGATCCGTGCGCAAAGAAGGGGCCGTGCAGGCGCTCGGAATGACAGCGCCGCACGGCTCGGAAGGTTTGTTATGGAATCAGGACGGTGTCGATGACGTGGATGACGCCGTTGCTTGCGGCGATGTCGGTCTTCACGACATTCGCGCTACCGGCCTTCACCTTACCGGCGTCGGCCTTGATGGAGAGCTTTTTGCCATTTATGGTTTTGGCATCACTCGTCACAACGTCCTCGGCCATTATTTTGCCTGGAACAACGTGGTAGGTCAGCACGGCGACCAGTTGCTCCTTGTTTTCTGGCTTGAGCAGGTTCTCGACCGTGCCGTTCGGGAGCTTGGCAAAGGCTTCGTCGGTGGGCGCAAAAACGGTGAAGGGCCCTTTGCCGTTCAAGGTATCTGCGAGTCCCGCAGCCTTCACTGCGGCGACGAGGGTGTTGAACTGTCCAGCTCCGGCGGCGACCTTAACGATGGTCTTCTCCTCGGCTGCCGACAGGCTGTGTGGTATTACTTGCAAGAGTGCAGCAAAGGCTGCTGCAATGTACGCTATTTTTCTCATGAGTTTGATTCGGTTTGTTGTTTTGATGCGGAGGGTTATGTTGCCCCCACACGAAACGGAACGCCGTTGGCTCGCCACTGGATGCCGACTTTAATTCGCTAAATTCGTGTTACATACGCATCCGAATTGCGCCGCCGAACGTTCACGATCGATTTTTGGATCGCCTGCGGCTCGCCCGAGGGCTTGCAAAAAATGGCGTCCTCCGAGAATCCGGTTGAAGCTTGCAAACGTAGCATCGGATGAATACTCGACTTTGTGATTTCTCTTCCTAATGCTTAGTGAACTCCTTGAGGAACAAGCGGCGCTCTACGTTGCGGGGGTCATGACGGCGCAGCAGCGGGAGCAGTTTGAACTCGTCATCGAGTTCCATGACGAGCTTCGTGAGTTCGCATGGGGACTAGCCGAGATCGGTACCGCCATCACGCTTGCCACGCTGCGTCGAGGCGATGCGGGGCCTTCGCCGGCGACAAAGACGCGCATTCTCGACGCGGTTGCCGATCGCCCGCAGCAGGCCACGTCGGAAGCTTTGGTGATGTCAGGCCCGGACAGCATGGTGCAATGGATCAACCCGGCATTCAGCGTCATGTGTGGATACACGCTCGAAGAACTGCGGGGGAAAAAGCTCGGCCCGATACTACAAGGCGAGAAAACCGATCGTGAAGCGGCGGAGCGGATGCAGCGCGCGGTGCACGAATACCGGCCGTGCTGCGAGACGATCGTCAACTACCATAAGAACGGAACCCCTTACTGGGTCGAGATCGCGATCACGCCGATCTTCGACGACGCGGGCCAGCCGCTCTGGCTCGTCGCCCGCGAACGCGAGGTTACCGATCGCGTCGCGGCGTAAGCAGAGCGGCTCGATTGTGGCCGCTCTCTGTTCCCGCGGGGGACTCTACAATTGCGGGCCAATCATATCCCGTAGCGTCATCATCCCGCGACGGATGCGCGCTTTGATTCGTTTCAAGAGCTCGATCTCGGCTTCGAGCTCTTTCGCGGAATCAGGTTCCATAAATAACGACTATCAGGCTGCGGCGATAGTCGCACGAGGACGAAGATCTCGCGAAATCTGATAAGCGCCTGGCTCCGTGATCCCGTATTTTGTCAAGCAGGGGTGGGGCGTGAAGGGGCGATGGTCCTGACGCTTTCGGCGAGGCGCCGGATCATGCCTCCGAAAATCATGCGGTGGATCGGGTAAAGGAGATACCAGTAGGCGAATCCGAAAAGTCCTTTTGGTGCAAAGAATGCGGTCTGGATAAGAAGTGGGCGCGAGTCGCCGTCTTGAGCTTTGACTTCAAATTGCAGCCACGCTCTTCCCGGCACTTTCATCTCCGCACGCAGCCGCATCATGCGTCCCGGATCGATGGCTTCGACGCGCCAGAAGTCGAGCGCCTCGCCCACGCGGATCTCATCGGCATCTCGACGGCCGCGCCGCATTCCCACGCCGCCACAGAGCCGGTCGCAGGCGCCGCGGAGGCGCCACGTCCAATTGAGATACAGCCATCCGCGCGTGCCGCCCACGCCGGTGAACGCGCGGAAGATCGCGTCCGGTGGCGCATTCACGGCCACCTGTCGGCGCTCAATGATCATGCCTTCGTGCGTGGTGAGGGCGACGGGCGGGGCGCCGCGGTGGCTGGCGGAGAGTGCGTCGCTCCATGCGCTCTCGACGGAGCGGGCGTCGAGCTTTTCCAGCGCGAGCTTCACCGCGGTGCGATAGTCGAGCGGCTGAATTGTCGGGAAAAGTCGTCGCGCCCGATCATCGCGGACGATGATCTCGTTCCGCAGTCCGGCGATGAGCGGCCGCGCGATGCTCGCGGGAATCGGGGTGACGAAGTGGACCCAGTAGGATGAGAGCTTCGGCGTCAGCACAGGCACCGGAACGAGCCAGCGCCGGAGCCCGCGGACTTCGGCGTAGAAGGTGAGCATTTCGCCATAGCTAATTACGTCGGCGCCGCCGATCTCGACGACCTCTCCGGCGCTCGCAGGGACGCGCAATGCCTCCACGAGATAGTCCAGCACATTGCGGACGGCGATGGGCTGGATGCGGGTATACACCCAGAGCGGGCAGATCATCACGGGCACCCGCTCGGTGAGGTAGCGGATCATTTCAAAGGACAGACTGCCCGATCCTACGATCACTCCCGCGCGAAACTCGGTGACTGGCACGCCGCTTTCCCGCAACGCGTCGCCTGTCTGATGCCGCGAGCGCAGATGCGCGGAGAGATCCGTGGCGGGGTCGCCGAGGCCGCCGAGGTAGATGATCCGTTCTACTCCTTCGCTTTTCGCAGCGGCAGCAAAGTTGCGCGCGGCCTGCACATCGCGTTCGGAAAAATCTGCCCCCGCGCCGAGGCTATGCACGAGATAATAGGCGACAGCGGCGTCGCGCATGGCGTCGGCGAGCGATTCCGGCCGCAGCACATCGCCTTCGATCGTCTCGACGCCGTCTCGCCACGCCCGGCCTTGCAAGCGAGTCGCGTCGCGGACAAGGCATCGCACGCGATAACCAGCGTCCAGCAGCCGCGGCACCAACCGCCCGCCGATATAGCCGGTCGCGCCGGTGATAAGGACTGTGGATTGTTTCATGGTGTGTAGGCATAATCGGCCGAAAGGCCGATGGGCAAGGAGTTCTGTTTCGGTTGTCGTAAGTTTTCTGCGCACTTTGTCGTTTGCGTATTTGCCGAGGACGAGCCGCAGCGGCGGCGCGTCGATTCGATGGCGGCGATGATCGCTTCCGCCGCCTTATCCGGGTCGCCGGGCTGTTTGCCGTCCATCGTTTCGAGGAAGCGCAGGAACTTTCCGCTTGCGCGATCGTAGTCGGCGATGTGGCTTCCCGCGCGATCCAGCGAGCGCCCGATAAAGTCGGTGCGAAACGGCCCGGGCTGCACAATCGTCACCTTGATTCCGAGCGGCTTGAGTTCGGCGGCGAGCGATTCGGAGACGCCTTCCCAATCCAACATTACCGAGTAGGTGAGTTTCTTGCGGAAGGCCTCGCGAAACATGCCGTGGAAGAGCTCCGGAATCATCGAGACATCGGCCACGCCGTCGATGTCGATGCGTTTTCTGTAGCGGTCGTAGAGCGCTTGAATCCACGGCGCGAGCTGATCGGAGCCTTTGTGATCGGCGACGGTCATCAAGGTGACCTTCGCTTTTGGAAAGCGGTAGCTCCGCGTCTTGGCATCCTGGTCGGTGAGCTCGAAATCGCTCAGCTTTTCCACCGGCTCGGCGATCGCTGCCTTGAGGAGGATAACGGCGAAGAGCGGGAGTCTCATGGCGCGACCTCAGTGTGATGTTCGGGTACGAACTTTTCGCCGCTCATCCGCGCCCGCAGCCAGCGCCAGGCGTCGTAGATACCGCCTACGCCAGACTTGCCGCGATTCAGCGTGCGCCACTCGGCGGCCTCACGGCGGCAGGAGCGCGCGGCGAGTTCGTCCTGCGTTGTTTCGAGTGCGTCGGTGAAACGTCGAGTCCACTCCGCGGCGGTCTGCGGCGCTTCATCGCTCGGCACGATTGGCTCGCCGAACGCGACGAGGATTTCCGGGCGCGGCTCGGTCCAGAAGGCATATTCGATCGCGAGCGGGACGAAAGCGACGCCGGACTCGCGCGCCGCCAGCGCGCCGAGGCCATCCCGGAGCCGAAGTGGGCGCTCGCGCACGTCCATGAAGCGGCCTTGCGGCGTGAGCCAGAGCGCGTTGCGCCGACGAGGTGAGGATCGCGTGCGACATTCGCAGGAACTGAGCGCGCCACGCGTGGTACTCTTGTTCGACGCGGAAGAAGCCGAGGTGCTTGAAGAAGCGTAGCGCTCAAGCATCGCCGCGTCGATCGGCGCAAACGACGTGCGGCCCGGGAGGAATTCGCGCGACAGGAGCAGGCAGACGAGCGGGTCCCACCACGCGGCATGGTTGAGATAGATCACGAGCGGGCGCGCGGCATCCGTGCGGCGGCAGTCCGCTTTTCAGAATGCGGAAGGCGTGAAAATGGCGGCGCACGTAGCGACGGCTGTAGGCGGCGAAGACGTTCATCACGCCGGCTGAGACGTGCGGCTGTCCGGCGCGCGGTTTTTCTCGCGTCGCGAGTTTTCATCCGGCCATCTCCAGTTCGCGCGACTGCGTGGCCGCCGTGTCGCGGTCGAGCGTGTCGGCGGCGATCCAGCCGGACATCAGCACCATCGGCATGCCGGGGCCGGGATGCGCGGCGCCGCCGGCCAGGTAGAGGCCCGCGCAGATCGGGGCTGCGGTTGCCGGGCTTGAATGCGCCCGAGGAATTTGCCGTGGCTGGCGAGGCCGTAGATCGCGCCGTTGAGCACGTGGTAGCGGTCGTGGATGTCTTGCGGCGTGAGTGCGCGCTCGAAGACGATTCGCGACTCGATATCGGGCATTGCCCGGTGCGCTTGAGCTTTTCCAAAATGACGCGCCGATACACGGGCAGCATGCGCTTCCAATCGTGATGCGGCCGCAGATACGGCGCGTGGACGAGCACGTAGAGCGCTTCGCCGCCCGGCGGCGCGGTGCCGGGCTCGGTGAAGGTCGTCGCGGCGAGGTAGCACGTCGGGTCGGGCGCGGGCTCGCCTTTTTTGTAGATGAAGTCGAACTCCTCGTGCGGGTCGCGGCTGAAGACGAAGTCGTGATGCGCGAGGTGTTCGTAGCGTTTGTTCAGGCCGAGGTAGAGCACGACGCCGGAGCATGCGGGCTCGTATTTGCGCCGGCGCTCGAAGGCCACGCCGGCGGCGCCGCTCGATGCAGCTCGCGATGCGTGCGCACGGAGTCGCAGTTCGACACGACGGCGCTCAGCGCGACTCTCCTCGCCGTCGTCGGTGCGCACGCCGCGTGACTTCGCCGCCGCGCGACAGGATTTTCTCGATCTTCGCGCCGGTGCGGAACTCGACGCCGAGCTCGCGTCGCCAGTTTCACGAGCGCTGCGCGGCACGGCGCGGGTGCCGCCGATCGGGATACCAGACGCCTTCGTGCGGTCTGCATGTGCGCGATGCCGCAGAGCACGGCGGGCGAGCCGTAGGGCGACGAGCCGACGTATTGCGTGAAGTGGTCGATCATCTGCGCGACGCGCGGGTCGGGCGTGAACGCGCGCACGGTGCCGGCGACCGAGCGGCCCATGCGCATCGCGAGCACGTCGCCGAGCATCTTCGGATCGAACGACGCCTTCCACTCGAACATGTCGCGCAGGCCGCCGATCGGCTTGTAGAAGAAGTGGCGCTGCGAGATGCCGTCGAGCGCGTTCGCTGTAGTCGATGAACTCGCGGTAGCGCGCGCCGGAATCCGTGCTCGGGCGCGAAGGCGTCGAGCGTCTGCGCCATCGCGTCAGGATTCTGCGCGAGGTCGAGCGTCGAGCCGTCGTCGAAGAAGCAGCGCCACTGCGGGTCGAGCCGCACGAGGTCGAGGTAATCCTCCAGCCGCGCGCCGGCCTCGCTGAAGATGCGGCGCAGCACCGACGGCATCGTGACGATCGTCGGCCCCATGTCGAAGCGGAAGCCGTCGCCGCGGAGTTGCGCGGCCTTGCCGCCGAGCCAGTCGTTGCGCTCGAAGAGCATGACCTTGCGCCCGCGCGCGGCGAGCACGCAGGCTGCGGAAAGGCCGGCGAGTCCGCCGCCGATGATGCCGATGGGTTTCATAGCTTTCTGCGTTTGGATTTCTCGATGAGCGCGGCGACGAACTCGCGGATTGCAGCGAAGCGATGCCGGCCGTGCGCGGCGCGGATGTAGGTTGTGAAAAGGTGCGCATCGCCATCGGCGGGCGCGTCGAAATGCGGATGCATGCGACCGCGCCGAACGGCGACAACATGCGGAAAGGTCATCTCCAGCAGGCCTTCGTCGCCGCGAGTGGTGCCGAAGCCGCTGGCCTTCACGCCGCCAAATGGCATGCGGGGATCGGCGGTCGGGACGATCAGGTCGTTGATGAGGACGAAGCCGGTCTTGATGCGTGCGGCGAGTGCGCGCGCCTTCGGGATGTCGTCGGAGAAAATGGAAGCGCCGAGCGCGAAGCCTGCGGCGTTCGCCCGATGCACGGCGGTGGCATCGTCGCGGACACGCTCAATGAGGAGACGCGGAACGTGAGCGGCGGAGAGTCGTGCGAGCAGATCGTCGGCGATGGATTGCACAACGACGAGCCGGCGCGGCGCGATGCACGTCTCTCCTGCGTTTAGTCGCGTGCCGAATCGGAGCGCGCGCACGACAAGCTCGAGATCGGCGTCGGCGAGGACGAGAACGGCGTCCTGGCCGGAGAGTTCCATCACGGACGGAGTGTTTGTCCCGGCGAGCGCGGAGAGGACCTCGCGGCCGTTTTCGGACGAGCCGGTGAAGATGACTTTGTCCACACCGTCGGCGATGGCGCGGCGCGCGGCTTCAACGCTCTCGGGCAGAATAGTGAGCAGCGCGGGATCGAGGCCGGCGCCGAGCGCAAGGTTCGAAAAGGCGAGCGCGACCTCGCGCGTGCCGGGCGCCGGTTTGAGCAGCACGGCATTGCCCGCGATGAGTGCATGCAGCGAATGAACTGCGGGCAGGAAGAGCGGATAGTTTCCCGGCCCAATGACGAGCACGACACCGAGCGGTTGCCGCTGCACATCGAACGAAACGCCTTGCAGCCAAAACGGACGGCCACGCTTGCCGCAGCGACGCGGCAAGAGCACGCGGCCGGCATTGCGCTCCAGCCAGCGGCACGCATCGGCGAGCGGTAGGACTTCGGAGACGAGCTTCTCGGCGAGTGGACGACCGCTCACCGCTCCGGCGGCAACGGCAAGCGCGTCCGCATTTTCCGCGATCAGATGACGGAGTTCGCAGACGACACGCAGGCGTTCACGAATCGGGGTGAGCGCCCAACGCGCCTGGAGCACGCGCCTTTCCGCACGAGCCTCAAGCGCAGGCGGAATGGATAGCTCGTTCGTCGTGGTCATCACGCGGGCTCCAGGTCAAGCGGCGCGAGCTGCGAGACGCGCAGTGCGTCGGTGGTTGGCGCGACGCCGAGGTCGGCGAGCAGAAGGCGGGTGCTGATGCGCGCGGATTCAAAGATCACCGGCAGACCGCTGCCGGGATGCGTGCCGCCGCCGACGAGGTAAATGCCATCGACATCCTCGAAACGGTTGTGCGGCCGGAGGTGCAGCATCTGGTCGAGGCTGTGCGCGAGATTGAAGGTCGCGCCCTGATGGATCTCATATTTCGCGTCCCAGTCGTCGGGCGTCACGATTCGCTCGAAGCGGATGCGCCGCTCGACATCGGTGAAGCCAGCCTTGGCGATTTGCAGCAGCATTTTCTCTCGGAACGGCCCGCGCTCGCGAGACCAATCGACGTTCGGATGCTGGTGCGTGACCGGCGCGAGCACGTAAAGCGCGCTCATGCCGCGCGGCGCGAGCGTCGGATCGGTGACGCACGCGTTCTGCACGTAGAACGAGGGATCGTCGGAGAGGACGTGTTGGTTCTCGATCTCGTCGAGGTTGCGCGGGTAATCCCCGGCGATGTGGATGTTGTGATGCGGCAGGTCGAACTCGCCCTCGACGCCGAGATACATCATGAAGGTCGAGCAGGAAAATTTCTTGCGGGCGATCTTGCGGTCCGTCCAGCGGCGGCGCAGGCGGTCGGGCACCAGGCGCTTCATCGCACGCGCGAAATCGGCGTTCATCACGATCGCGCCCGCCTTCTCCACGCCCGCTGCGGTGCGCACGCCGACGGCGCGCCGGCCCTCGAAGAGCACCTCCTCGACAGGCGAATCGGTGCGGATTTCCACACCGAGCCGTTCCGCGATGCGCGCCATCGCAACGCTCAGCGCAGCGCAACCGCCGATCGGATGGAAGACGCCGTATTCGTATTCGAGGAACGAAAGAATCGAGAACAAGCTCGGACAGCGGAACGGCGACATGCCGAGGTATTTCGATTGGAAGGAGAACGCGAGGCGGATGCGCGGGTCGCGGAAGAAGCGGCCGAGATAAGTGTCCACCGACTGATGCGGGCGAAGCATCGGGAGCATCTTCAGCAGGCGCGCGTTGATGAGGTCTTGCCAGCCGAGGAACGGCATTCCGAGGCACGGCTCCATGCGCTGGAGCTTGGTGCGATTCTCGTCGAGAAAACGGTGGAAACCTGGCGCGTCGCCCGGCGCAATCGAGGCGATCTGCTGCTCCATGCGCGCGATATCCGGCGTCGCGTGAATCTCGCCGCCCTCGCCAAAGATGATGCGATATTGCGGATCGAGCCGCACGATTTCCACCTCGGCGCGGAGCGACGTGCCCGCGGTGGCGAAGATTTCTTCGAGCACCCGCGGGTAGAGGAAAAACGTGGGCCCGAGGTCGAACTTGAACCCTTCCGCCTCGATCGAAGACGTGCGCCCGCCGACGGTCGGCAGACGCTCGAGGACTTTCACTTTCACTCCCGCCGCGGCGAGGAGAATGGCCGAGGCGAGGCCGCCGGGACCGGCGCCGATGATGATAACGTCTTTGCTCACTAGATTGGGTCGCGGGTGAGGTTGCGAGTCAGAATTTCGTCTTCACGCCGCACGCGGAGGGCGCACCAACCGCGCGCGGCTTCGAAAGCCACGAACGCGGACGACAGCGCGAGGTTGATGCCAGCGACTCGCGATTGCGGCCAGATGAGGATTGCGACGACGCACATTGCGAGGCCGGCGATGCCGCGGATGACCCGGGCGTTTGTGTCGAGGTTTTTGGGGAAGAGAGGCATTGCGTTTCTGGAACTGCAGCGGCGCTTTCGCCCGTTAATGTCTAATATATGTCTAATTATTGGTCGGCAAAGCTTCGACATAAACTGGTGCAATGTCAAAGTTTTTCTTGCTTGTGTCGAATATAGGTCTAGGTATTGGGCAGCAGTGGCCTCTTCGTTCTCCATCCAAGCAGCTGCGGAGCGCAGTGGGCTGACACCGCACGTGATCCGGGCTTGGGAGCGTCGATACCGCGCGATCGACCCGGAGCGTTCACCTGGGAAGCACCGACTTTATTCCGAGTCGGAAATCGAGCGGCTCGCGATGCTGAATCGGGCCGTGCGCAGCGGTCACAGAATCGGGAAAATCGCGACGCTGCCGACGGAGCAACTGCGGGACTTGGTGGCCGATCGACGACCCGCTGCGCGGGTTTTGAAGAGCCAGGCCCATGACGACCCGGCCGCACCATTCCGCGACGAGGCGCTCGCCGCCACGATGCGCTTCGATGGCCCCACGCTCGAAGACACGCTCCGGCGCGCGCTGCTCAACCTCGGGAATCAGGGCTTGCTGCGGCTGGCCGTCGCGCCGCTCGCGCAGGAGATCGGCGAACGTTGGCGGGCGGGCGAACTCACCGCTGCGCACGAGCATTTTTTCACCGCGAGCGTGAGGGTCTTCCTCGGCGAACTGACACGTCAATTTGCCACGCCCCTCAACGCGCCCCGCATCATCGTCGCGACGCCCATCGGCCAGCTCCACGAGCTCGGCGCGGTCATGGCTGCTGCGACCTCCGCGAATCTCGGGTGGTGCCCGATCTACTTGGGTCCGAGCCTGCCCGCGCACGAGATTGCCGGGGCGGCATTGCGCAACGAAGCCGCCGCCGTCGCGCTCAGCATCGTCTATCCCGAAGACGACCCGCAGCTCGCACGCGAACTCACGGAACTCGCGGGCCTGCTCCCCGCGAGCACGCGACTTTTCGCGGGCGGTCGCGCGGCCCGCGGCTACTTCGAGACGCTCGTTCGCATCGGCGCGCTCTATGCCGAGAGCATCGAAGAATTTGGCGATCAGCTCGACGGATTGCGTCGCGCGCAACCGCGCAAGAGCCCAAGCAACTGATGCGCACGCACGAATTCCGCTGCGAACTCTGGCTTCCGCGCCCGCTCGGCGAGGTCTTTTCGTTTTTCGCGGACGCCGGGAACCTGGAGCTGCTCACTCCACCGCAGCTCAACTTTCATATTCTCACCCCGTGCCCGCTCGAAATGCGCGTGGGTTTGTTAATCGACTACCGCCTGCGCGTGCGCGGCATCCCGCTGCGCTGGCAGAGCGAGATCACCGCGTGGGAGCCGCCGCATCGCTTTGTCGATGAAGAGCGTCGCGGCCCCTACCGCCTTTGGCAGCACGAACACCTTTTTGAAGAACGCGATGGCGGAACGGTCGCGATCGACCGGGTGCGTTACGCCGTGCCCGGCGGCGCGTTGATCAACTGGTTGCTCGTGCGGCACGATGTGGCGCGAATATTCGCATATCGCACGGAGAAGCTGCGCGCGCTTTACCCACAGCCGGGCCGCCGGCGCGTGTTGCGCTCGAGTTAGCGCGGCGCGCGCGTCCGCGGTGGTGTGCGATCGCGGTTACTTGCGGCATCAGCGCGCGTGGCGGCGCGAAGTCGCGGCGGAGGCGAAGTGCCGCGTCGTGCAGGTGGAGTCGGACGTTATCGTGCCGGTGGAAGCCGCTTCGCAGAAGGCGGAGTTTGCCGCGCGCGCGCTGCGCCCGCGCATTCAGCGGCAGCTCGCGGAGTATCTGCAGGAGCTAATTCCCGCGAAGGTGCGGCATCGTGCGGATCGGCTGAAGTTGCCGCCCTCGCTCGAGCTGCGCGACCCCGAGGCACTCGCGCGCACCTTGAAGCTGGAACAGTCGATCTCGCCGGTGACGCGCTTTTTCCGCGGTGGCACCGGCGCGGCGGAGAAACTCTTCCATAGCTTCCTCGCCGAGCGGCTCGCCACCTACACCGGACACCGCAATCAGCCGCAGACCGAGGACGTCTCGCACATGAGCAAGTATCTGCACTTCGGCCAAATCTCCCCGACATGGCTGGCGCTCGAAGCACGCAAGCACAGCGCGGAGGCCGGCGACAACGTTGCGACCTTCATCGAAGAGCTGCTCGTTCGCCGCGAACTCTCCATGAATTTCGTCCACTTCCGCGACGACTACGATTGCTACGAGAGCTTGCCCGCGTGGGCGCGCCAGACGCTGACCGAACATCGCGCCGATCCGCGGCCATACCTCTACACGCGCGCCCAACTCGAAGCCGCCGAAACGCACGATCCGTATTGGAACGCCGCGATGCGCGAGATGCGGCACACCGGCTACATGCACAACTACATGCGCATGTATTGGGGCAAAAAGATCCTCGAATGGAGCGCGACGCCCGAAGAGGCGTTCGCCGCTGCGCTCGCGATCAACAACCGGTATTTCCTCGACGGCCGCGACGCGAATTCCTTCGCGAACATTGCATGGGTCTTCGGCCAGCACGACCGCCCCTGGGGCGAGCGCCCGATCTTCGGCAAAGTGCGCTACATGAACGCGCGCGGCCTCGAACGGAAGTGTGACATCAAAGCATACGTCTCGAAAGTCGAGCGGCTCACGGGTGATTTTTACGGAGGGTAACTATCAATGCAATAAATTGTGATGATACATCCGGGCCACCGCTTCTATTGTAACGCGAACTTGCGAGGAAAGCTGATGGACCGTCCCTTCAACAGAATGGATCTGCCAGGATAACTCAACAAGCCTTCGATTTACGAGGGAGAAGCTCGCTGGACCAGGCTGCGTCGGCCGCGTGGACGATGGCGAAGCCATGCGCACGAGCGCCTCGCGCTGATCTTTGGACCCAATTCTGCGTGACAATCTGAGACAAAACTAGACCAAGCGAACCCCACTCGATGATGCGCAAATCAAGTTTACTCTGAGCCACAGCATCAATTTAGCGCGGTTTGCAGAGGTCTGAGACGGTTCGACTCCCCTCGCCCCCACTTATTGCCATTCGACGGACTATGGGACCCACTTCGGTCAGATAAGACCATAGGTGAGACCATTTCCAAGGAAGTCCGGCATTTTCCGGTGCTTACATTCCGCGAATGTCCCAACCGACTTGTCGACCAGGGGCCGGGTGCATCGTTGTCATGCGACCAGACCTCCATCATTGGCTCAGTATCGCCGTTCAGAAAACGGTTCAATGCTGCGTAGAATTGTTCGGATGCCTGGCGCTCATTGTCGTCGCCGCCGAGCAGGATGGCAAAGGCATCGGGCGCCTTCGCATGGCACGAATCCCCGATTTCGATCGCGCAACGCTTCATGGCTTTATCCGATCGTCGGTCGAACCCGGAAGCACAGTTTGCACCGATGGGCTCAATTCCTACCGCGAGATGAAAGGCTATATCCACCACCGGCACGTCCAGCACCGCCTCAAGGATGGGGAACACTTACTGCCCAGAGTCCACCGAGCGGTCTCTCTGCTCAAGCGATGGATGCTCGGAACCCATCAGGGAGCTATCGGTTACCAACACCTCGACGACTACCTCAACGAATTCGTCTTCCGTTTCAACCGGCGAAAGTCGGCTTCGCGAGGCAAGCTCTTCTTCCGGTTGGCACAGCACGCGCTCCAGATCGCCCCGACGACCTACGAAAGGCTGGTGCGGCCACAAGATGTTGAGTAGGTTGAGTCAAGTAAATAGCCCTATCTTCTGTTGACATTAAGATATTCTCCTTAACCTCAGTCAGTCAGACTTCGGATCGAACGCAGTTGAGAGCCAGCTTGCGCAACTGACAACGATTGGTGTGACTCGTTGTGAATTGCACCCTATTTGGATAGGAAATCGCTTTTGGCCTCCGGAGCGTTGGCCCGGAGTCACGTGTTTCCATGGGCGCAGAGTGGCAAAAGAGGGCCGGAAGTCAACACCGGCTTTTTTGGGTTGCGGGCGCGACGGTGACCCGAAAGAGTTGCCACCAGGGCGTGGCCGCGATTTTTCGGCATTACCTCTTTTGGTTGGATATCGCGAAGTCCTGCGAAGACCCAGCAGCAGGAACGCCTGGAAAGCCATATTTGGTTCAGAGGCGATCCCTGGGTGACCGTAGAAGACTGTTCAGCCACGTTCGACTGCCATGTTCTGCTAGTAGAGATGCGAAACTGCCGGGGAGTGCGGTAAGCGAATCGGGCGGAGCCTCATCGCGAGCTTCAGGATTGTGGAAAGCATGGGCTTTAAGGGGCGAGCTTCGCCAGTGGGCGCAACCTCCTCCGGGATCAGAGATTGATCGGCTTGCACACTAGCGATCGCAATCTCAGCGATGGATCGAAGAGACACTATACAGGGCGCCGAAAGGCGAGTCGTGCCTGATCTAAACTACCGGCGATACGCCTCTCCTGGTTTGTAATCAGTAGGTCCCCGGTTCGAATCCGGGTGCTGGCTCTTCCTTTTCCGACGTTTGCGGTCGATATTACCACTGGAAGAGATCTCCCTGCAGCCCGCTCAGTGCCCAGCGAGGTGCCCTCCGATCATTGCACTATAAGTTGTTCAGCGCAAATATATTGCGCGGATTGAACTTCTTCCGTGCTAGAAATCTACTCAACAGTAGCCTGCAAGTTTCGACTATCTCAGTCGTATAATGGTCATGAGCATAACTGATATTACGCCATATACGCCTATACTTTGTGCATTGATTGGAGCAATGGTAACTAGCATAGCGGCATTTGTCGCGGCAGACTAACACGGCGCACACAGGGGCTTCGGCCCTGTATTAGTGAGCCATGAGAGAAAACAAGCTCACTACACCCCCGGCCGCCTTCGGGCGGCGCTCCGATTCAAGCAAGGCGGGAAAAGGGTCCCCGCAATCGAAAACTCTCCGTCAGCATCCGACTCATTCGCGGCCAAAATCGCACAACGCGAAGGCAAGTCAGTCGAAAGCGACAATCAGGCTTACATAGCTCTACTCCTAGGCGGAGATTAAGGAAAAAGGAACCTCCGAAACTCCCGCTAAGACGGGAGATCACATTATAGATGATCTGCTGGCGCTGACAAGCCTCCGCTCAAGCCGCCACCCTTGCTCATTGATCCATCTCCTTTCCCTTCCAATAATGAGCACTTGGACTGGAATCTTCCCTCCCGTCTGTCTGCGAGGGCAGTCGCCCTTTCCTCTGTTGTAGCCGGTGGTAGAGCCGGTTGGTGAGATTCCGCTCCAACTTGTCCAGCATTCCCACGACGATCTCGCGAACCTCTTCATAGGTCAGGTCGCTGTCGCTATTCATTTGACTCCCTCCCTCAGGACGATTGATCGATTGATCTGTCTGACCGCGCCGGTTTGCTTGTTCGCCGCTCCGGCGTTCCATAGAGGCGAGGGTCCGGCATTTGCCTGACTGCTGCCAGCGGATGCCGAGATAGGGCCTGGCGCGGCCAATCAACTGGAAAAGCCGCCTCGCATTCGTTTCTGTGTTGGCCGGTCCGACCTGCTCGAAGGCCCTGCCCAGAATCAGCGTCAGTGGATAGTAGCCAAGGCACTTGAGGTCGCGTGTGGTCCACGGTGAGTTCTCCGTGACCTTCGGCCAATTGGTTCGCTAGTTTGATCTTCCTCTCTCGTTTTGAGGTCAGGGAGAGCCGAGCGTCGAAAAAGGACAGGCCAGCCTCTGCGCACATTTCTCATTCTCACCGGTCAGACGAATCCGGTGCCTCCGCCGGACGTAGAGCTTCTCGTCGAGAATTCATTATCCCATGCGTTTGAAGCCGAACCCTCACCTGACAATTTTTTGCCTCAATCGGGAGGCCTTTAGTCGCTCGATGAGATCATTAGGCAACTCACCCCGGCTGGCGAACTTGACTCAAGCCACCGTTTGACTGATTCGCTGGAGTTATGTCCAGCACTTCTCCAAAATTTCGCAAAGATCTCTGCCGGCAAGAATCAACCCAGCGAGGCGTAGCCTCAGACCAAGCGAGATGTAGGGGAGAGAAAGGTGGCTCCGTGTGGGAAGGAACGGTGGTTGCCCACCGCAATATAGCCTCAACAAGGAGGCGGCGTTGCGCTAAAGCGCAGGTTGCAAAACCCAACGGAGCCGATGAAAAATCTACCCAAGAGCGTCGCCGAACTCCAGAGCGAAAATGTGACTTTTGAGTTGGAGTGCATTGACCGAATGTATCTGAACCTCTACGTGCCGCAGTTGAGCAGCGCAGCGGGAGTGGCCTCCTATTTTCGGCACTACAAAGGGCAGAGGTTTGCTTCGACCAAAGATGCGGTGGCCATGAGCGAGGGGTTTCGCCGAGGGATGCTGGCCTTTGCGCAAGAGAGGAAGGTTCCTATTGTGCGCTTTGAGAAGGGGGTTCGCAAAGATGAGGTGATGCAGAAGGCTTTGAAGAAGTTCCGGGGGAGCCAGGGGGTGGTCTTTATCGGCATCGCGCAGGAGAAAGCCACCGTGCCGCGCACTGTGCGCAAGAAATGGGGGAGCGGCGATGGCAGCATTCCGTGGATTGATTACACGACGGCGATGGTGAACTTCTACTACTTCTACTGTGTGGACGAAGACTTTGGTCCGTTCTTCATCAAGTTTTGCTCGTATTTTCCCTACACGGGCAAGCTCTGCCTCAACGGCCATGAGTATCTTAAGAGCCAGTTGGAGAAAGCAGGGATCCGCTTTGAGGCAATGGACAACGGGCTTTTGAGGTGCGAGAAGCCGGCAGTGGCACAGCGAATCGCCGAGGGATTGAGCGAAAAGAAGATCGAGGTGTTCTTTCGCAAATGGCTGAGCAAACTGCCACACCCCTATCCTGCGGCGGACCGCCGAGCGGGTTACCGTTACCAACTCTCAGTGCTGCAAGCGGAGTTTTCGCTAACCCAGATTTGGGATCGTCCACGGCATGGGCGGGAGTTTTTCGAGGAGGTCATCCGGGAGAACATTGATTTGGGCCGACCAGAAACGGTGCAGTTGATTTTCGCGCGCAAGCTGCGCAAGTCCACTGTGGCCGAGGGCCGATGTCGGACGCGCATCGTGACCGAGGGAGTGATCCCTTCCCTGCACGTCTACTACAAGAACACGCACCTCAAGCAGTATCACAAAACGTGCGGGCGCGGTGCGGGCCTGCGCACAGAAACCACCATCAACAATACCTACGACTTCGGGGTAGGCCGCCTCTTGGGTAACCTGCCTAAGATGCGTCGCATCGGTTTTGGGGTCAACCGCCGGATGCTTGAGTTGGAAAAAGTCAGCCACGACAGTCGGGTGGGAGCGCATGTCTTCGAAAGGTTGCAAACCCCCGCTCAGATTGAGGGCCAGCGTGCTTCGGCGTTGCGATTTGGCGACGCGCGCGTGCAGGCCCTTTTTGCAGTGCTCTTGTTGCTATGCCTCCAGGTCGAAGGCTTCCGTAACCGCCAGCTGCGGCCATTACTTGCGCAGATGCTCGCGGTGGAGGAAAGCAAGATCAAGCAGGGCCGAGTCAGCTACGAGCTGCGCCGACTGCGATTGCACGGCTTGATCGAGCGCATTGAGAAGACTCACCGATACCGCCTGACAGGCCAAGGACTGCGCACGGTCGTCTTCTATCAGCGCGCCTATGCACGCTTGCTGCGCCCAGGACTCTCGATCCTAAATGACAAATCACGCAATCACCACTCACGCCTCCACATCGCCTTTGATAAACTTCAAACAGAAATCGATGCTTATATTAGCTTACAAGCCGCCTGAAAAACTTGACTCACACGTACCGACTTCGTCGGTTCAAGGACTCTAGTCTGGTTGCCGTCTTGACGGCAAGGCTCTCCGCTGAGGCTATGGAGAGCTTGGGGCTGGCGCGTTCCGTCTTTTCGCGGGTTCACTCATTGCGCTCGTGGCGCTGGCGATTCGCACGCAGGTGCGTGAGACGCCTCTCTTCGACGAGCCTTCGTGCCGGTATACCTTGTATCGTTTGTCAACGTCGACCACGCCGCGGCAATGCGCGTTGGACGTGGCAAGCGCTTTCAACGTCGCGTTCATCGCGATCCCCGCATGGGTCTCGGACAAGGTCGGACGCAAGCCGTTGCTTATTGCCGGATGCATAGGGTTCTTACTCCTTAGCTGTCCCTTCTACGTCCTGCTTTCGAGCAGAAGTATGGTTTCAATGCTCGTCGCTGCGGTCGGCTTCGTTGTCCTGGCTGCGTGCTTCATGGGACCTGCTATGACTGCGGCGCTGGAGCATTTCTCGACCACAGTGCGCTTTAGTGGCTTCGCTTTCGGCTACAACGTCGGCTCAGGACTTTTTGGAGGCACTACGCCCCTGGTGGCTGGCTGGCTGATTCACGCCACCGGCTCGCTGATCTCGCCGAGCTACTATATCATGGCGGCTTCTGCCATTTTTCTCGGGTTGTGTTTTCGGTTAAGGAAAACGCGAGGGGTTGAGGTAAGGTAAAGCGCAGGTGCTGGAGCACTTCGGGTAGCGGGAACGGAATGCAAGCGAGTGTGGCTTGTTAAGTGTTTTGACGCGCGTGTGCCCGATGCACTGGAAGCGAATTATCTGAGCACAATGAATAAAGGCAGTTCGCAAAGAGCGCGGCGGCCGTTGCCGTTCTTCCGATTGGCGGCTCACAGCTATCCGAAACCGCTGCGGAACGCGTAGCGGCAAGGGCGTGTCACCGCTTCAAGATCAGACAGTCCGTGGTCTCAAAAGCGCCCGCCGCGATGAAGATGGGGAAGGGCGTCAGCATCTGCGCGAGCCGGCGAGCATTGCTCCGCCGATCAGCACGAACCCGCCCGTCGCGCGGATCGAGTCGCCCCCCACCAGGATAGCGCCGCTACCCCGGCGCGCGCGCTTCGTCGCGCACACGATCGCCCATCGCACCGTGAACCAGAGCTTGCCCGTATCGTCCCGCCACACGCGGCGCCCCCCAAACCGGCGCGTGCCGATCGCGTCCGCGAGCAGTTCGCGCGTCTTGCGGGCGTCCTCAGCCGGCTGGTCGGCGCGCGCGATCCAGTCGTGCACGTCGATGTCGTAGTCGATTGTCTCGAGGCGGTCGGCGACAAGGCCGGCGAGACCCGCGTAGTGGAAGAGCTCCGAGGGCGGGAGCGCGCGTGTGTGGCTCGGATCGCGCAAGCGCTCGACGAGATTGTGGTAGGCGGACTCCTCGGTGACCTCGGACGTGATCATGTCGAACAGTGCGAGCCGCCCGCCCGGCTGCAGCGCGCGCGCCATCTGTTGGATCGCGCGGCGCGGGTCGCTCATGTGGTGGAGCGCGAGGCGCGAGAGCGCGAGGTCGAACGACGCCGCCTCGAACGGCAGCGCAAGAGCGTCGCCGACCTCGAAGCGCGCGTTCGCGATCCCTGCGGCGCGCGCGATATCGGCCGCCTTCGCGACCATCGCCGGCGTGAGGTCGACGCCGACGTACTCGCGGACGTGCGGCGCGAATGCCTTCGCAAGGAGCCCCGGCCCGCAGCCGACGTCGAGCACGCGCTCGTCGCCGCGCGGCGCGACCGTCCCGACGTAGCGCGCGACGGGCTCGGGCTGGTTCACGTGCGGGGACGTGACGAAGCGGTCGACCTGCGCCGTGAACTGCTCGACCACGTCGCTCTTCGCTTTCTCGAGGCCCGACATGCGGCCATTTTCGCGTAGTCAGGGACGGCCGTCAACCGCCGCCGGGTCGGTGAAGGTTAAGCCTTCGCCGGAAAAGCTGATCGGTCTCTTATCAGCCAGGAACGGCAGCTTCTCGAAGCAATGTCCGTCCTTGGCGAGCCCGTTCAAAACTGCGCGAAAGCCTCGGTTGAGAAGGCGCACCAGCGCCCGGGGGGGTGTCAATGGCGCATACACGCCTCGTTTGCTACTGTTTTCAGACTTTAAGACAGATTGCCGTCGCCAGCCAACTTGGGAAAGCGCAGCGGGGCCGGTGATAGAGATCCCGGAGCGGCTCAGTCAATCACCCGCTCATAGGGTTGCAGGCCCTCAAGGGCGAGCTAACTCGTCAACACGCAGAGTGGAAGCGGCACTACCGGTTCGGCAACACTCAATCGATTGCCTGAAGCATGATCCTATAGTGATAAGGCATCGCCTTCACCCAATACTTCTCGTGCACCTCTGCGCCCCACGCGTTGTCGCCTCCGACGCCCATCTGCTGGTGGTCCAGTTGAATCTCGATGAAATCGCGTCGCGTGATCTCATGCTCGTGGCGAGCGTTCTCTATATCCTCGTCGGTGTAATCGTGGGCGGTAAACTGCAGCACGGTGTCCGCAGTGAACCGGATGCCCGCGTTTCGCGAATCTGTCAGCTGCAGCCAGCGCACATCGGTGCGATTCCCGTTCAATTGCGGGAACACGTATGGATGGTGCAACTCACCGACAGTCAATTCATGGCGTCCTAGTTTTGCGCCGGTCTTTCGGTCCCAATGTGTTTCGTGCGGCCCTCGTCCGTACCAGGTCACACGCTGCAAGTCGCCCGTCAGTCCCGCGATCAGGCCCAGTCTTGGCAGCGGGGGAGTCGAATCGGAGAATGGCTTGAAACTCACTTCGATTTCCAGGGATCCCTTCGCGTCGATACGGTATTTTAGGTCATAGTGGGCCAAGTTCGGCAACTCTGCGCGAACGTGCATCAAAACAGAGCCTTCGTCGGGGACCGCCGAGATCCCGAGTGTTCTTCGGCGCGCCATCGCGTCGCGCCACGGGGCGTAGATTTCCCGATAGCCATTTCGCATCTGGTTATCATTCGGGATTCGCCATGTGTTCGGCTCCAGAGGTCTCCGAAGCAGTTCGCGGTCTCGATGAATAAAGGAGATCAGCGCGCCGCGCATTCGATCGAATGACATCGTCCACTCGCGTCCAGCTATGATGTAGCTTTCACCGGTGTGCTGCAGAAGCGGACCATCCAACGAAGTTTCCGCGTTGCGCGCGCGGGGTGTCGCCCCGTCACGCTTCCCGATAACAAACTGTTCCCAGGCGATTTCGTGACCTCGCGAAGCCCAGTCCGTGGCGTTTTCCAGGACCAACGAGACAAGGAGGACCCATTCCCCGGTTTCCGAGGACCAATGGCCCGGCAAAGGAATCGTCAACTCTCGAGACTGGCGAGGTCCAAGATCGATTGTGCCGAGCGAGCCTGCCTGGGCGCTTTCGCCGTCTTTGCGCAGTTCCCAGCGAATCTCGAACTGCTTCAGATTGGTAAAGAAAAAGTCATTGTGGATGCGGATTCGGCCGGAGTTGAGATCAAGCGCGTCGATCTTTACGTTCTGATAGACTTTCTTCACCTCGTGGAGGTGGGGGTTCGGCCGGCGATCTGGCTGCACGAGGCCGTCACAGCAAAAATTCCCATCGTTGGGAAAGTCCCCAAAATCTCCGCCGTAAGCGAAGTAGCGCCCGGATCCGCTTGGGAGTTCTTTGAAGATGGCAAGATCGCACCATTCCCAGATGCAGCCACCCTGCAACAAGTCATACTTCTCGATGATATCCCAGTAATCTTGAAAGTTCCCCACGCTGTTACCCATCGCATGCGCATATTCGGTGAGGATGAGCGGACGGTCCGCTGCGGGATCTTTTGCGTAGCTTTCCAAGTCCGCGGGGACAGCGTACATCGGGCAATAGATGTCCGTGTTGGGCGCTCGAAGGGCTGATTCGAACTGCACCGGACGCGACGGATCTCGTTTTTTGATCCAATCGTAGGCGGAAACGAAATGAGGGCCGTTGCCGGACTCATTTCCCAGGGACCAGATAATGATGCACGGGTGGTTCTTGTCCCTTTCGACCATCCGGCGGTGCCGGCCAATGAGAGCTTCCTTCCAGACTGGTTCGTGCAGCAGGACATGATTTGAGAAGGCGCCCATGTCATGCGCCTCGACGTTCGCCTCGCCAATCACGTACATTCCGTAGCGATCGCACAGATCATACCACAGCGCGCAGTTAGGATAGTGGCTGGTTCGAACGGTATTGATGTTGTTTTGCTTCATCAATTCGAGGTCGCGAATCATCGACTCCCTGGTGACAACATATCCACTCTCAGGCAGGAACTCGTTTCGATTGACCCCCTTGATGTAAATGGCCTGTCCGTTGACGAGTAACTGCCGATCTCGAATTTCCACCTTGCGGAAGCCAAGATGAACCGTTGCGATTTCCAGGGTCTGGCCGCCCGCTTCGTGCGGTGAGACCACGAGCGTGTAGAGGACAGGGCATTCGGCCGACCACTTTTCGACATTTGGCACGGTGCCAGAACATTGAGCGATCCCCTCCTCACCGCCCCTGACAAGCACCTCGACGACCTCCTGATGCAGCGCAGTCTGCGAACCCGGGGCTAAGAGCTCGATTTTTACCTGGACCATTCGCTCGCTACCGGTCGTATTGCGAAGCGTTGCCTTGACGCTGAAGAATCCCTCAACGTAATCCTCATCGAGGTCGGCCTTCGCCTCGATGTCACGAAGGTAAAGCGTGTCCGCGGACCAGAGGGAGACGTCCCGAAAGATGCCGCTCAATCGCCACTTATCCTGATCCTCTAGATAGCTGCCGTCTGAATACTGAAAGACCTCGACCGCAAGGAGATTTTCCCCGGGTCGCAGATGAGGAGTGATGTCAAAATCCGCAGGGGTGCGGCTGTCTTTCACGAATCCAACCAACTGCTCGTTTACCCACACGTAATAGGCGCTGTCCACGCCGTCAAAACGAAGGAATGTCAACCGGTGTGACCAGGAGTCCGGCACACGAAACGTGCGCCGATAGGATCCCACCTGATTTCTCCAGCGATAGCTTGTATACTCGACGGGTGGCGTTCTTGTCACATGAGGAGGGTCCTTTAGGAAGGGATATGTTTTGTTCGAGTAGAGGGGCACGCCGTAGCCGTGGAGTTGCCAGTTCGAAGGCACCTTCAGTAGGCTCCACTTCGACGCATCAAAATCGCGCCGATAGAAATTGACGGGACGGCTCCACGGGTCGGGAGACCATTGAAACGACCACGTCCCTTCAAGAGAGACTAGCCACTCCGAGTCGGCCGCTTCGTTGCGCATCGCCTTGTCCCGGTCGCGAAAAGAAAGGAAGCTTGCACGCGGGCTTTCCGCGCCGATGCGTTGGATCTCCGGGTTTTCCCAGTCCTCTTGCTTTACCGGTTCAGTCGTCGCTGATCGAGACGTTTCCACAATAGTTCCAATGAGAACTCGTTTCGTTCACCGGTGGTCCGGGAAATAACTCCTCTGTTCGACGGTTCCGTCTACGACGCTTTCGAGGCCCGGCTCGCTGCCTCCTCGCGATCTGTCAACTCGCCTCGGCGCCTGATAGTCAGAGGGCGACAGACTTGCCATCGGTGTCGAACAAATGCGCGTCTTTTTCAGCGAAATCGAATCCTATCGTATCACCGTGTTTATACTCTTGGAATCCGTTGATGCTAACTGTGATGCGATTCCCTCCCGGGGTCACTCCGTGCAAATAGGTAATGTCTCCCAGAACTTCGACCACCTCGATCTCGATCACCCCTTTGCCTTCATTTTGCTGGTTTACCACAATGTGCTCGGGTCGAATTCCCAGAGTGAATTCCTTGCCGCTTTGAATCGGAGGGGCATTTGGCGCCTCGAGAATGACGTGCCCCTGCGGGAAATCCGGTGCTTCCAGCCGGACGTTCTTCCCATCACTGCTTGCAGACCGAATTTTCAGGAAGTTCATTTTCGGAGAACCCATGAAGCCCGCAACGAAGAGATTTGCCGGTTTCAGGTAGAGATCCATTGGTCTCCCGACTTGCTCGATTTGGCCGAGATTGAGAATGACGATCTTGTCCGCAAGCGTCATCGCTTCGACTTGGTCGTGCGTCACATAGATCATGGTGGTCTTCAGATCATAATGGAGCTTCGAGATTTCGATCCGCATTTGGACGCGCAATTCGGCGTCAAGGTTGGAGAGGGGTTCGTCAAATAAAAAGACTTTCGGCTCTCGGACGATCGCTCGGCCGATCGCCACCCGCTGACGCTGGCCACCCGATAGTTGTTTCGGACGACGACTAAGGAGCGGCGTCAAATGCAGAATATCGGCCGCGTGGTCGACTCGCTTCTTGATCTCTGGCTTTGGGAGGCCGGCCATGCGCAATCCGAAGCTCATGTTCTCTTCGACCGTCATGTGCGGGTAAAGCGCGTAGGTCTGAAAAACCATCGCGACACCGCGCGCGGCTGGCTCCACGTCGTTGACAACTCGATCACCGATCCGGAGCTCACCATCCGTCAATTCCTCGAGACCCGCGATCATCCGAAGGAGGGTCGATTTTCCGCAACCGGAGGGACCCACGAACACGACGAATTCTCCGTCCAGAATTTCGAGATCAACGCCGTGGATGATCTCAACTTGACCGAATCGTTTGACTACCTTTCGCAGGGTTAGTTCTGCCATAAGCGCCTGAGCCTAGTTAAGGGGAGTTGTTTTCCAAGGAGAGAGGGGAAGTCATACGATATCCCATTTTTTCCTTTTCAAATTTGGGACGATCGGGAGAGAATGGTGCAGAAGTCAAGCACGATGCACGAAATAATTCGAGGAGTGCGGAGTTTTGCATGCCGATTTTCGGGCCACTTGCGCGAGCTAGGATCGCTCGCGCGAGCTCGTCATGACAACGTCGTGACTCGCGGACAATGATCCTTGAAATCATTTTCCAGCCTTCCCAGAAGAAGTCAACTCCCCCAAACCAATGATGAAGAAAACACTCGTCTTTCTCACAACGCTTACACTTTTAACTGCGATCACCGTTCAGGCCGATAAGCTGGTCATCAACTCAAACCAGTCCAATCCGGCCGGGAAAGCGCTTTTCACTGAGCTCGTCGAAGAGTTTAAGAAGCAAAACCCCGACTTGGAGGTCGTATTCAATACGACCGATCACGAAGGCTACAAGACGGCGATTCGAAATTGGCTAACGACGGAACCGCCGGACATTGTCTTTTGGTTTTCGGGCAATCGCATGAAGGCTTTCGTCGATCGCGGCTTGTTCGACGACGTCTCGGACCTCTGGACGAAGAACAAATGGGACGAGGAATTCAAGACGACACTTTCGGCCATGACCGTCGACGGAAAACAGTGGGGTATTCCGACAACTTACTCGTTCTGGGGTGTTTTCTATCGCAAGGACATTTTCGAGAAACTAGGCATAGCCGTTCCCAAGACATGGGAGGAATTCGTCGCGGCGGCAAACAAGCTCAAGGAAAATGGCATAATCCCTTTTACGATCGGCACGAAAGACGTTTGGACCCCGGCAGGTTGGTTTGACATTCTGAACATGCGCATCAACGGATACGATTTTCACATTGAGCTCATGGACGGGAAGGTCTCCTACTCGGATGAAAGGGTCAAAGCAGTCTTCGCAAAGTGGAAGGAATTGGTGGACGGCAAATTCTACCTGCCAAATAACACCACCTACACTTGGCAGGAGAGCCTGTCCTTTCTCCTGAATGGCAAGGCCGCGATGATTCTGATCGGCAGCTTCCTCGGACAAGCGGTCCCGCCGGATATGAAAGACAAAATAGGCTTTTTCCCATTCCCGACGATCAAGGCAGACGTTGCTGCCGGGGAAGATGCTCCGGTTGACAGTATGCATATTCCGGCGAAAGCCAAAAACAAAGCGGGTGCGCGCAAGTTTTTGGAATTTATTGCCACTCCCGCAGTTCAAGAAAAGATGGCCGTTGGGCTCGCCTCCTTGCCTGCAAACGTGAACGCCAAGCCGCCTGAGGATCCCCTTTTCCTGGCAGGCATCGAACTTCTGAAGAATGCCAAGTCGGCGCAATACTATGATCGCGATACGGATCCTGAAATGGCGACCGAGGGAATGAAAGGCTTTCAGGAATTCATGGCTTTCCCGGACCGGATCGACCAGATATTGAAACGGCTGGACAAGGTCGAACAGCGGATATTCAAGGACAAAAAGGCGGCACAGTAAAGCGGGCGAAGGGTGCAGTCCAAATAGATCGCCTGCGATTCGCAATGCTCTTTTCAATCTAAGATAACGTGAACTCGCAAAGCGTCACCAGCCAGGCGGGTGCTGTCCAACCGAAGAGGCGGCGCCACGTGGGCCGACATGACCTTGCGCCGTGGCTCTTCCTCGCGCCGGCGGCTATCATCTTCGCCGTTTATGTGGTGATTCCGATCTTTCAGTCTTTCTGGCTCAGTCTGTTTGAATGGGACGGGATTACTGTCGACAAGCAATTCATCGGTCTGGACAACTACCGGCAGCTTTTTCAGGATGAGCAATTTTGGACGTCCCTTCGAAATAACGTTTACTGGCTGGTCCTCTTTTTGCTTGGGCCAGTTGGCGGAGTGGCGCTAGCGATTTTTCTCAACCAGCAGGTCCCCGGAATGCGGCTCGCAAAATCGCTGTTCTTTTTTCCGTTCGTCCTCTCATCGGTTGTCATCGGGCTGGTTTTCTCCTGGTTTTACGATCCGGAGCACGGTCTCCTAAACGTCGTGTTGGGATTCTTCGGCATCCCGGCCATCGCGCCGCTTTCGGATCCCAACACGGTCACGTTCGCGATCATTGCTGCGGGATTATGGCCGCAAGTTTCCTACTGCATGATTCTTTTCCTTGCGGGTCTCACCGCGGTTGATCCCGAACAGATCGAGGCCGGACGCCTGGATGGCGCTAAGGGATTTCGAATGTTCTGGCATATCATTATGCCGCAACTCAGACCCGCGACATTTATCGCAGTCGTAATCACGGTTGTCGGTGCGCTTCGATCGTTCGATTTGGTGCAAGTGATGACGGACGGCGGGCCGTACGGCAGTTCGTCGATCTTGGCTTATTTCATGTTTCAGCAATCGATCACCAATTTTCGCATGGGCTACGGAGCGGCAATTGCAGTGGTCCTGTTCCTTATCATGTCAGTTTTCATTGCGTTCTTTCTCTGGCGGATGATTAAAACCGAAGAACACTAATGTTTCCTGCCCCGATAGAGAGATCTTCGCCGCCCAAACGGTATCTTTACTATGCGGCAGTGGTCGTCGCGCTGGTGGCATGGCTCCTGCCGCTTCTGGCCGTTTTGTTGACCTCTATTCGATCCGCCGAGGAGTTGAATATGGGAAACTATTGGGGCTGGCCCAAGGAGTGGAAATTTTCAAATTACATCGAGATCTTCCAGGCGACGCCATTGGCGCGCTATCTATTCAACTCGGTGGTGATCACGCTTCCCGCTGTTTTCTGTGCGATTGCGCTGGCCACTCTCGGCGGGTATGCGTTGGCCAAATTCAAGTTCCGCGGAAATCTGCTCATGTTTTGTATTTTCGTCGGCGGAAACTTTGTGCCCTTCCAGATCCTCATGGTGCCGGTTCGGAATATGACCTTGCGCTTTGGGCTTCTCGACACTTATTGGGCGCTCATCCTGTTCCACCTCGCGTTTCAAACGGGCTTCTGCACCCTGTTCATGCGAAACTTCATCTCCACGCTCCCGAACGCTTTGATCGAGTCGGCTCGCGTCGAGGGTGTCAACGAGTTCAAAATTTTCTGGCATATTATTCTGCCGCTACTGCGTCCTGCGCTGGCAGCTTTGGCGGTGCTCTTGTTCACCTTCGTTTGGAACGACTATTTCTGGGCTTTGGTCCTGGTCCAGAGCGATAGCGTGAAGCCTATAACCACCGGCATCGCATCGCTGCGAGGTCAGTGGTTGGCATCCTGGCAGCTCATCTCGGCTGGCTCCGTCGTCGCAGCGCTTCCGCCCGTGGCCATGTTCTTCATTTTACAGCGTCAATTTATCGCGGGCCTAACGCTCGGTGCGGTCAAGTAGATTACTGCATTTCCGGCGGTCGTTGCTTGTAGCGCCGTAGTGCGTCAGGCCGGGCATCGGATCATCAACAGTCTAATTATGAAGAAGAGCTACAGCTACGACTCGTTTCTTTACGGGGTTGTCTATTACCCGGAGCAATGGCCGGAAGCTCGGTGGGACGAGGATCTTTCGCGCATCGCGGCGACCGGCATGAACGTGGTCCGGATGGGCGAAGGAGCATGGAGCGTGTGGGAACCCAATGAAGGACGCTACGAGTTCGCGTTGTTTGATCGCGCGCTGGAGATTTGCGGAAGGCATGGTTTGAAGGCCATCATGGGCACGCCGACGTATACACCGCCGGCGTGGCTTACCGAAACATATCCGGAAACACTCCGCACGAGCTTCGATGGGACACGATTAAGGCACGGTTCTCGCCGCCACTACAACTATACCTCGGGGATTTACCGCGAAAAGTCGCGGGCGATCACCGAGGCACTGGCGAACCATTACAGGGATCACTCCTCGGTGATCGGCTGGCAGATCGACAATGAGTTGAACTGCCATTTGGATGTGAGCTTTGCGGAAAGCGACCACGAGGCATTCCGCGCGTGGTGCCGGGAACGCTACGTGACGCTGGAAGCCTTGAACGATGCATGGGGAACCGCTTTCTGGTCGCAGACCTACAGTGCTTGGGAGCAAGTCTGGTTGCCGCGGCCTACAGTGACCTACCAGAACCCGAGCCTGCTTCTGGATTTCTATCGATTCACATCGGACATGACGGTCGGGTTTGCTGCGATGCAATACGAGATTATTAAGCGGATCGCGCCGCACCAGTTTGTCACCCACAACGCCTTTCAGGATATGACAAATGTGGATCTTCAAAGATTTGTCCGGGAGGCCGTCGACTTCGTCTCGTACGATTCCTATCCCGAGTTCAAGGTGTGCGATCCTACACTGCCGAGGTCCTTCCGCGACCGGTCGGAGTCTCGTTTGCTTTCGAGGATGCGCGGTGTGTCGTCGAAGTTTATGGTGTTGGAGCAACAATCCGGGCCAAGCGGTCAAATTGGCGGGATCCTGAACGGTAATCCCGACTACCTTCACCCAACGCCCAGACCCGGACAGATGCGTCTGTGGTGCTGGAACTCTATTGCAAACGGGGCGGACGGCATTGTGTTCTTTCGTTGGCGTTCGCTCCCTTACGGTTCCGAGGCTCACTGGAATGGACTAATTTACCACGACGAGCGGAACACGTGGCGACTGGACGAGGCAAGAAGGCTCGGTGAAGAGATCAATCGCTTGGCGGCATCCTTGACCGGAACGCGATGCGTTTCGCCCGCTGCGATCTTGTACGACTTCGACAACGAGTCGCACGCGAAGATTGAGCGGGCGACCGGGCAGCATCGCGATGCTAGCGAGCGAGCCAGTCTACCAGGCGCTCGCAGAAAGGCATTTGTCCGCCGACGTCCGTGCCCTGTCGAGCCTTCGGCGGGGCGGAGACCTGAGTGCTCACCAGATTGTCTTTTTTCCGCACGCACACGTTCTTACAGCCGAGGATATCGTGCCGTTGAGCGAGTACGTCGAGAGCGGGGGAACTCTGGTTTTCGGATGCTGGAGCGGCTACCGGAATCGCAACCATTGGTGCTACGATGCGCCTGGGAAGGCGTTTCTTGAGAACTTTGTAGGGGCGCGTGTCGAGGATTTTACAGTGGTAATCCCGGGCGAGGTCTCAACAATCAGGTTTGCGGTTTCGAACGCTCATGTTGAGGCCCCGTTTTTTAACGAGGTTCTTGCGCCGGTGACCAACGATGTCACCGCGCTGGCCGCCTACACCTCGGACTACTATGCCGACAAACCTGCGGTGAGCCTTCGACACCATGGCCGGGGCAGGGTGGCCTATTTTGGAAGCTTCTTTACGCCGCAGAACGTCGCCGCTTTACTGGATGCTCTTGCGATCGGAGACCCGCTGGGAGCCTGGGCAGAAATTCCGCCGGAGGTTCAGGTGAACGAGCGGTCAAGCGAAACCGATCGTCTCTGGTTTCTTCTGAATTTCAGCAACGAAGGAAAGGCGATAACCTTCGGAGAAACGGTCTTCGATCTATTGGAAGGGCGAGAGCTGGAAGGCCACACGGAGATCGAGCCCTACGGCGTTCGCTTAGTTCGCCGAGGAAAGCCCCAAAGTTGAATCGTGCACAGGAGCACCTGGGAGATGTCAGTTCTTACACGAGGCCGGCGGCGATTTTGGTTTGCACACACACACACACACACACACACACGGGAAGTCCGCCGTGGTATAGGGAAATCAAGGCGCCTTTCGCAGGTGCCACACGTGACTTAGGAAGTCGCCGGACGGATAGGGGATGGGCAGTCCGATATTCGTGAGAGCATCGCCGTGGTGAGTGATATCGCCGATTTGGTATTGGGCATCCGTGTCGAGTCCTTTCAATCTTAGAGAGCGATCAGCGGCATTCGGCAGAGAAAGAATCGTTACATGAGTGACCAGCGCCTCGTCCCTGGCGGGCGAAACGACCATCCAAGCCGCCTCGTTCGATTCGAAAGGACTTCGCAGGCGATAGAGGTCGCCTTCCATAAACAGATGCCGCACTTGTTTGTATAAGGCCGTCTGGCGCCTGATCTCCGCGCGATCTTCGTTACTGAGTATCGAAACATCCAATTCGTAACCAAATGCGCCAGTAAAGGCGACCTCACCGCGCGTCTTGAACGGTGTCACGCGGCCCACCTGATGATTTGGCACAACCGAGATGTGCGCCGCGATGGCGCTCCACGGATACACCAGGCTGGTGCCATACTGGATTTTGAGGCGCGAGATTGCGTCGGTATTGTCGCTCGTCCAGATCTGGGGCATGTAATAAAGAATGCCCGGATCGAACCGCCCACCGCCGCCTGCGCATCCCTCGAAAAGGATATGAGGAAATTCTCGAGTCAGGCTCTCCATGAATTCGTAAAGACCGAGCATGTAGCGATGGGCCGTTTCGCGTTGACGATCAGGCGGCAGCGCCGCCGAGCCAACCTCAGTCATGTTCCGATTCATGTCCCACTTCACGTAGGTGACCGGCGCTGCTCGCAGGATCGCGGTCATTTGCTTGTAGACATTTTCGCGCACATCCGCGCGTGAGAAGTCGAGGACCAGTTGACCGCGTCCTTCGCTTAGCGCCCGGCCCGGGAGGTGCAGGCACCAGTCGGGGTGTGCGCGATAAAGGTCGCTGTCTGCGGAGATCATCTCAGGCTCGAACCACAATCCAAAGCCGAGCCCTTTCGCGTTGATGCGCGCCGCGACATCTTCGAGTCCCTCCGGCAACTTCCTTCTGTTCACGAACCAGTCGCCCAGCGAGGAACAATCATCGTCACGGTGTCCGAACCATCCGTCGTCGAGCACAAACAATTCGATCCCCAGGTCCGCTGCAGCGGTCGCAATCTTTTCCAGCTTTGCCGCGTTGAAATCGAAATAGGTTGCCTCCCAGTTGTTGACCACGATCGGCCGGGGCTTGTCGCGCCATTCGCCGCGGCAGAGATTGCTTCGATAAAGGCGGTGATAGGCGCGCGACATGCCGCCTAGACCTTCCGTCGAGAATACGAGAATTGCCTCGGGGGTTTGAAACTCCAAACCCGGCTCAAGCTTCCAGGAGAAATCGAAAGGACTAATTCCCAGTTGCGACCGGCATCCAAAGTCGGCATCGCACTCGGTCAGTCCGAGAAAGTTGCCGCTGTAGACCAGGTTGAAACCGTAGACTGCTCCGTGATCTTCATTGGAGTCCAGTTCCGTCAGTGCAAAAAAGGGATTGTGGTGATGGCTGCTTGCACCGCGGCGGCTTTCGATCAGCTGAGTGCCTGGACGAAGCGGCGTGCAGCGAATCTCGCGCTCCCGCAAATGCGCTCCGAAAAGATGCAGGAAACTCGCCTCCGTATGGCTCGACGAAAAATCAACCGAGCAGGACAGTGCCCGGTAGAGGATTAGAGGGAATGTTCCGCGGTTCAGAATGCGCGCGGATCGCGCAATCACCGGAAGAGAGGTGAAGACTGTGTAAGAAAGCTCTACACGCAAACCGAGCTTGGAGTCCTCCAGAGCGACGATAAGCGTTGCCCCTTCATCATCGCATTCGACCCAGGTGGCGGGAAGCTCGGCGAGGGCAGGTTTTCCGGCGATGATCTCGTGATCCTTGAAGCGCAAATCTGAAATGCGCGATCCATCCTCGGGCTGAAAAACCTCAAGCGCCGGCGATCTAAAATCGGTGTTTCCATAAACTGGATACTCCAGAGGTATCGAATCGAGACTGAATTCCCTCCCGGAACCGGCCGGGTTCGGGCTAAAAGCGCGATCGCGGAGCCGGAGGACAAAGTCCAAATTCTGAGCATCCAGCTTCGGTCCCCAGTAAAGGTGCGTCAGATACCCCTGCGGCAAGACCTTCATGGCGTAGGTCGTGTCGCCCGCGTGAAGGAAAAAAGTACTAGTCTCGGGGGAGTGCTCGACGGGCATCGTCCGGTTAAATCAAATCCTTCTCAAAACGCAACCGCAACGCGGCAATGCAACCCGCAGCCGTCTGAACCGCCCAAGAAACGACGCAGAGTACTCCAACCGATATTAGGAATCACATTTCATGATATTTTTTCCAATTGTACGCAAAAGCGAGTGATGGATCGGCATGCCAACTGAGATGACCCGAAGGTGACATACGTGAGATGACCGAAGAGACAGGCGTTAGGAAGGCGAGCTCCAGCGAGAAAAATCCTGCAATGACCGGGTTGCCCAACTCATTGGCTTGCCGTGATTCCTTTGCGGAGGTTGGCCAGCGGTGCGGTGTCGTCGAAAACCACGGTTTTTCCCTGTCGCTTGATCCCCAACTGGTGCCAAAGCGATCCGAGATCGACCTTTACCGGCTTTGATCCCATCTCATCGTAGAGTTCGTGGAGCACGGATACACCGACGGCTTGGTCTGCGACCTCAATCACCCGGTCGATAGTCCAATCGCGATCTATTGAGCCGCCCGCGGCGAGAATTGAGCGTAAGGCGTGCTCGAGTCCCAAGCGATTGCCCGTGCGCTGGCGAATTGCCACGTCGGCTCGCAGGCAAAAGAGCGCGCCACCCCAGTAAGTTCGGCCCCAGGTGGGCGTGCGATCCAGGCCTCGGTCGCCAGCTTCCGGTTGCCCTTGGGGTAGGCCATTGACGAGATCGGCCCATGCCTGCTCCGGCGTCAGGATGAGCGCCCGCGCCCGAGCGATCGGTTCAACGTAAGTCGCCAATCCCTCTTCGAGCCAGTGGTGCGGATCGGGAAGGGAGGGGAGCGCCAAATGGACCATCTCGTGAGTAAGCTCCCAGTCGTCGCGCAGAGTTGCCTCTGTGGCGTCGCGCCCGAGCGAGATCGTGATGAGCGGACCCCTCCAGCCATAGGCCACGCCATCTCTTGGTTGAGTTCCACCGCAAGAAGTAATACGGAGTTTGGTCCGCGGGACGGGGAACTTCCCATAATATTTTGAGAGAGCACGGGCAGAATTTTCGGTCCATTTCAGGGCCACACTTCGCCAGGTCGCCGACGGAGCGGCGACGAATTCGATGTCTATCAACCCGCCCGGGACTACCAGCTCCTCGGCAGACGCCGAGGCCAAAAGCGCCAGAAACACGAGCGTTCGGAAGGCGCTGGGCCGGAGTCCTTGCCCGGCAGGAAAGGGGCGCCCTGTAGACCTGAGCGCACGAAGGCCAAGCGGTCGAATCGAACGAGCCGCGAGTTCTCGAGCGAAAGGGCTGCGTCGAATCCGCATTCGCGTATTTGGCATCGATTCGACCGTCTCGCAACCCGTCCAATGGCGGGAAACTTTTACGTAGGAGTCTTCGAGATCCGTGAGACGCCAGCCGCAGCGTGACGCGGGCATCCCCGTAGATCTCGTAGACGGTAACCTCGCAGCGAGATTCCTTAGGATCCAGCTCCAATCGGAGCCGAATCACCCGGCCAGCGCGCACCAAAGATGCCAAATGAAAAACGGGATCCTTCGAAAGCGTCCTCTGAGAAACGCTCTGACCAGACAGGTGCCGTTGAGATAAAACTCGGCAACACGGCTGCGGTTCTGCTCGAATTTCGGCACCCTCTTCGTTTGCAAAAGGTGCCGGTTCATGAGACGGCTAAATCAATAGCTGTAGCCTGGACTTCCCGCACAGCGCACTACGGTGATGCTTTCCAGGGGAGCTGTAATGATGCGAGTGTCAAAACCCTCACTCCTGCGAATGTCCGCCTTGCTGCCGTTGACCGGGGCGACGACCCTCCAGGTTCCCGCGTGGTTGGCGAAAAGGACAAGGTCGTTCTGCTGGACCCTGGTGCTCTTCGCCGCAGGAACCTTTCCACCGAGCGCCGTCCTCCGGAGGGTTGAGGACGACGCTGGTGAAGCTCTAATCGTTCGCCAGGATGGCCACGGCAGCTGACCGATGTGGAAGCTCCGACCGGTCCCGCGGCAATTCTCTTGCGTCCAAAAGGAGCAGCGAGGGCGAGAATCTTGGCCTCAACTCGGACATCGGCTTAAACGCCAACGAACCGGAACCTACGACTATATGAGACTGCTTCACACTTAACCCCCATAACTTCAGGGTTTATCGCCAGGATGAGTGGCAGCATTTCTCATGCCCATCGAATGCACGACTCTCAAGCGTGCGGGATGAAAAGCTTAATCTACATATAATCAGATACTTACATGATCATCGATGAGGCCTGTTTCAGCATGACCACAAGATGACAGAAAAGAATTGTAAGGACCTCCGACAAAGAAAATCCGCCGGAAGATCAATTGTCAAAGGCTCGTTATTCGTAACGCTTTCTGCGCGAGAAGCTTGACCTCTGCAAGAGACGTTAAGCGCTCATTGTAAACCTTTCCGTCATCGTTACAGGGCGCTCGTAAAGGAACCGAACGAATCCATCGATTCCGCTGTATCCCGCCAACTCAGGAGAGCTGCAAATCGTTCAGCGCAAGCTGCACGGACTCGATAACGAAGTCAATAGACCTTGCCTGCCAGCTCCACGGCAGGCTGAAATTCATGAAGCCATTGAACTCCTCGGTGATGTTTTCCGTCACCTCGTTACCCGTCCGAACCCTAGTCCTGGCTGTTATCTCACCCGTCACCGTGAATCTTGCCGACGTGACGACTTCGCCCTGTATCCGCTCTTCATCCTCGTCCGAGAACGTCACCGGGCCCAGAGACACGGCGATCGGTGACACCTCCGGATCGACCGCGTCCGGGTTCTTGGTCTCAAACGTCCAACTCATGATTTCTGCTTTGATAGATTTCTCGACTTTCTCGATAAATCTGGGATCGGCGTAGAGATCTTGAAGGGTAAGTGGCATAGAGCGCGAATTATCAAACTGGTGCGGCCTTTTCCAGCTTGAAATCCGAGCCGTCGCTTCCCGAGAAGAAGATCATCGCTTTCTGCTAACGGCCGTTTATTCGCTAAGTAACAATTTCTGTGCCGATGCCGGAGTTCGTGAAGATCTCCAGCAGCAGGCAATGCTGGGTGTTCCCGCCGATCATATGGACCTTTTCCACTCCGCTCCTCAAGGCGTGGGAGGCGGATTGGACTTTTGGGATCATGCCTCCATCAATCACCTTGTGCTTGACTCAGCGCTTCGATTTGCTCGCAATGCACGGTGGGGATCAGGGAATCGCTCGAACTCGGATCGCGCATAATGCCCGGAACGTCGCTGACATAGATCAGCTTGGTCGCTTGGATGGCTGAGGCCAGCGCGGCTGCCGCGACGTCCGCGTTGATATTCAGGACCATTCCATTCTCATCGGCGCCGATTGGGCTAATAACTGGAACCATCTCGTCCTTGATGGCGGAACTAATATTTCTGAACTCGATCGTTGTTGCTTCGCCGACGAATCCGATGTCCACTTGCTCGCCATTCTCCTTGCGCTGCGGGCCGATCCTCCTGGCGATAAAAACAGATTTTCCGGAGAAGCCGCGCGCCTTCCCGCCAAATTTCACGATCGTGTCAACGATTTTGGGATTGATTTCGCTGTCGAGGGTTTGTTCGACGATGCCTATCGATTGTTCGTCCGTGACGCGCAGACCGTTGATGAATTGAGGCTTGAGGCCGGCTCTCGCATGCGCGTGGTAATGACCTTTCCGCCGCCGTGAACGAGCACGGGATTGATGCCGACTGCTTCAAGGAACACGATATCCTTCAGAAACCGGTCAACGATCTGATCCTCCTCCATCGCCGCGCCGCCATATTTGACGACGAAGGTTTGCCCGCGAAATCTTTGAATGTAGGGGAGCGCCTCGATGAGGCTCTCAGCTCGCGCTTCCGGAGTCAGGGGGATTCGCATATCATTCGCCGAGGTTGAGCCGAACGTATTCCTCGGTGAGGTCGGTTGTCCATACCGTGTGCGAAAACTCACCGAGGGAAAGATCGATCCTAACGCAAAGCTCCCTGCTCTCTGCGACGGCTTTGAGTTTCGCCAAGGGTGTGCCCGACATCGCGCCGCGCTCGACGATGGGCAAATCCCCGTACCAAATGTCAGTCCTCTCCTCGAGCATCCTCGCCCCGGAATAGCCGAGCGCGTCCATGATTCGGCCCCAATTTGGATCCCCTCCCGCCCACGCGCATTTGACCAATGTGGAGTTGGCAACTGCCTCTGCGGCGCGCCGCGCATCCCCCGCGGAGGCGGCGCCCCGGACCTCTACTTCAACGAACCTCGAGGCGCCTTCGCCGTCCTCCACAATCATTCGGGCCAAAGCTTTCGACGCCCTGTCCAGCGCCTCCTGAAACTGCGCGAGCGGCGGGTTGACGCCGGATTCGCCGTTCGCAAGTAAAATGACCGTATCGTTTGTGCTCATGTCGCCATCGATCGTGATGCGATTGAAAGATTTCTCGACAGCGGCGCGCAGGGCGACGCGCAGGGCAGGTTGGGGGACGGCGGCATCGGTCGTGATGACACAGAGCATGGTGGCCATGTTTGGATTGATCATTCCGGCGCCCTTCGCGATGGCGCCGATGCGGAAAGTGCCTGCCTCACTTTCGACACCGAATGCCACTTCCTTCGGAAACGTATCGCTGGTCATGATTGCTTTTGCGCAATTCGAACTTCCGCGCCGTGAAAGCCGAATACTGGCTAGGCCTGCTCCGATGCGGTCGATAGGCATGGCAACGCCTATTCGACCCGTGGAGCAGACAAGGATCTGCTCCGGGGCCAGCCCAGTTCGTTTTGCGGCCGCGGCCGCCATGCTGCGCGCGTCGGCGAGCCCTTTCGCGCCCGTGCAGGCGTTAGCGTTTCCGCTATTGAGAATCACGCCGCGAATATTTCCGGATTTGAGATGCTCCATGGACACCTGGACGGGAGCCGCCTTGACGAGATTGGTCGTGAATGTCGCCGCGGAGGTGCAGGGCTTCTCCGAGATGAGCAGCGCGACGTCATCGCGCGCAACTTTCGGATCCTTTATTCCGCACGGAATGCTTCCGCCAAAAAAGCCGGCGGGCGCGCAGACGCCACCGCGAATCTTCTCGATCATAGAAGTCCTTCGGCTTCGGGGAAGCCGGCCATCAGATTAAAATTCTGAATGGCCTGACCGGCAGCGCCTTTGACGAGGTTGTCGAGAGCGCTCAGGATGATCAACCGGCCAGTGCGCGAGTCGTGACACACGGCCATGTCACAAAAGTTCGTGTAGTTCACATTCTTCACGTCGGGCAGGGAATCGGGCAAACGCACGAATGCCTCCGTCTCATAAGTCGCCTTCCAGCACGCGGCGATCAGGGAGACGTCAACATCCTCCTCCGGGGCGACAAAAACCGTCGTGTGTATGCCCCGATTCATGGGAGCCAGATGAGGAACGAACGTGATCGTGACCTGGTCATTGGCGGCCCAACTCAGTTCCTGTTCAATCTCGGAGAGATGGCGATGCTTTGGGATGCCATAGGCGCGGAGACTTTCATGGCATTCGGCGAACAACAGCGATGTCTCCGCCTTGCGCCCGGCGCCACTCACCCCGCTTACGCTGTTCGCGATAATCGTCGAGGCCTTTATCAAGCCCGCCTTCAGCAGGGGAACGAGCGGTAGCAGGATGCTTGTCGGGTAGCATCCGGCGGAGGCAACCAGCGATGCGCGCGCGATCTCTTCGCGATGAATTTCGGGGATGCCGAATACGGCTTCCGCAAGAAGGTGCGGCGCGCCATGTTCGTGACCATAGAACTCCCGGAACACAGCCGCGTCATGCAACCGGAAATCTGCGCTCAAATCCACGACCTTCTTTCCCGCGTCTATAAGCGGGGCGGCGAATTCCGCCGCCAGCCCATGCGGAAGCGCTAGAAAAAAGAACTCGGCGCCGCTGCCCAGCAGGTTCTCGAGTGTCGACTCGCTGAATTGTAGTTCGCCGATACCAGGCGCGCCCGCGAGCTTCACAAGCACGTCCGCCACACGTTTGCCAGCGTACTGGCGCGATGTGACGGCCGCGATCTTGACGCGCGGATGACGGGCGAGAATCGCACAGAGCTCTTCCCCGGAGTATCCGTTTGCGCCAACAATAGCCACCTTTGTCATCAATCCGAAGCGTATCCATCCGGACCTCTTTTCAAAAGCGGAAATGTCCCGGAACCCGGCGGAGATGGCGATCCCTTGGGTGAGGGGTTTCTTTTGAGAGGCGAGCCCGGCATCCTTGGGTAGTGCTGAAGACTCGTCGCGCAGATGTGTCAGCCGCCTGGTTTGGGTACTATCATCTGTTGTTGTTGGAAGGGTAGGTTGAACCCAACGCCGGCCCAGCGTTACCAATATAGCCGATCCGGCCGGCTTCACGCGCGATTCGCTGTTGACGTTCCTTTTGCACACGCCACAGGCGGCTGTCATTCTGGTCCTGAAAAATGCGTTGGACGACAACGCCAGCGTGGGCCGCGTATTGCTTGGTGGGGGCACATCCGAGGACCATTAAGGAGATTGCGACTGAGAGCCCAGTAGAGCGAAAACTCATACTCCATCATACCGCATTCGCCTCGCTTCGGAAATCAAAAGCCGGCGCAAACTTTGTTATGAACGCGTGCCGACCGAGTTTTCGTCGGATACGCGATCGCAGTGTTACGAAGGATAAGGTTGAAACGCGTCTGCCTCGGACTCCACAAGGAAAGCGCGATGCGAATCTCCTGTGGCCTCGTAGTTCGTGCCGATCTATTGCATTCGGCGGCGACTTTGCGGTTTATTTCGGCGGACGCCGACTATTCGCGCCAAGGGCTGAGAAGCACGAGAGCAATAGGGTAAGCCATTTGGTCATCAATAAGGGCTCAAGACTTCCGTTGCGATCCCGGGGAATCTTGATCTGCTGATCTGTTGCCGCGGCCTCTTGATGGTGCTGAAGTCGCGACGGAGCTTGGCGAAGCAACGGCTAGTTTCTGACGTCGAGATCTTCTCAACAAAGCGGCGTCGCAATGTGTGATAGTCACTATCCGCGTCATAAAATTGCCTAAACATTTTTTGTAGTTCCGCCTCACGATAAGCTCGCAGTGGCTTAGTCATTTCATCCGTTTCTCTTGCTTTGGCCTTTGCGCACAAAAAACTGTCGTGATTGCTGTGGTTTGCGAGCCCCTCGGCTGACGCTTTAACCCGCTCAACGAACTCCGAATACGTATTCGGCATGATTTCGTCAATCAGGCCAATCCGCTTTGCTCTCTGCATTCCCACCGGCAACGCGGATTCGGTCAATTCGATTGCCATGTTCGGACCAACTCGCTTGGGCAGCAAGTACGTCCAGTATTCAGAACCGTATAGTCCCATCGTCTTGTAGTGCGGATTAACGACACATCCAGCCCGCGCCCACACTCTGTCGGCAGCGAGTGACATTATCGCACCACCTGCCCCAGCCGATCCCCATAAGGCGGAGACCGTCAAGCAAGACGTCGTGTTGATTATTTCAAGGACCAGGTCATTGATCGCATTGATATTGCGCCATGATTCGTCGGCAGGGTTGCTGGCGGCCTCGATCACATTCAAGTGAATGCCATTCGACCAGAAATCCGTCCCACCCAGCAGCACGATGACCTTGATGGGGCGTGATCTAATACATAAGTAGGCTTCCCTCAACCGTCTGCATTGCTCAGTCTGCATCGCGCCATTATGAAAATCAAAATGCAGGTATCCAACGCTATTTGATTCCTCATACCAAATCTCTCGGAAAGTCTTGAGTTTCCCCTGACGCAAGAAATCCTCGGGTGATTCCGGAATACAGCCCAACTTTCCCTTCAGCAACATCGCTGCGGGAAGTTTAAAGCTTCGAGATTTGTCTTCTGAATCCGCGCTCTTCCTCCTTAGATGAGAGACCCAGACCGCGCCGTCTTTGGACGCAAGGCAAATCGCCCCGCATCGTTGGGCGATAATTTCCCCGGCGTTCCCTCCGCGCAACACCTCCTCTTTGTGTGCGCCGTAGAGATAGTATTCTTGGCCGAATATCGTATCCAACACGCCTGGAGAGCTATCCGCGGCGTGAATTTTTCGTACGATGTCGTCCGTACCGTCCCGCGACCAATCAATCCTTCTCTCCACTTGCTTCATCGAGGGACGCAATGCTCCCTTTACGTTGACGTTTGAATAGTCGAGCGGCTCGGGTCTGAAACCGGTTGTCCGAAACTGGCGAACAGTGTCGCAGATGAGACGCATCGCAGCTTCGGTAACCTCTCTTCGATAAATACTCGCTTTGCATGCGACACGCATTTCGAAGTGGGCAGATGACCAAATATCTCCGGCATCCATTTCGCTGGATGCCTGTATCGCTGTCACTCCCCAAGTTTTTCGGTTCTCGGTAATTGCCCAATCGAGCGAGGATGGTCCTCGGTCCCCTACTATTCCTGGATGAATGATTATGCAGGTATGCACTTTCCAGATATCCTCGGGCACTCTCGCTTTCAAGAATGGACAAATAATCAAATCTGGCTGGAAAAGTAGTACCGCCCACTCGCATCTCTTCCTCGTTTGCCGGTAACGAAACAGAGACGGAGTGTCCGAGCTCTTCAAGTTCGATGTGAGCGCGTTGGCATAAGCCATTATACGATGTTGCTATCAACAAGATTCTCATTTGTATTTCCCGAGTGAATTCCTGGTTAGCCCAATTGCTAAGGGCGGGACATTCAGGACGAGCTGACCGGCGAAAACCCTCTTTGGTGTTTCGAGGCCCTTTGAGTAAAAATCCACTACTTGCGGACTCCCGACACATCAACCGCGCCCCAGGTCGCCGCAAGGAGACTCCAAAGCGTCGCACATTCGCCTTCATGGGCGATCTGCAAGTAACAGCGTGCGATGAGTCATTCTCGACCGGCGCATGGGTGCTCCAGAATAATAAGACGCACGTTTGTGATTACGTATTTTCAGTCCCTTTTTTCCCCAATACTGCGTTGCTAACTATGTCGAAAGGCTGTCCGTCGATATCAGCGAGAAGTGCAACGACACCCGAGACTCGCTGGAGACTTTCTTCAACTCTGAAAACGATTCCGGCAGCTCTGACAACCCCGTTTCCCTCTTCATTCGACTATGTGCCTTCGTACATATATCAGTACGCGCAAGCCTCGTGTCACTTGCAAAGAAAGTTTCCTGGGTCTTCGAGGCCAGGCGCTGACCATCGTTGCAAAGAATCCGATCTAGACGCGTCTGTAGCTTGAGCTTGAAGCCGCCCCGGGTGGACCGACCACAGATATGATCAGGTCGCCGGCGCATTGTCGTCTATGGTCTCCCCACTGACATTGTGCTGCGACATAGCGGACGCTATACCGTGTGCACCGCCGACAAAAGGTGACAGTGCAGAAGCTCCGGTTTCGGAGCTACCGCGTCTTCGGAAACACGCTGGGACGCACCTACTTGACAGCGGTAAACGACTCCACCGGCGATGCCGACGCCTTTCTGGACGTTTCAGTAAAGCCGACCTGGTTTCGCAAGCACTTTCGCGAATTCTTAGAAGTCGGCGAAGGCTGCTCGATCATATCGGCATTCGCTGGTTCAGGTCGCGTCATGAGTTTCAGCAAACGCCGCATCTCTCAATTGGCGGGCGCAGCGAACGAGGCAGGATTCCGCAGAAACGCGAGGAAGTGTCAAGAAGTCGCTCGCACGCCCTAATGGACGGATACGACAATCGCAACAATCGAGACGACGAGCGCAACAATCGAGACGACAACCGTCCATTTCGCGATCCGCCTATCTGTTTCGGCGGGGTCTGGGTGGGGCGCGCTCAATCGAGGCGACATTGCTCAGACCGGCGCGATGCCGTCATTGAAAATGTGACGAGCGCGGCAATTTTGCGATTCAACAGCCTTCCTCGACGAGTCATTCTAATTTTGATCCAATAACTCGAAACAAATTCTGTAAGGCGGTTTCTCGGAGCCGGTGGACGGCGCTGAAATCGTTTTGACCCGCCTGGCAGTGTCCCTTTAGCTTTTTTTGGTTACTATTCCGTCACTGCCGGTGACTCAAAATGACCGATCAATTTCCAAAGCGTCCGCAGAGCCTTTGTTTATCAGTGTTTGCGGTGGTCGGGCCGGCGGGATTCGAACCCGCGGCCTCTTGAACCCCATTCAAGCGCTCTACCAAGCTGAGCCACGGCCCGTTACTGAACGAAAAAGAATTCAATGTTATTTCCTCAAAGGCAACCGCAATCTCTTGAGGTTTGGCCGGAACGGTACGCGGCCATATGAGTCAGCTCGGCCGTTCGGCTTCCGCACGCGGTGGCCGCCCCAGCAACTCCCACATGGCCTCGTGTGGCGGCTTGTTCGAATAGAGGACGGCATGCACTTCAGAGGTGATGGGAGCCTCCACACCGAGTTTCTGAGCGCGTTGCCAGGCGCTCAGCGCAGTCGGGATCCCCTCCGCGACCATTTGCATCGAAGCTTGGATTTGAGCGGGCGACTCTCCTCTGCCGAGGCGCTCGCCGACTTTCCGATTGCGGCTGTGACGGCTGAAACACGTCACCATCAAGTCGCCGATTCCGCTGAGACCGAAGAATGTTTCCCGTCGTCCTCCCAGGGCAACCCCGAGACGCATCATTTCAGCCAACGCGCGTGTGACGAATCCCGCCTTGGCATTATCGCCCATGTTAAAGCCGTCGGAAACCCCTGCGCCGATGGCGAAGATATTTTTCAGTGCCCCGCCAAGCTGAATGCCGGTGACGTCATCGCTCGTGTAGGCGCGGAACGTAGGAAGTGAAAACGTCTTTTGCAAGGCATCGAGCAAGTCGGCGTGGGTGGAACCGACCACGCCGGCTGCAGGAATTCGCTGCGCGACCTCGACGGCGTGATTCGGGCCGGAAAGAACTGCCACGCGGTTCAGCGGCAGGCATTCTTCGAGAATCTGGCTCATAAGCTTCCCGGTGTCATGCTCCATGCCCTTCGTGCAACTGACAAACACGGTTTTGGGATCCGGCTTCAATAGGCCGATCTGAGCCGCCACTTCTCGCACCGCTTTCGAGGGTGTGACGATCAGCGCGAGCTCGGCGTCCAACGCATCGGAAAGATTCCGTGTAGCATAAACATTGGGCGGGAGGCGAACCCCGGGAAGGTAGGTCTCGTTCGTTCGCCTGGAGACAAGTTCGTCCGCAACCGAAGGGCTATGAGCCCAGAGGCGGACCTGGGCCCGGTTCTCCGCTAGCAGCAAGGCCAGCGCCGTGCCCCAACTGCCAGCGCCGATTATTCCGATTTTTCTATGCATTGAATACGAGTCAAGTGACTTATGACGAATGCTTTTTATCGAATTTTTTCTCTGTTCCTGCAATAAGGCGTTGGATGTTGGATTTATGCCGCCAGGTGGCAAGTATGGCCATGAGAACCGCGACGGGCACTAAAAGCCAGTCGCATTTTCCGGCAAGGGCAAGAAGCCCGGTGGTGACCGGGAGGCTTATCGCGGCGGCGATGGATGCCACTGAAACGTAGCGCGTGCCGTAGAACAAAGCCATCCAGACCGCGAAGGCAACGAGGAAGGTCCAGATCGGAAACAATGCGATCATGATGCCTGCGGACGTTGCGATACCCTTGCCGCCCTTGAAGCCGAGCCAGACAGGAAAGTTGTGTCCGACCACCGCGAAGAGAGCGGCCAGAATGCCGGCCACAGTCATCTGGTCGGGAGCATAGCGATTCGCCAGGACGTAGGCCAGAGTCACGCTGAACCAACCTTTGAAGATATCCGCGGCGAAGACCAGGTAGCCCCATTTCTTGCCGAGGACACGCAGGGCGTTCGTTGCGCCGATATTGCCGCTGCCCTCCTTGCGAAGATCGATCCCCTGGGCGCGCCCGGCCAGGTAGCCGCTCGGAATGGAACCAATGAGGTAGGCTCCAAGGGCTATCAGGAGGGCTAGAGGCAACGACATGAGCGAGGTAATGGACGCCCCGGGGATTGCTCTCAAGAAAAAATCGTGCAACTTCTCTTATGAAGGTCGTTCTTGCGATTTGTCTTTCAACGACACTATTGAGCGCAACCATGAAGAATGCTCCCGCCTCCGATCTGCCAGCCGAGGTAACGGTTCGTTTGCTAGGACCCGATAACAACGCCCTTCCACCCGAAAAAGTTCCGAGCGTCAGAAAATCCGACGAGGAATGGCTCAAGCAGCTTGGGCCGGAACGATTTCGCATTCTCCGCACCGAGGGGACCGAGCGGCCGTTCTGTGGGACGCTCCTGGACAACAAAAAGACGGGTATCTATTTTTGTGCGGGCTGCGATCTGCCCCTATTCAGCTCCAAGACAAAGTTCAACTCCGGTACGGGCTGGCCGAGCTTTTTCGAGCCCTTCGCGCGTGAAAATGTGGACGAGATCCAGGATAGGAGTCATGGCATGGTGCGCACGGAAATCCGTTGCGCGCGTTGTGGTGGACATCTCGGGCACGTCTTTCCCGACGGTCCGCCACCGACCGGACTTCGATACTGCCTTAATTCCGAGGCCCTGGTTTTTTTAGAGACAAAATAGCATCGGAGGATTTTCAGAAAAATCCGTTGCATGGCGGGCTTTCTCCGCTTAGCGTCTTAATTTGGGACTTCGGACCGAAGAGCCATCTTGTTGGCTGAAATGAAGATTGACGAGTGAGAGACACTTTAAAGATACGCTGCGGAGCGCCCTTTCCGGGGATGCCAGGGCGTCTTTTTCTTTTGTTCCGGTGGACAACGCGGGGCGTTGTTACCCTGAGTCGAATGCCGGTCTTCCCACCATAACCTGGGGGGAATTCCGTTCTTTGAGCCCTGGGCGAGCTTGCGTCCGGGCGCTTAGTGGCCTCTCTCCGAGAGGCACAGTCAAACTCCGCAGCCTTCCCTTTTCATGAAAATCTTCTTTCGTTTCCTTCGATCATCGCGTCGGAACCAGGCGAACAATTGCCTACGCACCCTTTGGTTGACTCTTCTCGTATTCGGAATCGTCGTGGCTTCCCAGCAAAGAGTTGATGCCGCATCGACCACCGCCGATGGCGCAACGGTCGAGAAATTTACCGGCGGCCACACGCGGCTCGTATGGCTCACGGATGCCGAGAATAAAGACAGTTTTGCGGTCCGAGACCGCCTTCAGTTGGTGGGTTATGATTCGCGCGATGGAAAGGGCGAGCGGATTATTTGGGGTGACCGAGCCAACTACTACCGGCCGCTAATCACTCCGGATGGACAACAGATCGTCATCAGCAACAGGCAGGCTCGAAAGATTTACGTGGTCGCTTGGGACGGATCGCCTCCGCGGCTCCTCAAGGAGCCGGGGTGCGCCTCGGAAGTCTGGCGGGACCCCAATACAGGAAAGACGTGGGTCTACTATCAGGTGAACCCAAACGACTACACGACTCCCGTCTTGCGATTCCCGATCGATGAGCCGTCCAAGGTGGAGCCGGTCTGGTCATCATCCGTTGTGCAGGCTTTGCCTTCGTTCCAACTTTCTCGCGACGGCAAGATGGCGGCGACCACATTCCCTTGGCCGAGTTCCGGAGTGGCGGAACTTCCCGATGTCGCCTGGCGCAAGCATCGAGACGGCTGTTGGCCAGCCATGGCGCCCGATGACAGCTACCTATCGTGGACATTCGATGGACCGCATCGCAACCTTTTCCTGACGAGGGCGGGCGAGGAGTCCTGGACGGTGAATATCTCCAATGCCCCCGGCGTGAGGGATTACGAGGTTTATCATCCCCGCTGGAGTAACGATGTCCGCTACATGGTAATGACGGGGCCTTATACGACCGGGCGCAAAGCGATCAAGCTTTGGGCCGGGGCGGACGGCGTGGAAATCTACCTCGGGAAGTTTGGCAAGGACTTTCGAAGCGTCGAGAGCTGGCTCAAAGTGACAAATTCACGGGTGGGCGAATTCTTCCCCGATGTGTGGATCGCAGGGGGCGAGCACGTATCGAGCAAGTATGACAGCGCAACGCGATTTGCCGCCAGGACCGATTCGGGGCTTGTGCAAAAGCTCAGATCCCTTTTCACCGAGCCTTACGAGAATGTGTGGCCGGGCAGCAGAACCGGGCTGGTGTTTCAATGGCGCGACAACAAGGATAGTGGCCAGTTCGTCAATAGCTCCGGTCAGTCGCGCAGTGTTCGTTTGAAAGCCGCGGGCGGCGCCCGCTTCGGTCCCAACGGAGAAATGCATATTCTCGGAGGGGCTTTCATTCCTGACGGAGCCTTTAACAAGGAGATACGCGACGAGTGCAGAAAAAGCGGCGAACTGGCGATCGAGGCGGTTGTCACGACATCGCGTGTGCCGCAATTCGGTCCTGCCAGAATTATCAGCTTCTCCAGGAACCCGGCCAAAAGAAACTTTACCTTGGGGCAACAGGACAACCACCTCGTGCTCAGGCTTCAAACGTCGAATACGAGCAGGAACGGAATGGACTTCAAGCTGGCGGCGCTTGAGCCCGGCAAAGCCTACCATGTCGTGGTTACCTACAAGTCAGGGCTGCTCGTGTGCTATTTGAACGGGAAAGCGGTGAGCCAGACAAACTTCGAGAGCGGTTCTTTCAAGGAATGGCATGGCAGCAGTTACACCCTCATTTTCGGCAATGAGGTCGGCGGGGTTCGGCCTTGGGAGGGCTACCTGGATGGCGTTGCGATCTATAGCCGGTTCATTCAGCCCGAGGAAGCGGCAAGAAAGTTTAAATTGGCCAACGCGCGGATTGCCGCACGGCCGCAGATCGACCGGAAAGTCGTCAAGGCGGAAATGCTTCAGAAGGCCGATTCCCCCTCGCCCGAAGCCATCACGCCGTACCGCCGAGCGCTTGTTGTCAATCGCTACAAGATCAAAGAGGCCCAGGACGCCAAGCTCGTAAATCAGACGGTTCAAGTCGCCGAGTGGGCGCTGCTCGATGCAAAGGTGCCTTCGACCTATGCGCATACGACGCCCGGCCACGTTGTCGAACTCAACCTCGAGCCCTACGAAGCGCATCCGCAACTCGAAAGCGAGAGACTTGCCAGCGACGCGCCTTCCCTCGATGAGGATCTCTATTACAGCGTAAGTTCAGGGCGATAGGCCATTCCTAAGAGCCGTGGTCTTTAGTTCGCACCTGTTCATCTTTTATTTCCTGCCGCTGTCCCTGCTGGCCTACTACGCCCTCTTTCGGGCGCCGCAGCGTTCGCGCAACTTTGTCCTGGTCGTCTTTGGCTACGCGTTCTACGGATGGGCAGAGCCGCGCTTCATCCCGCTGATGTTCGGAACGACGCTGCTCGATTGGCTCGTCAGCCTGGTCATCGCGCACAATAGCTGGAACGTTTGGCGCACGCGTCGCCAACCCGTGGAAGTCCTGGAGCGAGGGGGGGTCCGAAGCAGGACCCAAAAACTGGCCATCGCCTCCTCCGTAATCTTGAACTTGTCCGTTCTTGGCTTTTTCAAGTACTTTAATTTTGGCGTCGACAGCTTTAACGCTCTGGCCCAATCGCTGGGTCTTGAGAGCTGGCAGTGGAACACTTTCTTTCGCGTGATTCTGCCATTAGGCATCAGCTTCTACACGTTCCAGGCGATGAGCTACACGATCGACGTCTATCGCGGCGACGCAAAAGCCATGAAGAACTTCACGGACTTCTCATGCTTTGTGTCCATGTTTCCTCACCTCGTGGCAGGACCAATTCTGAAGTTTTCTTACCTGGCGGACCAATTGGAAAGCCGGACGCTGACCTTTGAGAAGTTTGCGCGGGGGGCAACTTTCGTCGCGCTGGGATTTGCAAAAAAGATTCTCCTTGCGAATCCCGCCGGGAAGGTAGCGGACATGACCTTCAACGCCGGTTCGGTCGGATTCTTTGATGCGTGGTTCGGGGCGGTCGCCTACGCCTTTCAGATCTACTTCGATTTCAGCGCCTATTCGGATATTGCAATCGGGCTCGGACTGATGCTCGGCTTTGTGTTCGCCAAGAATTTTGACTCGCCCTACAAGTCCGCCTCGATTACCGAGTTCTGGCATCGTTGGCATATCTCGCTTTCGTCCTGGCTGCGCGATTACTTGTATATTCCCCTTGGAGGCAATCGGCGGGGAGAGCTTAGGACCTACGCCAATCTCATGCTTGTGATGCTGCTGGGCGGCCTGTGGCACGGAGCCTCCTGGAATTTTGTCATTTGGGGTGGCATACATGGCGGAATGCTGGCCTTCGAGCGCAGCCAGGGGCGGTATGGCATGTTCAATCGGTTGCCGCGTCTCCTGCAGATCATGATGACGTTCCTGATCGTCGTGTTTGCCTGGGTCTTTTTTCGCGCCAGGGACTTGCCGAGCGCGCTCGCTTACTGCCAAAGCATGCTTGGCTTCGGCGAGCCCCAGGCCGGCGCCGGCCTGATCGCCGGCCTCATCTACCAGCCCTATTATGTCCTAAGTTTGCTCCTCGCCGCGCTGGTTGCTTGGGCGGGCGTTCAGACCTGGGACTGGACCCGCAGCCTCACCGCACCGAAAGGCGCTTTCATCTTCGCGCTGTTCTGGGTTTCGCTCCTGGTCATGGCCACTCAAGCCTACAATCCCTTCATCTATTTCATTTTTTGAGGCATGTCGGACTCTCCCTACACGAAGTTGAGCCGCGAGGAAATGGCGCAAATGGAGGTTGGCAATACCTTGATCTCCCGACCGATGAGCTTGGTTGTCACCGCGGCCTTCATCCTGACGATTATTAGCGTGCCGGTTGTTCAGCATATCGTCGAAGTTCGCGCGGGCTTCGCGGAGGGCGGACGATGGGTATTGCCGTCTGTTTATGAGATTTTCAAATACCCTCGTCAGGCTTGGAAGGCTTTGGTGAGCTCAGGAGATGGCGATCTCGTCAGCCGCCTGAGTGAGGCAAACGGAGTTCTCATGCGCGGTTTCAAGACCTACGAGGAAGCGCTTGAAAGCGACTCGTTCATTGCTCAGGCAACTCTTCCTCGTGTTCAGGCGTTTACCGCGGAATTTCTTGGCCTGGGCAACGAGCAAGTCCTTCTCGGGCGCAAGCGCTGGTTGTTTTACGAGCCGGACGTCGCCTATCTCACGGGGCCGGGATTTCTTGATTCTTCCTTCCTGAGGAACCGGGCGCGCAACGGAGACCCCGGCGGCTCCGTTCAACCCGATCCACTCAAGGCAATCGTCGAGTTCCGCGACCAACTCAAGAGCAGGGCCATTCATCTGGTCATTATGCCGATTCCGGTCAAACCGATGATCGAGCCGGAGTTTTTGTCACCCTCCTATGGCACGTCGCCCTCGCTCCCCATAGAGAATCCTTCTTACCGGACGTTTCTAAAGAGCCTGGACAAGCTGCAGATAGATTATCTCGACGTTTCGCACAGCCTGGCCGAAAACAAGCGACTGACCGGGCTTTCCCAGTTTTTGCGCACAGATACGCATTGGACGCCGCAAGCGATGCAGCACGCCGTCGCATTGCTGGCTGAGAAGCTTCGCGCGGCCGGCCTGCCGCGAACCATTGAGCCAATGCGCCTGAACCGCGCGCGCCAGACGATCAAAGGTATCGGCGATATCGTCGCAATGCTTAGACTGCCTCCAACTTCCCACCTTTATCCAAAGGAGGCTGTGGCGATTCATCCCATCCTTCGGGCGGATGGGTTGCCGTGGTCGCCCGATCCTCGCGCCGACGTGCTCGTATTGGGCGACAGTTTCTTTAATATCTTCTCTTTGGAAGGAATGGGGTGGGGGGCTTCGGCGGGTTTTGTTGAGCAACTCAGCTACGCTCTTCAGCGTCCGCTTGATGCGATTATTCGCAACGACGCAGGGGCACTGGCAACTCGTGAACTTCTCGGTCAAGAGCTCGCCCGCGGGAACGATCGTTTGAGTGGAAAGAGAGTCGTCGTGTGGGAGTTTGCCGTGCGAGAGCTGGCAACGGGCAATTGGGACTTTGTAACCCTCAAGACCCCCGCGAAAGGCGCAACGGATTTCCTTGTTCTGCAAGCCGGCGAACAACGGATGTTTCGAGCCACGGTGAAGAGCTTCGGAGCTTTCCCGCGTCCAGGGCTGACGCCCTACAAAGACTATCTCACCGCGTTTCATCTCACGGGCATCGAGGGGGACTCGAAGCGGGAAGCAATCGTGTATCTGCTCACCATGAAGGACCAGCAACTGACGCCCGCGGCACAGTTGCGCGCGGGCGACACGGTTTCCATTCTGCTGACCAGCTGGACGGATGCTGAGTCGCAATATGGCGGCATCAATCGCAGCGAGCTCGAGGACGAGAAACTCATGCTCGAAGAGCCAAACTTCGGAAAACTGGAAAGATGAACAAGCTGTTCCTTTCGGGTTTTCTCGCCGCGCTGGCGACCAGCCAGGCCCTTGAGACCGATGCCATTCTTAAGGAAAAGCTTGATTCCACGCAGGCGACAGCGATCGAAGGTGCCGAAGGGTGGCGTTTTCTGCCGGCCGAAATCAATCATTTGCTCGCTGGCGATCCCGCGCAGGATCCGAAAAAGCCGTTTGATGCCATCGTGGATTTTGACCGGCAGCTCAAGAGCCTGAACGTGCGCCTGATCCTCGTCCCGGTTCCGGCTAAAGCCGCTATTCATCCCGAATTCCTTGACTCGCGACTCAAGACCGCGGGAATTCCGACGCCGGAAACGGGATTCTACGAGAGCTTGCGCGCCAAGGGCGTCGAGGTCCTGGATCTGTCGCAGGCTTTTGCGAGCGCCAAAGCGAACGGACCTCTCTATTGTGCAAGAGACACACATTGGAACGGCAGTGCCATCACACTCGCCGCCCGCGAACTCGGCGGAGTGGTCAAAGGCGTCTCCAAAAAAAACCTCGCGCTGGATGCGAAGGAAGAGACCGTCGAAATTCAGGGCGATCTCGGTGGCGAAACGGAAAAGGTTACCCTGCAGGCTGGTGCGCCCGCATGGTCAGACTGTTCGCCTCGAACCTGACCGTGGAAGTCCAATTCTGCTTCTAGGCGACAGCCATGTGCTCGTTTTTCATGAGGGGGGCGATATGCACGCCGCGGGGGCGGGCCTGCCCGACCAACTCGCGTTCGAACTCAGCACACCAATCGACGTCCTTGGAGTCCGCGGGTCGGGTGCCACATCCGCCCGCCTCAGCCTCGCTCGTCGCGCCCGGGCAAACCCCGACTACCTCGGAGCAAAAAAGGTGATCATCTGGTGCTTCGGCGCTCGGGAACTCACCCAGGCGGACGCATGGAAGCTGGTCCCGCTCAGTAAAACGCCACAAGCGCAATAGTTCGGGCCTTTTGCAGCGATAAATGCTTGGTGTTACATTTATTGCAGATGTTTCTATTGTAACAGGGTAAAAAGTATTCTTGATTATCAGCGATCGGGCATTTGCAAATGCTTGGGCCGGCTACCGCCGGAAACGAAAAATGCCGGGAGCTTTGGAGCCAGAAAAACTCTCCACCCCGGCAGACAATTGTCGACTGCCCGAAGCGGGCGACGGTCAGCCATGGGAGCGTGGCGGAATCGGGAAGACCACGGGATGGAAACCGCTGATTCGTCATCCGAAGAAGGCATCTGCACCATTCTGGAGCATGAATGCGACGATGCCCACAAGAGTCACGGCCGCCAAATTCTTTTGTGAAGGTTGGCGCATGAGTGAGGATGCTAGAGCACGGAACGATACGAGCTTTGAGAATGGCCTGTGCCGAATTCAAAGCGGTTGCACAAAAGGAGGCAAGCCAGAGTGTAAGCGAATAAGTCCCGCCGTCAGTCTCCGACGCGAAGGTCGCCATGAGAGCCGGAGGCTAGCCACACTTTTGCTTTTCGCCGCGAATGGGGCTTGCTAGCGTCCGCGCCGTGTCAAGTAACCCCGTGTATTCCTTTTTTGCCACCCGGGCCAGCCTCGCGCCCTTTTTTCTGAGGATGGCGCTTTTCTCCGTGTTTTTTTACCACGGCGTTCAAAAGACGTTTGGCTGGTTCGGCGGCCCTGGCTGGAATAATACGATCTCTCTTTGGACCAGTGCGGACAATTACGGCGTCCCTTATTTGGTAGCTGCCATTTTTCTCGTTGGAGAGCTTGCCGTATGTCTTGCGCTCTTTTTTGGCTTCCTGACTCGGCTGGCCGCCTTGGCTGTTGTTGCTGTCATGGGAGGCATTTTGATCTTCATCCAGGACACCTCGACATTCGAAAGCGTTGAGTTTCCGATACTCCTCATCGCCACCGGCATCTCGTTGATGATTACAGGTGCGGGGTCTTTTTCAATGGATCGCGCTATCAGTGTGAATCTGCTCCCGCAGGTCGGTTAGCGTGGAGACAATAGCCGTTGACGGAAGCTCTTCCAGCGCATACTTCTTGGAATGCTGCGGGTATAGCTTAATGGCAAAGTTCCTGCCTTCCAAGCAGGCCATGGGAGTTCGATTCTCCCTACCCGCTCGCCAATTCAAGTCCTTGCTCCAGAGCGCGTTGAGCGGTCAGATTCTAGAGCAAAATGAATTTTCTGCCATAAATCAGCGTTTGCGTCACTTTGCGTCACTTAGGCCGCAAATGCCACGCCCCAAATTCCAGGTTCATAAAGACGGGCCAAAGCGTTATCGCGTGGAAGTTCCCAAGTCGCTCAGTGTGGAGCGAAAAAGAAAAAGGGCATTTCTTTTCGACGGAGGCGAAAGCAGAGGCCTTCCTGCGGGCCTTTAAAGCCCAGTTGCGTGACCTTGGAACGTCAGTGAGGATCTGAAGCCGGTTGACTCCATTGACGCCAATGAGGCGATTCAACTACTGAAGCGTCACGCCGGGTCATGGCATCCGGCGTCCAAAGCTTCTCGACATCGCCGACGAATGGATTGACCGCTGGAATGAGCGGCACCGGTCGGTTTCGCTGGTCAAACTTTTCGATGAGTATCTGGGGACTCGTTCTCAAGATTCGCAGAAACATCAGCAGTCTTTGCGGTACACGGTGAGTGACTTATGGAAGCACTTGCGATTCTAGCCAAGCAACTCGGCAAAAGCGTTGAGGAAGTCACTGCTGAAATCGAAGCCTCATGCGGGGCGATTGAAATCGCAACGAAAACTAAGGCGCGAAAAAGAAAGAGGAGGAGCAACCGCACAAGCCGCATCTCAAGTTGGCTTTAACAAAAAGCAAAAACAAGAAGCCCCGCGCAAGCGGGGCTCTTTTTTGTGGCTCCAGCATGCCCCAGGAGGGCTTTCTAGTCCCTCAGGCTATGGCAGGATTGCCAGCAAAACAAAGGCCACCAGCGGCTCCACAGCGCACCAGACTGCTTGGTTGTAGTTCGAGATTCCAAAGCAAGAGCCCCGCTAACAAAGCGGGGTTTCTTTTTGGCTCTTTGAGGGTCGGAAGTCCATGCCCTCAGAATGCTGGACGAGTAGCCTCTACCATTCCTTTTTATATAAGTTCCTTCACAAACTTTGATTTGCTGTTCGTGGTATCAACGCCGGACGGGATGGCATGACCCCCAAAAGGGGGACGTGACATAAGTGGAGTTCTGCTCAAAAAGGAGCAGAACATGAAGAGGAGTCGATTCAGCGAAGAAGAGATGATTGGGATCTTGCGGGAGGCGAGAGGCCGGGAGTCCGATCAAGGCGGTTGTGCGGCGCATAATATCAGTGACGGCGACCTACCACGCGTGGAAGAGGAAGTTTGGAGGGCATGGAAGTGAGCGAAGCGCGAGAGGCTGCAGAGCATTGGAAGAAGAGAACTCGCGGCTCAAGCGATTGGTGGCCGACCAGGCCGTGCAGATTCACATTCTCAAAGAGGTCAACGCAAAAAAGTGGTGAGCCCGTCTGCAAGACGACGGGCGGTGAAGATGAGTGTGGAAGAAGGCATTGGAAAAGTGGCGGCGGCCTGTCGGGCGCTGGGACTCTCGAGATCGAGTTATTATCGCAGCGGCCGGGCGAGCTGTGGAGAAGCCGGCGGGTCCGCAAGGAGGTCGTGGAGCTCAGCGGCAAGCATCCTCGGTATGGCTATCGGCGCATTACCGCTTTACTGAGGCGGGAAGGCTTCGAGGTCAACGCCAAGCGCGTGGCGCGGATCCGACGCGAAGAAGGGCTTAAGGTCAGCAAACGCCAGCGTCGGATGCGCCGGCTAGGGATCTCGACCGCAGAGCGACAGCGCGCTGAGCGGCCAGGCCAGGTTTGGAGCTGGGACTTCGTGGCTGATCAGACAGAAAATGGCAGCAGCTTTCGCATCCTTACCTTGCTGGACGAACACACCCGGCAATGCCTGGCGATTCATCCTGCGTGGTCGATCCGAGCCCTCGATGTGATCACGGTGGTCGAAGCAGCCATCGCCCGCTATGGAGTGCCCGAGCACCTGCGCAGCGACAACGGGCCCGAGTTTATCGCCTCCTGCATGCAGGACTGGCTGAGGGCCCAGGAGATCAAGACGCTTTACATCAAGCCCGGAAGCCCTAGGGAGAACGGACACATTGAGAGCTTTCATGACAAGCTGCGCGATGAATGCCTCAACCGCGAACTCTTCGGCAATCTGCACGAAGCGTGCGTTATCCTGGAAAGCTGGCGCGTCGAATATAACGAGCGTCGTCCGCACAGCTCGCTTGGCTATCGCACCCCGAGCGAGTATGCCGGGAGCAGGACGAACCGGTTTGATGGGGGCTGCGCGCCCCCAAACCCCGCGCCGCTCGCCGCGGCAGGCGTTCGGGGGGAACTCATCAAGGCCACAAGGTGGCAAACAAACAAAAACCAAAACACTAAGGAACCCGCAGAACTTCAGTTATGAAGTGTCGCATCTACGGGTTCATGCCAGGGGAGTCCCGCGTAATCTTACAAATATGACAAAACACAAATACACAGAACTGGTCTGCGCAGAACCACGGAACAAGGCAGCACTGTACACGTTTTGAGATTGCACGCTGAGTGTTGGTCACTCATACTGTTGCATTGTTACACACACCAATGCTATGGAACTAATCTATATTACCAGCCAAAAAACATATTATAATCTAGCCCGTCTACTCAGAATGCAATACCAACCAAGTAAAGATGAGATATTGGAAGGTCAGATCCTAAATTTGGAAGGCGGTCGACATTTTGATGATAGAAAACGCACCGGTAGGTTTACATCTACTTCACACTTAGACCTAACATTCAGTACCGAGCCTCCTGATGTTGTTCATCTTACAGGTGAGGAAGCCGATAAAGTCTATGAGAACATAATAAGCATGTCTCCACTTACTGAGGGTCACCAAAGCATCGCCCGCTGAGACCAAGCAAAGGTAAAGGAAACAGAGTGGTTTTCGTCCTAGGAGTTGACAAGGGTCAAATATGCCCAAGACTTCTATGACTCGCATGTGGAAGCAGAACGTTCGAAGATGGACCTAATAAACTTTGCAGTCGAACGTGCAATTGATCCGCAACGTTTTGCGTTTCTACTCCGCGAGGCTGGCTTTGACGAGAGGACGTGGCCGATTTGACTGCAGAATGCAAGCGGATTCTTAGCAATCGTCCAGGCCAAGCCTGAACAAGCAAGTCAGAAGGTCGGCAGGCTAACACTGTCTGCCTTTTGGGTTTCTACGAATTCTTGAGACGAGGGTCCTTCGTGCCAGTTTTCTGTTCCTGCGAAGTCTGCCAGACGCTTACCAGGCGCTTGTTGCCATCTTCGTCTCCTAAGCCTTTGAATGTGCCCCAATTTATGACAGACGCGATACTTATAATGTTTACAATATGAACCTTATAAGCATCGACACCCATGATGCTCTCCTCATCCAAGGAGCTCAGGCCGTTTTGCATGGGCCGCGCCACGGCCCTGGGCCAATGGGGCTGGAAACTCTTTGCCCGAAAAGGCAACCGCAATGTCGCCGTCGCTGCCCTGGCCCGCAAGCTCCTGGTCCAAGTCTGGCACGTGCTCTCGGGCAACCCGCCCACCGCCTTGGAAACCGACAAAAGCGTCACTCTCAAACTCCACAAGCTCGCCCTGGCATTGGGCGCGCCTCGGCGTCGCCAGCTCCAGCTTGGTGACACCCTGCTCACTTGCATTCACACGCTTCGAAGCAGAGCCCTTCAACCTGCGCCATGAAAATGAGCCCACCAAGACAAACCGGTTTAATTAATAGGGGGGCTGTGCGCCCCCAAACCCCGCACCGCTTGCCGCGGCAGGCGTTCGGGGGGAACTTCCAGTATGGCTTGGCTGCGGCAAGCACTGGGAAAACAACGCACCTCAACTTTTTCTTGGATGACTACATGCCCTCCGTGAAACCAACCACGCAGGAGAGCGCGCCGTTGAGGCACGAATATCGCAATTCACTTGGCCAGAGTGCTCGAAAAAGACGAAAGGCATTCAGGCAAAGCCCATAGCGGTTTTAAGACGAAGAGCCGCCTTTGGCGCGTAAAGCGAGTAGTTGTTATTGAAGGCAACATGGATTTCTTCGGTTTCCTCAGCCAAATTGCGAACGCGAGTTGCTACGCCTGCTATCTCGTCATCTGAGTAGTCATAGTTGAAACGCTCGGCCACGCTTTTGCCTGCGATGTAGCCACGTTCGTTCCGGCCATGCAGGCGAAGGTAGGAGAGCTTCGGGCTAGTGACCAGGTTCTCTTTCTGCATTACTGTAAAATGGTCACTGTCCGGCGCGTCAACAAGGACAAGCGGTAACCGTTTGCCGTGAAAAAAGGCCAGGGTTTCTTCACGATGCGGCGCCACGAGCCAATTCCGATTGCGCAATTCAATTGCGAGCCGCTCATCATGAAAAAGCGAAGCGAGTTGCTCGAGTTCGTCGAGCTTGTGTTTCCGCGGTGAAAAGGAAGGGCTGAGCTGCAGGAGAAAAGCCCTCTCTAGCTTCCCAGCCTCCCGCAGCGGTTCAACCTCCGCGAGAATTCTGCCGGCGACAAGGCGCTCCAACTCGGGCGTGAGAATCAGATTCCCCCGAGGGTTGGTTTCTGCTTCGCGTCGGATATCAGGGGGGAGCGATGTAGCTTTCACAGCGTGGCGCGAAAGCAGTCCATGAAGCTTGACGTCGAAAAGGAAGCTTGAAGGCGTTTCGGAGTTCCACCGATCTACGACTCTCTTAACCGGAACCGCGTAGAAGGTCGAGTTAACCTCGACGTAATCGAAATGCTCCGCATACCAACTGAGGCGAGCAGAAGCAGGAAGCTTTGGTGGATACCAGTCCCTCACGAATTCAGGATCTGCCCAACTTGATGTGCCAATTCGAATCATGTGAAACTAATCTACACTCCTTGATTGCGTTGCCGCCGCAGCGACCGTAATGGCCATTGTCGGACGTGAAAACATTTGCCCAACGGTCAGACGCCGACGTAGCCGTCACTCTGTGTCAGTTAGGCCACCTCTCGGAAGTCATTTGCGAAAAGCGTGCGCCAGAGGTGAGAGTTGATCAAGATTGTTAGCGCCTGACATTGGGAGCACACTCGTCCCCGGGTCTGGTGCCCGGCGTCCCACGCCCGGCACCATTGCCGATTGTCTCACAGAGGCAAGGAAGGGTTAGACAAAGCATCATTCTTATCGCGAAGACCACGGCCGCGATTTCAGCAGCCTCATCACGAAAGCGGTCCGGCGAGGACGCCGGACAAGTACACGCGAGGACGCGTGTGCTCCCCAATCCCGGGGCGCGGTGCTAGTAAGGCGATCTGTAAAAATCTGCCACCTTCCAGCGATCTGACTCGAAAATTTTGCATGTCCGATCGCAACGGTAAGTTTGGCGGCGAAGCCGCGTCGATTTTATGCGGCTGGGGAGATCGGAGTAATTTGAACTTGATAGCCGAGGTTCTCAATACGGGTGGTCAGACGGTGGAGCAGTTTGAGAGGATTGAGTTTGTCGAAGAAGTCCGCGCCAAGTTCGTGACAGGCGGTTTTGAATTTGAGCAGGTGATAGATGGCGATGGCTATGGGCCACAGCAAGCAGGGCCTTCTTTTTGCCGCGCCGGGCCGTAAGGCGCCGGTATTGGGAGCCGTAGTAACTCTCTTTCTTGCGCACGGCACCATGAGCGGCTTCCACTAAGGCGGCTCGCAGGGAACGATTGCCTTTACAGGTCTTGCCGCTTTTGCGCTTGCCGGCGCTTTCATTTTGGCCCGGACACACGCCGATCCAAGAGGCAAAGTGATGCTGGTGCGGAAGCGATTTATCTCGGTGCCGGCCTCGGCGACGATCACTTCGGCTATGGCGGCGTTGACTACGATCAGCTCGAAGTGGCCCTCCTGCAGATTGTAGATCGGCATCCAATAGTTGTCCGTGGCTTCCATCGAAACTTTTCACGCCCCATGCATATCTTTAGCAGCGATGTTCTGGATATTGTGCTGGTGGCAAACAAAGCTGAAACCTCCATATTATTACCTAGGACGTAGCGAGCGACCTCATACCGCCGAGGTGAACTGGGTGGGTGTGTCTGCGTGCTGCGGAGTTCCGGGCGGCAGCACGGGGCGTTCTCCGCGGGGAAGGATCCGGGGATGCCTTCTCCGCTCATTCGGGTGTAGGCTTTAGGTCTGAGTCAACGACGAGGAGGTCAATCATGGCTGACTATTTCACTCTGCTGCGAGACCGAGTAACACTCAAGTGTCGTTCCATCGACCGCATCTTCTTGCAGGCTTATGTGCCGAAACTGCAGACGGTAGGCCAAGTCTGTACTTTTCTGCGTTGGCAGCGAAGATTCCCGATTCCTTCCTCGGCCGCCTTTGGCAAGATCGGGAATGGCTATGTAGAAGCCGTCTCTTGTTATGCCAAGGCTCACAATATTCCGGTGGTGCGCTTGGAGAAAGGAGAGGACAAGGAGAAAACAGCGCGCCCGTTTCTGGAGGCCGCCGCTCGCGAAGGCAAGGACCGAGTCGTCTTGATTGGCATCGCTCAAGAGAAAGCCTCCGCTTGGCGATCCTGGAAGAGCAAGGGCCAGGAGAAAGCCGCTCATCCGCACATGGAATGGGGCCGACAGATGACCTATATCAATCACTTCTATTTCTACCTCTGGGACTCGGACTGGGGCGCGGCGTTCTGGAAGACTAACGCCTATGCCCCCTATCCGATTTGGCTCTGGCTCAACGGTCATGAGTGGGCTAAACGGCAACTCGAGAAAGCTCGAATTGGTTATGAGGCCCTCGACAATGGGTTCCGTTCTTGTGAAGATCCAGCCGCCTTGCAAAAGGTCTGCGAGCGGCTCGGGCCTGGAGCGGTGAAGAATTTCTTCTGGCGCTGGCTGCATCGGCTGCCCTCTCCGTTTAACTTAGCGGACTGGAAGGCCGGGTATGTCTACGAGCTGGCCTTCCGCCAGTTTGAGATCTCGGAAACCTTTGTGTTTGACCGACCGCAAGCTGGCCGGATGTGGTTTGAAGGGGTTATCCGCGATCACCTCGACGTCGGTCGGCCCGATCAAGTCATGCTGATCTTTGATCGGCGGCTCAACCGCTCTGCAGCGGGTCCGTTCCGGACTCGGGTACTGACCGAAGGCGTCGATCCCACGCTGTGCTGTTATTACAAATCCTCTCGTATCAAGCAGTACTTCAAAGAGGGGCGGGCACTGCGTACCGAAACCGTGATCTGCGACACCCAGGACTTCGGAATCGGACGTCGGGTCTGCGCGAAAAACTGGAATGCCCTCCGGGCTGTTGGCGAATCAGCCAACCGGCGCTTGTGTGACGCCGAAAGCGCAGAGGCTCTGCCAGCCCCCGATGTGGTGACCTTCCATCAGGTCACCCGACCGTCCAACAGTGAAGATGGTCTCTACGCCCCGGCACTGCGCTTCGGAGACCCCAGAGTCATGGCAGTCTTGGCGAGCCTCGTTGGCTTCTGCCATCTCGTTGAGGGTTTTAGTAATCGTCAGTTGCTCCAACATACCGCTGCCTTACTCGGTGCACCCTACACAACGCGACAAGCCACTTACGATCTGCGTCGGCTCAAACGCAAGGGGCTCATCCTCAAAACCCCTCACAGCCATCGCTACCAGCTCACCCCGCTGGGTCGCAGAGTAGCGGTGCTCTTTACCAAGACCTACGGGCGAGTCCTGGCTCCAGGTCTGATCTTGCTCGATCCGAAACTCCCCGATCACCTCAAGCACCGCAACCCTCTGGCCACGGCCTGGCGACAGCTTGACGGCGCCCTCGACGACTTTACAAAGCGCCAACTTCTCGCGGCTTGAAAATTTGACTGATTCTTGAACTTCGCCGGCACCTAGTGGACCTAGTAATATTGAGCCCCTGCCAACTCCTGCCAATGCCGCGCTGCGATAACAGATTCTCTTTGAGGATCATATACACTTATCCCTCAAATTTTCGAGGCGATTCGTGACGGCTTTCCACCACAGCTCGTTATGCTCCTCTACGAGGTCAAGGCTTTCGATCAATAGGGAGGTGCATCCGGCCTCCAATATCGCTTGAAGGCAGACTTCAGACCGCAGCAAGAACTGGTGATGCCCGATGCACGCGATCGGTTAGTACGTTGGTTGAAAAGTGGCCTTGTGAAGACCAAAATCGAGAGCCATTGTGTCACAGTACCGTGACCGATTGCCTCCGCTTAGGGAGTGTGGGGAACGTCGGCGACGTTTCAGGGTGGCAATTGGTAGGATCGACAAAAGCGCTTGAGGCCTTTTTCCGAGGGGCATCTTCAAGCGAGGAGCGAGGCTATTCAGCGTTTCCCTGAGAGCGCTTGAATGCATCGAGGAAGCTCTCACTTCCTACTTCCGTGAGGGTATAACTGGGCAGTCCGCTATTTTTCGGCTCGGAATGGCTCGTTCGGCCCTCAAGACGTCGAGCCCACGCTCTCGCCTCTTCGCGGCTTGCAAAGCTGAGATATTGCAAGCCGGTATCATCATCCATAACAAGCGAAACCTTGGGCTCTTGGCCCTGGGGGCGATACGTGCGAATAATTGCGTAGCACTTTTTCATTCGGATCCGCTCCATCCGCCAGTGAAAGTCGCTGCCGCAGCGGCATGGTCAGAATTCATTTGGGGGGCGTCCTACCGTCGTCGTTTCGTGCGGTTCCGTTCAAATCTCGCGGACCTTAATTTTAGGACCCAAATCCTTAAGGGAGGATCGGTTTGAGGAAAGCCTTTTGTGATTAGCGCATTATTTCTAGTATGACTGGGCCTATCAAGTGGTCTGGCGGATTTCGCTTCGCGACTGGCCGGGCTTGAAGAATTGCGAACCCAAGCCCTCTCGTTTCATGGATCGTTTTGCTTCTCTTAATAAGACCATTAAGAATGTATGATTGGCGTGCGCCAGCGGGTAACAGCCTATGGGAGATAAGAAGGAGCTTTATCCCGCGCGTCCGCGACCGCGGCAGACTACCAGGACCGAACTAGACGTTGCCCGGTTGTCATCAAGTCGGTAGGGGAGCGATGAAGAAACGTATGCGCCACCCGCGCTTGTTTTTATTTTGACGTGCGGCGAAGCCGATCCCATCGAAAGCGACTCCGAGGCCGCGAATGCAGGCCACGCCGGCTTGCTCCGCGTACTTGCGGCTTGAGTGTGTAATGCGTGTCTCAGCCCTGATTATGCCCCAGGCGAGGCGGAACTCATCGTTTTCGAGGCAGTCTCTAACGAGAGCCTCGAGGCGGTCGTAGTATTCTCTGACTTTATCCACGTTCTCCCTTTTCAAGTGACCGGTTTTCATGCTCGCTCTCAAATGAAACGATATACGCTCTGTCCTGCGGTACTTGTAAAAAAAACTCACCTTAGACCGGGGTCTATCCTGCGGCAGAGACTTCAGAACGATGCCCAGCCGCGCCGGCAACGTCCCAACTCAGTTGGTGGAGGGCTGCGGCGGTATCCCGAGTGGGTTCGATGGTGATGACTACCGATTTAGAGGCGGGCGTGTTACTAAATTCACTCACACTTCCGATATGGACCAGCGGATTGGCCTCCGGATAATACGTCGCAGTGCAGCGCCGGGGGATCTCATAGGGAGCGATCTGGAAATGGGCGGCAGTGCGTCTCTCGCCCTGGAAATGGCTGGTGAGATCGACGAACTGGCCCGGCTGAAGTCGTGCCTCGCGTATGTCGTTGGGGTTCATGAAGATTACTCGCCGGCCGTTGTAGATCCCGCGGTAGCGATCATCCAGACCATAGATGGTCGTGTTGAATTGGTCGTGACTGCGGATGGTCATCATCCAGTATTGCCCGTGCTCCAGAAGCTGATTCGGGATTCTGTGGACCGTGAATTTCGCTTTTCCTGCCGCGTTGGGGAATTCACGCCGGTCGCGCACAGGATTCGGCAGGTGAAAACAGCCTCCGCGAATTCGTTCGTTAAAATTCTCGAAGCCGGGAATGACGCGTGAGATGGCGTCGCGGATGCGCGCGTAGTTTCCAACCAGATAGTCCCAATCCACGGTTGACCGATCATTGAGAGTGGCCTTCGCTATTCCGGCGACAATGGCGAGTTCGCTGCGCACGTAGCCGGATGCCGGGTTCGCAGAGCCTTCGGAGCGGTTTATGATGCTCATGCTGTCTTCGACCGTGACAAATTGGGGGCCTTCAGCCTGCCTGTCGATTTCCGAGCGGCCCAGGCAGGGAAGGATGAGCGCCGTGTGACCGTTGACCAGGTGCGAGCGGTTGAGCTTGGTGGAGATGTGAGCGGTCAACTCACAAGACTTCAGTGCCACTGCGGTGAATTCTGTGTCCGGAGATGCGGAGAGGAAGTTTCCCCCGAGTGCCAGGAAAAACCGGACGCGGCCGGCGTGCATTGCCCTGATCGTTTCGACCGTATCGAGGCCGTCCTCGCGCGGAGGCTCGAAGCCGAACTCGCGACCGAGATCATCCAGAAACGCTTTCCCCATTCGATGCGCAATTCCCATGGTCCGATCGCCCTGCACGTTGCTGTGCCCTCGTACCGGACAAGCCCCGCTGCCGGGGCGGCCGATATTTCCCTTGAGGAAAAGGAAGTTCATAACCTCCTCAATTGTGTCAACGGAGTTTCGATGCTGCGTGAGTCCCATGGCCCAGCAGCAAATGATTCGATCACATTGCACAGCGATATCTGCTGCTTTTCGGATCTGCTCCCGAGTCAGTCCGCTGGACTCCTCGATCTGGCGCCAGTCACTTCGGCGAAGATCCTCGACAAATGTCTCGTAGCCCGCAGAGCAGGTCTCGATAAATGCGCGGTCAAAGACGCCTCCCGGATTTCGCTCTTCGGCGGCAAGCATTTCGAGCATAATGCCTTTCATCACGGCCACGTCTCCGTTCACGCGCACCGGCAGCCAAAGATCGGCCATTGCGGTTGATTTTCCCAGCAAGGCGGGAAGTGGCTTTGAGCGGGTTTGCGAAATCCTGCGGGTTGGTGAAACGCTATCAATCCGACTTCCGGCAAGACGTTAATGCTCACGATCCTGCAGCCTCTTTGTTTGGCCTTCTGAAGGCTGGTGAGCATTCGCGGATGGTTTGTCCCCGGATTCTGGCCGATGACAAAGATGGCATCGGCTTTCTCAAAGTCCTCGAGCGTAACCGTTGCCCTTGCCGACTCCGATCACGTTGCGAAGTGCGCATCCGCTCGCTTCGTGGCACATGTTTGAGCAGTCAGGCAGATTGTTGGTTCCAAATTGCCGGACGAAAAGCTGATAAAGGAACGCCGCTTCATTGCTGGTCTTGCCGGACGTGTAAAACGCGGCGTGGTTCGGAGACTCCAAACCGTTCAAAGTCCTTCCGATGAGCTCGAAGCCGTCCTCCCAACCAATGGGCTGGTAATGAGTCGACCCCGGGCGAAGAACCATCGGAGACGTCAAACGACCCTGGTGGCCAAGCCAGTAGTCGGATTTCTCTCGCAGCTCCGCGACAGAATACTTCTTGCAAAAAACTCCGGCGTAATCCGTTTCTTCGTTCCTTCATCCGCGAGGGCCTTGGCGCCATTTTCACAGAATTCCGCGAAGCTGCGATGGTCGTCGGGACTCGGCCACGCGCAGCTCTGGCAGTCGAAACCGTCTTTCTGGTTGAGCTTCAGAAGCGCCCGCGTCGCGTCCAGTGGACCCATCTCGCCGAACGTGTGCTGGATGGACTTGATGACGCCCATGATTCCGGCGGCAGTCTGTGCTGGCATGGCCGACCGTCGTACGGGATCGAGCTCGATGGGCGGTTGTGCACCGCTGTGGGCTGCCTGGATGGGGATTTCCTTGCTCATCGGAATCATCGCACGGCAAGCATCGACTCCTTCCGCATCGAGAGATCCGGAAATGGGCCGAGTAAATATTGAAGCGACCGTCTCTCACGAAACCGAGCAGGGTCAGGTTGAATGCCTCCGCCAGCTCAACGGCAAGGCTTGAGGGCGCTCCGACCGCCGCAAGCACGGGAATGCCCGCTCGCACAGCCTTCTGAACTAACTCGAAGCTGGCGCGTCCGCTCACGAAAAGAATGCGGTCGGCAATCGGCATGTGGCCTTCGAGCCACTCGGCACCCACAACTTTGTCGACAGCGTTGTGCCTTCCAACGTCTTCCCGCAACAGGCAAAGTTCGCCCGTGCGGTCGAAAAGGGCCGCCGCATGAAGTCCTCCGGTCCGCTCAAAGACCCGTTGGAGCTCGCGAAGCCTTGCGGACATTTGATGCACAGCCCCAGCTTGAACGCGAAACGTGCCCGTTTCGCTGGACCGCGCTCCGCGAGCCACCCTGCGCACCGCCTCGAGCGAAGCTTTTCCGCAGACTCCGCAGCTCGAAGTGGTATAGAAGTTTCGATCCAGCCGCTTCAAATCCACGAGCAGTCCGGGACGCAGTCGAATGCGCACGCAGTTTGTCGCATCCGAAGGGAATTCGATCTCTGCAACGTCGGTACTTTGATTGAGCAGTCCCTCCCCGAACAGAAAGCCCGCCGCCAATTCAGCGTCATTGCCCGGCGTCCGCATCGTCACGGATACCGAGCGGATCGTTCGCAGGCCATTGCGTTCCTGTGCGACCTGAATCTCGAGTGGGTCTTCTACAGCAACGTTATCGCGGACACTGTGCGCCCTCTCGCCGTCTATCCGGCGAACCCTGACGAGAGAGGTATGGGGGAAAATTGGCATGCTTGGGCTGTGAACAACACTGTAAAGTTAATACACACCAGAACTAGTGAGCGAACAAGCACGATCCGGGGGATCTAAATAAACAGGTTGTTGTTTATCAAATAATTAAAACATTTTAAATGTTATAAAGATAATTATTTTTCCGCGCGGATTTTGAGCATCCCCTGATAGATTCCGGGTTCCGAGTTCTCGATGACCTTCGCACCGACGGTCTTCTCAAAGAACCCTACCGGTCCCGCCCAGCCGATTATCGCGTAGGCATATCCCTGCGCGCGCAACGCTTCCAGGCCGGCGAGAAGCAGAGCCGTACCGACTTCGTGTTTTCTCCATTCGGTGGCGACTCCGAGCGGCCCAAAGAAGTCCGGGCAGACGACACCGTAGCACGAGAAGCCACAGAGTGTTTCGCCGTGCACGGCGATGATGCAAGCGACCGGTTGACGGCTGAAAGCGATTTCGCACTCGCAGGACCACCCACCCGAAAACTGCTCCCCGACCCATCTGGCTATGGTTGACTTTTCCGCTGCAATGGCGCGGCGAATCTCAATGCCGCTGCCGCGAAGGCGCTCGAGAGCGGGTCCGCTTGGTGGCAATTCGCAAAGCTTCACGAGGAGATCCGGCATACCTTAACGCTTTACAAGCACTTTGATGTCAAAGGCGTATTCCATGCGTGTGCCTGCGGGGCGTGCTCTCATGCGGCCCACGGAGCCGAGTGGATCGTCCTCGCCCCAGTAGAGGTCAATCTGGAGGGGGTGCAGCCCTCCGCCCGTGTCGCCGACGAGCCAATCGCTGCTTCCGGTGACCTCTTGAACGGTTGGCGATTCAATGCGCAGAACCTGGCCACGACGAAGAAAAGGATTTTTCCTTGAGATGGCGCAGGAGTTTCGCGGAACGAGAACGTTGCCGTGGTTACCCAGCGGCGCCTGGGCAAAACGGTAACGGCCGCCGCCCGCATACCGCATGTAGGCGAGGCCGTCTACCGGCTCGGACAAGCGGCCGAAACCTTCCCTTTTGACCGCCTCGAGAAAGGCGAGGGGATAAGTCCGGCCTCTCAGTCCCGGAGCCGAGACACGCGTTTCATCGAATCCGCGCTCAGCGGTGAATCCGGATTCGCGCGGGGTGTAGTAGATCGTGCAGTAAAAGACACGATAGGCCGTGCCCTCAGGGGTTTCTTCGCGCGGCGCCGTTCCCAACAATCGCTGGAGTTCGGAGCGCATGCGGTTGCGGAATTCGCGCAGCTCAGCGTCGCTCATTTTGTCGGTCGCGAACTCCGGTTCCGCCAAGCCGAGGCCGACGCTCAAAGCGAGAATGGAAACCCCTGAAATCCATCTCGCGAGCGCGGGAGGAGCGTTCCCGGTTCCCGAACCGGAACGGCGTTGGGACGCCGCCAAGGATTGTGCTTCGCCTCTCATCAAGGGAATACTGTGTTCACTGGGCCGCCAATGAGGACCTCGATCGGCATGCGATCATACTCGTATTCGTATGGCGGTGGTTTCCACTGGAAATTCGCGCCGTATCGCTCGCGCGTGTGCATTATTATTTCGACGCCCGTTCGATAGGGCAGGAAGCGATCGCGATCGACCACGTGGAGCTGAGCGCCGGCGCATATTTCGCCGGCATACTTGTGGAATGTCGGCTGAAAGTAAGACTCGCGAAAATAGGCTCCGGGAAGTCCGAGCGTATTCAACTCCGCCGCATAGTCTTCCCCTCTGATCCACGGCGCGCCGAAAAATTCAAATGGACGCGTGGTGCCGCGGCCCTCGGATATGTTGGTCGCCTCAAGAAGGCACATTCCCGCGTAAACGGTTGCCGTATCCAGCGTCGGCATGTTCGGCGATGGCAGCACCCACGTGAGCCCGGTCTCGTCGAACCACATGCTGCGCTTCCAGCCCTCCATCGGCAGCACAATCAATTCGCAATCCGGGAATGCTTCGTCACGGAATTGCAGCGCCAGTTCGCCGATTGTGCGCCCGTGCCGGATCGGCAGGGGATGCAATCCAACAAAGGAACCGTAGGATGGGTCTGGCAGCGGACCTTCAACGGTTATGCCGTTGATTGGGTTCGGGCGATCGAGCACCACAACAGGAATAGGCTTGCGGGCGCAGGCCTTCAGGCAAAGGTAAAGCGTCCAAATGAACGTGTAGTAACGGGTGCCGACGTCTTGCAAATCGACGACGAGCGCATCAAGTTCGCGCAGCATCTCGGGTGTCGGTTCCCGGTTCGCCCCGTAGAGGCTGTAAATCGGGATGCCCAAACGCGGGTGCGTGAAGCCCTCCCACTCGACCATGTTGTCCTGCGTCTGGCCAAGGTAGCCGTGCTGTGGGCCAAAGAGCGCTGCGAGGTGAAAAAGATTACCGCTGAAGCGCTCGAGGATGCGCGACGAATGGACAAGGGTTGCGGAAATAGACGCCGGATGCAGAACGGCCCCGATCCTGGCGCCACGCAGCTTTGAAGGCCAAAGCTCGGGCAGCCGATCGATTGGGAGCTGGACGCTGTTCATTGGAGCCTGTCTCAGCTACGAGCAGAAAGCCACCCAGCCGACGCGGAGCGGCGACGCGCAACCCGGCGCGTGGAATGTTCGCGATCAGGCGACGTGCCCGAAATTGCGAAGTCGATGCGCATCGAACCAGTAGTGCGGCAACAATTCAACCAACCTCAGGCTTCTTCCATCGGCGAGGATGACTACCGTACTCTTGTTTTTCGCGTCGATTTGCGCCAGCAGCTCGCGGCACCGGCCGCAGGGCGGGAGTATACGCGAGTCTGATATAGCGACAATTGATTTCACCTCCGTTTCCCTGTGCTTGAGCATCTCGGCGATGGCCGAGTGCTCGGCGCACGTCCCCAGACCGCAAGCCAGGTCAAGGCAAATTCCGGTGTAGATATTCCCCGATCGTGTGCGAAGCGCCGCTCCAACCTGACCTGCCGTAAGCCGTGGCTCAGACAAGCCAAAGCGTCCCGCCACGGCACGGGCGGCCTCGATCAAGTCAACGTCCATTTTTCCTGCTTTCGGGAACCCGCCTGCGGGAAGACCCCAAGCGCCTGAACAATAAGAATGTCTCTGTGACGGAGAAACGTTCCGGATATGTCATGAGAGGAATTCGCGGACGATGTTTGGGCCGATGGGCCGAAGGCGAATTGCGAATTCTAGCATGCAGGTGTATCAGGCGGGTCATCGCAGGTGTCAAGTGGGATTCGACCCCGGCCGGTCGACGCCTGGAACCGCGCTTGGTGCGATGCGCGCATCGCTGATCTGTTGAAGAAGCGAAAGGGGCCAGACTGTCTGTCGCCACCGTGGCTCCTTATCGCCTTCCAGGCAATATTCACCTTACAAGCCACCGCGAGAATGGATAACTTGGCCGGTGATCCATCCGGCTTCGTCCGAAGCAAGAAATCGAATCAGCCGTGCGGCGTCCTCCGGCGTCCCAATCCGACCCATGGGAGATTCCGCCTCCCACTTTGTCTTCAGTTTTGGGGAGATCCACCCGGTATCCGTGGCTCCGGGGTCTACCGAGTTTACTGTTATCCCGAGCTTGGCAACCTCGGCGCTCAAGCTTCGGCTGAAGGCTTCAATGGCTCCTTTCGTTGCCGCATACGCCAGTTCGCCAGGCATGGGGCCGAGGCCCTGTCCGGAGGATAAGTTGATTATCCGACCACTACGCCCATCGGGAAAATGGCGCTTGAATCGCCGAGCAAACTGCGCGCACAAAAGGGCCATCGCGCGAATGTTCAAAGCATAATGCTTGTCGAGGTGATCGGGGCTCAGGTTTTCAATACCGTCCCGCGCTGAGTGGGCGGCGTTGTTCACCAGAATCGAAACGGGTCCGAGAGTGGCTTCCACATAGTCGAATAATTGCCTGGGTGCTTCGGGCTCTGAAAGGTCCAGTTCAACGCCTTCGGCGCGGGACCCGATTTCCTTGAGTTCGCTCAGGAGGAACAGATGTTCGTCCGTCCTTCCGGCCAGTCCTGCTTCGCGGTCATACGGGCGATAGTAGGTGATGAAAACATCGGCGCCATCGCGAGCAAGCGCGCGAGCGACCGCCGCTCCGATTCCCGCCTTGCGACTGGCGCCTGTGACGAGCGCGACTCTGCTTTGAGAAAACTTCATCCAGCCAGATGCTATTTGTGGGGCGTCCGTCCGATCTTGATTCCGCCGCTCTCGCCTCTTCAACACATGCAGCCGTGGACGAACTGCTCGGCGGAGGGCCCCCAAGGAGCCGCGGCGGGTTATTGCGCTTTGCGTTTGTGAATCGTAATTCCGTTGCCGTCGGGATCCGTAATCAGCGCAAAGGAGCAGACAGGCGTGTCAAAATTGTCTAAGACAAAGTTCACGCCAGCCTTCTTCAAATGCGAGACGGCTTCTTCAAGGTTCTCGACCTCAAATCCAACGGTCGGGCCACTTTGTCCGGATGGTTCCCAGGTATTAGAGATGGCGAATGCAACATTGCCGACTTCGTACTCGATCCAGTACTTGCCGGGCATGCCTTTGACCTCGTGGTCGAATTCTCCCGGCGTCAGGCCAAGAAGTTTTTCGTAAAAGTCTCGGGCGCGATCAATATCGGAGACCGGATAGGCGATGAATGCAGTTTCGGTGATGTTTATCATAAGTCAGGTAAGGTTAGTTTCATGGATTCTTGGCAGGGCGCTTCGGGACACGGCGTTGCCACTCGATCTCGGCGGTCGATTCTTTTCCGAACAAGTCTCGAGCGATCGCTTTGAATTCGAGGGCGGGTGCGTTTGGAATCGTGTCTCGCGTGGGGAAAACCCGATAGGGAGGCGAATCCGCGGTGCCCAGGAATTTGTATTCGCTTTCCCCTTTTGCCCGTGCGCCGAACGCGACGGAGGCGACTTGCTCGGGAGCGAGTTCGGCCCGGATCTCCCAGCGATCATCAATCTCGCTGGTGCGGTTTGCCACCATTTGCAGCTCGGCGGGTTTTTGTTCGTCCGCTTCGATGGGTTTGGGATTTCGCAGCACGAGCGTGGATAAGGGCGGGACTTCAACGCGGAGTTGATTATCGGGTTGAGAGACGAAGGTGAACCCATCGGAGGAGGACGCAAAGAGACGTTCCCAGTTTTCCGCGGATGAGATAGGCTTGATGATTGCTTCGCGCGCCTCCGGGGAATTGTTGTAGACGATAAGGACCTCATGGAGCTGAGCAGAATCAATCCGGGAAATGGCGAAAATGCCGGGAACTTCATCGGCATATCGAGCGAATTGGATTCCCCTCTGCAGGGCAGGTTCCTTCTGCCGAACCGAGATCATCTCCCTTATCGCACGAAAGAGCGGATGGTCCTCATTGAACGCGGGCGCGGATCCGTCTCCACCGCCAATTCTCTTCTCTTCGATGAAATCGGGCACTTTCGATCCGAACATGTCTTCCCTGGCGGCGGCGTCGCCTCCCTTGCCCGTAAATCCCTGTTCGTCGCCATAGTAAATAGCCGGAATGCCCCTGGAAAACAGCAACAGGGCGTGGGCCAGAATATCGCGGGAGAGAAGGTCCTCATCCGAAGCCGCAGGAAGGTCATTCGACAAGAAATGGCCAATGCGCCCGATGTCATGGTTGCCGAGGAAGGTTACCAGGCCGTAGGCGTTTGCTGTCGGAGTCGTATAGTAGCTGTCCTTCGCAAAAAATTCCGCCAGCTTTCGGGGTGGATCAGCCCCGGTGGCGAATCCGCGGACAGCGCGCTGGAATCCGAAATCCAGGATGGAGGGCATGTCCGCCCGATGAACGAACTCGGAAAGGATCGCCGGGTCGGGATCATAGATCTCGCCGAAGATAAAAAAATCTGCGCGTCCCGAGCTTGTTGCTTGCTCTTGGATTGCCGGGATAAACCGCTGCCAGAACTCATTGTTCACGTGCTTGACGGTGTCCAATCGAAATCCGGAAATTCCAAAATCCTTGATCCAACCCGAGTAGATTTCGGTCATCCCTTGAACGACCTGAGACTGCTCGGTGAATAGATCGTCGAGACCGGCGACATCGCCATACAGAGCACTCTCCCCACCGGTCGATACTTCGCCGCGGTTGTGATACACGGTCGGATCGTTCAGCCAGGCAGGATTCTTGATGCCGCGCTCGGCTTCGTTTTTGAAGGTCGGCGCAGCCGGGAAGCTGACCTCGGCATTGAGCTTGGGAAAATTCTCTTTGTCGATGTAATCGCGATCGTCGAACGCCGCGCTGCCGGTGTCCAGATATGGTTTGGAGAACTTGTATTGGTAGGCAGCAGTTCCGTCTTTTGGCAGGATCACGTCGGCCGTGTGATTCACCACGATATCGAGTACCGTTCCGATCCCAGCGGCTTTCGCGCGTTCGATTAGGCTTTCGAGACCCTCTTTGGTTCCAAGATGAGGATCGACATCCAGGAAATCGAGAATCCAATAGCCATGGTAACCCCCCTTTCGCGGAACTCCTTCGCCAAAGTCCTGCACCGCTCTATTGCGAAAGATCGGCGTCATCCAGATGGACGTGATTCCAAGGCGAGAGAGATAATCGATTTTTTGCTCGATTCCTTCAAAGTCGCCTCCGTGGAAAAGATGAAGGCTCGACGGATCGAAGCCACTTTGGTCCGCCTCGGCCGACATTCCCTGGTTGTTCGCCGGATTCCCGTCATTGAACCGGTCCGGAAGCATGAAATAGATGATCTCGCTCTGGCGGGGTGACCGAAAGCTCGGTTGAAAAAAGGAATTTTCTCTGCGCGCAATCGAAGCCGCGAGAAATAATGCAAAGAGACAAAGGCCGAGTCTCATGGTGAGTCTCGATCGAAAGTAGTAGAGACTGGTGACGAGCCGCAACAACGTTCGCATCCGCTCCGTGGGAAACGATGGCAGCAATGCCAGGCAAGTGGTCGTTTTCGAGTAACTGCTTCACAGCCGAAACCACGCGCTGCTGGGCGTCGATGGCGCGTTCCCAGCTCCGTATAGAGAGCTTAGGATTGGCGAAGAACTCGTTGGCCATGAGCTCAAACTCGCCGGGCGGCAGGAACCCTGTAGACGAGCGGTCGTTCTCGCCGAGTTCCCGAATCTGAACGAATGGCAGGGACAAGTGTTCCGCGAGGATGTTTGCGCAATCCACCGCCTTCTGCTCCGTGCTGGAATAGATGGATGTGATTTTGGAGACCCAGGGCAGACCAAGGCACTTGAGCATTCGCGCCCGCCCCAGTTCGGAGAGCGGCCACCGTGTTACGGGAATATCCTCGCTAATGATGACGTTCGGATGGGTAATGAAGTAGGCGACTTTCCCTACGGCTTGGGCAGCCATTTTCATGGAGATCTTATTCAATGCTCCTGTCGCAATCGGTGAGCATGCGCGCGTTATGTTTTAGCGAGTTCCGTCCGCGAGGGCGGCAAAGAGAGCTTCGAGCTTGACGGCGTCGAGGTCGTCTGGAATCGCGAATCCGGCGACTGAGCGTCCCAATCGTGAAATCGGCCTGTGCCGCCTCCTCGGTGGACTTGACACAGCAAATCTTGATTCGAGGTTGCAACAACGCAAATACGATAGGCCGGAACAAAGAGGTTAGCGAAAGGCTCATGTTTCAAAAAGCGGATGCACTTCGGCCCGGCCGGCATTGGTCGCCGGAGCAGAGTGGTATGAACCCTTGAATGAGACATTTCGTCTTATGTCGCGCTAACTCCACGGCCGAGTTGATCGCCGAGTATCAATCAAAGCGTCTTCAACGAAAAGCTTCCGCGCGCGCGGTGCTAGGAGATACGATTTCTACGAAAGCGAACGCCGGGTTGGATGCCCAGAAACAATCGGGACGCGTTGAAATCGAGGCCTATCGAATCGTTGTCAGGGCCGAAACGATCTGCGGGCCGATCTCCTTTGCGTAGGCAAGTTGTTTCGGTGACATCTCCTCGTCGTGCATCGCGGCCGTGCAGATGGCATAAACATCCCTCATCGCAGCTGCCAGGCTCGGAGGCAGTAGTCCAGCCTGGAGCAAACGCTGGGTCGATTGAAACAAAGAGAACCGTTTATAGTCCCAACCCAGACCAAAACGACTGGATTCGATGCGCTTCAGCTCCAGTTCAATGTTCCTCCTTAAGTTAAAGAGAAGGTTTGTCTCGGGGTCTTGAGGCAGCGAATCGTCCGGCAGCGATCTAATGCTCAATCCCGCGGCCAACACTTTCTCCGCCTCCTTCCTTCTTTCGCCAATCTCGCTGTCGGACGGGGGAACCGGGTAGTTGTGGATACTCACCGACTGAGTCTGACTCTGCACGGTGAACGTGAGGTTCTGCACCTGCTCTTTAAGGGACTCTATGCTCCGCCTGAGCTGGAGTCCGAAGAGATTGACTTCCTGGAATAGCGGCGCGAGCAAGAGAGCCATCCACAATAGCAGAATCACGATATCTGAGGTCGATGATGTTCCTGAAGCGATTGCGGGATATCGGCGGACCAGAAAAATAGCCCGTCCCATATCCTGGCGGCAAAGGCGATAAACGTTCAGTGTGCGCCCTTGCTGTTGAACAGAAACCGAACTGTGCGAGCGTCGCTCCAAAGACCATCACGGCGACGCCAGCAGTGTCCACGGCGGTGCCTACCAGATCCATGATCTCTCGGAACCTTGTCATGATCGGGAAGCCATGTTAAGCGCCCGCAGCGGCCATAAGTCAAAGCGAAAAGCTCGACTCCGCAAGAGGGAGCGGGCCGGAGGGCCCTCTCTGGAGGCTGAGTGTACGCGCCGGGCTTGGTGTATGTGAAGATGTGGGGACGATATGTCAACCGGCAGTGCTTCTTCGGGCGGCTGGCACAGCCGCCCCTACAAATCAACACCGCGTTCGTTGGACCACGACTGGCATGTAAAGCGCGAGCCATCGCGTTTAAGGCAATCTTGTCAGGCGAGATAAGATTCGCTGCGCCGCGAATCTTGAGAAGTGTCGATGTGTGGCCTTCGACGGCCGGCTTAGCGTTTGCCTGCTGAGAATGTCGGAAAGGCGCTTTTCTTGGATCAGGAACGATCGAAAAAGGCCACTACGATGATGTGAATTCCCTTCCGTGATAAAATTTCTTGGGCTTAAGACGAATGCTGTCTTTGAAATTGGCGGTCCTTGGCAGCCCGCTAACTAAGCTAGTTTAGTCCAACAGCTCTCCGTAGCAGGAGCGCACGATTTCCAAGCAGCGATGCAAGATGGCTTCGCCGGTCTCGAGGTCCAACACTTCGTTGGCAAGGGTCTCGCAGACTGGCATGGAAAGGGATTGCACCGCCTTTTTTACCCTGGGAACGACGGCGCTGCTTGCGCTGAGCTCGTCCACGCCGAGTCCGAGAAGGAGTGGCGTGAGCTGAATGTCACCCGCCATTTCACCGCAGACTCCTGTCCAGATGTCCCGGCGCCGGGCGGCATCCACGACAGTCTTAATCATCCTGATGACGGAAGGATGCGTTGGTTCGTAGAGATGCGCGATATGATCATTCCCGCGATCGACGGCAATTGCGTACTGGATGAGATCGTTTGTCCCGATGCTGAAGAACTTCACCTCGCGCGCGAGGTGATCTGCAGTAAGCGCGGCGCTGGGCACCTCGATCATGATACCTACCTCGATGTCCGGATTAAAATCCGCTCCTTCATTCTTCAATTCGCCGCGGCATTCATCAAGGATCGCGTTGGCGCGACGCAATTCTCCGATCCCCGAAATCATGGGATACATGAGGCGCACGTTGCCAACCGCCGCTGCTCGCAATATGGCTCGGAGCTGGGTTTTGAAAATTTCGGGATGCTGGAGGCAGTAACGAATTGCCCGGCAACCCAGGAAGGGATTTTGCTCCTGGTCCAACTTAAGACTTTCCGACGGCTTGTCCCCGCCGATATCGAGTGTTCGGATGATCACCGAATGTGGTCTGGAGCGTTCGGCGACGAGGCGATAGTTTTCGAACTGCTCCTCTTCATCCGGGGGCTCGTTGCGGTTGAGGTAGAGGAACTCGGTCCGGTAGAGTCCGACACCTTCCGCGCCGCTGCTGGAGACGTCGTCGAGCTCCTCGGGCAATTCGATATTGGCCGAGAGAATGATGTGGCGGCCGTCGCTCGTCGTCGACGCTGTGTCGCGAATGAGCCCCAGGCGCTCCTCGACCTCCTCCTTTCGGAGTTCGATCTTGCCGTATTCCTGAAGGGTCTCAGGGGTGGGATTGAGGATGAATAGCCCGGTGTAGCCGTCGAGCAGAACATCATCGCCGCTGGAAAGCCTGCCGCAGATGTCATGGAGCCCGACAATGGCGGGAATATTCATCGACCGGGCCATGATGGCGGTATGGGAGGTCTTGCTTCCCTGCTCGGTCGCAAAGCCGAGGACGAATGTGCGGTTGATGGAGGCTGTGTCGGAAGGGGTGAGATTGCGCGCCACGATGATGTGCGGCTTGTCCTCAGAGGCAATCGTGTGGGTCGCCTTTCCGAGGAGGTGCCGGATGACGCGGCGTGCAACGTCCTCGATGTCCACGACACGTTCGCGCAGGTAAGGATCGTCGATGGCCCCGAGTGTGCGGCAATACTTCTCCGCGACTTGGTGGAAAGCGTATTCCACGTTGTGGCGTTCGTTTTCGAGGTTGCGGAGAACTTCATCGATAAGCGTGCGGTCTTCGACCACGAGAAGATGGGCGTCGAAGACGCCGGCATCCTTCGAGCCAATCGCATCCGCAATACGCTGCTGGATTTCAAGAAGCTCGGCCCGGGTGGCAATGAGGGCGGCCTCGAAGCGCGCGATCTCTTCGGGAAGTTCGCCAGCGGAGATCGTTCGAACGGGGATTTCTTCGTCGTCCAGCCAGTGCACAGCGACCCGGGCATGGGCGATGCCGGGCGCTACGGGAACTCCCTGAAAACGAATTTCCTGCGTGCTTTGGGCATCACTTCCACTCACGCCGCAAGGCGTAACAGGTTTCTTTCTGGGTTGAAATGCGAAAAAGCCGTCTACCAACGCAAGACGGCCGTTCGCCCTCTACTCTTCGCCAAAACGGGTCTGAACAAGATTTTCGATCTCCGCGATCACTTTGTCGGCGTCCACCCCTTCTGCGATGAGGTGGAGCTTGGATCCTTTTCCCGCCGCGAGCATCATCAGGCCCATGATACTCTTGCCATTGACGCGCTCACCGTCCTTTTCGACCCAGACCTCTGCGCGGAAGCGGCTCGAGATCTTGACGAACATCGCGGCAGGCCGCGCATGCAGGCCGTTACGATTCTGGATCACGATCTCCTTCGTGCAGCGGAGAACATCGTCGGTCGTTGATTTTTTTCCGGAGAAGAGGCCCATTATCTAATACGTCGTTCACTCATCATTTGCAGCAAACGCTGATTAAATTCAACTGCGCTGTTTTGTCCCATGCTTTTTAATTTTTGGTCAAGCGCAGCAACTTCGACCAATCGGCCGAGGTCACGCCCCTTTTTTACTGGAATTGTAACGTGAGGGACCTTGATCCCGAGGATCTCGTAGAACTCGCTGTCCAAGCCAATCCGATCAACATCTTGTAGCTCTTCCCAGTCTTTAAGTGTCAAGACAAAATCGAGGCGTTTTTCGCTGCGGACGCTGCCGACGCCGAAGATCGAACTGATGTTGATGACGCCGATGCCGCGGACTTCCATGTGGAAGCGGGTTATGTCCGCGGATGTGCCCACGAGTTCCCGGCCCTCGATGGAACGGATTCTGGTGATGTCGTCGCTGACCAGGCTGTAGCCGCGTTCAATGAGGGAAAGTACATCCTCGCTCTTGCTCGATGCCGCTGGCGCCGCGGATGAGGGTGCCGACCCCCTGGATATCGACCATGCTGCCATACTCCTGCGTGGAGGGGGCGAAATCGAACTTGAAGGCGATGGCGGCCGCATTGATGAACTTCATGGTGATCATGTGGGTTCGAAACACCGGGGTCTCGAACTCGGAGGCGAGGTCGAGCAACGGACCAGGAGTGGGAGAGTTTCGCGCAATCACAAGGCAGGGAAAGTTACGCGAGAAGAGATGCTGGAGTTTCTCCTTCATGGTCACCCCGTTCAGGCTGCGGATATAACTGAGCTCGGCAGCTCCCAACACCTGGATTCGCTTGCCTGCAAAGTAGTTGTAAAATCCGGTAAGCGCTAGGCCCGGCCGGTTGATTGTCGGTTCGCGAATCTTTCGGTTCAGTCCGCGCGATGCGCCCTCGAGCCGCAGGCCCAGCGTCTCCGCGTGGTTCGCGCGAAAGTGCCCGACGGTGATGTGCGGGACGCGATGGGCTGCGGATGTGGCCATTTACATCTGGAAATTCTCGCCGAGGTAGAGCTTGCGGCTGATCGGATCATTGAGGAGGAAGTCTTCGGTTCTCTGACTTTCAACTCGCCCCTCAAAAATAAGGTAGGCGCGGTCCACGATATTCAAGGTCTCGCGGACGTTATGATCGGTGATCAAAATGGCGAGGCCCTGGGTGCGCAGGTCCTGAATAATTTGCTGCACATCGTAGACGGCGATGGGATCAACGCCACTGAAGGGCTCGTCGAGCATCAGGAGGGAGGGCTCGGTAACAAGCGAGCGTGCGATGGTCAGGCGGCGTTTTTCGCCTCCCGAAAGGGTGAGGGCCATGTTGCGGGCGAGGTGTTCGTATTCCAAACCTGGGTAAGGAGCTCCTCGCAGCGCTGCTTCCGGGCCTGTCTGCCGAGCCTTGTCGTCTCAGTATGGCCATGATGTTCTCATGCACGGTGAGCTTACGAAAAATCGACTCTTCCTGCGGCAGGTAGCCCATGCCTTCACGCGCGTGGCGATACATGGCCATGGTGGTTACGTCGCGATCCTCGAAAATCACACGGCCGGCGTTTGGACGGATGAGGCCGACAATCATGTAGAACGTGGTGGTCTTCGGCGCGCGTGGGACCGAGCAGACCGACGATTTCGCCGCGCTTGACATTGATATCCACGCCGTTGACG
>CAWASQ010000094.1:0-84189 GCA_963784465.1 uncultured Verrucomicrobiae bacterium
CGCGCCATAAACCACATTGGCTCGCTCCGGGTCCATCGCGAGATCCACGCCGCTATCAGCGGCCACGGCCAGGGCTTTTTCCATTGTTTCGAGCAAGTCTGGTCCAAGCCTGCCGGAGGCCGTGGCGCGATCGTCAGGGTGTTCCTGCTACATGTCCTCTCGATCCCGGTGCCGCTGCAGAGCGTCAAACAGGCTGGCACCCGAAGACCGGCCGCGGCTTGGGCAACAACTCGATCCGCTGCACACCCAGTTCACGTCGCTGCCGGTCCGGATGCGCCATGTCGAACGTTGCGGATAGCGCCGCCAAGCGATTGTCGTTTCCCGCGACGCGGATGCGATCGCACGCAACGTGGAAGGTGGAACTGTTTCCGGCATGCTCAACAAGCTGGTGCATTCCGAAATTGAACTGCACACACCCAGGGCCAAGCGCTCTGGCGGCCTCGAGCGTCGCTCCCACCGTCGGGCGCCGGAACGTCTTGGCGAAGATCTCGAGTTCCATCGACGCTTCCCGGAGCGTCCGCGAGTGCGAACGCGGCTGCCGATCCTGGCGGAGTGAGCGATGGCCGAAAGGGCGCGCATGGCGGCGAGGCCATCCTCGACGCCGTCTGCTGGCGGGATTCCGTGGAGGATGACGTCGGCGAAACCTTCAACCTGGCGGCGGAACGAGTGCCCGTCGAGACCGAGCAACCTGTGATATTGGTGGTCGCTTGTCGAAAAGGATTCCACCTCGCTCGCCTTGAAATACCACGGATTGAAACTCTTGGCGACCACGCTGCCCTTTTCGCCGTAGACCTGGAACCCCTCGTGCCACTCCATCCTAATGGAATAGTCAGGGCCGAAATGGCCGAGCGCCCCGTTGGCGAACTCGATGGAGACAAACCAACTGTGCGCGCCAAACTTCTCTCTGTAGTCGGCCCGCACAGCCAGGATCTCGCCACCGAGAAAGCGGGCGGTGTTGAGGCAAATGGCTACCGTGACCAAGCAAGTAGTAGGCAAACCTATCGGCTTTGGGATCGCCGACGGGCCGCACGACATAGAGCTCGAAATGATGACCGGATGGAGGTTGTCAGTTTCCGTATAGCGATAAACGGAGTCGCAATACCACGCCTTGAGGGCCAGAAGTTCTCCGATTTCGTCGCGAATGAAAGCCTGCGCGAAAGCGATGCCAGGGTCAAAGCGCCTCATGGTTCCCACTTGAACGTGAACGCGCGGGTGAGTCCGTGAAATATCTCGCAGCCGTTCGCATTCTCCAACGCCGACGCCCCATGGGCTCTCAACCAACACATGCTTGCCCGCTTCGATCGCGCGAATGGCCATCGGCACGTGAAATTGATCGGCAACCGCAACGATCACCGCATCAATGGAGGAATCGGACAAGAGCGCGTCGTAGTCGGCAAACGTCTTCGCTGGGCCAAATATCGAAGCCATCCGGCCAGAAGGTCGGGGGCTGCATCGCAGAGAGCATAAAGTTCGACATTGCGAGCCTTCCTGCACGCCTCAGATGCGCTGCCTGTGCAATGAGCAGCCGCGCCAGGGACGCCTACACGCAACAGATTAGCGTCTTTTTTCACTGGTACCCTCGTTCGACATGTCTGCTTGTGCTTTTCTCCCGGCGGTCAGAAAACGCGTCATCTGTCACGCTTCTCATAATTGAAAATTGAAGCCGGACCTGAGATCTCTCGCAACGGCGAAGATCTCTCGCCGCGGCAAGGTCCGGTGGCGGGAGAAACGAATGCATCAGGCCAGTGATTCCGCGATCAGGGCGGTGCCGTTCGGCTCCCGTCGGCCACGAGACAGAGAATGAATCCAAGCCAGGACAGCGAGTGGATCCGGTGCCCTGAACACCAGCGATCCGGAACAACACCATCGGCACCCGCATTGGCCAACTGCGGAACGACCTCGCGCCGAATCCCGCCATCCACGAAAATCTCAACGTCAAGGCGGAACCTTTCCCGAAGCTGCAGCAGGGCTTCCACGCGCCCGAATACCCGGGGATCAGGTCCCGCATCCTTTATTCCGATCCTCCGTGCCCATCAGAAGAACCCGTCGAAACAAGCCCACGGCAAGGAGCCCTCTTCAATCGCGGAATCCAGCGGGAGCACCAGCACCGGCAGGGCACCCGACGCTTTCGATGCGCCGCAGCGCTGCCCGCACGTCGCGGCAAAAATTGACGTGGACGGCCACGCGCGCCGCACCCGCCTCGACGCTGCGCTCGATCCAGTCGTCTGTTGTGTGGTCATGAGATGGACGTCGAGCGGTGTCTCAGCTACCGGCGCGCATCGCTGCGACAAAGTCCAAACCGAAAAGGATGTCTGGAACCACGTCGCCATCCATCACGTCGACATGAAACTCATCGGCGTGCCCAGTAAGAGAATCGATTGCATTTCGCAGCGCCATGAGGTCGGCAGACCAAACGGAACAAGAGGCTTTCATCTGGATCGGTACTTTCAATATATAACTATTAGTTGTTATTTATAGGTATATATACGACTAAATCGAATCATTTCAAAAGAATTATCAAGCAGAGCGGCGTCGTTCGGAGAGAAATAAGCGGCACTGAGGCGCAACGATCTTTCGAAATATTCTGATACATTTGGAATATACCACTTTAAACCCTTTTAACAGCGCCTTCTGAAACGACGATGAAATCTCCAAGGTCCCGCTGATCACGCAGTCAAGAGCGGGAACGGAGGATAAACAGGGAAATCGCGAGGTTCTTGCCGGAATCGACCTTTCCGCAATCAGCGGTGCCCGAGCGACATCATCCCCGTCGAGAAAAAGGGTAGGCAGGTCAATCCCAAGAAACAGAAGCTGTTTCCTCCCACCAAGGCTTGACCCGCCAACCCAACGCAACGAGAGGACCCACACACACGATTAGGAACTCTCTAAATTATCTACGCCTGGTTTGAGCACTCTTGCATCAGCTTTGCCGAGTCTCGAGCGGGCGAACTTGCATCACGCGAAAGCAGGGCGTGTGTCGAAGCGTGAGTCTTCCCTTCGCCGTAGCGCTCGACGAAGTCTGGAAAGTGCGGCGTTTTGCAATTGACGAATCCGCTCGCGAGTCACACCCAAGTTCACGCCGATCTCTTCAAGGGTCTTGGGATCCTGACCATCGAGGCCAAAGCGCATATCGATGATCGCGCGCTCACGATGATCGAGCAGTTCGAGCACCTCGTCGATTTCTTCAAGCAGGTCCTTGTCACGGAGCGTTTCAAACGGATTGTCCGACTCTTCGTCGCTGACGATGTCGCTATACTGAAAGGATTCCCCGTCCTGTATCGGTTCGTCGAGCGAAGCCGGGCGAAGCGCAGCGCTCTTGAGGGCGGTGATCTTGGACGTAGAGAGCCCAATTTCTTCCGCCAACTCCTCATCGGTGGGTTCGCGTCCGAGTTCCTCCGTCATCTGCGACGAGACGCGGCGTATTTTGCCAATTTTTTCGACCAGGTGAATGGGAAGACGGATCGTTTTGGTTTGGTTCGCCAGGGCCGCTTGATCGACTGCCTGATCCACGATGACGCATAGGTGCTCAGTTTGCTCCCCTTCCTGGGGTCAAAGCGTTCGACGGCCTTCATCAAGCCGATATTACCCTCGGAGATAAGATCCAAGAGAGGAAGTCCCAGGTTCACGTAGTCACGGGCGATTTTCACGACAAGCCTCAGGTTCGCGCTCACCATTTCGGTTCGGGCTCGTTGATCGCCGCGCCTTATCTGGCGCGCCAGTTTGATCTCCTGCTCAGGAGTCAACAAGGGGATTTGAGTAATCTGGCGCAGGTAGTGCTGAAATCCTGCCTCGTTTTCTTTGGGAATCACGATGATCATGTCCTGTCTATTTAGAGACGTTCGAAACGACCGAACTTGCTACGTTTGTCTGCGCCGGTTGAATTTTCGTTTGTCTCCCACTCGCTCCGAGGCCCTCGTTGAAAGGACGTTAGATTCTTATCCTTAAAGGGTTGCTTTGACGAAATCGCCCGATTCTGCCAGCAGACAACGGCGCAATTTGAGATTGATACTCACCGCATCGGCCGCAACGAACGTTAATACCTCCCGGCCGCGCCGCTACTCTCCGAGATAGTGCTTTCCGGTACGTCTCGCGAACTCTAGATTCGACACCTTCTCAATGAGCCGCGTAGCGAAACTCTGTGTGGTGTTGGCGACCGGTCTCGCCACACTTGCCGCCTGCCGAAGTCCGGCTACGCGGGCCTCCTCTGCGCAAGCCAGTATTGTGTCCGCCGAACAGACGAAGAAAAACGTCCGCAAGTTACGCGCAACGCTGCCCGGCAAGCCGATGAAGGAGGTCGTCGGTGTCTCGGACAACCCTCGCAGGTGTTCACATTGGAGAACAGGGAGGTTTGGGATTACAAAGACGCCGCCTACGATTCCGTGACGGGTCAGACCGTGCGCTCTCTTCAAATCTTCTTCGTTAATCGCCAGGTGGATAGCGTGGACTTTTCCTACTAGCTATCTTGGGTTTATGACTCGCAGCTACATCGAACGGAGGAGTTCCTCCACCAACAGATACCGATAACCCGTGCAATGGGCGTGCGGGTCGCGGCATATGATGGTGGGCAACTCATTCTGACCGCCCCAATCGCACTCAATCACAACCATCTCGGCACTGCCTTCGGAGGCAGTTTGGGTGCCGTTGCGACGCTCGCCGGATATGGATTGCTTTGGCTCGAGCTGCATGATCGCGGTTGTCACTTGGTGATTCGCCAAAGTTCTCTTTCGTTTCAACGACCGGTGCGCAAGGAGATCGTTGCTATTTGTAGACGCCCGAGCGCGGAGCTGCTTCGTGAGTTCAAGGAAGCTTTCGCGCAGCATGGCAAGGCACGAATCGGCTTGAATGTCACGATCGAGGAAGACGGACTGGTGGCTGTCGAGTTCCACGGCATATTCATCGCGATGAAGTGACCACTTACAACACAATCCGAGTCAAGGTGGCTTAGATTCGTCCTAACCCCCCTGGCACCGAAGCCGCGAATTTAGCGGTCCGCCATCACAATGGTTTCAGCGGGGGGCGAATCACCGCGACACCGAGAGTGGTGATGATCGTTCCGAAAACAATAACCATCACAAAAGCCAGAGGCAGGCCTGCGAAAGCCGCCAGCGCGCCAATGATCGGCGGACCGGACAGAAACCCGAAGTAACCGATCGTCGTCACGGTTGCGAGCCCCGGTCCGGCGCCGTCGTGATGCGCCCTGCCCGCCGCGCCGAAAAGGATCGGCACGAGATTGGCAATGCCCAATCCCGTGGTCGTGAAACCGACCAGCACCGTGGGCCAGGCGGGGAGCAGCACAGCAATGCCCACGCCGAGCGCCATTAACAACCCGCTGCACCGCAGCATAGCGATCGGACCAAACCGGCCGATCCAATAGTCTCCAACGAAGCGTCCGGCCGCCGTGGAGAGCGCGAAAGCGGCAAAAGCCATCGGCGCCGTCGCCAATGACATGTTCGTGACGCTGCGCGCATAGACCGCGCTCCAATCGAGCAGGCTCGCGCAGTGCAAATGAAGACTCGACTTCCCCGGCACGTGGGTCTTGTCTCACCAAAGCCAATGGATCTCGGACTCAGAGGAAAAGTCGCCGTGATTACCGGCGCGAGCATCGGCATCGGTCTTGCGGTCTCCGAAGGTCTCGCCGCTGAAGGCGTAGACCTCGTCATGGTGGCACGCCAACAGGACAGGCTGCAACAGGAGGCTACTCGCCTCGCCGGGCAATTCGGCGTCAAATGCGTGCCAGTCTCCAGTGATGTGGCGACAGCGGAGGGCATCGGTGAGGTCGTCAGCGCCGCTCAGAGCACTTTTGGGGGAGCGGATCTCCTCATCAACAATGCGGGCACCGGATCAAATGAAACGGTCATGGAAGCTCCTGATGAAAAGTGGCAATTCTACTGGGACCTCCACGTCATGGCAGCCGTCAGGCTGGCACGAGGCCTTGTGCCATTCATGCGCGAGCGCGGCGGCGGAGTCATCCTGCATAATGCATCCATCTGCGCCATCCAACCCCTCTGGTATGAGCCAATCTACAATGTCACCAAGGCAGCGTTGATGATGTTTTCGAAAACCCTCTCCCTCGAACTGATCAAAGACAATATCCGCGTAAACGCCGTGAACCCGGGACTAATCCTCACTCCGGATTGGATCAAAACGGCAAAGCAGCTGACAGCAGACAAGGGCGGAGACTGGCAGGGCTACCTCGACGGAATCGCCAAAGAACACGCGCCGATCGCGCGTTTCGCAACCCCGGAGGAATTAGCGAGCTTCTTTGTGTTTCTTTGCTCGGAACGGGCGAGCTACTCAGTGGGGTCCACCTATTTTGTGGACGGAGGAATGCTCAAAGTCGTCACCTGAAGCTTTGGGACTCGCCGCCTTGGCGCGATAAGAATGTAACCTCCGCGTAAGCGGCCGAATCGACCGCCGACTCATGCTTTGCGGGCCTCGCCTCATCGAGCATAATGCCAGAGTCGCCGCTGGCGGGACTTCCCTCCCATTTGGTGAAGGGACTCGGAGCACTCGCTCCAAGATGTTCTAGTGCAGTGCAACGGATGTACCTGATGGTATGCCGCGTGACGTCAGCCGCTGCAATGCGAAAGCGCGCGAAATCAACCCGTCAGAATCATGCGTTCCGCTGCAGTTGTCTTCCAAAAAGCCTTTCAATGCAATGTTCTCTGTAGCGACAAATACTGGAACCGGCCACGCTACATGCAGCGAACACTTGGGTCCGCACGGAGAACTCGTATCGGCGGTCTACTCAGTTGGCTCGACTTATCGTTGTGAACGAGAGATGCAAAAAGTCGCGACCTCAGGCTGTAGAACTCGTTGTCTCGCGCGTCGCACCCTTGTGACGAATCGATGTTGGCGGTTCATTGGCTAGAGCAAATCACAAAAAGAATTTCCAACCGGCCCATTGCGCCGGGGCACTTCTGGAAGAATTGGCCTGACGCGCATTGGGGATCTGGAGAGCGCACGCGTCCCCGCGTGCAATTTCCGGCGTCCCGTAACCGCTTCCCGTGACCCTTGCTCCTGGCGACAAAACTGGGATCTCGGCCACGTTCGCATACGAACCGTTAGGGCCCCCCGATAGCGCAAATACCGGTACTGCGGCCGATCCGGACGCTGGTAATCAAGCACGCTTACGTTCACCTCCGACTAGCCCTCCGGCGGATTGCTGCCAATCGTGTGGATGATACTCTACGGCCCGTTCACCGCGTCGCCGTTGGTGCCTTCGAAGACTCCTCCCGCCATCCGGTGCGCATAGCCTACAAGGCCGAGTTGCGAATTCTCTCCGCCGCCGGGCAACATCATCGTCCACGACTTCCGCGCCGGTCCGCTGCCCGACTACCTCCGCGCCGCCATCGCGACCAGTTCGCTGATCGCGCACGGTGCCGCCTTCGACCTGGCGGTGCTCGAGGCCAACGGCATCAAGACTTCCCGGAATGGCATCGAAACCGAAAACGGCGGCAACTCTTGACCTCCAGGTCCACTCTTGTTGCTTTACGACTACGACTAATGGAAGCCGACGCTATTGGCTTCGTTAACAACTCGGGCAACTTGAAGCTGACCAATTGCATGGTCATCGGAAACATTTTCTCCGATTGCCCCGGTGATGGCCGCGTCTCCGATGGCGGCATCAACACTAACGCGCTGACGGTTCGGCCACTGGCTACTTCAAGGACAGTCACATGGCCAACGCGCAATTAGATCATTTTTCCGCTTATTTCGTCAATCTTGGGGATTCGGTTGGCTTACACAAGGCTAACAACTGGGACGACGTCCTGGTCGTGACGTCTCTACTGGCGCTTGTCTACGAATCCTTCCCGGCCAGCACACTGGGCAAACTCGCGCGGCCCACCCAGCAATTCAACTCGACGGGAACGTAGGTTTTGAGCTTTTCGAGCACCAGAGACGCGAGGAGAGGCTCGCGCGCTCTCGGACAATTTCCCTGAAAAATAATGGCCCGACTCTCTCGATTTGCGTTGACTTTTTTCATTGGAAGTGGTGAAAAGTGGGGCGTTGTGGCGAAAAATGTCACACGAAACCTAAACTCGGATGAGTCAGGAAGCGAAAACGCTCTATTCAGGGACCTTCGAGCGTTCGATGGACGCGAAGAAGCGCGTTGCCGTACCTGCGCCCTGGCTGTCAAGGGACGAAGGGGAAGCTTTTCATATTATTCCGCATCCTGTGGAAGGCTATCTGATGGTGATGCCGGCTGCGGAGTTCGATCGATGGGAGCAAAGGATCCAGGAATCGCAAGCACCAGCCGCGGAGAAGCGGATGGCTATCCGAAAGTTTTACAGCGAGGCCCACACCGCGACGACCGACAAGCAGGGGCGAATTCTTTTCAGCGAGAAGCATTGCGACCGCGCAGCGCTTTCCGGCGAAGTGGTGTTCGCCGGCGGCCGCAGCCGCTTCGAGATCTGGAGCCGGGAACGCTACACAGCCATGGAAGCCGGCCACTCCGAGGCCTACAAACGCGTCGCAGACACCATCGGCCTCTGATTTTTACCGCCATGCACACCTGAACGACATGAACAAACCCCTCTGATGATCAGGCGCGGCCGGCTGTTCTGCTTCGGCTTCAGTCCCACAAAAGGTTCCGACGGAAGGCCTCAAGGCCACGCCGCCATCAAGATCCGCCCCCGCAACGCTTATGAACTCCTGGGACTTCGACGACCCCTCACTCCAAACCTTGGAAAAGCCTGACGATTCGTACCATGTCCCGGTCATGGCCGAGGAGGTGGTCGCGCTGCTGCGCCCTGCCCAGGGGCTTATCTTTCTGGACGGCACGGCCGGCGGAGGCGGTCACTCCGAAAGATTTCTTCAGCATGGTGCCGAGGTGATTGCTATCGACCAGGACGCGGACGCCGTTGCGACGTGTCGCGCGCGCCTCGCGCCTTACGCTCACCGCCTCCGTCTCTGCGAGATGAACTACGAGGACGCGGGCTTTCTGCTCGATCAATTTGGCATCGCGTCGCTGGGAGGAGCGCTTCTCGATCTCGGTCTGTCCTCCTACCAGGTCGACACGGCGAGCCGAGGCTTTGCGATGATGAAGAATGGTCCCCTGGACATGCGGATGAGCAGAAGAATTCCACGCACGGCGGCCGACATCGTGAACACGTCGAGTCCGGCCGATTTGGCCCGGATCTTTCGTGAGTATGGCGAGGAACCACGCGCGATACACATTGCGGCGCGCATCGTCGCTCTCCGCGAACTTCGCCCGCTTCGCACGACTTTCGACCTTGCCGCCGCCGTTACCTCGGTCGTCCCACGAACGGGAGCACGGCATCCGGCCACGCGGATCTTCCAGGCCCTCCGGATCGCCGTCAACGACGAGTTGGGCGTACCTGACGCGCGGGCTGGAGGTCATCAGCGCGCGACTGGCGCACGGCGCCCGCTTCGCGGTGATCAGCTTCCATTCTCTCGAGGATCGGATCGTCAAGACCTTCTTCCGCGAACGGAGCGCCGAATGGATCGACCGGCCCGAATGGCCCGAGCCTCGCCGTAACCCCGCACGAATGTTCCGCCTTCTCACCCCACGCCCGATGGACGCATCAGGCGAAGAAATCCAATACAACCCCCGCGCGCGCAGCGCAAAGCTGCGCGTCGTCGAACGCATCTGATTGGCCATGACCGCAATCGAAAACCACCACAAATACGTCAACCCAATCCATATCGCTCCGCTTTTCAAATGGCTGATGCTCGCCTCTTTCGTAGCGTGCTGCGGTCTGCTCTTTGTCTCCATCAAGAACCAGCAGCACTTCCTCGGCGAGCAAACTCGCGAGGTCGAGCGCCAGATCCGCGAGGTGCGCGCGCAAAACGAAGTGCTGCTGGCCAGGATTTCCACGCTCTCTTCGCGCGCGGAACTGCAACGAAAACTCAACCAGGGCCTCATCGCGCTCCAGCCGATCCAGGATCACTGCATCGCTCGCATCGGACAGCCCGTGACGGCTGAGAAGGATGGCGTGCTGCGCACGGCAGCAAATGAAAGGTTTCGTCCGTGAGATGGAAGGCACGCCGACGGGCCGTCATCGCCTGCGAGCTTGGTCGGGATTGTTTTCACCGGCTTTTCGGCGCGCCTGATCGATCTGCAGGTCGCCAAGCATGAGGAGTACACGGCGCTCGCTGCTCAGAAGCACTCGATCCGCCTTACCGTTCCCGCGCATCGCGGAATGATCCTGGATCGCAACGGGGAGATCCTCGCGGCCAACATCCCGGTGCGCAAGGTGGTCGTCGACGGCTCCCATCGTCAAGAAACCGGAAGCACTGGCGACTCTCGCCGCGCCGTTTCTCGACATTCCGAAGCGCCGCGTCTTGTTGAAGGAACTTCAAACACGCAGCAAATACAAAGTCCTTCTGCCCCGACCTCGAGGAAGAAAAGGCGCTCGCCCTGCAGCGCGCCATGGAAGAAAAATCGCTGCGCGGCATCTATTTTCACCAGAATACTACGCGCACCTATCCCAACGGGCTGCTTGCTGAGCCACGTGATGGGCTTTCTCGCCCGCAAGGACCCCAATGACGAAAACGTCGTCGGCGTCGAGGGCATTGAAAGAAGCATGGAAAACTACCTCCGCGGAATCGACGGCTTTCGCCACATCGAACGCGACCGCACCGGACGGGAGATCATGATTTACCGGGGCCAGGAACAGGCGCCGCGCCACGGAATGAATGTTCAGTTGACCATCGACATGGGCCTGCAAGCCATCCTGGAGGCAGAACTCGACAACGCCTTCAGGGAATTGAAAGCCCGACAACGCCACGGGCGTCATGCTGATCCCAAGACCGGTGAGATCCTGGCCATGACGAGCCGGCCAACCTTTGACCTCAATCAGATCAACGCGGCCAAGCACGAGGAAATGAAAAACCGCGCGATCTTCGATATGGTCGAGCCCGGATCGACGTTCAAGATCGTGGTCGCCTCTGCGGCGCTCAATGAACGCGTGGTCACCCGAAAAACCCTCATCTATTGCGAGAACGGCGCGTTTTCATACGGCGGGCGGATCCTTCGCGATCACCACGGTTACGGACAAATGAACGTCCACGACATTCTGATGAAGTCCTCGAATATCGGCTCGGCCAAGATGGCCCTGATGATGGGGGACGACAAGTTCTACGAGTACGTGCGGCGCTTTGGATTCGGCGAACGCACCGGCGTCGCCCTTCCCGGTGAAATCCCGGGTCTCGTTCATCCGCCCTCCCGTTGGGACAGGCTTACGATTACGCGCATGCCCATGGGTCAATCGGTGGCGGTCACCCCGTTGCAGATGGCCATGGGCATGTCGGTGATTGCGAATGGCGGGAAACTCATGCGCCCGCAAATCATCAAGTCGATTCAGGACCAGGATCGCCACGAGATTCTCTCGATGAAACCGGAGATCGTGCGGGAGGTTATCCCGCCGGAAACCGCGCGTTTCGTCGGGGACGCGCTCGCCGAAGTTGTCAGCGAACGCGGCACGGCAGCGCTTGCCCGCGTCAGCGGCTTCACGGTCGCGGGCAAGACCGGCACGGCTCAGAAGGTCGATTCCAGGGGAGGCTACGCGGCGGGAAAATACGTGGTCTCGTTTGTGGGATACATTCCAGCCGAAGACCCGCGATTCGTCTGCCTGATTCTGATCGACAATGCCAAGCTGAGTTCCGGACTGAACTACGGAGGACTCGTTGCGGCTCCCATTTTTTCCCGCGTCGCCGAGAAGGCCGCGCGCTACCTTGATCTCGTGCCCTCACCCGACGCAACGCCCAGTGTTCCGGTTGCGTTGGGAAAGAGCGATGCTACGAAATTCCGACAGTGAGCGAATCTCTTTTGAAACTTCTCGACGCCACAGAAGTTATCGAGTCGAACGCCGACCCGCAGACGCGGGTCGAATCGCTCTGCTTCGATTCCCGCAGAGTCCGTCCCGGCGCGTTGTTCTTTGCGCTGCGCGGAGCGCGGACGGACGGGACACAATTTGTCGCGCAGGCCGTTGAAAAAGGGGCGGTTGCCATCGTCTCTGACGCTGCCTTACCGGCCTGCGCGTCCGCCTTTGTGCGCGTGCCCGATGCGCGGGCTGCCATGGCCGATATCGCCGCGGCCTTCTATGGCAGCCCTGCCGAGAGACTCAAGGTCATGGGAGTCACCGGCACGAACGGGAAGACGACCACTGCGTTCCTCGTAAAGCACCTGCTCGATGCCGACCATCGCCGTTGCGGCCTCATCGGAACCGTCAAGTATTGCATTGGCGAGAGCGAGATGGACGCGGCGCGCACCACTCCCGAGTCCCTGGATCTTCAGGAACTTCTGGCCCAAATGGTCGATGCAGGAAACAAGGCCGTGGCCATGGAAGTCTCCAGCCACGCGCTGGTGCAGCATCGCGCGCGCGCGATCGAATTCGACACCGCCGTCTTCACCAACCTCACGCAGGATCATCTCGATTATCACGAGACGATGAAACAATACTTTGAGGCCAAGACGACACTTTTCGAAAGCCTTGCTGCGCAGAAGAAAAAAAAAGGCCGCGCCATCATAAACATCGACGACCGTTACGGACACCTCCTGAGCGAGCGTTTCAAGAGAAGGATCCCGGTGATCACCTACGGCCAGCGCGTCGGCTCCGATTTTCGGGCGACAGATGTGCGCTTCGACGCGACGGGCAGCGCTTTTCATTTGCAAGCGAGGGGCCGTAGCTACCTGGTCCGACTTCCACTCATCGGCTCCTTCAATATCTACAATTCCCTCGCCGCCATTGCGGCCGCCGCTTCAATGGGCATGGAGCTTCGCGCCGCCGTCGCCGCCATCGCCCAGGCACCCCAGATTCCAGGACGCCTGGAACGCGTCCTCGCCAAGCGAAATTTTCAGACTTTCGTGGATTACGCGCATACCGAGGACGCCTTGCGCAACGTCCTGAGGACACTCAGGGAGCTGAACCCAAATCGGCTGATCACCGTCTTCGGATGCGGCGGAGACCGCGACCGCGCGAAGCGTCCGCTCATGGCCGCCGCCTCCGAGGAGTTTTCGGATTGGTCCATCCTCACATCGGACAATCCCCGCAGCGAAGATCCCGCCAGAATTCTCTCCGAAATGCGCGCCGGCTTCCGAAGCAGTCGATTCGAGGAAGTTCTCGACCGGACGGAAGCAATCAGGAAAGCCGTCAGTCTTGCCGGACCGGGAGACATCATTCTCGTCGCGGGAAAGGGGCACGAAGCTTATCAGGAATTCGCCGACCGCAAGATTCCGTTTGACGACCGGGCCGTCGCACGGCGAGCCATCGAAGACAGGCGGGCGGATATCGGAGAAAACGACCGCGACGTGCAGGGCGGAGAAGATCGTCTGCGCCCGCAAGCGAGACACCAAGGGGAGTCCTAGTCGTGGACGCGCTCGCGCTTTTTGAGATCGCCGACATGTGCGGAGGCGTGTTGCAGGGCGCGGGCGCTTCGCGAACCATCCGTCGGATCTCCAAGGACACCCGCACGCTGGTCCCTGGCGATCTGTATCTCGCGTTGCGCGGCGAGAATCACGATGGCAACCTCTACGCAAAGACCGCCGCCGAAAAAGGAGCAGCCGGCGCGATTCTCGACGCTACCCGCCCCGACCTTCCCGAAGGCTTCCCGGTCATCTATGTGGAAAACGCACTTTCCGCCCTGCACAGGTTGGCGGCGGCATGGCGGGACCGTCTCGCTCTTAAGGTCGCCTGCGTCACCGGGAGCAGCGGGAAAACCACCACCAAGGAGTTTACTGCCGCTGTCCTTTCCCCGCGCTACCGCGTCGTCAAGACCGAGGGCAATCTGAACAATCACATCGGCCTCCCGCTTTCGATTCTTTCCGCGTCGATCACAGACGATGCCGCAGTCTGGGAGATTGGAATGAATCACCCCGGCGAGATCGCTCCGCTGGCAAGGCTCGCGAGGCCCGATATCGCGATAATCACCAACATCGGCGTCGCTCACATCGAGTACATGGGGTCGCGTGAAGCCATCGCCGCCGAAAAGGGCGCGCTAGCTCAAGCCGTCGGATCCCGCGGCTCCGTCATTGTTCCCGCAGAGGACGAGTTCGCCATGCAGATTGCGCAGCGAACTGCTGCGCGCGTGGTGACCACAGGTATCTCTTCCGGCTCGGTTACCGCCTCGAGCATCGAGATGAGCGCCGAAGGCTGCCGCTTCACGGCTCACGCCGGTGACGAAGCCGTTCCCGCCAGCGTCAGCGCTCCGGGCGAGCACATGGTGCGCAATGCCTTGCTCGCAATCGCCGCAGGACTCGCGCTCGGGCTCCGATTGGAAGAATGCGCCGAGGGACTCGCCTCCGCCCGCCTCGCTGGGGGAAGACTGACACGCCGTGTCCTTCGCGGCGTCACCATGCTCGACGACACCTACAACGCAAATCCCGATTCGATGGAGGCCGCGTTGGATACCCTAGGTGCTCTCCCGGTGGCTGGAAGGCGCATCGCCGTGCTCGGGCGGATGGGCGAACTGGGTGAACACGCAACCGCCGGCTACCAGCGAATCGGACGCAATGCCGCGCGAATTCTGGACGCACTCATTGCGGTCGGCTCAGAAACCATTCCGCTCTCGGAAACGGCCCGCGCTGCAGGTCTCAAAGAGGTCCACGCAACGGAAGATACCGTCGAAGCGGCCGGTCTGCTTAGACAACTGGCCCAGAAGGGCGATATCGTACTCGTCAAAGGCAGCCGCGCCGCGCGGATGGAGCGCGTCATCGAAGCCTTCTAATGCTTTTCTACCTCTACGAACTCGGTGAGTGGGCGCGGAAGGCGGGCTACGAGAGCGACTTCTTCAAAGCGCTGAACGTCTTTAGCTACATCACATTCCGCGCGATCTGCGCCGCCGCCACGGCGTTCCTCATCTCGATCATCTTTGGAAATTGGACGATCCGGCGACTCATCTCGCTCAAGTTCGGGCAGCCGATTCGGACCAAGGAGGAAGTAAACAAGCTCTTTGAGCTCCATGGGGCGAAAAAGGGAACTCCCACGATGGGTGGCGTCCTGATTATCGGCTCGATCCTTGTCTCCGTTCTGTTGTGGGCGAGGCCCCAGAACCCGTTTGTCTGGCTCGTGCTCTTTAGCACGCTCTTCCTGGGTGGAGTCGGCTTCTGGGACGACTGGCTGAAGGTCACCAGGAAAGACTCCAAGGGGATCAGCAGCCGGCTCAAGTTTGGCCTCCAGTGCATTCTGGCGGCAATTTTCACCGTCTTTTTCCTTAGCAGCCCGAAACTGGCCGAAATCGCAAAGCAGCTCTACATACCGTTCTTCAAGGAGCCCGTGATCTTCAGCCTAGGCTGGTTCACATTCGTTTTCTACCTCCTGGTAATCGTCGGAACGTCGAATGCGGTGAATCTCACCGATGGTCTTGACGGTTTGGCGACCGGGTGCACGGCCACTGTTGCGGCGGCATACGCGGCGCTTGCCTACCTTTCCGGCAACACCCGCGCGGCGGAATATCTTCAGATCCCGTATGTTCCCTTTTCCGCGGAGCTTGCCGTTGTCTGCAGCGCCCTGCTGGGCTCCTGTCTCGGTTTTCTTTGGTGGAACGCCTACCCCGCCCGTGTTTTCATGGGGGACACCGGTTCCCTGGCCATCGGCGGAATGCTTGGCGCCGTCGCCATCTGCTGCAAACAGGAGATCCTTCTCGTCATCGTCGGCGGCGTGTTCGTCATGGAAGCGCTCTCCGTCATCCTGCAGGTCGCCAGCTTCAAAATGACCGGCAAGCGCATCATCAAGATGTCGCCGATCCATCACCATTTCGAACTCAGCGGCTGGAAGGAAAACACGGTGATCGTTCGATTCTGGATCATGTCCATCCTCTTCGCCCTTCTGGGGCTGGCGACCTTAAAACTGCGATGATCTACTCAGGCAAGAAAGCTGTCGTTCTCGGTCTGGGCCACAGCGGGGAAGCTGCGGGAATCCTCCTGTGTGAGGAAGGCGCGGACGTCACGATCTGCGACAGCAACGACGGGCCCGGGCTCCGTGAAAAGGCTTCCAAACTCGAGGCACAGGGCATCAAGGCGCTCCTGGGGACCGCGGCTGATTCCGACCCGGCTCTGTATGACGTTTGCATTCTCAGCCCGGGTATCGATCCTGCCGTTCCGCTCGTGCGAAATGTCGCTCGCAAGAGGATTCCGATCATTGGCGAGCTGGAGCTTGCTTTCGAAGAATGCATCTGCCCCGTCGTTGCCATTACCGGAACAAATGGCAAGACGACGACCACCGAACTGACCACCTCCATGTTGCTCGGCGCTGGCGTCCGGACCATGGCCAGCGGAAACATCGGTCTGCCGTTCGCCACTGCGGTGCGTCAAAGCAACGAGCTCGACGTGATGGTTCTGGAGGTCAGCTCCTTCCAACTCGAAACCATTGATGCGTTTCGCCCGCACGTTTCCGTTTGGCTTAACCTCAGCCCCAATCACCTGGATCGTTATCGGGACATGGATGAATACCGGATGGCCAAGCTCAGGATCTTCGCAAATCAAACATCCGAGGACTACGCCGTGGTCAACCATCGCGAAAACCTTCCCCCGCTCGCCGCCCGCCGCATCACCTTCAGCGCCTATTCTCCCGATGCGGATTTTACCCTGCGCAGCCACATCATCCACTACAGAAACGAGCCCGTCGTCGATCAGCGCGAGACACGGCTCGCGGGCATTCACAACGCGGAAAACCTGATGGCCGCGCTCGGTATTGGACTCACCCTGGGTGTGGACTTCGAGAGAATGGTCGCCGCCGCCGCCGAATACACGCCTCCCGTGCACCGTTGCGAGTTCGTGCGCGATCTGAATGGAGTGCGCTGGATCAACGACTCCAAGGCCACGAACCTGGATTCCCTTCGAAAAGGCGATCCTTTCGCAGACCCGTCAAATCGTGCTCATTGCGGGGGGAAAGGACAAGGGATTCGAGTTCGATTCCATCGCGCCGCTCGTCCGCGAGCGTGTGCGCGTCTGCGTCCTCATCGGTGAGATGAAGGAGCGCATCGCCCGTAGCTGGAGCAGCGTGGATTGCCGTGTCTCAGCATCCCTTGAGGAGGCTGTCGAGGCGGCACGTCAAGCCGCCAACGACGGCGACGTCGTGCTCTTTTCACCGGGAACATCCTCCTTCGACATGTTTCGCAATTACGGCGAGCGCGGCAATCGCTTCAAGGACGCCGTAAACGCTCTCAAATAGCCAAGAACACGAATCAACCAAATCACAGCAACGATGAAAAAAATCCTGAAAATGCCCCTCCGGCGGATTCCGCGGCGTCCGCCCCCCGCCGAATCGCTGCGCGCGAAGGCAGCCGCCGACGCAGAGACCTACGAGAACGAGGACTACGAGGCCGAGGAGCCGAACATGAAGTTCTCGCACGCCCTTATCGTCGTCCTCGCTCTTCACATCATCGCCGTTGGCGGGGTCTTTGCCTTCAACTCGATCAAGGCCGGCCACAGCCCGTCTTCCAAGTTGCAAACCAAGGACGAAAACGCTCCGTCCGCCGCCCAGGCAGCCGCTGAGCCGAAGCCCTCGCCTGCGCGGCAAGCTGTCGGAAGCCAGAGCCGGAAAGACCTACACCGTGCAAGCCGGCGACACGCTTAGCCGCATCGCGGCACTTTACAAGATCGGCGTCGAGGCTATCGAGAAGGAGAACGGGATCACGTCCTATTCGATGATCAGAGTCGGCCAGGTCTTGAGGATTCCCGCGGCGTCAGCGCAGAAAGCGGGAGTCTGCAAAGCCACCGACGGATCCGATCACAGCAGCTGCCAAGCATGCCTTTCTCGCTGCCAGGACCGACATCGCAAAACCGCCCGCGCCGGCCGCCAAGGGACACCGTAAATCCGGTTCCGCCCATCGCCGCCAAAGACGGAAATCGCAAAACCAGCCGCAGCTGCTCCCACGGCGGACACCACCAAGACGCACGCAGTAGTTGCAAAGCCGCTCCCCGCGGTCGCCGCGACGCCAAAACCCGCAACTACGCAGCCTTCTCCAAAGAAGTTTGATGAGCCGGCACCTGCGAGCCCCGACATTTACGTCGTGGCCAAGGGTGACAACCCGTACAGCATCGCGAAGAAGCTTCACGTAAGCTACAATGATTTGATCGCGATCAACGACATCAAAGACCCGACTCGTGTTCAGATTGGACAAAAACTAAAGATTCCCGCCAAGAAGAATTGAAGCATCAGGAGGTGCGATGCGAAGACCTCGCCGTCATGACGCCACTGTTCCAAAATGCAACGCAACGCCATCTACGCTCTTCTGCTGACCGTTCTCGGGCTGACCGCCCTTGGCATCGTCATGCTCTTCAGCACGAGCGCGTTCGCTCAAGAGAGCCACGGGGACATCTATTTCTTTGTGAAGCGTCAGGCCTACTGGCTTGCTATTTCGCTCGCCTGCGCGCTTGTCGGGGCCGTCGTTGACTATCATTGGTGGAAGAAAACCTGGTGGGTTTTCTTCGCGATCGCTCTGGCTCTGCTCATCCTTTGCTTCGTCCCTCCTATCGGACTCAAGATTAACGGCTCGCGCCGCTGGATCAACATAGGCATCGGAACCTTTCAGCCGAGCGAACTCGCGAAGCTGGCCGTGCTCGTTCTTTGTCGCGTGGTGGTTCGAAAAATTCGAAAAGGACTCCGGCCGCTTTCTTCAAGGGCTTTCTCTTTCCGATGGCCATCGTTTGCATCATTCTCGTGCCGATCTCCCGCCAGGAGGATCTCGGCTACACCGCCCTGATTGGCGCGGTGGTTCTTTGCATGATGTTCCTGGCCGGGATGAAACTGCGCTGGATCGCGCCCATCGTCATCGCCGGCATCGCGGGCATCCTCTATCTGGCGACGCATATCAACGAGCGACGCGACCGTCTGCTGGCCTTTCTCAACCCGGAGGAATACCAGGCGAGCGGCGGTTACCAGCAACTGCAGGGCCTGATTGCGATCGGATCAGGAGGCGTCGATGGCCTTGGCCTCGGCGAGGGCCGGCAAAAGATGCTTTACCTTCCCTACGCGCACACCGACTTCATCTTTCCGATGATTGGAGAGGAATTGGGTTTGCGCGTCACCCTGCTTGATCGTTTTTTGTTATCTGCTCATCTGTCTATGCGGAACGCTGATTGCCATGAACGCCCGTGACCGTTTCGGCATGTTGCTCGGCTTCGGATGCATCATGATGATTACCCTCCAGGCGATCGTAAATATCGGCGTGACCACCTCGCTGCTGCCCAATAAGGGGATGCCACTCCCCTTCATAAGCTTCGGCGGCTCGAACCTGGCTGTCTGTTACTTCATGGTCGGAGTCCTCGTCAATATCCACCGGTCTGGAAACCCGCTCATCGAGGTGGCATCGCCGGTTCTGCGCCGGGTACGGAACTTCTGCAGGCTATGAAGGCGTTGCGTGTTGTCATTGCCTGCGGGGGCACAGGCGGGCATCTCTTTCCCGGCCTCGCAGTCGCGGAGACATTGAAGGAACGCGGACACGAGGTGCTGCTGATCGTCTCCGAAAAGGAGATCGACACCATCGCCCTGAAGGCGCACCCCGAGTTCCGCGCGGAGAAGCTCCCCTCGATCGGCATGCCGTCGCGTGCTTTCTCCGGCCTTTGTGCGCTTCCTGCGCCGTTCGTGGGAGGGCTTTGGTTACTGCAAGAACGCTTACCGGAAATTTCGTCCGTCGGTCGTTCTCGGGATGGGAGGCTTCACCTCAACGGCGCCGATTCTTGCTGGCACGGCAGCAGAAGCTGCCGACCTTCATCCATGAATCCAACGCGATTCCCGGCCGCGCAAACAAGCTGACGGCGCGCTTCGCCACCCGCGTGCTTCTCGGGCTTTAGCGCGTGCGCTCCGCATTTTCCAAACAAGGAGTGCGTTGTCACGGGCACGCCGGTGCGACGCGATCTCGGCTCTCCTCTTGACCGGAGAGCCGCACTGGCCGCATTTCACCTCGAAGAGAACCGGCGCACTCTGCTGGTAATGGGCGGAAGCCAGGGAGCTTCCGGCGTAAACCAGGTGCTCTTCAAATGCGCCCCCCTGCTCAAGGACCAGCCCCTGCAAATCATTCACCTAACTGGAGAGCACGACGACCGTCTCGCGGCCGCCAACTACCAGCGGGAAGGCATCCCCCAATACGTCGCTCCGTTCCATCATCGCATGGAGGAAGCCTATTCCGCGGCGGACCTCGTGATTTCGCGCGCTGGCGCGGCCAGCCTGAGCGAGCTTTCGCAATTCGGCCTCGCATCCATTCTCATCCCCTATCCCTACGCGACCGACGACCACCAAACCTTCAACGCCAAGGTTTTCGTCGACGCCGGAGCCGCCGAGATGCAGCACGAGCGGCAGGTGAATTCCGGAAACCTTCTCCGCGCTCATCTTGAATCTTGCTGACCGACGATCGCCGGCGCGAACAGATGTCCGCCGCCGCCCGGGCCATCCTCCCCCGCCATGCCGCCGACAACGTCGCCAACGAAATAGAACGCGCCGCGGCGACGTCTTAAATTGCTCTCGATGAATCTCGCGACTCTGACGGAATTCTTCACCGGCTCTTCGCGCCGGGTTCATCTGATCGGCGTTGCGGGTTCCGGAATGAGCGGCATCGCCGGGCTTCTGCTCGCTCTCGGTCATCGCGTGAGCGGCTCCGACAAGGTGGACACCGTCGAAGTCGGGCGACTGGAGAAAAAGGGGCTTCGCTTTCATGTTCCCCACCAAGCCGATGAGGTGATGGAGGCCGAGCTTGTCGTCTACTCATCGGCCATCAAGGCGGGCAATGTCGCCTACGACGAGGCCAGGAAGCTCGGTTTGCCCATGGTGCGCCGAGCGGATGCGCTGGCCGCCATCATGAACTCCAAAAAGGGCATCGTGATCTGTGGCATGCACGGCAAGACAACCACGTCGTCCATGGCGGCCCATGTGCTTCGAAGCTGCGGCCTCAAACCTTCGCACTACGTGGGAGCGGAGATCCCCATCCTCGGAACGAATGCCCGCTGGGACTCCGAGGGTGAATACTTTGTCGCGGAGGGCGACGAGAGCGACGGAACGCTCATCAACTATCACCCCGAACACGCCATCGTGCTCAACATCGAGCCCGAGCATCTCGACTTTTACAAGGACATCGCCGCCATCGACGCCGTCTATGCCAAGCTCGTCGGGCAGACGCGAGGAAAAGTCGTCTACTGCGGTGACGACCCCGGGGCGACGCGCGTCTGCTCGTCGCGCCCCGGCGCGATCAGCTACGGACAACTCGAAGGCAACCGCTACCGGATTGGCGACATCGCGGCGGAAAACTTCCGCTCACGCTTCCAGGTCTTGAAGGAAGGCGAATCGCTGGGAGCAGCAAGCCTGAACATCCCGGGCATACACAACGCGGTGAACGCTCTGGCGGTGATCGCTCTGGCCGTCGAAATCGGCCTCCCCTTCGAAAGATCGCCGCCGCGCTGGAAAACTTCCGAGGCGCAAAACGCCGCTTTGAAATCTGCTACGAAACCCAGCGCAATCTGGTGGTCGATGACTACGGGCACCATCCCACCGAGGTCGCCGCCACGATCGCTACCGCTCGCACCGGCGGCTGGAAGCGTGTGCTGGTGATGTTTCAACCGCATCGCTATACGCGCACGCTTGCTCTTAAGGAGGAATTCGGCAGGGCCTTCGACCGGGCCGATGCCGTGTTCGTCGCCGATGTCTATCCGGCCAGCGAAAAGCCGATTCCCGGGGTTTCAGGCCAGATGATCGTGGACGCCATGCGCGCCCATGGACATCCGCACGTTGAGTTTCAACCCAGTATCAGGCGCATTCATCAAAACGCCGGAGTGGAAATCGAGGACGGCGATCTCGTTCTGAGTCTCGGCGCTGGAAACATTCACGAGGCCGGGGCGCGACTGGTCAGCGACCTGGCATGCACGCGACAAACTGCTTGCCGCAATGGGTCCCGGCACGATCCGGCTCTACGAACCGCTTTCGCGCCACACCACCATGCGCGTCGGCGGCCCGGCTCAATTCTGGGCGGAACCCGAAACTGAAGAGGGCTTTGCCGATCTGGTGCAATTCTGCTTCGACGAAGACATCCCGTTCATGGTGATGGGTCGCGGTTCGAACCTGCTCGTGCGCGATGGGGGCGTGCCCGGCGTGGTGGCCCATCTTTCCAAAGGCGAATTCGTCCCGCCACGTCGTAAACGGAAACGAAATAACCGCAGGCGTCGGCCTGAAGCTCAAGCAACTCACCGCCATCGCGCGCAACGCGGGCATCGGCGGCTTCGAATGGATGGAGGGAATCCCGGGAAACCTCGGCGGAAGCCTGAGAATGAATGCCGGCGCGATGGGTGCCGAGACGTTCGACCAGGTCGTCAGCGTGCGCTATTGCGACCAGGACGGCAATATCTTCACCCGCCCCCCTGCTGAAATGGAAGTTCGTTACCGCGATGTCCCACCCTCCACCAAAACTATGCCCTTTCCGCCACGCTGCGCGGGACTCTTGGCCGACACGAAAGATATTGAAACGCGAATCGCCGATTCGGAACGTAAACGCCGCGAATCCCAGCCGATTGCGCAAGCGCAGGTTGCATTTTCAAAAATCCGGACCAGACTCCCGCTGGGAGATTGATCGAGGAGCTCGGCTTCAAGAACTTCACCGTGGGAAGGGCGCGCGTTTCCGAAGTGCATGGCAACTTCATCGTCAATGACGGCGGAGCGACCGCAGAGGAAATTCTCACCCTCATCGAGGAAATCAAAGCCGCCGCCGCGCGCGAGCGCGGCATCAATCTGGAAACCGAAGTGCAGATCGTTGGAGTGGACGAATGACTGGAATTCTCAAGAGCAAGAAAGTCGCGGTGCTGCTCGGCGGACCGGGCTCGGAGCGCGAAGTGTCCCTGCGCTCGGGCGCCGCCGTTGCTCGTGCCCTGCAGGTCCCTTGGCGCGATCGTCGAGGAGGTCGATGTGAGGGACCCCGGCTTTTCGCTCCCTCCCGACGTCGGATCTCGCCTACAACATGATCCATGGCACGTTCGGCGAGGATGGCCAGATCCAGGAAGATTCTGGAGCAGACGCGGCGTGCCCTATACCGGTGAGGGGATCAGGGGCAGCCTTCTTGCATTCGACAAGATTCTCAGTAAAACGAGATTCGATGAGGAAGGCGTTCCCACTGGACGATGGCACGTCATCACTGACGGAGAACCCCCGCGCTTCGATCCGCCGTTCGTGGTCAAGGCTCCACGCCAGGGATCCAGCGTTGGCGTGCACATCATCAAGGATCCCGCCGACCTTCCCGCCGCGCTTGACGACTGCTTTCGCTTTGGAGAGGAGGTGCTCGTGGAGGAGTTTTTTCCCGGGCGCGAACTAACCGTTGGTATTCTTGGCGATGAGGCTCTGCCCATTATCGAAATCGTCCCCCGCGAAGGATTCTACGATTATCGAGCACAAGTATACCAAGGGGGCATCGGAATACTTCGTTCCCGCCGAGATCGGCGGTGAAGCCACCAAGGCCGTCCAGCACGCCGCTCTTTCGGCCAAGCGCGCCCTCGGGCTCGAAGTCTACTCCCGCGTCGATGTGCTTCTCGCCCCGGACGGCCGCCTGAACGTTCTTGAAATCAATACCATTCCAGGCATGACTGAGACCAGCCTTCTGCCCAAAGCCGCGGCGGTGGCCGGACTCGATTTTCCTGCTCTCTGCGAACGCATTGCCGCACTTTCCCTTCACCGCTGCTCGAATTGTTCACTCTCCTCTAACGCTCCCCGAACTGAATGGCCAACCCGCGTCCACCTCCGCAAGGTCAACCGCAGACTGCGCAACACACTGACGCGCGCCCACCTGCTCGACGTGCGCATGCGCACCGCAACCACCCGGCGCAGACGCAGAGAGACGATCGTCCGCTGGGTCTCCAGTGTGTTCCTCATCGCCGCAATCGGCACAGCGGCCTTCTTCGGGCTTCGGGCGGCGCTCGACAGGTTTTTCTTCAAGAATGCCGAATACACCCTGCGCCGAATCTCCTTCAGCCTCGACGAGATCCTGACGCGCGAGGAAGCGCTTGCGGCATCACGGGCCTGCGCGAAGGTGTCAATATCTTCACGGTTGACCTTGGGAAGGTGGAGACGGCGCTCCGCGCAATCCCGCAGGTCCAGGAGGTGCGGATCGACCGAAAGCTCCCGGATCAGATCGACATCAGTATCACCGCGCGACGTCCCGATCGCGTGGGTCGCCGCGTCCGGCGAAAGAGGAGATCCCTCCGCGTCAGAAAAGTCGCTCCTGGTGGACGCAGGCGGCTTTCTCCTGCGCCCGCGTCGAGTCTTGTCCGAATATTTTCATCTGCCCGGTGATCTACGGCGTGAAAGGCGACAATGTCCGTAATGGCGAGGCGCTTCCCGGCGAGGATCTGCGCCTCGCGACCCAACTGATCAGGCGCTATCCCGCCAACCGGAATCGTTGCTGCACATCCGCACCATCGACATCTCGCGCGGCTATTGCATCGAGGTTGTCAACGACGCCAACGCGCGCATTCTTTTCGCCACCTCGGATTTCGAAGAGCAACTCGCCCGTCTCCAGCAGCTTCTCGCACATTGCAACGATTCAGGCCGTGCTCTCGAAAGCGTGAACCTGATGGTCAAACGCAATACACCAGTGACTTTTGTCGCTTCGGCGACACCGCCTCCGGAAGATCCCGCGGCGGCAGCCGCCGCAGCTGCTCCTGCCGCGCCGCAGTCGCCAACGCCGAAAACACGGAGGAACTGATGGCGCGTCCGGACATTCTGGTGGGAGTGGAAGTGGGCACGTCGAAGGTATGCGTCGTCGTCGGCGAGATCGGACGCGAGGGAACGCTTCGCATCCTGGGAGTTGGACTGGCTCCCTCACGCGGCGTGCGCAAGGGCGAGATCGTCGATATTGCCGTCGCGACCGAGTGCGTCCACGACGCTCTTGCAGATGCCGAGACCAACAGCGATGCGGAGATCGGGAGCGTCTTCGTCGCAACGACAGGGAGTCACATTCGCAGCTTCAACAGCCGCGGCGCCATCGCCATTGCTTCCGACCGCTACGAGATCGACGATAGCGACGTGCAGGAGGTTGCCGTGAAGGCCCGCGAAGTCAACATCCCGACAGAGAATCATTTTCTGCACTCGATCATTCAGCACTACTACGTGGACGGCCAGCAAGGCGTTCTGAATCCGATCGGCATGGTAGGACGAAAGCTCGAAGCGGACTTTCATATCATTCATGGCGTTCGGACGCGCATGCAGAACACTTTGCGCTGCATCCGGGAGAGCGGGGTCGAGATCGATGAAATTGTCGTCAACTCTCTGGCTTCCGCGCAGGCCGTGCTTGACGAACACCAAAAGGAGCTCGGCGCCGTCGTCATCGATATCGGCGGCGGAGTCACCGACTATATTGTCTACGAAAACGGCGTCGTCCGGCACAGCGGAGTGCTTGCCGTGGGCGGTGATCATATCAGTAACGACATTTCCCTGGGACTGCGCATCCCGCTTACTCGCGCGGAGAAGCTAAAGATCGACGAGGGCTCGGCGAACCTTGGAAGGCGGCACCCCCGGAGAGAAGATCGTGCTCAAGAATGATGCGGGATTTGCAGGGAAGGAAATCGAGCGCGAATTGCTCAACAACATCATTACGCTCGCGCCTCCAGGAGAGTCTTGAGCTCGTAAAAAAGCAGATCGAGGCTGAGGTGTCTCCCCGAATGCTTGGCGCTGGCATCATTCTCACCGGCGGTTGCAGCCTGCTTCGCGGAATCAAGGAGATTTCCGAGTCAATTTTTGAGCTGCCTGTTCATCTTGCGCGCGACACCGGAGTTTCGGGCCCCAAGTCGGTTTTGAACAATCCCCAGTATTCGACCGCCATCGGTTTGATCAAATTCGCCCAGGCTTTGCGTGCTGAAATAGAAAGACCCGGAATAATCGGCTCGGTCCTCGAAAGAATCGGCGGCATTTTTCGGAAAAGAGGCTAGCAGCCCGTCGGACTTTGGCTAAGAGTGACGTGTTTTCAACAAACCGCATCTCGGAATGAAGTCGCCCTTCCAGACTGGCCGCTCAAACTCCGCTCTGGAGTGGCAGCCCAGTTTTTTGGTCTGCACCTGCGTCGTTGGAGCGGCAAAAGCGGAATCAGCAGAGCCGCTTCGCTTCCTTGAGGTCTTTCAACGATATTAACCGTTCCAAATTCGACAACTGTTAGCGCCATGATTGCTTATCCACGGTCTGATACATCCTCTCAGAACCCTGAACCGCCCAGCGTCCGCATTATTGGCGTTGGGAACGCCGGAGTGCATCTTGCCGATCGTTTGCAGCTCAATGGTCATGGCGACGTGGTCGTCATGAACACCGATACCCAATCCCTCCAATCATCCATTGCATCGAATAAGATTGCGCTTGGACCAATGACCACCCACGGCCTCGGCGCGGGCGGGGATCCGGAAGTCGGCCAGGAGGCGGCTCAAGAGTCGCGGAGCGAGATTCGTTCCGCCTTGGAAGGTGCCACGATCGTTTTCGTCTGCGCGGGGCTGGGCGGCGGGACCGCCTCGGGCGTAATCCCGATCCTTGCGGAAATCGCGAGGGAGACCGGAGCAGTCGTCTTTTCGATTGTCACTTCGCCATTCAGCTTCGAGGGACGTCGCCGCACCAGACAGGCGACCGACGCCCTCGCTCTGCTGGCCAGGCACTCCAACGCGTTGATCCATTTTGAGAACGACCGCATGGGAGAACTCTCGTCGCCGCGTTCCGGAATCGAGGAGACTTTTGCCGCCGCGAACTCGATGCTTTCGGCGTGCGTCGACTCGCTCATTGCGATTCTCCGCGGGGGCAACCCGATGCCCATTGGGCTGGCGGACCTCCTTGTCGCGGTGGGAGGCGGTTCCCCTGCCGGGTTGTTTGGACGCGGCGAAGCGACCGGCGACAACCGTGCCCATGAGGCTCTGGAGCGCGCTCTGAAGAGTCCGCTGCTCGACCGCGGACGACTCATCAGCGAATGCCACGCGGTTGTTGCCAACCTCGTCGGGCCGGTTTCGCTCTCGTTCTCCGAAGTTGCCGCAGTAATGCGTGAGGTCAGACGGCATACTGCCGACGACGCCAAGTTGTTTTTGGGAGTTACCACAGTAAGCGATCCGGCCGCGCCCCTGATCGTTACGCTTTTCGGCAACTACTCCAAGGTCCCGATGGCAGAAGCCGCGATGACACCGGCGCAGAGTGCGATTTCGACCGCGATCCCTGTCGCACCGATCGCGCCCCCGCCTCAGGGAGAACCTGTGGCTGTAGCGGAAGCGAGCGCTGAAACGCCGGAAGCCGTGGAGACGGACTCTGCGCACGAAGCCGATCCCGCCGCGCAGAAAGCGGCCAAGGCTAAGGCCAAGCAGGAGACCCTTCAGTTTGAATCCACGACGCGCGGACGGTTCGACAAGAGCGAACCGACCATTGTCGAGGGTGAAGATCTCGACGTGCCCACCTTCCTGAGAGAGCGCAAGCCGAATTGACCGGCCTCCCCCGGAGCCGCCGGGTTTCCTGCTTTCGCTCGCCCGACACCAAACGGTCCGCGAAATGCCTTGCCCCGTCCGCCGACCGCTCTAAGATTGAACTTGAAGGAGATTACCCCCTATGAGCCTCACCGTATCGAAAGTTGATATTTGGAGTTGTAAGATCGAGGACAAGCCCGGCGGTCTCGCGAAGGTCTTGGGAGCATTGGGAAATGCCGGCGCGAACCTCGATTGCGTTATCGCCCGCCGCGACGCGGCGAAATCCGGCGCCGGAATTGTGTTCCTCACGCCTGTGAAGGGAGCCGCTGTGCGAAAAGCTGCGCAATCAGTGCTCCTCGCCCCAGCCAAAAACATGTCGACGCTGAAAGTCGAAGGAGACGACACGGCAGGTTTGGGAGGTCGTTTGACGGCGGCAATCGCAGATGCTGGAATAAACTTGCGAGGGGTTTCCGCCGCCGTAATGGGCAAGAAGTTTGTCGCCTACCTTGGCTTCGATAACGCGTCGGACGCGACCAAAGCCGCCCGGGCCCTCAAGGCGCTCGGAAGCCCAAAAAAATCGGCAAAGACCAAGCGCTGACCCGCTTTCTTGCCGGCCCAATCCTAGCCTCGTCTACGCGAGAGCATAAATTCATTGCCCTCGGTATCCACGCACATTGCGAGATGAGGCGGTTCGCCAGCCGCATCTGGCATCGGTTCTCTCAGCAACTGGCCTCCAGCGGCCACCACCTCCCGCGCGCCGTCAACCACATCCGCAACCTGGAAACTAAGGCCTGTCCACGTTCGGTTCCCCTCGCCTCCACCGTGGATTCCTATCAGCGCCCCGGCAATCTCCAACTCGCTCATGACATCGCTCTGCCGGATGACCTTGGCCCCAAACGTGCCGCGATAGAAATCTACCGCCCGCATAGTGTCTGCGGCCCAGATGATGTATTTGGTGCGTTCTACGTTCACAGGTGCACAAGAGGATCGCGACGCTCCGCTCTGGAAATTTGGTCATGCACGGCAAAGCGAAGCTTGATTTCGGGATGCACTATTCCCTCTATGCGTTAAGACTCTCCATTGGAGTTACTCGGGTTCGACTGCTTGATTGGTGCGATTCCTACGCTTGTTGCGAAGCAAAGTTCCCCCGCAAGATCTTGCCGGTGAATTACCGCGCGCCTTTTTGACTAAGCGATACGACATTACACTCAAAGTGAGCGATAGGATTAGTTCCACAACTGCAACAAGGCAAGCCATCTCGACTAATCAGAGGTATTGAGCATCAGCTCGAGTTCGCAAGGGTAAGAAAATGGATTCAATGCAGTCGATTCCGGAAATGTCGATTGGAAGTGCTCCGCAATGCCTTGAGCCCGCTCACGCGCCCGCAAAAGGGTGCCTTCCGTACCGTCGTTGCTCCAAGCCGGGATCGGTCTTTCTTTTCTGCTTTTACCAGAGAAAAAGCCATCGGGCGACTTTTGCCTCGTTGGGTCCCGGGGAGCTGCTAAACTGAGGCCATGCGCCCCGACAAGTTTACCGCGAAGATGCAGGAGGCCTTGAGTGCTTCGTTGGATCTCGCCTCGAAACGCAATCACTCCGAAACCTCCAACGAACACTTTTTGCTTGCTTTGCTTCGCCAGAGCGATGGCCTCGTCCGTCCCCTGCTCGAAAAACTCGGGGTGCAGGCCGCGGAGCTCGACAAGCAGCTGGAGGCCGACCTCTCCCGACGCGCGACTATCCACGGAGGCGCTTCAGCGAATCTCGGTGCCGATCTTCGCAAGACTCTCGACAACGCGGAGGGAGAAATGGCGAAGCTGAAGGACGAATACCTTAGCGCCGAGCATTTCCTCCTCGCTGTGCTGGATTCCCAGACTGCCGCCGCCAGATTTCTAAGGGCTGCCGGAATCACTCGCGACAAACTCATGCAGGCCCTCCAAGGCATCCGCGGGAACCAGCGCGTGACCGATCAGGATCCGGAGGGCAAATACCAGACTCTCGAAAAATATGGTCGCGATCTCACCGAGCTTGCCCGAAAGGGAAAGATCGACCCCGTGATCGGTCGCGACAACGAAATCCGGCGCACCATGCAGGTGCTTTCACGTCGAACGAAGAATAATCCCGTCCTTATCGGCGAGCCAGGAGTCGGCAAGACGGCCATCGTCGAAGGGCTTGCACGTCGCATCGTCGCCGGCGATGTGCCGGAATCGCTAAAGAACAAACGCGTGATTGCCATGGACATCGGCGCCATGATCGCTGGCGCAAAATTCCGCGGGGAGTTCGAGGATCGGCTGAAGGCATTTCTCAATGAAGTGACCTCCTCGGAAGGTCAGATCATCCTCTTCATCGACGAACTCCATACCATCGTCGGCGCAGGCGCGGCGGAAGGCGCCGCCGACGCCTCAAACATGCTCAAACCCCAGCTCGCCCGCGGCGAACTGCGCGCGATCGGCGCAACCACGCTCGACGAGTATCGGAAGTACATCGAGAAGGACGCGGCTCTCGAACGCCGCTTCCAGCCCGTGATGGTCGACGAGCCCAGTGTCGAAGACACGATCGCCATCCTCCGCGGGCTCAAGGAGCGCTACGAAGTTCATCACGGCGTGCGCATTCAGGACGCCGCCCTCATCGCCGCAGCCGTTCTCTCGCACCGCTACATCAGCGACCGATTCCTGCCCGACAAAGCCGTAGACCTCGTTGACGAGGCTGCCTCGCGTCTCAAGATCGAACTCGATTCCATGCCGACGGAGATCGACCAGCTCGAGCGCCAGATCATGCAGCTCGAAATGGAAAAGCAGGCGCTCAAAAAGGAAAAGGACGCCGCGAGCAAGGAACGGCTCGCCAAGCTCGAAAAAGAACTCGCCGACCTCAAGGAGCAGTCAGGCCGCCTCAAGGCTCAATGGCAGAAGGAAAAGGAAGAAATCGGGAAATCTCAAAAAATCGCCGAGCAGATCGAGCAGCTCAGGGTCGAGCTCGAGCAGGCCCAACGAAAGGGCGACCTGCAGCGAGCCTCGGAAATCCAGTACGGCAAGATTCCCGAGCTCCAGGGGCAGCTCGATGCCCTGAAGGAGAAACAGACGCAGGAAGGCCTGACCTTGCTCAAGGAGGAAGTCACCGAAGAAGATATCGCAAAGGTCGTCTCGAGCTGGACGGGCATTCCCGTTTCACGACTCCAGGAGGGCGAGCGGCAAAAGCTTGTCAAGATGGAGGAGAGGCTCATGGAGCGCGTCGTGGGCCAGGAACAAGCCATCAAGGCGGTGTCGAACGCCGTCCGGCGGGCTCGCGCCGGTCTTCAAGACGAAAATCGTCCGATAGGTTCGTTCATGTTCCTTGGGCCAACCGGCGTCGGAAAGACGGAGCTATCCAAAGCGCTCGCCGAGTTCCTCTTCGACGACGAACGCGCCATGATCCGGCTCGATATGAGCGAATACATGGAGAAGCACACCGTCGCCCGACTGATTGGCGCGCCTCCCGGATACGTTGGCTACGAGGAGGGCGGCCAGCTCAGCGAAGCAGTGCGCCGAAAGCCCTACTCGGTCGTCCTCTTCGATGAAGTGGAAAAAGCGCACCACGACGTCTTCAACGTTCTGCTCCAGGTGCTCGACGATGGGCGGATCACGGACGGTCAGGGGCGTACAGTCGATTTCAAAAACACCGTGATCATCCTTACATCGAATATCGGCAGCCAATACATCATGGAGGATCTGCCGAGGGAGGAGCGAAATCGCCGTGTCACCGAAGCTCTGCGCAGCCATTTCCGGCCGGAGTTCCTCAACCGTGTCGACGAGATTATCATCTTCGACCGCCTGGACGATCGCCAGATCACCCGGATCGTCGATATCCAACTCGAGCGGCTTGTCGAGCGCCTCGAAAGCAAGGATATCTCACTCCAGTTGACCGAAGCCGCGAAAAGGTTCCTAGCCAAAGAGGGCTACGACCCCGCATACGGCGCCCGTCCGCTCAGGCGTGTCATCCAAAGAGAGATCCTCGACCCGCTCAGCCTGGAAATTCTGGACGGAAAATTCCGCGATGGCGATCGCATAACGGTGGACGTTTCCGAAGATCATCTCGCTTTCCGAAGCGAATAAGGCCCGGGTTAAACGGGACGGACAGTGCCCCAGCTCCTTGAGCGGTTGGAAAAACTCGTCCGGAAGCACGAATTTTCTCAACTTTTCGCTTGCTTCGCTCCGCGCACTACCTAGATTTTTACTTCCCGCACAAAGTCGGGGGAACTGTGAGAAGCACCTCAGCGTGCTTTTTTTGTCCCCTGATGCCAGCGCAGTTCGGAAGGCAGCGAACAAGACAATGACACCTTGGACTTCATTCAGGATCGAGGCGCTCCAAAAAGCGCTCGTTCGTTATTGCTGTCGAAAACGATCCAGTTAGTTTTCACCATTAAAGGGTACACCCTCAACCGTTCTCTATAAAACATGTCCAATCCTGCCGGCCAACGCATACGCATCCGCCTCAAGGCATTCGATTATCGCATACTGGATGCCTCGGCCGCCGAGATCGTCGAGACGGCCAAGCGAACTGGTTCCAAGGTAACGGGTCCGATTCCGCTGCCTACTCGCATCGAAAAGTTTACGGTGAATCGCTCCCCGCACGTGGACAAGAAGTCGATGGACCAATTCGAAATCCGCACCCACAAGCGACTGCTGGACATCGTCGAGCCAACGGCGAAGACTGTTGACGAGCTACGAAAGCTCAATCTCCCGGCCGGCGTCGACATCACCATCAAGATCTAGCGCGCGCCATGAGCATCGGACTTTTAGGCAGGAAACTCGGGATGACCCGGCTCTACGATGAGAAAGGGCGCCTGACCAATGCCACGGTCATCGAGGCAAGCGGCAATCGTGTTCTTCAGGTCAAGAGTGCGGAAAAGGATGGTTACAGTGCCGTGCAGGTCGGCTTTGGCGATCAGAAGCCTCATCGCGTGGGCAAAGCTCAGGCAGGACATTTTGCCAAGACCTCTTCGACCCCAAAAAAGTTCGTTCGTGAGTTCCGGCTTGGCGAAGGCGAGTCGATTCCGGAGAGTCCCGACGTATCGGTCACGGTGTTCGAGGTTGGGCAGTTCGTGGACGTCATCGGCCAATCAAAGGGCAAGGGCTTTCAGGGCGTCGTAAAGAAGCACAACTTCGACGGTCAGCCGTCCAGCCATGGTTCGATGATGCATCGCCGTAACGGAGCAATTGGAAATCGTTCGACTCCCGGTCGCGTCTGGAAAAACATGGGCATGCCCGGACACATGGGGGACGAACGCGTGACCGTTCAAAATCTGCGCATTGTTCAGATTCGCGAAGGAGATGGCGTGATCCTGGTCAGCGGTGCCGTGCCGGGTGCGAAAGGCTCCCACGTCGTGATCCGACCCGCGAAAAAGAAGCCTGCCAAGAAGGGGAATAGTGACTAATGAGCGCGACCGTTCTTACCGCCGAAGAGGCCAGGAAAGCCAAAATCGACCTGATAACCGATGCCGGGAAGGGTCGCCAAGCCGTCCACGATGTGGTCGTCGCCCTTCGCGCGAATCGTCGCCGAGGGACCGCCAGCACCAAGACGAAAGCCGACGTCAACCTGAGCGGGGCCAAACCGTGGCGCCAAAAGGGCACCGGACGCGCCCGTGCGGGTTACAAGTCCTCGCCGGTCTGGGTCGGCGGCGGAGTCGCATTCGGGCCGCATCCCCGCGATTATTCCAAGAAGATCACCAAGAAAGTCAAAGCGCTCGCTTTTCGCAAGGCGCTGAGCGAGCGCGTGCTCGCCGGCGATGTCCTGCTCGTGGATGGCTTTGCTGTCAAGGAAGCCAAGACCAAACAATTCCTCTCCCTTCTCGCGAAAACCGCGACCAAGGCTCGGAAAACCCTGATCGTTGGCGCGGCCTTTGACGAAAAAACCTACCTGGCGGCGCGCAACGTGAAAGATGCCCTCCTGGTGCGTGCCTCGGACCTCAACACCGAGCAACTTCTGGCTTTTGAAAAAGTCGTCGTGACCAAGGATGCTCTCGCCAGCATCTCCCAAAGGCTCGCCTGATGAAAGAATCCTTTGACCACGTGGAAACGGTTCTCCTCACGGAGAAGGCGACGCTGCTTTCCGAAAAACACAATCAATACGTTTTTCGCGTGAGCCCAAAGGCCAACAAAATCGAAATCAAACGCGCCGTCGAACAGCTCTTCAAAACGACCGTGACCGACGTCAATACGGCGAACTTCGCAGGAAAAAAGAAGCGCGAGCGCACGGCGAACTTCGGCCGGCGTTCGCACTGGAAAAAGGCTGTGGTCACGCTCAAGGAGGGCGAGAAAATTACCCTCGTCTAAGCTATGGGACTCAAAAATTTCCGGCCTCTTACCCCCTCGAGCCGCTTCAAGGTGCTCCCCGACTTTTCCGAGATTACCAAGGACAAGCCGGAGAAAACGCTCACCTCTACGCGAAACAGGACCGGCGGCCGCAACAACCATGGCCGCCTGACCATGCGGCATCGCGGTGGAGGACACAAAAGGAAATATCGGCTCGTCGATTTCAAGCGAAAGAAACGAGGGGTCTCCGCAGAAGTGCTCGCAATCGAATACGATCCAAACCGCTCCGCCCGCATAGCGCTTGTCCAGTACAAGGATGGCGAGAAGGCCTACATCCTTGCTCCGGCTGGGCTCGCCGTGGGAACAAAGGTAAGCGCCGGAGAAGCGGCGGAACCCTCCCTGGGCAATGCGCTGCCACTCAAAGCGATCCCGCTCGGCACCGCAATTCACAATGTCGAGCTTATCCCGGGACGCGGCGCGCAGATGATACGCAGCGCAGGCGCTCAAGCTACCCTCGCCAACCGTGAGGGCGGCTACGCACTGATCAAGCTTGCTTCAGGTGAAATTCGCAAAATCAACGAAGAATGCTACGCCACCATCGGCCAGGTCGGTAACACCGACCATATGAACGTTTCCAGCGGCAAGGCCGGGCGCACGCGCTGGCTTGGTCGCCGGCCGCACGTCCGAGGCATGGTCATGAATCCCATCGACCACCCCATGGGCGGGGGCCAGGGAAAGAGCAAGGGCGGCGGCGGACGACATCATCCCGTGAGCCCCTGGGGCCAACTGGCAAAAGGCTTCAAGACTCGTCGCAAACGCAAGCCGTACGAACGCTTCATCGTCGAACGGCGAAAGAGCAAAGTTCAAAAATAAACCATGGCACGCTCGCTAAAAAAGGGCCCGTTCGTTGAGTGGAAACTGCTCGACAAGATCGACCGGATGAACGAATCCGGTGCGAAAAAGCCGATCAAGACATGGTCGCGCCGTAGCACGGTCACCCCCGACTTTGTCGGCCACACCTTCAACGTGCATAACGGCAAGACCTTCATCCCGGTCTTCGTCACCGAGAATATGGTGGGCCATAAACTTGGAGAATTTTCGCCCACTCGAATCTTCAAGAAACACGGTTCTCACACCGCAAAAGTGACCAAATAAACAAATGAGGCTCGCTGCGATAGCGGCGGCGCTTTTCGCTCTCCTCCCCGTTGCGAGACTGGGAGCCCAGGGCGTCCGATCTTTGACAGACTCTGATAACCGAACCCTCCTCGCGCAGGGGGTGACCATCACCGTGCCCGATCCCGGAGAGGATGACCCAGCCGGCGTGGAAGCCTTTCAGGAGCAAATCATCCTGCTGCGCTCCGCCATCAAGTCGCTGACCGAAAGCCTCGCCATTTCAAACAGCGAAGCTGAAGCCTTTAAACGCCAGGCTGCCGATCTCACGGTGAAAATCGAAGCCCTCGGCATTCCCAGCGTCGAAAAAGACCAGAGCAAGCTCGAACAAAAACTGCTTGCCGCAGTGCGAGACCTTCGCCTGCTAAAAACGCAAAACGAGGACGCCATCAGCCAGCTTGTCCGTCTCGCTGAGGCGGTGCAGGTACTGATCAAGAGCTCCGAGGGCATTGATCCTCAAGCACGCATGGCCGTGGAGACGGAACTCCGCAAAACCAGCGAAATCCTCGGCGCCCCGAAGGCCGCAAAGACCGGCTCGGTGGAAGCAACGCTCAGCGACGGAATGGTCGTCGACGTGAAGGAAGATCTTGCGTTGATCGTTGCCAATATTGGCGAGAAGCAGGGCGTGCGCATTGGCATGCCCTTTCAGGTCTGGCGCGAAGATAAGCGCATTGGCGAGGTGCGCGTCGTGGACGTTCGCGAGAGCATCAGCGGAGCAGTCATTCAGAGTCTCGAATCGGAAAAAATGCCGGTAAAAAGCGGCGACCGCCTCAAGGTGGACGCCCGGCGATGATCAACACATTCAACAAAGACAGACATAATGCAGGTTAAATCGACATACCGATTTGCCCGGATCTCGGCCTTTAAGGCGCGCGAGGTTACTCGGGAAATTCAGGGACTTCCAGCCTCGGACGCCCTGGATCTGCTCCGCTTTGTGCCAAAGAAAGCCGCCGGCCTGGTCCGTAAGACGCTCGCCAGCGCCGTCGCCAACGCCGAGAACAACAACAACTTGAACGTCTCCAATCTCGTCGTTCAAGAAGCCGTTGTCGGGGAAGGTCCCACATTCAAGCGCTTCCAACCGAAAGCACGCGGCAGCGCCGGCCCCGTCCGAAAGCGCACCAGCCATATCCGGATCGTTTTGACGGACGAGATCGAGATCAAACGCCGCGAAAAGAGCGGAACGAAGAAAACGAAGAAATCCGCCGCCGGAAAGGCCGCATCGGGCAAGTCCGCCAGGAAGGCCCGGCAACCTGCTGCCGAGGCTGCCCCGGCCCAGCCTGCGCCCCCGGCGCGGGAGGCCGAATCCAAGGAGTAATCATGGGACAGAAAGTCAATCCAATAGGCTTCCGCCTTCCGATCAGCTGCGACTGGTCGTCGAAGTGGTATGCATCACGCAAGGATTTTGCCGACTACTTGCTCGCTGACGGAAAGATCCGTGAATTCCTCCACAAAAAGCTCAGGCAAGCGGCCATTTCACGAATCGTCATCGAGCGCGCCTGGAACAGTCTGCGAGTGACCATTCATACGGCGCGGCCAGGGGTCGTTATCGGGCGCAAAGGCGCCGAGATCGAGAAAATGACCGAGGAGATCTCCCGTCTGGCGGGAGGCAAGCAGGTAAAGATCGATATCATCGAAATCAAAGTGCCCGATATCGAGGCCCAGCTCGTCGCAGAAAATGTAGCCTCGCAGCTCGAGCGTCGTATTTCGTTCCGCCGCGCGATGAAACGGGCCGTGCAACTCGCCATGGAACAGGGCGCCCTGGGAATCAAGCTCCGTTGCTCCGGCCGCCTCGGAGGCGCGGAAATTGCACGCACCGAATGGTATCGCGAGGGGAAAATTCCCCTCCATACAATGCGCCAGCCGATCGATTACGGCTTCAGCGAGGCCTCTACGGTGGCAGGCAAAATCGGAGTGAAGTGCTGGATCTGCAAAAAACCGTCCAGTCCCGAAAGCGAAGAGAAAAAGCAGGAGCAGTCCAGGGAACGTCATCGTCCTCTTCGAGGCGAGACTCCAGCCGCCTGAATAGGAGGAACGAGCCATGCCCCTGATGCCCAAACGTGTGAAGTATCGCAAGACCCAGCGTGGCAGCCGCGCGGGGAACGCTTCCCGCACGCTCACGATCGATTTTGGCGAGTTCGGCTTGCAGACTCTTGACCGTGCCTGGATTACGAACATCCAGATCGAAGCGGCCCGAGTCGCGATGACCCGCCACATGAAACGCAAAGGCAAGCTCTGGATCCGCATTTTTCCGGATAAGTCGGTGACTGCCCGTCCGCCCGAGACGCGCATGGGTAAAGGCAAGGGCAACCCGGAGCACTGGGTGGCCGTTGTCCGTCCGGGCAACGTCCTCTTTGAGCTCGATGGTGTGTCTGAATCCATCGCCCGCGAATCCTTGCGCCTCGCTGCAAACAAGCTTCCTGTGCGGACGCGATTCGTCTCGCGGCACCGGGTGGCAAAATAGAGCGCCATGAAGATCGCTGAAATCAAAGAACTCACGCTCAAAGAGCTGGATGCGCGCAAGCGTGAAATCCGGCAGGAAATATTCAACCTGCGCATTCAACAGCAGGGTGGCCAACTCGAGAGGCCTCATATGCTCCGGTCCCTGCGCCGGGACGCCGCGCGGGTTGAAACGGTCCTCACACAAAAACGCAAGGGGGCAACGCAGGGCGCCTCCGACTCCGGAGCAAATTCCAAATAGATCATGAGCGAAACAGTCACAGGTTCTCCCACTCCCTCAGCCCCGCAGGGCCCTGATCCGGCGTCAGAAGCCGTGCAGACCAGGCGAAATCTGCGCAAGACTCGCGTTGGCGAGGTCGTTTCGCATACGATGAACAAGACGATCGTCGTGCGCACGGTCACCCGCGTGCCGCATCAGAAATTCGGAAAAATCATCAAACACGTGAAAAAATTCTACGTCCATGACGAGAAAAACGAAGCCAAGATCGGCGATCGCGTCTCGATCATGGAGGCCCGCCCGCTCTCCCGCCTCAAACGCTGGCGGCTTGTCGAGGTGCTTGGGCACTAGCGCGAAGCCTCCGCATCAGAAACTTCTCAGGCCTCAATTCCTATGATCCAGCTCCGCTCTCGTCTCGACGTCGCCGATAACACGGGCGCCCGCATGGCCACGATGATCGGTGTCATTGGCAAGCCCTCCATGAGTGCAAACGTCGGCGATGTCATCACTGCAAATGTCAAGGAGGCCTCTTCAGGAGGCACGGTAAAGAAGGGAGAAGTTGTGCGCGCCGTTGTGGTGCGAACCAAACATCCAATCAAACGCCAGGACGGCTCATATCTTCGCTTTGACAATAATGCCATCGTGATCATCGATAAGGATCTCAATCCGCGCGGCACGCGCATATTCGGCCCGGTCGCCCGCGAGCTGCGCGAAAAGAACTTCATGAAAATCATTTCCCTCGCGCCTGAAGTGCTATGAACACCGCGAAATTCCACGTCAAACGCGGCGATACCGTTCAAGTTATCTCGGGAAACCACCGCGGTTCCTCGGGCCGGATCCTGCAAGTCATCCCGGAAAAGGCCCAGGTCATCATCGAGGGCGTCCGCCTGATCAAGAAGCACCAGCGCAAGACCCAGGACAATCCGAATGGCGCCATTGTGGAGCGCGAGGGCCCGCTCCATATCTCGAATGTTAAACTTGTGGAGCGCGCCACCTCGGAGAAGGAAAAAAAGAAGACCTCCTAGAATCAGTTAGAGACCATGGCTACGCAATTAGAACCAGAGCTTCTCGTCGAGTACAAGACGCGAGTCGTGACCGTCTTGCGGGAAAAGCACGCTTACAAGAACATCCACGAAGTGCCCAAGGTCACCAAAGTCGTCGTGAACTCATCCGTTGGCGCCGGGGCCGACAGCAAGGAAGCCCTCGAGGTCGCCAAGTCTGAGATCGCCATGATCACCGGTCAGCGCGCCATAAGCACGCTGGCCAAGAAGAGCATTGCAAACTTCAAGCTCCGGAAGGGCCAGGCCATCGGCGCCAAAGTCACTCTGAGGGGACGCATGATGTATGAGTTTCTCGACCGTCTCATCAAGATGTCGCTTCCGCGCATCCGAGACTTCCGGGGAGTTTCGACAAAATCCTTCGATGGAAAGGGCAACTACACGCTGGGCATCTCAGACCAATCCATTTTCCCCGAGATTGAACTCGACAAGATCAAGCGCAATATCGGCTTCGACATCACCATCGTAACTTCCGCGCGCACGAATGAAGAGGCCAAGTCGCTTTTGAGCGAACTGGGCATGCCCTTTGCAGACAAGGCGCGAAGGCCTGCAGCGCGCAAGGCCGAGGAGCAACAAGAAGAGGCTGCGGGCGCTCCCGCCTGACCACGCTAAACAGAAATGACCGATCCTATCGCAGATATGCTCACCCGCTTGCGCAACGCAGCCCGCGCGCGCAAGACGGAATTCACCGTGCCCTATTCCAAGCTCAAAAGCGAGATCGCCCGCATTCTGGAGAAGGAGGGCTATATTGCGGGCTTTGAACTCGAAACTGAGGAGAAAGGTCATCCCCATCTCAAGATCAAGAATAAGTTCGTAAACAAAACCTGTGCCATCGCCGGCCTCAAGCGGGTCAGCAAACCCGGCCTGCGCCGCTATGTCGGAGCGAACGAAGTGCCTCGCGTGCTGGGCGGCATGGGTATTGCCGTGCTCTCCACGTCACGCGGAGTTCTTACCGGCCACGAGGCACGCAAGCAGAACATTGGCGGGGAACTCCTCGCCTATATCTGGTAGGACAGCATGTCACGCATCGGCAGAAAACCCATCGAAGTGCCCGCCAAGGTCAAAGTCAACGTGGGCGCAGAAGGCGCTGTTACCGTCGAGGGGCCGAAAGGCAAGCTTTCGTGGACCCTTCCGAAGGCCGTCCGCGCCCGCGTGGATGGCGGCAGCGTTTCCCTTGATCGAGACGGCGAAAGCCGGCAGGTCAGGGCCCTTCACGGCCTTTCCCGCGCGCTTCTCGCCAACATGGTGACTGGCGTCGACGTAGGCTTCAGAAAAGAACTCGAGATTCAGGGAGTCGGGTTCAAGGCAGCAGTGCAGGGTCAAAAGCTCAACCTTAGCCTCGGCAAATCGCATCCCATCCTGTTCCAGATTCCCGCAAGCGTGAAGGTCACCATCGCGGAGGGAACCAAGATCACAATCGAAGGCATTGACAAGCACCTTGTCGGCCAGACCGCGGCAGATATTCGCGCCTTCTATCCGCCGGAACCCTACAAAGGCAAGGGAATCCGCTACGCCGGCGAACAGGTGCGCCGCAAGGAAGGCAAAACCGTCCAATAACCCATGTCCGCACCCGCAAACAAACGCCATTCCCGTCACGCACGCCTTCGCAAGAAGCTGGCGGGAACCTCCCAGCGGCCGCGTCTCGCCGTCCATTTCTCCCAGCGACACATCGCCGCGCAGGTCATTGACGACACATCGGGCAAGACGCTCGCTTCCGTCCACACCACGGAGGCCGAACTTCGTTCCGACAAGAAAAGTGGTAGTAACGTCGCCACGGCGGCGAAGGTCGGCAAGCTCATCGCCGAACGAGGTACGTCAAAGGAGGTTAAACGTGTAGTCTTCGATCGCGGCGGCTACAAGTACCATGGCAAAGTAAAGGCCCTTGCTGATGCCGCTCGCGAAGGCGGCCTCGAATTTTAAACCGCTATGCCCATTCAAAGAAGATCGCACGACAGATCCGCCAATCCGGAATCCGACAAGGAACCAAAGGAAACGACCGAAAAGGTTGTTTTCATCAACCGATGCGCGAAGGTCGTCAAGGGCGGTCGCCGCTTCAGCTTTAGCGCTCTCATCGTCTCCGGTAATCACAACGGCCGCGTCGGCATCGGTTTCGGCAAGGCGAACGAAGTGAGCGAGGCGATCCGCAAGGCCACCGAATCTGCCAAGAAGCGAATGGTTAACGTCGCCGTGCACGAGAACACCATTCCGCATGAAGTCCTCGGCGAATTTGGAGGCGGCCGCGTCCTGCTCAAACCCGCGTCGCCGGGAACCGGGGTGATTGCGGGCGGCGGAGTGCGCGCCGTCATTGAAGCCGCAGGGATCCGAGACGTCCTGGCCAAGTCTCTCGGTTCCAGCAACCCGACCAATGTCGTCAAGGCAACTCTGGACGCCCTCACGACGCTTCGACCAAGAGACGAAATATTCAAGATTCGTGGAAAGGCGATCAGGGTTAAGAGCCCATCGCCCGCCGCGGCCTGAGCTATGCGACTGCACGACCTCAAACCGAATCCCGGCGCCAAGCACCGCCGCAAGCGCCTCGGCTCCGGCGAAAGTTCCGGCCACGGAAAGACTTCCGGAAAGGGCCACAAGGGTCAGAAGGCGCGCTCGGGCGGAAGCCTCAGGCCCGGATTCGAAGGCGGCCAGATGCCTTTGCACCGCCGCCTGCCAAAGCGCGGGTTCAACAACGCGGCATTCAAAACCGTCTATGGCATTATCAATCTCGACGATCTTGAAAAGCGCTTCGACGATGGCGCGGCCATCAACGAAAAGCTGCTGCGAGGCGCCGGACTGGTGCGCGGCTCGCTGGAAGGGATCAAGGTGCTGGGTCGCGGGGACGTGAAAAAGACATTTCATCTCGAAGTCGACCGCATCAGCGCCTCGGCCCGGGAAAAGATCGAGAAGGCGGGCGGAACCATCACCTTGATAGGTCGTAAGTCCGAAGGCGGAGCAGGGAAATAGGGCTGAGCCTGTTTTCTCAGTTCGTAGATCCCGCTTGGAATGATCTCCGCCTTCACAAACATCTTTAAGATTCCGGAGCTGCGCCAGCGCGTTCTCTTCACGCTGGCAATGATCGTCATTATCCGGGCGGGATCCGCGATTACCACACCGGGAGTGAACGCGGAGATCCTTCGCGAGTGGTTTCGCAATGTCGCAGACGCCCAATCGGCGGGCGGCATCGCCTCACTTTTCAATCTCTTCAGCGGAGGAGCCTTGGCGCATTGCGCAATCTTCTCGTTGGGCATCATGCCTTACATCAGCGCGTCCATCATGATGCAGTTGCTCACAGCGGTCGTCCCGCAGCTTGGCAAGCTCGCGCGCGAGGATGGCGGCCGCCGCAAGATCATGCAGTACACGCGCTATGCGACCATCGCGCTATGCATCTTTCAGGGATACCTGCTCGCAAGATCCTTCGAAAACCCGCAGGCGAATCCGTTCCTGCCCGGAATCATGGATACCATCAATCGCTTGGGAATGGACCTGGTCCCTGAGCCGGGCATTGCGTTTCAGCTGATGACCATCATTACGATGACGGCTGGGACGATGTTTCTGATGTGGATGGGCGATCAGATCACGGAACGCGGCATCGGCAACGGTGTCTCGCTCGTCATCACCGTCGGGATCCTCGCTCAACTCCCGGCGGGTCTCATTCAGGCGTGGCGCACCTTCGTTCCAAGCGCCGCCGGCGCCCAGGCCAATGTGAATCCCATCGTGCTGGTTCTGCTGTGTCTCTTCCTTGTGCTGGTTATCGCGGCCGTCATCGCCGTGACCCAGGCCCAGCGCAAGATCAGCATTCAGTATGCGAAACGGGTTGTCGGCCGCAAGGTCTACGGTGGCCAGACCCAGTATATGCCGCTGAAGATCAATTATGCGGGGGTGATGCCGATCATTTTCGCCCAGGCCATCTTGCTTTTCCCATCCACGATCATCAACATGGCCTTCCCGCAGAGCCGCACGGCGCAGGAGATCGCAAATCTCCTCGCGGTGGGATGGTTGCACTACGTCCTCTATGCCGCGATGATCTTCTTCTTCAGCTATTTCTGGGTAGCCACACAGTTTCAGCCGGTCCAAATCGCTGACGATCTCAAGAAATACGGTGGCTTTATTCCCGGAGTGCGCCCCGGCAAACCGACTGCGGATTTCCTGGATTTTACGATGTCGCGCCTCACATTCGCAGGCGCGGTTTTCCTCACGGTCATTGCCGTGTTGCCGCAGTTGCTTGCCCAGGCGCTCAAAGTTCCGTACATGACTGCGCAGTTCTTTGGAGGCACCGGCGTGCTCATCATCGTGGGCGTGGTGCTCGACACCATGCGACAGGTCGAAACGCATCTGCTGCAACGCCACTACGACGGCTTCCTGCGAAAGGGCAGGATCCGTGGGGCCCGCGAACAACGCGCGCGGCTTGGCTCCGGCCAGGTTCTCAACGACAGTTCGCTCGTGCTGATCTATGCGAGTCTCGGCATTCTGGTGATCGCCGGAGTTACAATCTTCTTTGCCACGAGACGATAGGAAGATGATAAACCGCATCGTTCTGCTGGGCCCGCCAGCTTCGGGAAAGGGCACCCAAGCCGCCCTCCTCTCCGCAACCTTCGGGATTCCCGCAGCGTCCACAGGAGCCATACTCCGCGAAGAAAAGGCCCGCGGGACAGATGTCGGCATTGAAGCCGAACGTTGGACTGCGCAGGGAAACCTGTTCCCCGACGAACTGGCTCTGCGCGTCGTATGGAAATGGCTTGACCACCGCCATCGTTTCATTCTCGACGGTTTCCCAAGGACCTTGGGGCAAGCCAAGTCGTTCGACCAGGACCTCGAAGCTCGACGCTTGCCGCTCGACGTGGTCTACCTGCTCAATTTGTCCGATGCCTTGGTCCGCGAACGCATGACAAGCCGCCTGACGTGCCTGAGCTGTGCCTCGGTCTTCAACGAGAAATTTCACGACGTCACCGCCGGCGCCCCATGCCCAAGATGCGGTGGTGAACTCGTGCGCCGCGCGGACGATACCGAAGAGGCTTTGGAACACCGCCTTGCACAGTACCGCGAATACACCCTCCCCGTTGCCCATCACTATCAAAGCAACGGCTTGCTCAAGGAGGTGGACGTGACGGCAGGGCGTGACGCGGTTTTCAATCGCCTCTACGGCGACATTCGCGGAGAGCTAAGCGAATGATCCCGATCAAACACGGCCCGGAAATCGACAAGATGCGCCGGGCAGGCGAAATGGCGGCCGAGATTCTCAACCGCCTGGCGGATCTCACCGCTCCCGGTGTATCAACCGGCGAAATCGATCGAGCGGCGGCCCAATTCATGGACGAAGCCGACGTCCATAGCGCTTTCCTCGGCTACAAGAAATTCCCCGGGCACATCTGTATCTCCATCAACGAGGAAGTCGTTCATGGAATCGGCGGACCCCGAAAAATCCGCTACGGCGACGTCGTGAAGCTGGACGTTGGTATCGTGCGGGATGGCTGGATCGGCGACACCGCGATGAGCGTCCCGGTCGGGATTATCGAGCCCGAGACGGAACGACTTCTCACCATCACAGAGCAGATTCTGGATGGCGCCGTTCAGCTCGTTCATGCCGGTCGCCGGCTCGGGGACGTCAGCGCCTACGTGGAAGAACACGCGATTTTTAACGGCTACTCTGTGGTGCGCGAGTTCGTCGGCCACGGGGTCGGACGCCATCTCCACGAGGAACCCCAGATTCCAAATTTCGGCAAACCCGGCACAGGCCCGATCCTCAAGCCAGGCATGACCCTGGCAATCGAACCCATGATCAACATGGGCAAGGCCAAGGTACGCGTTCTCGAAGACAAATGGACCGTCGTCACCGCCGACGCTCTACCCTCCGCACATTTTGAACATACAGTGCTCGTCACCGACGGCGACCCTGAGATATTGACATGGCCAAGAAAGACGCTATTGAAGTAGAGGGAAAGGTCGTCGAACTGCTGCCTAACACCATGTTTCGCGTCGAGCTGGGGAACGGGCACAGGATTCTTGCACACATTTCCGGAAAGATGCGGCTCAACTTTATTCGCATCCTACCCGGTGACAAAGTGATGGTGGAAATGTCTCCCTACGACCTCACCAAAGGACGTATCACTTTCCGTCACAAGACCGACCCGCCCAAACCGCAAACCGTAAAATGAAAGTCCGAGCCTCCGTCAAACGCCTGTGCGAAAGCTGCAAGATCGTGCGGCGCAAGAACGTCGTGCGCGTAATCTGCAAAAACCCGCGTCACAAACAGAAGCAAGGCTGACGCGCCGAAATCCCAACCCTCAAAATCTCAAATATCATGCCCCGTCTTCTCGGAGTAGAAATTCCTGGTGACAAGCGGATCGAGGCCTCGCTGCCCTACATTTACGGAATCGGTCCAAATAATACGAAGCGAGTGCTGGAGGTCGCCAATATCGACCCGAATACGCGTGCCAAAGAATTGTCGCCTGAGCAATTGAACGCCATTATTCACGCCATCAATTCGCTGAAGATCGCGATCGAAGGTGACCTTCGGCGCGAAGTGCAGAGCAACCTCAAACGCCTTCAGGCCATCAATTGCTACCGCGGAATCCGCCACCGGCGCGGATTGCCTGTTCGTGGCCAGCGCACGTCAACCAACGCCCGCACCCGCAAGGGTCCGCGCAAGACTGTCGGCGTGCAGCGCAACCCAGACGCCAAAGCCGGCAAAGTGTAACCATTCGTATGGCTGACGAAATCGAAAAGAAACCAGCGGCTTCCGAAGGCGAAGCGCAGTCCTCCCCGGACAAGAAACCGAAGCCGGCGCCGAAGAAAAAGGATGCCGAAAGCGAAGCCACGAGCGCACCGGCGGCCACGACGGAGAGTTCTCCGAAGGACGCCAAGGTCGCGCCCAAAAAAGGCGTCAAGAAGGACGACAAGAAGGAGGCCGCGCCGGGCACTGTCGCGCTTTCGCTCGACGACAGCATCGAACCGCTGAAGATCGTCAAGGCGAAGGGCAGCAAGAACGTCATTCACGGAATTGCGCACGTTCAGGCGAGCTTTAACAACACGATCGTCAGCATCACGGACCAGAAAGGCGCCGTTATCGGCTGGTCGAGCGCCGGGAAATGCGGGTTCAAAGGCTCCCGCAAAAGCACGGCCTACGCGGCTCAGATGGTCGCTCAGGACGCTTGCAAGCAGGCCATGAGCCACGGTCTCAGGGAGGTCGAAGTCCGCGTCAAGGGTCCCGGGGCGGGCCGCGAGTCCGCAGTGCGCGCCATGCAGGCCGTCGGCCTCGAAATCACCGTGATCCGCGACGTCACGCCCGTGCCGCATAACGGATGCCGTCCGCCGAAACAGCGGCGTGTCTGATGCGTCGCGGGCGACGCCATCGATTCATCCCGCGGCGATCACCATAAATCCACAAACTCCAAAAGACCGAAATTTTCATGGCTCGATACACAGGACCCAAGACCAAGGTGAGCCGCCGCTACGGCGTGCTCGTTCACGGCTCGCCGAAGGCGTTCGAAAACAAGAATTATCCCCCGGGTCAACACGGACCCAAGGGCGCCCGCCGCAAGCTCTCCGACTATGCGCTCGCCCTGGCCGAGAAGCAGAAGCTTCGGTATCAGTATGGCGTTCTGGAGCGCCAGTTCCGCCGCTACTTCCAACTCGCATTGAGCAAGCGCGGGGTAACCGGTGAGATCCTTCTCCAGCTTCTTGAAACCCGCCTCGACAACGTGGTGCAGAGGCTCGGCTTTGCCAAGACGCTGCGAGCAGCCAGGCAAATGGTTTCCCATGGTCACGTCACCGTAAATGGGCGCAAGGCGAACATCTCATCGATGAATCTGAAGGCCGGCGACAAGATCGCTGTCAAGCGCAGCGACCGCTCCAAACGCCTGGCCTTGAAATCTGTCGATCAGACCTCGGCGATTTCAACGCCCGAGTGGCTGGTTTGCGACAAGGAGAACCTGACCGGCACCGTCATGCGAGTTCCCACAAGAAGCGATATCAACCCTATCGTGAACGAACAACTGGTGGTTGAACTATACTCGCGTTGAGCCCGATCGCCTGACCCTGAAGTGCAATTTGAACGATTGAAATCGGACGCCCGCCCTATGGCGGGCGTTGCTTTTTGTGCGGCGCTTGTCATTCAGCGTAATCCCGCTTAATTCCTCCAAGACTATGCCGAAGACAGAAGATGTAGTCCCCGCTGTTGACGAAAAGGCTGCCGCCATGCGCTCGAAAAATCTCGATCTGGCAATCCAGCAGATCGAGAAAGACTATGGCAGTGAGGCGATTCGCAGGCTGGGCGACGCCACGGTGTCGCCGGTTGAGGTAATCCCAACGGGGAATATCCTGATCGATCGCGCACTCGGAGTCGGGGGTTTTCCGCGCGGGCGGGTCGTTGAGGTATTCGGCCCGGAAAGCTCGGGAAAGACGACTTTGACGTTGACAGTCATATCCCAAGCGCAAAAGCGGGGCGGTCTGGCGGGTTTCATCGACGTCGAGCATGCTCTCGATCCCGGCTACGCGAAAAAGCTCGGTGTCAATCTCGACGATCTCCTCGTCTCTCAGCCGAGCTCCGGCGAGGAGGCGCTTCGCATCTGCGAAACGCTCGTTCGCTCGAATGCGCTTGACGTTATTGTTGTGGATTCCGTGGCTGCTCTGGTCACAAAGTCCGAGCTGGACGGCGAGATTGGGGACGCGGTTGTCGGCGCGCAAGCCCGACTTATGAGCAATGCCCTTCGCAAGCTGACCTCCTTCATTTCAAAAGCGCGCACGGTCTGCATTTTTACCAACCAGATCCGCGAGAAGATTGGAGTGATGTTCGGCAATCCGGAGACAACTCCTGGCGGGAAGGCGCTCAAGTTCTACGCCAGCGTGCGTGCGGACATTCGCCGGATAGGAGCAATCAAGAACAGCGATGGCACAGTCACCGGCAACCGCACCAAGATCAAGATCGTCAAAAACAAAGTGGCTCCGCCATTCACCGAAGCGGAATTCGATATCATGTATAACGAAGGAATATCCAACACGGGTTCGCTGCTCGATCTCGCTCTGGAAAAAGGCGTTCTCGAGAAACGGGGCTCTTGGCTCAGCTACAAGGGCAACCAAATCGCTCAAGGCCGCGACGCAGCCAAGGAAGCGCTGAAAAGCGATGCCGCACTCTTTGAACAGGTCGATCGAGAAGTGCGCGCGGCGCTCGACGCAGGAAAATCTTAGCCTGGGTTTGGCATGCCAGGCACTCTCCCTCCGCGAATCCTGTTATTCGGCAGCTCCAATACGGACCTCGTTATCGTCTGCGAACGCCTCCCCGAGCCCGGCGAAACCCTGCTCGGAGGAAAATTCCAGCGCTCTGCTGGAGGCAAGGGAGCGAATCAGGCTGTCGCCGCTGCGAGGGCCGGAGCTCACGTGGTCTTTGTCGGCGCCCGCGGAACGGACGAGTTTGGAGCTACCGCGGCGGCAGGTCTGCGAAAGGAAAACATCGATATCCGTCATTTCAAGGCGCACAAAGATGTCTCGAGCGGCATCGCCCTGATTTTGCTGGGCGGGAAATCGCGTGAAAATCTCATCGCGGTGGCGCAGTCCGCCAATGATCTGCTCTCGCCGGCAATCGTTCGGGCCGTTCACGCCGAATTCGTCAAAGCCGACGTGATCGTGACCCAGTTGGAGATCCCGCTCCCGGCCGTGAAGGAGGCAGCAAGCCTGGCGAGCGAGACGCGAAAGCCATTCCTTCTCAATCCGGCCCCGGCCCGCGCCGTTCCAAAGTCGCTGCTTGGTCTCGTTCACACCTTGACCCCCAACGAACATGAAGCCGCCATCCTTACCGGTGAAGACAACCCGGAACGCGCGGGCCGGAAGCTGTTGAAAGCCGGCTGCCGAAACGTCGTCATCACGCTTGGCGCCAAAGGCGCCCTGCTGATCAATGCTTCGGGAATTCGGCGCTTCGCCCCAGCCAAAGTAAAGGTGGTGGATACGGTTGGCGCGGGGGATTGCTTTACGGGATGGCTCGCCACGGGCATCGCCGAGAGCCTGACCATGGAACAAGCCGTGGAGCGCGCAGTGCGCGCAGCGGGTATCGCCATTACGCGTCACGGCGCTCAGGACGCCATGCCCCGTCGTAATGAGGTCGGCTGAGGCCCAGAACCGATTACCCGTTCCTCAGACCACGGTTAATAATACCGTGCCGGCTGGCCCGTCGTCTCGAGAAGGGAGAGCCAGAGATCACCACCAGGGTCAACCGTTCGCCGAGCCGATGTGACGACACCGACGGGAATGTGAACATAGCTATTGTGCCAACGGGCTACGACCAACCCGGTCTTGCCCGCCATCCCCGCGTGGACGGCCGCCTGACCAAGACGCATGCAATAGGTGCGATCCTGCGGCGACGCCGCAACGCTGCGAATCATATAACTGGGATCGATATATTTGAGCGTCAGCTCTATCTTGCGCTGGCGAAAGAAATCCTCAATTTTGCCCTTGAGAAAGACGCCGATGTCTCCAAGACGCTTATTTCCTGACGCATCGGTACCCGAGGCTTCGACCAGGTCTTGTCCTGCGCCCTCGGCGACAATCACCAGCGCATGGCCGCGCCGGATGATTCGCTGCCGGAGTTGCTCCAGGAAGCCATGATCGCCCTCCAGCGCGAAAGGGACCTCCGGAATTAGGACGCAGTTCGCATCGCCGCTGGAGATCGAGGCGGAGCACGCAATGAACCCCGATTGCCGGCCCATCAGCTTGACAAGGCCCACACCATTGCGCGCGCTTCGCGCCTCGGTATGTGCCGCTGTGATGGCGTCGACCGCGGCAGCGCACGCCGTTTCGTATCCGAAGCTCTTGTCCATATACAGCATATCGTTATCGATGGTCTTCGGGACCCCGACGACAGCCAGCTTATACCCACGCTTCCAAGCCGCCTCCCCGATGTCGAGCCCACCCCGCTGCGTGCCATCTCCTCCAACGACAAAAAGAATGTTGACCTCCCATTCGATCAACTGGTCTACCATGCGCTGAGTGTCCTGAGGCCCGCGTGATGTGCCAAGAGCGGTGCCTCCAAAACGATGAAGGTTGGTGACGTACTTCGGAGTGAGATTCAAGACACTATGCCCGTAATCCGGGATCAGGCCTTCGAAGCCATAGGGGATGCCCAGAATGCGCGGAACACCATAGCGATAATAAGCCTGCATGACGACGGATCGAATAACGTCGTTGAGACCAGGACAGAGCCCTCCACAGGTGACGATCGCACAAATGGTCTTCTGCGGCTCAAAATAGATTTTCTTCCGCGGCCCGGCGGCCTCGAAACAAAGCGGTTCCACGCCATTCGCAAACGTTTCCTTGATGTGGCCGAGATTGTGATCCACCATTACTCGCGCATCGTCACCGTAAAAGGCATGCTGTTTTCCGACTTCTCTAAAATAAGCGTCGAGCGGTGAGTCGATCGTCCGCTCTCCGAGAGCCTTGATTGCGAGGTCTTCCGATTTGAGTTCAACCATGGGTGGCACCTGCTTTCCTGATCACCGGCTACACGAAAGCTGCGCGGATTGCGAGATTTTTCTTCCCGCCGACGCAGGATCATCCTCACATCCTCTCCGGGCAATCGATTCCCAGCAAGCCAAGGCCCGCACCAAGCACGCGAGCCGTGACATCGCACAGAACCAGCCGTGAGTTACGGAGATCCGGGCCCTCGGCCTTGAGGACCGGACACGCCTCGTAAAAGATGTGAAAACCAATCGCCACATCATAAAGGTAGCTCGCAAGGAGATTCGGGCGAAAATCCTCCAGCACCAGGGGAACGACCTCGCCGAATTGAAGCAAACTGACCGCGAGCGCGCGTTCCTCGGGAAGCTTGAGCGTCAGGAACTCGGGAGCATCAAAGCTTTGGTCCAGACGGCGAAAAATCGACCGAATGCGAACATACGCGTTCTGCAGGTAAGGCGCCGTGTTGCCTTGAAACGAGAGCAGCTTGTCCCATGAGAACACATAGTCGGTCATTCGGTGCTGTGACAGTTCCGCATACTTGACCGCGCCAAGACCAATCGCCCGCGCAATCTCTTCAGCATCCTGCCTTTCAAGCGGAGGCTTCCTTTCCGCAACGATGGCTCTGGCGCGGTCGATCGCTTCCTCGAGAAGTTCGGCAAGTCCGATGGTCTCTCCGGCGCGAGTCCGCATGATCTTGCGGTCCTCGCCCAGTATGCTTCCGAATGCGATGTGCTCGAGCCTTGCGGTCACATCCATCCGGCGCGCCGCGGCGAAGATCTGTTGGAAGTGCAGGGACTGCGGAGCGCCGACGACATACCATATTTGGGAGGGGTTCCATCTTCCGGCCCGGTATTCGATGGTCGCAAGATCGGTTGTGGCATAAAGAAAGCCGCCATCGCTCTTTCGAATGATTATCGGCTTGTCGGCCAGAGCGGGGATATCCCGGAAAAAAATGCAGAGCGCTCCCTCGCTCATCTCAGCCACTCCCTGCGCCGCCAACCTATCGCACAACGGCGCCAAAGCCTCATTATAGAAGCTTTCGCCCAAGCGCTCGTCGAAGCGGACACCCAGCAAGTCGTAGAGCTTTTGAAAGTCCCTCCACGACAGTTCGACGGCACGGGCCCAGATTGTCCTGTTATCGGGATCCCCTTTTTGAAGCTTGACGAGCTCTTCCCGCACCGCACTTCGGATCGCATCGTCAGTTTCCTCCAACGCGCTGACCTCCCGGTAGAGCCGAACGAGCTCGCCGATGGCGTTGCTTTCAAGGGCAGGCTCGTCAAGAAAATGTTTCCAACCGTAAATGACCTTGCCAAATTGCGTTCCCCAATCGCCAACGTGATTGTCGGTGATCACGTCGTGGCCCAAAAAACGCGCCGTGCGGGCGAGACAGTCGCCAAGGATGGTGCTGCGAATGTGTCCGACGTGCATTGGCTTGGCAACGTTCGGCGAACTGAAATCGATGATGATCCGTTGCCTTTCTGTTGCGGTGCTCACGCCCAGCCGGGCGTCGCGGAAGATCGCTGAAATCGAGCGCCCGACAAACTCATTGGTCAGCCGGAAATTGATAAATCCGGCGCCGGCGACCTCCGGTGGATCGGAGAAATCCCGAACGTCCAGAGCGCGGCAGATCTCCGCGGCAATGCTCCTTGGAGCCACCCCGAGCTTCTTGGCGAGAACCATTGCGACATTGGTTTGATAATCGCCAAAACGGGGATCGGTGGCAGGAACCACCTCGGGCACTCCACCACCAGGATAAGTTTTTTCGAGAGCCAGTTCGAGCCGTTTAGCAAGGATCTCGCGAGCGGTCGCCATCAGCTTCGCGGCGACCGGCTTTCGAAAACCCGGAGGATCTGTGCCGCATCCTTCGCCTTGCCCAGCTCGTCTCTCACCGCTTTGTCGTTGAGAAACTTTGCAATGGCCGCCAGGGTCCGAAGATGAGTTTGAAATTGATCCTTCGGAACGACGAAGAGCACGACAAAGAAAACGGGGCGCCCATCCAGGGAATCAAATTCGATGCCGACAGTCGATCGACCGAACGCGGCAACCACCTCATCCACCTTGTCCGAGGAAGCATGAGGGATCGCGATGCCGAAGCCAATTCCTGTGCTCATCGTCTGCTCACGCTGCTTGATCGAATCCAGCACGACTTCGCGTTCGTCCTCACGGATTCTGCCGGCGTTAACGAGCACGTCCACCAATTCCCCTATGGCCTCCCATCGAGCCGTGGTCTTCATTTCCGGCACGATTTGTTCGGCCGATAAAAGATTTGCCAACGTCATGATCTGAAGCCGGAAGGCTACAAATCGGAGAGGCGATGACAAGTGGGATTATATCCGCATTCTCCGCGCGGGCAACGTTCACGGCTAAAACTCGGCAAGCAAGAACAACGCGACCGGCCAATGGAAGAGCAGCGATGTGTTAGGAACCAAATTGAAAACTGAGAACACGCTGGATGGCATTGACGGCCCCGTGAGGTTTATTGCTCGCGCAAGGCCCTGTGGCCTAGCGCGATAAGAGTGTCGAATCAAATCGCCCAAGGCAGAACCGCGTGGTGCGGCTATATTTCACGCGAATCGTGAAGATCAACCTGTTACCTCAGGGCGATATCCCCGAATCACGGCGCCCTCGCAGCCATGGCGCGATTTCTTAAACGCCTTTTTGTAATCGTTGCGATCGCCGGTTTGGGCCTGGCCGCCGTTGCCGTCGTTTTCGTTTATCCGAAATACCGGGAATACAAGCAGATCGCGGACAGCTTTGATCTCGGCGAACTCGATAGAATTCCGGCAATCTCCGAAATCTTCGATTGCGTCGGAATGCGCTACGGCAGGCTTGAGGGCGAAGTGCGCTATGTTGTGCCGCTGGCACAGATCTCCCCGAATTTCATCAAAGCCGTTCTTGCCCGAGAAGACTCGCGGTTCTACAGCCACCATGGCGTTGACTATCCCGGGATCATCCGCGCTGCGTCTCGCAACTTGAGCGCCGGGGATGTCAAGGAGGGGGCGAGCACGATTACGCAGCAACTCGCCCGGAACACGTTCGTGCTCGGTGAGGACCGTTGGCGCAGAAAGTTCATCGAAGCACTGCTCGCGCTTCGCATTGAGAAGAGTCTGAGCAAGGACAAGATCCTCGAGGCTTATTCCAACCGCATTTATTATGGTGTGGGGCTCTATGGCGTCGAAACCGCTTCGCGCGCCTGCTTTGGAAAATCCGCGAGCGACCTTACCTTGTCGGAGGCGGCGATTCTCGCCGGGCTGATCCGTAGCCCGAACCGTCTGAATCCCCTCGAGGACACCCGCACCGCACTCGCACAAAGGGACCAGGTCCTCGCGCGGATGGAGGAACTCAAGATGATCACTCCGGCCGAGGCAAAGGCAGCGCTCGCGGAGCCGATGCCGCTTTCCAAGCGGCTCCTTCCGCCGGCGCAGGAGAACTATGCGATGGACGCAGTGATTCGCGATCTCACGATTCTCCTGCCCAAAGAGATCATCGATAGAGGTGGACTGAAGATCTACACGACCATCGACCGCCGTCTCCAAATGATCGCGGAGGACGCTGTGGAGGCAAAACTTGCCGAGCTTGAATCCGGAAAGGGCTGGCCGCACCCCAAGCGCATTCGCTCCTTTGACATGCCTTCTCAGGGTACGCCGGAAAAGGAAAACGAGTCTCCCTACGTGCAGGGCGCGCTCGTGGCCATCGACAACGAGACTGGTGGGATCCGGGCTATCGTTGGGGGCCGCGACTTCAAGGAAAGCCGCTACAATCGCGCTCTGCTTGCCAGGCGCCAGATCGGCTCCACATTCAAACCGTTCGTTTACGCCGCGGCCTTTGGTCGCGGGATGGCCCCGGGAACGCTTGTTGATGACGCTCCGATTCGTGAAGGCGATATCTCCGGCCACGCCACGACATGGTCACCCGAAAATTCCGACGGTCAGAACCAGGGATTGCAACCCGCTGCTCTCGGACTCATTCGTTCGCGTAACACCATGACCGTGCGCGTTGGCGAATATGCCACGCGAAGCGTCGTAAGGAAACTTGCCCTAAACGCCGGCTTCGAAAACGTGCCGGACACTCCGGCAATCTATCTCGGAGCATTCGAAACAACCCTGAAGAGTCTCACTGCCGCCTACACAATGTTTCCAAACCAAGGAGTCCGAAGGCAGCCCTACATCATCGAATCCATTGAGGACCGTTACGGAGAAACAATTTACAAGGCTTCGCGGGCCGAGCTTCGCTGCATCACTCCCGCCGTGGACTATGTGATGAACGAACTCCTGCGCGATGTCATTCGCAAAGGCACCGGCGCCGTAGCCGCTTCGTTCGGACTCAGCGTCCCGGCAGCCGGAAAAACCGGAACAACCGACGACTACAAGGACGCGTGGTTTATCGGCTATACGACCCGGTTGACCTGCGGCGTGTGGGTTGGCATGGACCGTCCCCAGCGCATTGCGGATCGCGGCTACGGCAGCAGACTCGCGCTGCCAATTTGGGTGGATTTCATTCAGAACGCCTCGGCATGGAAATATGTGCCGCAAAACTTCGCGATACCTGGAAATCTTCGTCCTGTCGAACTCTGTCGCGCGTCGGGAGGAGTTGCGACCCCCGAATGCAAGGCTGAAGGAACGATGTATCAGGCCCAGCTCCCAGAGATGATGATCCCCCATCGTTACTGCCCCAACCACCTGGGCGCGCTGGCGGGATTGCCCACCGACGGATCTGCACCGCCTCAATCCTATGCTCCAATCGCGCAGGCTTCTGAAGCGCCCGTTGCGCCCGCCGTCCCAATAGATGCGGAATCTTCCCGGGACGAGCCCGATGCCAACTACCGCATGATCCGCAAGGCAAACGGATTCATCTTCCAGCACTCCCGCTAAGGAAAGAAAGCGCCGAGGTCGGATGCCGACGCGTCTGCGCTGGGATTCCGAACGATTTTTCTGCTGGCGAGTTCGATGCCGCACGGATTACACTCCGGCAACTGAAGCGAAATCAACGAAGGCGAGGGCTCGCCGAAAATCGAAGAAGCCATGACGACGATTGTTGGAATTTTTGACGACGCGTGGAACGTTGAAAAGGCTGTCGAGCAATTAGCTGCCGCTGGATTTGAGGACACTGTTTACGATGAGGCCATCGTGGCAGAACAGCCGGGGAGCGCCGGGGCAATCCCGTTCCGCGCGCCGGGCTCTGCTCCGGAGAAAGTCTTGGGTAGTGACGCACCAAATTTGCTGTCGAAGCCGGACCGGCACACCATTGTCCAGGCCTTTAAGGCCCAACTTGGGCATTATAACTTATCTCACGATGTTATCGGGGGATATGCCACCGCGTTCCTTCACAATGGAAAGTTCATCCTGGCAAAAGCTGACGCCGGGCGTGCCGAGCAAGCCATGAGGATACTACGCGATTGTGGCGCTACGCGAGTGAATCGTCACGGCTAGCCGGCGAGACCGCCCGCTAAAATCGCCCGGGCCAAACATCGCCAGCTGTTTCGTCAATGCCGCCGCGCGTTGCCGGTTGCCCAAAAACGTGTTGCACGAGATAAGCGAAGCATTTTTCAGTGCTCGCGACTCCGGGCGGACATCCAAGGCTGCTGCCACCTGCGAACCAAGGATATGAACGAACTTAAAATCAAGGGCACCTGGAACGAAATTAAGGGTAAGCTAAAGCAAAAATACGCGGAACTCACGGACGACGACTTGACTTTCGTCGAAGGAAAGGAGGACGAACTGCTCGGCCGCCTTCAAAAACGCATTGGCAAGAGCAAGGATGAGCTTCGTCGAGAAATTGAAGAGGATGACAACTATCGTTGGAATATTCGACGAGGCGGAAGACTTGGAAAAGGCCGTCGAGCGACTGAGCGGTGACGACTTCGAGAACACCGTTTACGACGAGAACATCGTGGCACAAGAATTGGGAGAGGTTGCCGCGGCTCGCCCGGTCCGCGCGCCCGGAGCGGCTCCCGAGGTCGTTTTGGGCAGTGACGCGCCAAATCTCTTGCCCAAAGCTGATCGTCACACAATTGCGCGGGCGTTCAAAGAAAGGCTGGCACGGGACCACAATCTGTCCGACACGGAGATTGATGCCTACGCCACGACGTTCCTTCATCATGGAAAGTTTGTCGTGGTTGAAGCGGACTCCGGGCGCGCCGAGAAGGCGATGGAGATCTTCAGGAACGCCGGAGCTACTAAGGTAAATCGTCACGACTAGCCGGGCGAGCACTCGCACGGAGTCTCGACCTTTCGAAACTTTAGTCGGGAAGGCTGGGCCGGTCTGGCGCACCGAAAAATGCGCGCTAAATTTGGGCCAGAACGATGGGCGCGTACCAGTTTCATCCGGCAGTGGTTTGAACGGGAGTTCGGGACTCCGAGCGAAGCGCAGCGGCGTGGCCAGTCATCCCTCATTCCGGCCCGGACGGGGTTCCGGATTGAAGAGCGTCATGCGCGCGAGAGGTATCGTGAGATATCGTTATTCGGGTCGGCGCCGCCGAGAGCCGCCCAGCTACGCCGGCTTCCCGAACGCGCGTCATCGGCGCTCAATCCAAGCCGGCTGCAAGTGTCGGGAAGACAGATACTCGTGAAAAGGCGGCCCACTGGGCGCCAAATGCCTGAGGGTCACCGCTCGCCTCGAGTTGAGTCCAGATGCGATCTTTGCCGTGAAACAACTCAAACTCCTCCATCGAGAGATCCGCAAAGCTCCCGCCATTTGCGAATGGCTCAGTAAATTGCACTCTTGGTTCGACCAACGGTGGGAATGACCATCCTCCGAACCTCCTCCTCTCGAACGAGGCCATGATCGATCATGTCGATGAGTGTCCCGTAAATCGCATCGAGCAACGGTCGATAGCCGAAGTCACCAACGTCATCAGTCGCCATTGTCAACACGACAATTCGTCCGCCTGAACAGAGCTCACGACTGCGCATGGCAACAAAGGTTCGCCAGTCTTCCGCTGCCTGTTGGGCAAACGAACTGCGCGCGGCCGCGTCGCGACTATAGGCAACCTGCACTTGGTCCGGGATCTTCTTGTACTACCTTCTTGTGCCTGCAGATTGGGTTTGCGGAGGGAGATGGACGCAATATCGAAAAGGCCAATCTTAATGGCCCCTTTTTCACTTTTTCTTCTCCTGCTCTTTCAGGGACTTCCTCACCGTCCAGGTGAACGGCGGGCTCTTCCTCGCTCGCGGTCACGGTCGTCTTCCCCATGCGGCAGCGTGCTCCAGGCGACGCATCCGGACGTCGCTCATCACGGCGTCCCTGAGGGGATATCGGGGGTCGTGAGCAGATCGTCGCGAATCTTTTCGTCCAGCGATTGCCGTGCGACGATGGATGCCGTGCTGCCCGGACGGCTCACGGACTCGCCGCCACCGCGTAGCGACTTCAAGGCGACGAGGCAACGTGCCCATCCAAATTGATGCCAGGGCGTTATCGCGCGCCGGATCATCGGCGACGGTTTGCTCATCGGGTGTCGTCCTGAATATTTCGTGAGTCGAAACGCATCAACGCTTTCTGTCGACACACGCCGCCACTTTTCGAATTTGATGCCCTAATTTCCCATGAACGCGCTGATAACACAACGCCCGTCGGCACCGCTGGGTGATAGGAAGGTGGCTGGAGGGCAGAGTCCGGCGTCAGAGGCGCGTTCAGACGTGTTCGAATGCCTGCTACTGGTTCAGGATTAGTCAGGCGTAGGGTCAGTCCGGGGCGTGGGGCGTATGGGGTCAGTCCGTGTAATTTGTGCAGACGGCGCTTGAGCTGTCGAATTTCGCGATTCGCTTCCTTTCGAAAAGCTTTGACCGCCCGGGCTGACGTTGCTGCGATCTCCCATATCCAGATTGTGCCTCGCCCGGAGTTTTAGGAAACTTTAGCCTGGAAGGTCTAGGGCCGATCTGGCGCACCGGAAAATGCGCGTTAGATTTGGCCCAGACCGATGCAGGCGCAACAGTTTCATCCGGCAGTCACGCAGTGGTTTGAACGGGAGTTCGGAACTCCGAGCGAACCACAGCGGCGCGGCTGGCCGGCCATTCAATCTGGCGGTCACACCCTGATCGCCGCGCCGACGGGTTCCGGAAAGACCCTTGCTGCGTTTCTGGCTTCCCTCGACGGGCTGTTCCGAGAGGCCCTCAGCAGCGGTTTGCAGGACGAGACAACAGTTCTCTATGTGTCCCCCCTTAAGGCCCTCAGCAACGATATTCACAAGAACCTCGAGGAACCTCTGACGGCCATCCGGCACGCATTGCGTTCTCAAGGTTGCGAGGTGGAGATTCGCGCAGAAGTCCGAACGGGAGACACGCCGTCCTCCAAGAGACAATCCATCCTCCGCAAACCCCCGCATATCCTGGTAACGACCCCGGAGTCCTTCTACCTGCTTGCTGACCTCGGAGTCCGGCCGAAAACTGCTGTCTCCTGTCCGGACTTTGATCGTGGACGAGATTCATGCCCTCGTCGGCAACCGCCGTGGCTCCCATCTTTCCCTGAGCGTCGAGCGTCTTGCCGCGCTTGCGAGACATCCCGTACAACGCTTGGGTCTGTCGGCAACGCAGAAACCGATCGAGCTGGTGGCGGAGTTCCTGACCGGGACGCCCGAAGCGAACGGCAAACCGAATTGCACGATTATCGATTGCGGTTACAAACGCGAATTGGACCTGGCGATCGAGCTTCCCGGTTCGCCTCTGGAGGCAGTCATGTCGAACGAGGTTTGGGAGGAAGTCTACGGTCGGCTGGCAGACCTGATTGATGAGCACAAGACGACACTCGTGTTCGTAAATACGCGCCGCCTGGCTGAGCGGGTCGCGCATCAACTCGGCAGCCGGCTGGGAAGCGAGCGCGTCATGCCGCACCACGGCAGTCTCTCCGCCCAGCTCCGGCATGAAGCGGAAAATCGTCTGAAACGCGGTGAACTCAGGGCGCTGGTGGCTACGGCCTCGCTCGAGCTCGGCATCGACATCGGCTCGGTTGACCTGGTTTGCCAGGTGGGTCCGACGCATTCCCTCGCGACATTTGTTCAACGAGTTGGTCGCGCAGAGCACCGGCGCGGCGGCCTGCCGAAGGGCCGGCTTTTTCCGCTCAGCCGGGACGAACTGGTCGAGGCAGTCGCAATGCTGCGTGCCGTTCGGGACGGAGAACTGGACAATCTCGAAATCCCGCAGAAACCACTCGATGTCCTCGCGCAGCAAATGGTGGCGTGCGTCGCCTGCGAGGACTGGGACGAGGAAAGGCTTTTCAGCCTCATGCGCTCGGCTCATCCGTATCGCGAACTCACGCGCGCCGAGTTCGATGATGTGCTTCGCATGTTGGCAGAGGGATTCAGCACCAAGCATGGCCGCCGCGCCGCGCTGGTCCATCACGATACCGTAAACCGGCGCGTGCGCGCCCGGCGCGGAGCGCGCCTCGTGGCGCTGACCTCCGGCGGAGCCATCCCGGATAACTCGGACTATCGTGTGCTGCTCGAGCCAAGCGAAACCTTCATCGGGACGGTGAACGAAGACTTTGCCGTTGAAAGCATGGCCGGAGACATCTTCCAGCTCGGTAACGCCTCCTGGCGAATTCTTCGGATCAACTCAGGCACTGTTCGCGTCGAGGACGCTCGCGGGCAGCCTCCGGGAATTCCGTTTTGGCTCGGTGAGGCCCCGGGCCGCACAAAGGAGCTCTCGCAGGCTGTCTCGCGCCTGCGCATCGAGGCGGAGAACACGCTCCATCAGGCGAGCCGCAGCGAAACCGAAGAAGAACTTGCTGGCTGGCTCAAAGCCTCGGCTTGCGTGAACGATTCCGGCGCGCGACAGCTCGCGGATTATTTCGCCGCAATTTACCGGAGCCTCGGCGTGATCCCCTCCCAACGCAAGCTCGTGCTGGAGCGCTTCTTCGATGAGTCTGGTGGAATGCAGCTGGTGGTGCATTCGCCCTTCGGAACGCGGATCAATCGAGCGTGGGGGCTCGCCCTGCGCAAGCGATTCTGTCGCACGTTTAATTTCGAGTTGCAGGCTGCCGCGACTGACGACGCCATCGTTCTCTCTTTGGGCACTCAGCACTCGTTTCCGCTTGATGACGTTTTTCGTTATCTCAACAGCGCCACCGTTCGGGAACTGCTCGTGCAGGCTCTGCTTGATGCGCCAATGTTTCAAATCCGCTGGCGATGGAACGCAACGCGCGCGCTCGCCCTGCCACGCCAGCGCGGCGGGAACAAGGTCCCTGCGCCGTTGCAACGTATGGAATCCGAAAACTTGCTGGCGGCCGTCTTTCCCGATCAGCTCGCCTGCCTGGAGAATATCGCCGGCGACCGCGTCATTCCCGACCATCCTCTGGTGCAGCAGACGATCAGGGATTGCCTTACAGAGGCCATGGACCTTGATGGCTTGATCGGCGTCCTCCAGATGATCGAGAGCCACTCCGTCCAATGCATCGCGCGCGACTTGCCGGAGCCATCGCCTCTTGCACACGAAATCCTCAACGCGAAGCCTTACGCATTTCTCGACAATGCGCCGCTCGAGGAACGCCGCACGCAGGCGGTTTACCTGAGGCGCACGACGAATTCCGCGGATCCCGGCATGGGAATCCTCGACCCTCTGGCCATAGAGAAAGTCCGCGCCGAGGCGTGGCCGCGCGCGACCAACGCCGACGAGCTTCACGAGGCGCTGCTCCTGACAGGCGCCCTGACAGAAAGTGAAGTTCGAGCAACCGCGGGCGGCTCAACGGAATGGCTGGACCTGCTCGTGAGTGAAAGGCGCGCCTTCAAGATCACGAGCGCATTCTGGGCCGCCACGGAAAGGCTCCCAATGCTCCGCGCGGTTTTCGGCGAGCCGGCGCCGATCCGACCTTTGCCTAGGTTGGATCGCGAGCGGTCGTGGGAGCGCGCCGACGCCATGCGAGAGCTGATCCGTGGTCGAATCGAGGTTTGCGGCCCGACCACTTCAACCGCTCTCTCGAACTTGTTGAACCTCCCGCGCGCAGAAATCGAGGCGGCGCTTCTCGCTTTGGAGAGCGAGGGATTCGTGCTGCGCGGAAACTTTAACCCGGGCGCGCCCGAGACCGAATGGTGCGACCGGCGCTTGCTCGCGCGGATTCATCGCCTGACAATTCATCGACTGCGCGCGGAAATCGAACCCGTCTCGCTGGCAGAGTTTCAGCGCTTTATGCTCGCCTGGCAGCGAGTAGATGCTGAGCACCGCGCCGAAGGGCCGGAGGGCGTAAAAGCTGTTCTCGAATTGCTCGATGGTTACGAATTGCCGGCGGCCGCCTGGGAGCCGGAAGTTCTTGCGCTTCGCGTCAAGGATTACTCGCCCGCCTGGCTCGATCAGCTCTGCTTTACCGGAAGGATCGGCTGGGGTCGCCTGACTGCCCCGCAGAGCGCCAACGGCCGCCTCGCGATGCCGGTCCGCTCCAGTCCGATTTCCGTCTTTTCCCGGGAGAATCTTCCGCACTGGCTTGCGCTTTCCGCGCGACTCGAGCGCGGCGAGCTTCCTCCAGATGCCACACAGGTGTTCGAGGAGCTTCAGCCGCGGCGGCGCGCTGTTCTTTGGCGAGATCGTGCGACAAACGAATCTCCTGCCCTCCCGGGTAGAACGGGCCCTGGCGGAGCTGACGGCAAGCGGCCTGGCCACGGCCGACAGTTTCGAAGGACTCCGCGCCCTGCTCTTACCCGAAGAGAAACGGCCATCGTTCTCTCCATCGGAACGACGCCGGCACAATCGCGCCGTCACGAGCATCGAGTTCGCCGGACGATGGTCAGCGCTAAGCGCCGCCAATATTCAGATCGAACGCGACGCCTCGCTCGAGAGATATTCTGTCGCGCTCCTTCGACGCTACGGAGTGATATTTCGGAGGCTCATCGAAAGAGAATCGCTTCGAGTATCGTGGTTCGAACTCCTCCGCGTGTATCGGCGACTGGAAGCCCGCGGTGAAATTCGAGGCGGCTACTTCGTGGCTGGCGTAAGCGGCGAGCAGTTCGCACTTCCGGAGGCGATCGGCCTTCTTCGATCCATCCGGAATAAAGAAAGAGCGCGACCCTCCCACGATTTGATCGCGATCAGCGGTGCCGATCCGCTGAATCTTTCAGGCATACTCGCGCCTGGTCCACGGGTGGCCGCAGTAACAGCGCATCGCATCCTGCTTCGTGGTGGAGTGCCCGTTGCGGCGCTCAGGGCCGGGCAAGTAATCTCGCTGGAGGCCGAGTCACCCGAACCGGATCGCAAAGTCGAACAGACCCTTCGCATCGGGACCCTTTCTCCTGCCCTGCGACCGTACTATGCCTGACCCGAAAGCCTGTCTTTCGCCTCCTCATCCTCGTCTTCCTGATTCCCGGTGCAAGACGACGCGCGAGCCCGAGGGCAGCTGTCCACCACATCGTTTTTCAATTCGTCTGACAGCGACTCCAAAGTGAAGAGTGGTGGAGTGCCTCTCGCTGGCCGCGCCATTGCGGGTTGCGTTGCCTTTTGGCTCCTTGCTCTGGCAGGTTGCGTCTCGCACTCAAACTTTCTTTCGCCCGCGCCGCGAGTTTCTGCGCGGTACGATCTGGAGGGGGCACGCGTCATCTACATAGGCGAAAAACACGACGAGACCTACCACCATCAGATCCAGGAAAGGATCATCCGCCGGTTTCATCGCCAGGGATTGCCGTTCGCGGTAGGCATGGAAATGGTTGACGTGACCCAGCAGCCCGCACTCGACGACTATCTCGAAAAGAGAATCTCCTGGAGCGAATTCTCCCGCGGAACCGGGTTCGATCGCGGATGGGGAAGGACGTCACCCGCCTACCAGCGCATCCTTTCGTGGTGCCGAAAAGAGGCGATTCCTGTCGTCGCTCTCAACGCACCTCCAATAGTGACTCGAAAGCTGGCGCGCAACGAACCCCTTACCGTGGAACAAAGGCGGCTCGTTCCGAACTACCCCGAGCCCCCTGGAGGCTTTGAACAGTTCCGCGCTGCCATGTCCGGTCATCAGACTGGAGGCTCGCTACGCCGCTACTATGAGGCCCAGCGGGCATGGGACCAGACCATGGCGTGCCGAATTCTTGCCTGGCTGCCCAGTCATCCTGGCACTCTCGTCGTGCTTCTCGGCCAATTTCATGCGGATCCCCGGACGGGCGTCCCCTGGTATGTGGCACGAAGATCTTCCGCCAGGCAGATCATACTTCTTTTTGATGCAGTGCCAGGGAGCAGAAGTCCTTCGAGGATCCCGGGACCTTCTCTCGGCCACGATCCTTGACGTTATGCGCTATCGCCCCAGCAGTTGCTTCCTGTATGGCTCCATGGCCTCAAGAAACGCCTCACCGTCCTCAACGTCCGGGAGGCGGACCCCCGAAAAGACGACCCACGATTCGTTGTGCACGAGGGTCTCTCCCTCGGAAATTCGCTTGAGCGGTCCGAGAGTCTCGAGTTCGAGGAACTCGGGGTTCGTAAAGGTTTCGAAGTTCGAACCGAAATCGGGATAAGTCTCTCCTTCGATGAACGGCACATTCTTGACGAACAAGTGATCGCCGAGAACATAGGCGGCCCATCCATCGGCATGGCGAAGGCCAATTTTGAACGGAGGACGTTGCGTCTGACGCAGAGAAATCAATCGCGATCCAACGCGAAATCTTTCGTCCGACAGATCAGTAAACGGCCAGGAGACGATCGAGCGATTGGGCAAGTAATCCTCGGGATGGGTGCCCAGCGGTGGCTGGGAGAGGACCGCACAGCCACCCTCCGCCATGACCGTAAGCGCCCAGGGCGCCACCTCCACGGGCGGACCTCCTTGATGGCTGATTCGGTGCTCCACTTCGACTTTCGGACCGGTCTTTTCCAAGCCGACGACCATCTCCCGACGAATCTTCGCCGCTCCGTCGATTCGGTTTGAAACCCTCACCGTAAACTCGTCTTCGATCACGTGCTCCACTTCGGAATTGTCGAGCGCGTAACACAGGCTCCCCCGCTTTCCGAAGTCCTCTGGAGCGGTCCATAGACGGTGCCCCCCGCGAATCTTCCACATTTCCTCATTCGACTTGCCCGCCTCGGCGCCGACCAGTTTGAAAACACTTCGACCCTCGGCGGGCCTGTAAGAAATGATGCGCGGGCCCACCTCCAGGGTAATGACGACTTCGGCGAAGCCGTTGGAGAGCTTTAGGTTTCTTTCCCAACCAGAAAAGGATGAATATTCGGCAGCCATGAGTCTGATGTCTTATTGAGCGCAGGGGAACCTCGCCTGAACATCAAGTAAATACGAAGAATCCTTGCATCAGGCAACCATTGATAATCGCCGGTGATAAAGCTCTTCCGGCTTGGTAGCGAGAGATCGGGCCAAGATGCGCGGGAGCACCGCCTGGTTCGTCTTCTTGGCAGCTATGTCGGATCGGAGTGGACCGTTTCCTTCAACCTCCAGCACACCACCAAAAGCGTGGCCGAAGCTGCAATCAAATAAATGCTTGGGGCTGTTAGGCTACCTGTCGAGTGAATGAGCCAGGCCGCCACAAGCGGTGTCACGCCACCCAGGAGGCCCGCGCCGACATTATAGCCAAGAGCAAATCCGCTAAAACGTACCTCGGTGGAAAAATTTTCCATGGCGGCGGTCATGGCAGGTCCCATGAAACAGGCACAAAGCATCACGAATGCAAGAGCGGCAATGAGCATCCAAACGAGCTCTCCACTCGACAGCAAAACATACAGAGGATAGCCAAGGAAAAGAAATCCTAAGCATCCGGCAAGAAGAACCGGCTTGCGTCCGAAAAAGTCGGAGATCCAGCCAGGAATCGCAATGAAAAGGACGCAAGCGAAAGGTATACCATGAAGTCGAACCACTCCACAACCTCGCCGATGGCACTGAAGAATATGGAACGTCGGGCGGTCGGAGGCTTACTATTCACAAGAAACTTGGGTTGAGTATTTCGGCATCAAGGAAAGGGATGGAACTGTTTCTTGTACGGAGCTCCAGCACTTGCAAAACTCGCGATCTCAACGTCGAAAAGTTCCGATGAATTTTCCAGGCGCAATTCAGGCAGGAAGCCGCTAGACTAGCGATTAGTTCTATGTCCTCCAATCTCCCTCTCGAGTCCTCCGCGCATTCGGAGGAATTCTTCGACTTTTTGCTAAGAACACGCCCGACCAGGTCTATTTCAAGGACCGCAAGGGACGATTCCTTCGCGCGAGCCGCGCGGTCGCCGAATACCTCCACGTCGAAGATCCCGATGAGATCATCGGGAAGAGCGATTTCGATTTTTGGTCGCCGGAGACGGCAAGTGAAACCGCGCAGGATGAGCAGAAGATCATGGAGAGCAGAGAACCCATGGTCGGAAAAGTCGAGCGGCTTGTTCATCCCGACGGCAGAATCACCTGGGACTACACCACCAAGATGCCGCTTCTAGATTCTCGCGGTGAAGTCATTGGGATCTGCGGGATCAATAAGGACTTCACCGCGATGAAGGAGATTCAGGATGCCCTCGCGGAGGAACGCAATCGGCTCAAGGCTCTGACTGCCGAATTGGCAGCTAAGAACGCTGTTCTTGAAGCTGACATTCAATTAGCGCGCGAGGTTCAGGAGGCGCTGCTTCCACGCGAGTATCCGACCTTCGCAGGGCTTGGTGTCTCTGGACAGAACATGCTCTCTTTTGCGCATTACTATCTTCCGGCCGCCGCGGTTGGTGGTGATTTCTTCGACATTTTCGCGCTTTCCGAAACCCGTGCCGGCATCCTGGTTTGCGACGTCATGGGGCACGGATTGCGCGCGGCATTGATCACCGCAATCATCCGCGCGTTGCTCGAAGAACTGCGGCCAATGATGCATCACGCGGGCCGTTTCCTTGAGTCGCTTAACCTGCGCTTGCGCGCAGTCCTCGAGCGCGTTGAAGAGCCTTTTGTGGCGACCGCTTTTTACCTTATCGCAGACACAGCCGCGAAAGAAGTATCCTTTGCCAATGCGGGCCACCCAGGTCCGTTTCGCGTGTGCCGGAGGGCCGGCACCGTTGAGCCCATGGCCACCGAGCGAAAGCAAAACGGTCCCGCGCTGGGGATCTTCGATTCAGCGGCGTTCCCGACCTCTCGCGCTTCTTTCGACAGCGGCGATTGCGTCGTGCTCTTTACAGATGGAATTTTTGAGGTCTACTCCCCCGAAGGAAAAGAATTCGGCAAGGAAGCGCTCGTCTCCACTTTTCATCGTCATGCGAGCCTTCCTGCCGGTCAAATGTTCGCCGCCGTTTTAGACGACGTGCGGGCGTTTGCCTCACGGAAAGAGTTCGACGACGACGTCTGCCTCGTCGCCGTCGAGCGCGCGCGGGAATAAGTTCCTTCTCGAAAACGCAGCCGCCATTTCTTCACGGGCCACCCGGCGAATCCTGGAGAAATCCGAGAATAATGGGGAAGAGGAGCTCTGGCGCTTCGATTTGCGGGACGTGACCAACTCCTTCGAGAATCTCAAGCCGACACTCGGGAATCAGGGAGCCAGCTCTCTTGGCGAGTTCCGGATAGTTGCCGAGGGTTTCTCGAACTTCTTCGGAAGCCCATTGTTTGCCGAGGGCCGTCCGGTCCAATGAGCCAACAACAAGCAGCGTCGGCATTTCCAAATCGGCGAACTCGTAGCAGACGGGCTGGGTGAAAATCATATCGTAAGTCAGAGCTGAATTCCACGCGATGGTTTGGTAGTCTGGACTTGAGAGCCAGCCGGTCGCCAGACGCACCCACCGGCCATACTCCGGCTTCCAATCGCCATGGTAGTAGCTTTCCATCTGGTAGCGTTTCTGCTGATCAGCGGTGACCTTCAGCTCGCCTTCAAACCATTGGTCAACTGTGCGATAAGGCACCATACGCTTCCAGTCCTCGAGTCCTATCGGATCGATCAGCGCAAGCTTTTCAACGCGCTCGGGAAACATTAGAGCGAAACGCGTCGCGAGCATGCCGCCCATCGAATGCCCGATGACGCTTACGTTCCCAATTCCAAGGTGATCAAGAAGAGCAAGCGTGTTAGTGGCAAGTTGTTGGAAGCTGAACTGATAGCGCCGGGGCTTCGAAGACTTGCCAAAACCAATCTGGTCGGGAACGACAACGCGGTAATCCGCAGCTGCGAGCGCCCTGACGGTAGACTCCCAGTAGTATCCATTGAAATTCTTGCCGTGAAGAAGCAGAACGGTGCGTCTGTTGGGCTTCTCGGGCGCGACATCCATGTAGGCCATTTCCAGCGTCTCGCCCTGCGACTGGAAGGGAAACATTCGAATCGGGAAAGGATAGGTGACCTCTTCGAGACGACTCCCGAACTGCTCGGGAATTTCCGCGCGCATGCATACCGTCTCCAGTACGAGAAGCAACATCACGAAACCGAATTCCAATGGGGGTGACCACCTCAAGGCTTTCATAGACAAGACCGTCCCAAACCTCAGTCATGGCAGAAGAAACGCAAGGCATCCGCGCCGCCGGGAAAAGACCCCCATCGAAAAAAGGACAGCCGAAAAGCCGAGGAAATCGCGCGCGCCGAAGAAAGAATAGATGCTGCGAGGAAGCCAGCACCACCTGCGTTGACACCAAACGTCCGCTTCTCTAACACGTGTCGGAGTCAAGGGTTACTTCATGCAAGATCTTCGCCTGGGAGTCATCGGCCTCGGAAACATGGGACAGGTGCATGCCGACTCCATCGCAAGTGGCAAGATCTGGCGTTGCAGGCTGGCGGCTGTTTGTGACCCCGACCCGGAGATAATGAGGAGATATCAGAATGCGAAGGCGTTTCCATCGAGTTCCGAATTGATCCAATCCGGCGAGGCGGATGGCGTTCTCGTCGCCACGCCCCACTTTTCCCACACGGCGATCGGAATCGAGGCTCTGCGGGCCGGGCTGCACCTGCTTGTCGAAAAGCCCCTTTCCGTTCACAAGGCGGACTGCGAACGACTAATCGCCGCCCATCGCTCCACGAAACAGATCTTTGCCACCATGCTCAATCAGCGCACGGACCCTTTTTATATCAAACTGCGCGAATTGATCAGCAACGGCGAGCTCGGCACAATCCGTCGCATCAATTGGATCATCACGAACTGGTTTCGAACCGAGGCCTACTATGCTTCCGGAGGCTGGCGCGCCACCTGGTCTGGTGAAGGCGGCGGGGTCCTCCTCAACCAGTGCCCGCATCAACTGGATCTCTGGCAATGGCTTTTCGGAATGCCCCTCAAGGTGCGCGCATTCTGCAATCTGGGACGCTACCACGACATTGAGGTCGAAGATGACGTTACCGCGTATTTCGAATATGAGAACGGCAGTACCGGTGTCTTTATCACATCGACTGGAGAATCTCCTGGCACTGACCGCCTCGAGGTGACCGCCGAGCTAGGCCGTGTGGTGATCGAAAATGATCGCTTTCACTTCACGCGGAACGAGGTTCCGATGTCGACCTTTTGCAAGGAATCGCCCGAGAGGTTCAGCCAGCCATCGACAAGAAATGTCGAGTTTCCGCTTCGCGGACACGGCGGACAGCACAACGAAGTTCTTCAAAACTTTGTTGACGCCATCCTGCAAGGCAAGCCCCTGATAGCGCCCGCCGCGGAAGGAATCCACTCCGTCGAGCTGGCAAATGCCATGCTTCTCTCCTCATTCTCCGGCGCGACTCTCCAGCTCCCTATTGACGCCAGATCCTACGAGGATTTTCTAAGGCAACGCATCGCCGCTTCGACGATTTCAAAGAAAGTTGCCGCCCTCCCTCCTTCTAAGGCAGATGACTTCACGAAGTCTTTCAGCCGCCAAAGCAGAACTCCTTCGCATGAGGGCTAAGAGTCTCGAAGAAACTCCTTCGAAACCTTTGCAGGCGGATCTTCTCCAGGCGAGGGACCAATGATTCACGCGCATCCCATGGTTGATGGGTCGCAGCGACAACCCTCGCTCTCCGCATACTAAGCGATGTCTGGATCCGATGGAATGAACTATGCCCCGCACGGCAAGCCCTCGCCGGTGTGCCAGCGGGGCGATTTTCCATTCGCTGCGGCTCATCTCGATCATGGACACATTTACGGTCAGTGCAACGGTTTGCTGGAAGCGGGAGGAGACCTGCGGTGGGTCTATGATCCTGATCCTTCAAAGGTCGAAGCATTTCGCACGAAATATCCACAGGCGAAAGCTGCGACCAGCCTGAACAGAATCCTCGATGATCCCACGATCATACTCGTCGCGGCAGCCGCCATCCCCAGCGAGCGCGGTCCCCTCGGTTGTCGAGTCATGGATTGCGGCAAGGACTATTTCACCGACAAGACCCCGTTCACGACACTGGAACAATTGGAACAAGCAAGAGCGAAGGCAAAGCAAACGGGCAGGAAGTATATGGTCTATTACAGCGAGCGAATTCACGTCGAATGTGCGGTGTTGGCGGGCCAGCTTATCAAACAAGGCGTGATCGGACGCGTCTTCCAGACGATCGGTTCCGGCCCGCATCGATTGAGCGCCTCCTCACGCCCGACTTGGTTCTTTGACCGAGCAAGCTACGGGGGAATTCTCTGTGACATCGGAAGTCACCAAAGCGAGCAATTTCTTTATTTCTCAGACGCCGAGGATGCGCGGGTTAACTTCAGCGCTGTGGCAAATTTCAACAACGCGGAGCACCCCGAGTTCGAGGATTTCGGCGAGGCTTCGCTCACGGCAGACAACGGAGCGTCGGGCTACTACCGCGTCGATTGGTTTACCCCGGACGGACTTCGGAGTTGGGGCGACGGACGCACCTTCATCTTCGGCACGAAGGGCACTATCGAACTCCGAAAATACGTCGAACCCGCTGCAGCAAGTCCCCAGGGCGATCAACTCTATCTCGTTGACGAAAAAGGTGAGCACCAGATTTCCTGCGCCGGCAAGATCGGTTATCCCTTCTTCGGTGAGTTGATCCTGGATTGCCTGAACCGGACAGAGAAAGCCATGACGCAGGAGCACGCATTCAAAGCGGCTGAACTCTGCCTTAAAGCCCAGGCCAAAGCCGTGCGCTTGGGATAGATAGCAACGTCGGCCTACTGTCGAGGCACTGCTGAGTAGGGGTTGGCATTGAGAGCATTCGAAATATCGGCAATCGCTTTTTGGGCGCGCACGCTGTTGCCGGCTGCGTCAAGCGGCGGAGAGACAACGGCAACGCCGAATTTGCCCGGGGAGACGGCGAGTATCCCGCCACCAACCCCACTCTTCGCCGGAAGCCCCGTAGCGTAGAGCCACTTTCCCGAATCATCGTAAAGGCCCGCGGTGGCCATTACCGCCAATATTTCAGGCACGTCTATTCCTTCCTCTCAACCTCAACCTGCTGCCAGCAACACCAAGCAAAACGACAGTTCCTGCGAAATACCAAGGCAGCCAGCCAAGCGCTTCTACGAAGACCTCATCCGCCGGGCTATTCTTGCTTAGCAGATGAGTAAGCCCCGCGAACAGCAGCCCGACCCCGCCGTAGGTCAGATTGAAGGCCAGCCCTCGAAAGCTAAGCACGGTCGCGCGTTGGCGCGAATCGGTAACAGCCGCATTAAGATAGTGCGAAACAAAGAACTGCGTGAGCGACATCGCCACCCCCAACGGCACCAACCAGAGAAGCCCGTATATCGGCCAGACAAGTGCGACCCCCGCCAGGCCAGTCAGCGTCAGCGCCGCGATGAGCGCGAAGTTACCCTCCATCCTCCAGGAGGAGACGAGCCGCCTTGCCAGCGCCGGCACAAGGAAACCGATCACCGCGAAGCCTGAGCCGATCAATCCAAATACAGCGTCAGGTAATGCAATCAAGCGATAGTAATTGCTGGCCACCGTGAGGAAGAGCCGCACAATGCTGTCGAAGCACATTCCAGCCAGAATCACCCCAAGAGCCAATGGTGTGCTCAAGATCCACCTGCCTGCCGCGAGGGTTGCACGCCAGGTTGTCCTCGCGGAAACAGTCTTCGCCGCGATTTTTTGGCCTTTCGCTGCCGGCTCGCGCAGATTCAACGTAGCCAGCAGGGCTAGCACCGCATTTCCCAGCGTGAGATAAATGGGAAAGCGCATTGTCATTTCCTGCGTTACCCGCCACGGCATCCCTAATCCATCGAGCACACTCTGCACAAATCGCGCGTCATAGACTGCCGCCCCCAGCATCATGGTGAAGAAAAACGCCCCTGACTGCCACCGCATCAAGCGCTCGAGCACATGCGGCCATTCGTTTGTTCGTCCCTCTGCGACCAGCGAATCGTACGCGAGCGCTTCATCCGCGCCGCTCGCGCTGGCTTCTGCCGCGCCGCTGAGCACACGATTTACAATGAACAGTAGAAAAAGCAGGGAGGGATTCCCGCGCGGAGCAAAAGCAAATACCGCCATCTCCACCACCATCAGCAGGGCCGAGAACACAACCATCCTCTTTCGGCCCACCTGATCCGCCAAGGCTCCGGAGGGCACTTCGAGGCCCACGATTGCCACTGCCCACGCGACATTAAGCAACGCATACTGTTCGATGCTTAGGCCGAAATCGAGAAACAACACCGCCAGCACCGGATAGTACCATCGCGCATTGAACAGCACGCGGAACGCGATGAAGAGGGGGATGTTGCGGCCAAGGGCGCTGCGATTCACGAGCAGAAAACCATCAACTCGTCTCCAGCAGACGGAAGTGCATCCATGCTCATGTGTACGCAGTTCGGGCAATCGCTGCTCGACAGCCGGCTTTTGTCCTTCATCAGAGGACGACCGTCATGTTCTCCCGGGCGAGGACACAGTTCGGGAAGAGCCCCTGGCAATGTTTCTCAATGTCGGCGAGAAAGGCATCGTTGTGGTTTGGATCGTGGTGGGTCAGGATCAATCTTTTGACTCCCGCAAGCCGGGCGCATTCGATCGCTTGCTCATAACTGGAATGGCCCCAACCTTGATGCTTGGCGAGCTCGGCCGGAGTAAACTGCGCGTCGTGAAGCAGAAGGTCGGCTCCGTGGCAGAAATCGACCGTCGCGGAATCCGGTTCTCCGTCGTACTCGATATCGGTGCAAACCACGATCGTCTTCTTGCCACTCACAAGCCGATAGCTGTACGCGCTGCCGGGATGCTTGTGCTTCTGGGCTGTCAAGATGGCTCTCGGAAAGAGACGCACATTCTCGTCCGGTAACAGGAATTCAAAATCCGCACCCATATCGCAGAGTTGCACCGGAAAATACTCGCGCTGCATAGGCACGGAGAAAACCCGCTGCAGATCGTCAATAGGGCGCTCGCGCCCCAGCGCAAGCAGCGAGATCTTCTTTCCCTTGACATAAGCGGGCTCGAAAAAGGGCAGCCCTTGAATGTGATCCCAATGGAAGTGGGTAAAGGCGATAACAATCGGCTTCTCTCGAAGGGTTTCATCCCTCATGATTTCCTGACCAAGACGCCTGATTCCTGTGCCAGCGTCGATTATTCCGATATTTATCGCGTCATCCGATGTCACGAGCATGCAGCTGGTGCTCCCGCCGAACTGGTCGTAGTCAGGTCCGTTAACCGGGATCGACCCGCGACAACCGTAAATCTTGACCCTGATTTCGGCATTGCTTTCTATCTTCGTTTGCGAGTTCTCCATCGCGGTAAGATTAAGTTTGTGGCGACAAACCAAGAACCATGCAGGAGAGACGAAGAGAAGCAATTTCCGATAGCCTTCCCATTGACATTTACCGGAGCGGGTTATCTGCCGAAATTTATCCCCCTCGGTAGGCAAACCTAACCTCTCACGGTTGGCGGGCGCTGCAGAAGCCCGGCGACACTCGCTTCACGCGCGCAGTGAAGCGATCTCCCGTCGCCAGCCCGCGACGAGACCGTCTGCCCCGGGATCGCCGCCTTTGGCGCTCACGTAGCGCTTGCGAAAGGCCAGTTCGTGCTGTGCGTTTACGAGGGCGGCCGAGCGGCGCCGGTCGAGTCGATCAATGCGTCGCGTGCGGAAAATGCCGTCGCGCTTGATCGCGGCGTATTCCTCGCTGGTGACCGCGCTACCCACCTCCTCCGCCAACTGTTCCTCGATCACGCGTCGCTCCCACTTGCCGCTCTGCCGCAGCACCACAAGCATGATCATAACGAAGGGAAGAAAGATGATGAGGTTCTGGATGCTCGTTTGGATCCAAGCCTCGAGGAACGGTACCTGCGGCGGCGGACCCGGCTCGGGCAACTCTTCGCCTGAACTCCGGAGCAGGATGGTGATAATGAGTCCCAGGCTATTATTGAGCGTATGCGCGAGGATGGCGAGCACAAGGCCAATGAGCGGCGCCGCGATGCGAATCCAGAGTCGTCGCGTCTGGCGCGCCACGCCCAGCAGGGCGCCGAAGATGCCCGTGAACATCGCGTGCCCGCTCAGGCCGAAGAGGGCGAAGCGCGCCCCGAATTGAAGCCCCCACGGTGCAACCCCGTATTCCGCGTAACCCTGGGCGACATAGAGCGGAGCCTCGAGCAGGTTGAACCCAACGCCGACGAGCGCGCCGTAGACAAATCCATCGCGCATGTTATCGAACTCCGCACGCAAGAAAGCAAAGAGCAGCACAACGCCGAGCGCTTTGGTCGCCTCTTCCACAACCGGGGCGGCAAGCGGCGCACCCAACAACATCGCACCGTGCGGGCCAAGGTATTCGCCAATCTCCGGATATTGTTCAAGCCAGCGGCCGACCGCCATGATGATGCCTGTATTCAGCGGCAAGGCCATCCCGGTCGCAATCAGGGCCCCCCAGAGGATTGCGATGGCAAAAACCCATGGTGACTCACGTTCCCGGCGATCGAGATACCGCAGGATGATGACCGGCACCGTCGAAAGCACCGCTGCGAACACGAGTCCCTCAAGAAAAACCCCAGCCGCTCCGGCTTTCAGCGAACCGATAGCAAGCAGAATGACGCCGATCGACATCAGAAGCGCCGCGACGAGGGCTGCGACGACCCAAACCGCCACCCACGGCTTGCGAAGCGGCGAGCCGACGAGCAGGCGGTCAAGAGCCAATTCGACACGCCTGCCCATGGGAACCTATCCTTACGAGAGTGCCCCCCCCTGGCAAGGTCCATCGTGACTAGCGCCATTTCCGATTATTGCCGATCATTATCCCAAACCGAACGAGGGAGTTGCCGGCAACAATATCGCGCCGCCAAACGGAACCTCATTACCGCACACCGCCCCATCGAGCCTTGATGCATAAAGAACGGCTTGACGAAAACCGGAGCCCTATATGTTAACCTTGTGAACATTGCGATGTCGGGAATCGGGGAAGCCATCGTCCTAGCGTCGGGGACGAAGGCCTCCTTGTGAGCTGCCGAATCAAGCGGGGGTAGACTCTTCGCTATTTGTTGGCCGGGCACTTCCAGACCTGATGCCAAAGCTTCCGACCAACAGACACTCAGATTGTTTGATGGACGCTGAAACACGGCAAATCCTGCGGAAGCAAATTTCAATGACAATAATCCAGACATCTCCGGGCAAGTATCTCAATTCGCAGCGGATACAGAGAAAACTGTCCTGTCCGGGAGGGACATTCCCCAGATTCGCGAGGTCCTATCTGCGGACCCTTTCTTTGCTTTGCGATGAGATGCCAGAAGTAAAAATCAGCGGCAACGAAATGGTTGTGAACTTCAGTTATACGATCCGAATCTATACTCTTGTGTGATTCGCGACTTCGCTCACTCTGGTTGATGGGAGCCAGTCACCGCGGCTTTGCCAAGCCGTCTTTTGATCGCATGACGCCGGCACGCCCCTCTTTCCGCGCTTTATGAGCCGACAGGCACAGATCTTTCGCTCTGTTGGAGCGCAAACGCTCTTCCTGTTGCTGATCAATCGTGTTGGTTGTAAATGGATAACGGATGCCATGGCTTACTCACTCGACCAAATTGATTGGTGTGACGTTCCGCTGATACCCCCGATGCCAGACCCTGTCTGGGAGAGGGAGTCCACCAAGCGACTGGGCTTCACGTCGAATACAGCCAAGTATCTGACTCCCGTACGGTGGATGCTGCGCGCCGACGAATTCATGCAAGCGCGCGTCACGCCCAACGTGCCGGTGGATCTCTCAAAATTAATCGGCCTCGTCGTCGCGATGGACAACTCCTGCCGGCATTGTTACGGGGCCTTTCGGAGCATGCTCAAAATCATGGGCTATTCCGAGGGAATGGTCCGAAAGCTCGAAGAGAGCCTCACCATGAAAGAGTTTCCAAAAAAGGATAGGCTCGCGCTGGAATTCGCTCGGAAGGTTTCGCGTTCGGCGCCCCGTCCGTCGGCGGCCGACTATCGGGAACTGAAATCTGCGGGTTTTTCTCCCCTTGAAATTGCAGAGATCGCCTATCTGGCTGCGAACAGTGCTTCGGGCAACCGTTTGGCGACTCTGCTTGCCCTGCCCAATGATCCCTTGGAGGAAGTGGAGGCCAATTGGTTCAATAAGCTCAAGCGGCCCTTCACGCGAAAGGAATTCCGCGTGTCGCTCTCTCCGGTTTTCAGGTCCGCTCCTCCCCCTGCCTATGCGGGTCCTGGCGCGGGAATTTTGAAAGCGTTCGAAGACTCACCCGCCGGAGCTGCCTTGGCAACTATCCTGAGCGGAGCGTGGGAATCTGAGATCACCCCAAAGCGCGTCAAGGCGCTAATTTTCGGTGTGGTGGCGCGGAGTCTGGGTTGTCAAGCCTGTGAGGGAGAGGCTGCCGAGGCGCTGCAAAACGAGGGCTGGACACAGCCCGAAATCGAGCACGTGATGACCTACATGAACTCCGAAAAACTCGACCCCTTTGAGTTGAAGGCTTTGCGGTTTGCGCGGGAAACCGTGCACTATCAAACCCGCCGAGTCCAGGAACTGGCGCAGAACTTTGCGGCAGGTCTCGATCGGGAGGTCCTGATCGAGATCGTCGGCCTGGTCTGCTACGCCAATGGTTTGGTGCGGATGAGCGTCCTGCTTCACCGGTGTTAGGAGCAACGGCACGCTGGATCGGAGTTGCCACCTCCTCGTTGCTCGCAAACGCGGCCCTGTTAGTCGCGCTATCGCGTCTACGAAAAAGAGCGGAACTCCTCACCGTCGCGCGCGAGAAGGCCGCGCTGGACCTCCAAAATCTCCAACAGGCTTTCCACCAATTCGCGCCGCAGCGCGTCGTGGAGGAAGTGATCAAGCAAGGGGTTTCAACTTCTGGCGAGACCCGCGAGGTGACGGTTCTCTTCGCAGACATCGTGGAATTTACCGCCATGAGCGAAACGCTTGGTCCAGAAACGTTGGTGCGCATTCTCAATGGCTACTTCGAAGCAACCTGCACGGCCGTGATGCACCACGGAGGTCATATCGCCAATTTTCTTGGCGATGGCATCATGGCAATTTTTGGCGCTCCGGAAAGCAACCCGTGGCAATCGCTGGACGCCGTAGTAGCGGCCCTTTCCATGCAAAAGGCCGTCAGAAAATATAACGAGGAACTGGCGCGTCAAAGTCTGCCGACGCTCGACGTGCGGATCGGGGTCCACAAAGGGACGGTCGTGGCAGGCGTGGTCGGCTCCGCAGAAAACCTCGAGTACACCGTCATAGGAGATGTGGTCAATACGGCGGCAAGAATCGAAAATCTTACGCGCAAACATGGGGTCGATATCCTGATCAGCGCCGAGGTTCGACCCGCGCTCGATGGTCGCTTCGAAGTGCGAGAACTTCCGCCCGAGTATGTGAAGGGAAAGGCGGGGCCGATCGTGACCTTCGCCGTGGAAGGATTTCGCGGCGAGTTTGGGGACGTAGACTGAGCGCTCTGGAATAGCGAAAGCCCGATCCGATTTTCGCCGCCTAAGCCTTCTCCCAATATTTTTGACCGCCAGACCACCGCAATAGCATTCCATCGCGATCCATCTCGTATCTGAACTCCGAAACTGTTCCGTCATCCCAAACGATTCGAAGTGTCCGTCCGTCGGCGCTCCGATCGGTTGGTTCATCCGCGCGGTGCCCTTGAAGATAAACTCGCTCTTGCCAGCCTTCAAAGTTCCCAAGAGCGCGTATCGTTCCCGGCCGGGAATTTCTGGGCCCTGTTCGAGGGAGAGAACCGCCGGAGGACGACCTCGGAGCTTGTTGTAAACGGCCTTCCATTTCCAATCCGGGGGAATAGGTGGAGGTTTGGAAACGTTCTTGATTGAGTCCAGAGAGTAGGTGCCGGTCAGGTCGACGATCATGCCAGCCTCGCTTGAGAGCTTAGCACGATTCCGGGCTAGTCCGCCGATCTCTCTTGCGTTGCGCCAGACACGAAGCTAGGCGCTAAGCAGTGCAAAGTGCAGAAGTCGAGCCGCAGGAGAACATCAAAGAACCAGCAAGACCTTCAGCTATGAACTCTCGCCTGCGGGTCGGATTGATCTTGCCATAGGGTTTTTTGCTGGGCTTCCATTGCCTCCTTCAGATGATCTTGAAACCACACTTCCCCGCTAGGCAGCCCGCCTGCGATGCACAATTTTGCCTGCAACGATGGGCAGTGCAATTGCCGTGATGAGGAGTGCGCCGGTGAAAATCGACATTACGATGCCCGGCACATTGAGCAGGCCGAAACCGAACGTTACCAGGCCCATGACGAAGGCGGCGATCACCACGCCCGGGATCGTACCGGACCCGCCGAGAATGTTGACGCCACCCAGCACGACCATGGTGACAATCTCAAGTTCCCAGCCGGCTGCAATGGTCGGTCGTGTAGAGCCAATCCGCGAGGTGAGCAGAACTGCCGCAACGCCACTCATCAATCCTGTAAGCACAAACAGCATGAAGCGAATGCGATCGACCCTCACGCCCGAGAACCGGGCGGCAACTGGGTTATTGCCGATGGCGTAGACGCGCCGGCCGAAGGACGTGAGATGGAGTGTGACGCCGAATACGCCGGCGAGCGCAATGAAAAGAACGAACTCGAACGAGAGCACCCACCAGACGTATCCCTGGCCAAAGAAATCGAAACCGCAGGGTATCGGCGATAGGCCTGGTCACCCAGCACGACATAGGCGACGCCGCGAAAGAGACTCATCGTGCCGATGGTGACCACGATCGAGGGAATCTGAAAACGCGTCACGATCAATCCATTGAACGCACCGGCGGCAATCCCGACAGAAAGACCGATGACGACGAGCACGGCAGGCCCGAAACCAGCCGCCGCTGCAGCGCCCATGGCGGTGGACGCCAAGGCAATAATCGAGGCGACGGACAAGTCGATCTCGCCAGCGACGATGAGCAAGGCCATGGCGAATCCGATTATTGCCTTCTCGGTGAAATTAAACGTGGCGTCGGAGAGATTGTGAGGGCTTAGGAAGTGTGGGGATGCAAACGCGTTGAAGATGAATATCGCTGCAGCGACCGCCAGAAGGATAACCTCCCACCGCTTCCACGCGTCGAAACGGCCGGTCGTCCGGTCGGGAAGAGCCTGCGGTGCCGGCCGGTTGGTCATGTTCAGAGCGCCTCCTTGAGGATCAAACGCCCGGTCCGCCGTTCGCGGCCAGCGTTGATTATCACTGCGGCGAGAATGACCACTCCCGAAATCGCGAGCTGCCAAAACGGGGAAATGTGTGTCACGGGCAAAGCATTCTTGACGACACCGAGGAAGAGAGCTCCCAACACCGCGCCGGCAACTGTCCCTATACCTCCGGCAATCGACACGCCCCCGATCACACAGGACGCGATCACGTCAAGCTCGAAGCCACCGGCGATATCGACGTATGCGATGGTGTAGCGAGAGGCCCACAGGTAGCCGCAGAGTCCGGCAATCGCGCCGGAGATGCAGAAGGCCACGAATTGGGTTTTGCCAACATTGATACCGGCGTAAACGGCGGCAGTCGGGTTGCCGCCGGCTGCGTAAAAGGCGCGCCCGGTTCGCGTGGCGCGCAGGGCAAAAGCAAAAATAATGACCGCCATGATGGCGAACCACGACATCATCGGAAGCCCTGCAATCTCTATTCGCGGAACAGCGATGAACGCAGGGCTCATCTGTCGGCCAACAATCGACGTGCCGCCGGACGCCACGAAAGCGAGGCCACGATAGATGGACAACGTGCCAAGCGTAACGACGATCGGTGGGATGCCGACAATCCACACCATAGCTCCGTTGAATGCGCCAAGTGCGAATCCGATGCCGACAGCCGCCAGCATCAACAATGGAACCGGCACCTCCGGGAAGGCAGCATTCGTCAGCGACACGAGCACCCCAGTGAGCGCGATGTTGGCACCGACCGACAGGTCGATACACCGGGTGAGGATGACGGTCATCTGTCCGAAAACCACCATGATGAGAATCGCCGTATCGTTGAACACACCGACAAGGCTGCGCGGCGACACGAAGCTCGGCGTAATGAAGCCAATGCTTGCGATCATGGCAACGACGATCGCGGCGAGCAGGATGTCTCGGTTCACTCGCATATCAGGCAGCCACCTCTGCAATGTTTCCTGTTGCCGCGGCGGCTAGTGTCTCGGCGGTGAGGCGGGCCGGTCGAAGCGATCGACGATTCGACCTTGTCTCATGACGATCACCCGGTCCGACATTCCCAAGATTTCCGGCAGTTCGGACGAGACCATGAGGATCGCCGCGCCGCTTGCGGCCAGTTCCCGCATCAAAGCATGGACGGCGGCCTTCGAGGCCACATCGATGCCTTTGGTCGGCTCGTCGAGAATGATCACCTGCGGCTCGGTTGCCAGCCACTTACCGATAACCACCTTCTGCTGATTGCCGCCGGAAAGCGTGCCTACTTCCTGGCTAAGGCTTGTGGCACGGAGGTCAAGGCTGCTGGCGTAGCGACGTGAAAGATCAAATTCCCTGGCAAGATCGAGAAAACCATTCCGCGCAAGCCGACCAAGCGACGGCAGAGTCATGTTCTGGAAGACGGGAAGCGCCAGGACGACCCCCTGTCGTTGGCGTTCCTCCGGAACATAAACTATGCCTTTGTCGATTGCATCGGCAGGTTTGCGCACCGGAAATTGGTTTGCCATGGAGTCTGATTGTGCCGGCCGAAACGCTGGTGATGCCGAAGAGCGCTTGCATAACCTCGCTTCGGCCCGAGCCAACGAGGCCGTAAAAGCCAAGTATTTCCCCCTTTCGGATATCAAAGGAGATATCGGCAAATTCCGTCGGATGCGACAGTCCTTCCGCTGAGAAAATCATCTCGCCGGGTCGAGCGATGGCCTTGGGGAAGATTTGGTCGACTCTTCGCCCGACCATGCAGCGAGATGAGGCTGGCGGGGGCTGCCGCGCTAACAAAGCCCTCACCGACCGAATGGCCGTCGCGCAGGACCGCATAGCGGTCGGCGATACGGAAAATTTCCTCGAACTTGTGGCTGATGAAGAGGATCGCTTTCCTCTCTCGCTTAAGCTTGGCGATAATCGTGTAAAGCTCCTCGACTTCCTTGTGGGACAGGGAGGCCGTAGGCTCGTCCATAATGACGATCTTGGCATCGACCGACAGTGCGCGGGCGATGGCGATGAGGTGTTTGCGCGCAATCCCGAGATCGCGAAGCCGCGTGTCGGGAGGGATTTCGACCTCAAGTTCCTCAAGGATCGCCTGGGTGCGTGCTCGCATCGCCTTCCAGTCGAGAAAACCAAGGCGTCCACGGACAGGGTGACCCATGAAGATATTTTCGACGACGCTGAGTTCATCAAACAGGACCGTCTCCTGGTGCGTCGCGGTGATCCCGAGATGAAAAGCAGCTTCGGCGTCCGGGATGGCAATGTCTTTACCGTTGAGCACGACGCGACCTGCATCAGCTGCGTAGACGCCGGTCAAGATCTTCACTAGCGTCGACTTGCCGGCACCGTTTTCGCCAATGAGGGCCGTTACTGCGCCCGGATAGAGCCCAAGGTCCGCTCGATCGAGGGCTTTCACGCCCGGAAACGACTTCGAAATTCCAATCGCATCGAGGATTGGGGTGGCTGTGGTTTCTGTCATCGTGAACGAGCTTTCGGACGTGGATCCAGGATGCGCGGATGACCAATCTATCTCAAGCGTCGCGTCGGGCAGCGGTCCAGCCTTGCAGCCACGACACTAGGCGAGAAAAACTACGAGGCGATGTTGCCACCTCGGGAAGGATTACCTCAATAGACTTTGGCGAACTCGTCAATGTTCTTGGCGTCGAAAACAAAAGGCGGCGCCATTGGCCCCGACAAATCGTCATCGAGCTTGACCTTGCCAAGCTTGCCCATGCTGAGTTCACCGCCCGCTTTGGCCTTTTCCTTGCCGGTTGCGAGGTTGTAAGCGATGGTTGTCGCTGCATACCCAAGGTCGATTGGGTTCCACAGCGCGAACGCCGGCGCTGCGCCTGACTTGACGTGTTTGATCATCTCGGATGGCAGGCCAAGCCCTGTGACGAGCACCTTGCCCACAAGGCCATTGTCCTCGACGAACTGTCCGGCAGCTGCAATACCGACTGTAGTTGGGGCGATAATTACCTTGAGGTTCGGGTTGCTTTTGATGAGGCCCTCGGCCTCCCGGTAGCTCTTGTCCTGCTTGTCATCCCCATAGACCACCGTTGTCAGATTGACGTTCGGGTACTTTCCAGCGTCTCTCTTCATCACCTCGATCCAGGCGTTCTGGTTCGTTGCCGTTGAAGTCGCCGACAGGATGGCCACGTCGCCCTTCTGGTTGTTAAGAGGATCCGATGCCATCTTGAGGCATTGATTTCCGATCAGGTCCGTCGCCGAAGCGAGGAGATTCATCTGGCGACCTTCCCTGGCGACTCCCGAGTCAAACGAGATGACCGTGATGTTGCGCTCCATCGCCTTCTTGAGTGCCGGCACAAGGGCGTCGGCATCGTTGGCCGACACTGCGATCGCATTGACGCCCTGCGCCACCAATGAGTTGATGATGTCAATCTGACCTTCCGGCGTAGCTTGGGTCGGTCCGGTATAGATAATCTCGACATTACCCAATTCCTTTGCAGCTTCTTGCGCGCCCCTGTTGGCTGCATCGAAGAACCCGTTACCAAGGTTCTTTACGAGGAGTGCGATTTTGGTCGTCTCGGCCAACGCCGAGCTACTTGCGACGGTGAGCGCGAACGCGACACAGAGTGCCAGAGCCTTCAAGAGTTTCATATTAGACCTTTCCTAAATTGGGGGGTGGGGAACCGAGTTCCTGCTCGGAGACTAACAGAAGTTATCACGGCACCGATTGAATCGCCATTCGGTTTCTTTGAGGTGATCATCGAAGAGCTCCCATCAACCTCCGCGCCGCAGGAAAGAGGGCGCTACCGCGCGCCGATTCTTTAAACGACCAGCGCCAGACGCACCTCGAGCTCCTTGGAAGTCCTCAGCACGAATTTCAAGACGCCTGTTCCTCAAACTCTGAGTTTCTTCTCAGAAAGGATCGCTCGGGTGTCACTTCCGTGAGCCGAAGCGCTTTGCGAAGGTGGCCCGCGGCAGTGTCGAACCGGTTCCGTTGCGCCTCGAACTCGCCGAGAACCGCATGGAAAAGATGATAGGAATCCAATTGCTGACGGTCGAGGATAGCTTCGACCGCTTCGATTCCTTTGCCGGGACCATGCACTTTCGCCACCGCCACCGCGCGATTCAATGCGATCACCGGGGAGTCATTCAGCTCGGTGAGACGATCGTAAAGCGACAGAATCTGCCGCCAATCCGTTGACTCATAGTCCGGCGCCATGCAATGTAGGGCCGCGATCGCGGCTTGAAGGTGATATTCGCTCACCTCGTTTCCCTGCGCCGACAGGCGCAGATGCACCATCCCTCGCTGGATCATCGAACGGCTCCACCGCGAGCGGTCCTGCTCCTCGAGGCGGATGATGTTTCCCTGCTCATCGACGCGGGTGGAAAGCCGGGCGCCATTCAACAACATGAGCGCGAGCAGGGCGTGGGCGCGGGGTTGGTCGCCGGCGGGATGCGTCACAAGCTGGCCGGCCAGGCGAATGGCCTCCGCGCAGAGTTCATTCCTGACGACGCTCTCGCCGCTCGATGCTTTGTAGCCTTCGTTAAAGAACAGATAGAGTATTTGCAGCACGCAATCCAAACGGGCAGGAAGCTCTCCTCCCGAAGGAATCTCGAAGGCAACCTTCTGTTCCTGGAGGCGCTGGCGGGCGCGCGTGAGCCGCTTCATGATCGCTGCTTCCGTCGTCAGGAAGGCGCTGGCGATTTCTCTGGGTCCAAATCCGCAAAGAATCTTCAGCGCCAATGCCGTTTTCGCCTCTCCGGCGAGAAACGGATGGCAGCAGGCAAAGATCAACCGCAGACGGCTGTCTTTGATCTCGTCATCAAACAGAGTGGCCTCGGTGGTCTGCGGGCCGCTCAGCCGCTGTTCGATGAAGGCGACTATTTCCGGCTGCTTCCCGCGAAAAACCTTCTCGCGTCGCAACAAATCGAGCGCGAGATGCTTCGCCGTCTGCATAAGCCACGCCGGGGGATTTTTCGGGACGCCATAGTAGGGCCACGTCTGCAACGCCCGAACGAGAGCCTCCTGGACGACGTCTTCCGCCATCTGTAAGCGCTCGATCCCGAAGATGCTGGTCAGGATGGAGACGAGCTTTCCGGCTTCGTGACGAAAGAGGTGATCCGCGAGGCGAGAAATCTTTTCCGCAGCAAGGGGCTCGCTGTCTTCCAGCGCCCGGTCCGAGTGCTCAAGCTGTGGCATGAGACAGTTCTTCGCGGATTCGGGCGAAGCTCGCGCACTCCGGGGCCACGGGCCGAATCTCGACGGTCCCACCACATTCCAGGAGCGGCCAGCCCCTCGCAATCTCGACCGCCTCGTCAAAATCCCTCGCAGCCAGCAGAAGATAGCCGGCAACGGCTTCTTTGGATTCGGCAAAGGGACCATCGGCCACGGTCCGGCCTTTCTTGCCTGATACAATCCTGCCCTCTCCGAACAGCGGCTGGGCGCCCTTGTGCCTGCCTTGCTCGCGGATCCGGTCAAACGACGTCATCGTCTCGCTCATGATTCTCTGCAAGTCCCTAGGCGAAAGGTCCTTGTCCCAGTTTGTGCTCCGGAACAGGAGCATATATTCGGAGGATTCAGTATCGGTGCTCATAGTAGGGTCGTGACTCGGTTGTTGTGTCTATTCGCAGCAGGCAGAGAGAAGAATTTTATGACGTTCCCGCCGTGGGTGTTTCTTTGCTTTGCATAGCGTGCATCCCCTCTGGCGCCGGGTTTGCTGTGCTGGATCCGCCAGCGCTTGTTTTCAATTCCATATGTTTGTTTCTGTTCACCTCTTCGACGAACGAAGAGTCTTCGTCGGGACATTTTTTTCCTCCGCAGACTTCTGGATTCCTGCAAGCTGCGAGGGCGTGCTGGCCTGACCGATCGCGATCATCCTAGGCGGAGATTCGTAGTTGTCATTTCGTCCATCAAAGTAGGTGATCGGCGCATTGATCAAGTCCTCGACGTTATCCAGCCAATAGACGCGCACGGCGTAGA
>CAWASQ010000095.1:0-48659 GCA_963784465.1 uncultured Verrucomicrobiae bacterium
TCGGATTGCATGCGCGCCCGGCAGCGCGATTTGTCCGCTGGGTGAATAGGTTCAAGAGCACAATCACAATTTGGAAAGGCGACGAGAAGTTCTCGGCCGCGAGCCTATTGGAAGTGCTTACTGCCAATTTGGATTACGGCGCCCGTGTCGTCCTTGAAGCGATCGGGCCCGATGAGCATGAGGCTCTTAACAAACTTGAGCGATTACTGCTAAGTTTTCGTGACGAAGAGCGCGGACAAGCTTGCCTTTAATCGATGCGAGATGGAGGGAGGTGAGATAATCGCCTGTCAGCTTATCGAAGCGCGCCGCGATACGCGTTTCGACTGAGGCGAGCCGGACAAGGCTATGGCGCGCCATTGATCTCGATGATGTTGCGATCGGGATCGAGGATGAAGAGTTGGGGGAACCCGGCGGGCCCGTCGCGCCGGACCATGACACGCATCGGGTCGTTCTCCGCCGCGTCTTCGCGAAAACCGTTGACAGTCAGGGTGGCGAGCGCGCCCTCAAAATCATCGGTGCGGAAGGCAAAATGGGAATCAGCGCCGTCGACGCTGCCGGTCCGGAAGGAGCCGGGCGGATAGAGCGTCAAATGCACCTGCAGGGCACCGCAGGCGAGCCAGGCGCCGGCGCCCTTGAAGGGCGGTCGCTCAATGATCCTGAGGCCGAAAAGGTTCTGATAGAAGGCGAGCGACCGCGGTAGATCGGTCACGATGAGATTAACATGGTGGAGCGCAAGCTGAGCCATAGGCGGCGACGATAACGCGGTGGCAGGGGAAAACAATTCGCCAACCACGTCTTGGGGAATCAGCTGTTGGGCAAGCCCACCTATCTCTTGGAGAAGGCGACTACGGCTTTTCTAATTTTCTCGCTGTTCGGCGTTTCGATACTCGGGAAAAATCGAGCGTTGCGAGGCAATTACCTTGTCTTTAGGCCGAAAATTGCAGCCGATATCTGCTGATGGACGATTCTTCAATATGAAAATGACCATGTTCGCACTTGTTCTGGCTATCGGGAATGACCTTCTCAGCTTTCGCCGCAGATGAACCCCAGAAGATCGAGCTTGAAGGAGTCATTCAACAACTGCCCGCCGGTCGACTTTTCGGGATTTGGATGGTCTCTCGAAGAGCGGTTTTCGTCACGGAAGCTACAGTGATTGAGGAGGAGGACGGACCGATCAGAGTTGGCGCCAAAGTTGACGTCGAAGGATTCGTTCAACCCGACGGGAGCATCACGGCCACAAACATCGAAACGGATGAGTGAATGAGGACTTGACCCAGGCACCTGATCTTTCGCCAACTTCATAGACGGAACCAGTCCGTTTGCCCACGACACCTTCGAGGCCGAGGGTGCGCACCACCTCGAGAATTTGGCCAGGTAGCGCCTTTTTAAAAGCGGTGATAGGCGCAGCGGATTCTTGGGTGGTCGTAACACCTGGAGAATGTTTGTTAAGCACTTTCTCGTGGCGAGAGAATAGCGTGACCTCCGGCCCGCGCTTCACGGCAATGCACCGATAACCGTCGAATTTGATCTCAAAAGTCCACTTCTCGCCTCGGGCGCCGTGTTTGACTTCTGGACACACTTTTGTCACTCTGCGCCCATGGGAACGCACGCTTTCGGCTTCAGACTCCGGGCCAACGCCACGGAGGGCCAAAAGCGATTTCCTATCAGTTAGACAACGAACCGGTGGCGGCCGGGCGCACCGGGTGCAGGATGGAGGCGACGCTACGGCATGCGTCGCTACTCCTCATGTTCCGCCGAATCATTTTCCTCGCTTGCCTGCTGCTGACCGGCCTCGCCAAGGCGGAGCTGGCGGCCAACTCGACGATTTTGCCGCGACTCGTCTCGGCCAACGACGCCACCATCGCGGAGGCGCGTCTGCAGCCCGCCGACTCCGGGCCGGCTCCCCTGCGCAGCGAGGCGGTGCGCATCCTGGTCTATGTGTGCGGCTACGTGGCGCCCGCGTCGCGTTACTTTCATGATGACACCCTGCTGCCGGAGTTGGAGACCGTGGCCGGTTTGCTGGCGGCGGGCCAGCACCCGAGCGGATTGTTCGATGTGGGCAACCTGGAGTCGCCGCCGGACACGGCCTTCATGTTCGAGGCCCTGGCGAAGGCGCAGGAGCTGCTCCTGCGCGACGCCCGTCCCGCTTCGGAGCCTTTGCGGAGGCGGTTGCGCGGCTTGATCGAGCGGGCCGCCCGGGGGGTGGCCACCGGCGGCGTGCACACCCCCAACCACCGCTGGGGCGTGTGTGCCGCCCTCGCCCTGGCCCACCGGCTTTATCCGGATCCGCGTTATCCGGCCAGGATCACCGAATGGCTGGCCGAGGGCATCGATCAGGATGCGGACGGGCAGTTCGCCGAGCGCAGCCCCGCCTACACGGCCAAGGTGGTCAACCCTGCGCTGCTCACCCTCGCGGAGGAGCTTCACCGGCCCGAACTGCTCGACCATGTGCGGCGCAGTCTCGCGCTTACGTTGCTCCTGACCGAGCCCAACGGGGATGTCGTGACGATCGCCTCGCGACGGCAGGACCAGCGCACCGGCGCCCGCGTCGGCATCGCCGAGTATTACCTGCCGGCCCGGTGGCTGGCGCACACGGATCCCGACCCGCGGTGGCGCGCGCTGGTCCAGTGGATCGAACAGGATTTTGCGGATGAAATCGCCGGCGGGGCGTTCGACCCCAACTGGCCGCTGCCTTTCCTGCTGAAGCGGCCGGAGCTCGCCGCCGTCCTTCCTCCTGCGCCGCCGCTCCCGGACGATTTTGCCGTGACACTGCCGGGCTGCGCGCTCGCCCGGGTGCGGCGCGGCGCGCTGGGCGCGACGATCTACGGCGGCAGCGACCAGGCGACGGGCTTGGGCGTGGGCTCGGGTCTCGCCACGAATCCGACTTGGTTCACTTTCCGGCGCGGAGCGGCCGCCGTGGCCGTGCGTTTGACTCCGGCGTTTTTCGACACGGGCTTTTTCTACGCGGCCGGCCTGGCAACGACGGACTCCGGCTGGCGGCTCGCGCAAACCCGGCGCGTGCCGTATTACCTGCCGCTGCGCCCGGAGGACCACCGGCCGGGCGGGGATTATGCGTTGGAGGCGGACGGGCGCTTTTACGCCCGCATGGATTTCGCCAAGCGACCGAAGGAATACCGCGCGCTCACCACCACGATCGACGTGCGTGAGCACGCTGGGGAATTTGTGCTCACAGTTGACGTGAGCGGTCAGGCCGGCGTGCCCGTCACGCTCGAACTCGCATTCACCGGCGAGGGCCGGCTCAGTGGCGTGACGCCGCTGGCGGAGCTGCCGGCACCGCGGCGCGACGGTTCATGGCTGCAGCGGGGCGGCGCCGGACAGCCGGATACACGCGACGCCTTTGTGCTGCGCGAGGGATGGGGCCGGTTCTCAGTCGGAGACGACCGGATCGAGTTCGGCCCGGGGCATTTCACCCGGCCGCCGGGTCGCATGGAGGGGGAAGCCTACACTTGGATGAACGGCTCGCTGCGGGCCGAGGGCCAGCGCGTCTATCTTACCGGCGTGACACCGTTCCGACACGAGCTGGTGTTCCGCTGAAAGCGTCAGGGCGCCGGCGATGCCACAGAAGCCAGCAGACGGCGGACAGTTTCGCGGGTGTCGGCGGGCCAGGAGATGCTTTGCCAGGTGTCGGCGGTCACGTCGGCGAGCAGGACGACCGGTTCGCCGCCATCCGGGCCGAAGACGGCGCCATCCATGGACAGATGTTGAACCCGATCGGCCACGAGGGCGGGACGGAAACGGAGGAGGCCAGCAAGAGAAAATCACAGGGACGAGGAAGCAACTGATCGAAGCGAGCGACCACCTTCACGTCGCCGCCAGCCGCAATCAGAAAAGCGGCAGTCCATCTCTCACGGTGGGGGGCGATCAACAGGAGAAAGTCGGCAGCAAACACGCGTTGGAGGCGGGCCAGGAAATCGGGTGCCAGCCTGTCGCGTTCTCAAAATCCCAAATGGATTCGCTGCGGCCTATGATGTTGCCTGTTGCGTCCGATGCGGCTCTCAGGATCGCGCCAGCGGGCGAGTCAGCGTCTGTCCCCGGCTACACGATTTTGCGCTGAGCGCTTTCGTCCTTGAATTTGGTGCCGGAAACTGACTCCAATTGCACGATCTTGACGACAAACCAAATCTCTCTGGTTATCTGGCTAGATAGACTGATAGACTCAATCAAGGGATTCTAGACCGCGGGCCAGCAATCCCAAGAACCCGATCTGGAGGATTTCGAATCTGTACAAAATCCGAGAACGGAGCGGTAAGGTCATTGCCTTCCGGCCGCCGCCTCAGCAGCTGCAGATCCTGGACATGATCTCCCGCCAAGGGCTGAAACGTATTTGCGTGATCAAAGCCCGGCAGCTCGGGATGTCCACGCTTCTGGAGGTAATTGCTGCTGACCAGCTATGCTGGAAACACGGGACTTCAGATCGGCCTGGTCGACAAGGGCAGGGGACAATTGATCTTCGTGCTCGAAGTGAGATGAAAAGGCGTTTCAGGAACCGTCTCCGGTTCTGGACCGCGTGAATCCGATTTAAGTGCAACCGATTCGCAAGCTCTGGAATTGGGGACTTGGGCGACTGCAGGCCGGAGACGACGTGGTGCGATATCGCGTCGCCTTGAGCGCCGTCGCCTTGGGCTTGGTTCTCTGGCTCATCTTTTCGGCCGACAGGCCTTGGAGCTTTGACCTGACGCGATCCGCGGTATGGAATCTTAGTGAGATCGTGGGCTTCTATTCGTTTTGGGCCGGAGCATTCAATCTTGCACTCTTGAGCATCTTGATTTGGACAGCTCGGTGGTGGGCTGATCCGCGACGCGGTATGGACTCCGGAGGGATGCCGGCGCGATGCCTCTCCGCCATTTTCTGGATGGGAGTTATCGGCGCGATGGTGTTCACGGGAATACTTGCGTCCAAACGCCTAAGTTTTGGGCTTGCCCATGATGAAGATTTGAGCGCGCGACGCGCGATAGTTGGCGAATACCAGCTTGCCAAAGACGGCAGCGTCCTCCCGGCGAAACTTAGATTACAGAACACCTTGTTCGACTATCGAAAGCCGACCAACCACGTTCTTTACAGTGTTCTGGCGAGAAGTGCGTGGACCGCTTGGGGAATGTTCGCGCACCCGGAAGACTGGTATATCCGGGAATGGGTGATTCGCTTCCCGGCCTGGTTGGCCGGGATCTTCGCGGTGCTGGCCCTCGGAGTTCTCGTCGCCAGGCTGGCAGGCGAGCTAGCTGGAGTGATGTCCGCTTGGCTGCTTGCTCTCCATCCCTGGTTTTTGCGTTATGCGTCCGAAGCGCGCGGCTACTCGGTGCTCTTGCTCATGGTGCCCGTGACCCTCCTTGTCTGGCTGCGGGCGACTCGCGAGAACCGCTGGCGATGGTGGCTGGGGCTTGGGGCTTGCCAGTTTCTTGTGCTATGGGTTTATCCGGCGGCAATCTACATCCTTGTCGTCCTCAATGGCCTCACGGGATTCTGGCTTGCCAGAGAATGGAAGCGGCAACCGGGTGACACAAGATTTCGACGCTGGCTTGCAGCAAACTTGATGGCTGCGATCCCGACGACCCAGATGATGCTGCCGCTGGTTCCGCAGCTGCTCAACCACCTCCGGACCGCCCCCGAAGCGCGGCAACCGTTGAAGTTGAGTTGGCTGATTGAGACGTCCTCGAATCTGCTCGTCGGCGCCTCTTGGAACAAGAGCGGCTCACTCAATTCGCCATACGTCGAGCTTGCAACCCGATCTACCGAACATCCCGTGCTTTTCGTCTCCCTCCTGGCAGTGCTCGGATTCGCCGCGATCGCTGGAATACTCCGTTTAACGCGCTGGAGGTGGCCCCAAGGCGCGATCGTTGCGTTCACCTTGCTTATCCCGGCGGTGATCGAGGCCGGCGTGGCAAAGGTCACAAATGAGTGGCTCTTCGAGTGGTACTTGATCTATCTCCTTCCCGGGCTGATCGCCGTGGTTTCCGTCGGCGTGTGCGGCGAACCGCATGGGGCCTTCAAACTTCCCTGGCGAATTGTCGCCGCAACGGGACTTCTTCTGGCCTACGCGGGCTTTTCCGAGCCCGTTCGCAAGCGTATTTGTCAGAAGCCGCTGGATCCTATCAAGGAAGTCGTGATGTCCATGAGAGGCACCTTGAAGCCTACGGCCGAGTCCGGAAGCGAGCGTTTGACAGCGAGTTTTCCCGGCCGTTTGTCGTATTACGACCCGCACGTGCGACGTCTCAAGACGGCCGCGGATCTACAGGAGGCGATGCAAAGCTCCGACCGGGCGGGTAAGTCACTCATCGTCACCGCGTACCATCCTTGGGGGGTCGTCTTCGGGAACCCGGACTTGTGGAGGCTTTTCTACGAGTCAGGGCTTTTCGTGGATTTCGCTATTCATCGCGGAATGGAGAACACTTCGGATCGCGTCGTCGCGCGTTATCAGCCAGGCGCAATCGTGGGCTTTAGCGTCGAGGACTTTCTGCGTGGCAAGCATGCGGTCCCGAATCCTATGCGCCCGCCGAAGGCCTATCCGGAGAGGCCTTCGCAACCGCAAAATCCCTCGGAGCACCCGACGTCGGAAAAGGGCCCCTGACCGGGCAAAAGATGGCCAGATTCGTGCCGGCCACTTGCGTTTCCCCGAAACCATACGAGGAGCTAGCATGCACCTCGATCCCGTTCAGAGAACCGCCCCGTGAATTAAGGCCTTCGGCGGTCGCGTTGGTAAGCCGGTAATGATGATAGTTAAGAAGATTGAGCAGATGACGCTTAAGCATCTTGGCCGCTGCGATCATCGGCTTGAGCCGGCAACGCACTGCACGGGCATACCACAGCTCGAAAAGGCTCAGAGCCGTATGCGCATTGGCACGTTCCCAAAGATGGCGAAATTGTTCTTTGAGCGTCCAGGCTCGACCCACTTTGAGATCGCCATTGAGCAGGTCCCGCAGGCGGGCGCGGTGCCCGCCAACCTAGCGACGTTGGGCAATGTGGATCCCAAGAGCGTCACCATGCGCATCAGCGGGCTCGGATTGGTTCCGGCCACCTATGATCCTGAGACAAGCTCGTTTCCTACAAGATGAGGAAGAAGACTTACGCTCGCCAAGTCACGGTGATCGTTAGTGCAATAGTCAACGCAAGGAAGACCGAGGCTCGACGGTCCTTCAATATCGGTTCCAACGAAGATCCCAGGTAGGAGCTGCAAGACCATGCGTCTCACGTCGCTAGCTTGCGGCTAGTAACCCGCTTTGTGGCAGTTTTTCCGACAACCAATCATTTCCCTGTCAGTCGAGGTAACATGACAGCCGCTCCCCCGCCCGCCTGCAAGTGGACAGGGGCGGCGCGGTGCCTTCATCGGCGAACCCGCCCTCACTTCGCATTCCGACGGCGACCGCTTGCTCGACTTCAAGGCGGAGATTTGAGCAGTCGCCTAACACCCGGCGCCGACATGAGACCAAGGGAGCCGCCGGCGTGGTCTCGTCGCTCGATGTTTCAGCAGATTTGGCATTGACGGCCTACCGGCTGGCGAACAGCTGGTCGGGGGCCGCGATCAATCTCCAATCCGCAGCAGGTCCTCCCATTGGCGAAAGTCGCCCTTGAAGCCCATGCTTTCGGCGATCTGGAAAGTCGAGATGACACATCGCTCGATCTGCTTGCCGGATTTGCCTGCTGTTTCGCACGTCCGTCGGTATTCCCTCCTGGATTGATAGAGATGAGAAGCAAACCGATCACGAGCGACGGGCGTTGATTGAAGTAGTGTCAGCAGCCTTTCGAGAGATCCTCTGACCTCCTGTATTTGATCAATTAGCGACGTTCGATTCACGTATCGTGTAATATCACGATATCCCTGGGTGTGGCCTTTTTTGACTATGCGCCGAACGAGGCAACGCGAAGCAGGATCAGCAAAAAAAGTGGCAGGATGTCATCCCAGTCTCCTAACAAATTTCGATGTAACTCGCTAATAATCAACCGAGCCAGCGACGGGATTCGAACCCGTGACCTATCGATTACGAATCGATTGCACTACCACTGTGCTACGCTGGCGAACGCAATGGAGGGATAAGAGAATGTGAAAAAGGGAGCTTCGCAATGACAATCTAGCGCGAGGCGGCTTCGCGGATCATTTCTTCGAACGCCGGTTCCGCGTGTTTCACTACGTTCTGAGGGCCGGTCATCTTCACGTAGACATCGCCCGCAGGACTTTCGAGAATGGCCCCGCGGAGCGCGTAGTCTTTCAAGGGTGTTGTGGGACCTCCAGGCATGCCGCTCGCGAAGGTGCCAAAGGCTTTTACAAACGTGACCGTCGTGTTTCCCCACCTGCTCTGTTCTTGCATCGGTCGATCCGTCCGAGAACTGCTTGAACCAGCGATCGACATTCGCCTGGACACTCCCGCCCTGCCCTGCCCCGAAATGAAAGAACGTAACTTCGGCGGGGGCACCATCCTCGCCGGCGGGCACGGACAATTGCGCCTTGCGCATGGCCGAAGCAGGAATGACCCAGCCCCAGGTTTCGGGACGCGTGAAGACAAAGTTTCCGACCGTAAATTCAACCGGGTCCGCACCGAGTGCCGCGTGCGCGAAGAGAAGCGACAAAGAGAACGAGACCGCGGCGTGCTCATGGCAAGGCTATAGCAATCCCAGACAAGCAAGCCAAGACCGGGCGATCAGCATGTGCCCCGAGGATGATGGATGCACACCATCGGGCAGCCCAGTCGATATCCGGTCTCTCCGAGACTGCCTTTTCGAAAGCGTCCGGTGAAGCGGAACAACGCTTTGCGCGCCAAACTCGATGGCAGCATGCTCGAACAGCCTCCACAAAAGGCTTGAGGATTTCATTGCCCGCAGCGGGAGCCGGCGGCCAGATGACAGTTGGCTCGCAAAGAACGATCGCCACTTGCGGAAACGCATTCTTGAGCCGCCCGAGGATGTCCGCGTAGTTCTCGCGGTAGCTTTCAATCGAGGTTCCGGCGTTGCGGCCGCCGAGACCATGGAGGACGTCGTTGATCCCGATAATAATGGAAACCAATTGCGGATTGTCGGCGATGACATCCTCCTCCCAGCGGCGGCGCAGGTCCGACATGGTGCTTCCCGAGATTCCTTTGTTGATTATCTGGGGAGCTTGCGCCGGAAGAGATGCTCTGAGCCAGTCCCGCACATCTCGAACATAGCCTGAGCCGACCGATTCGGGACATTGTCGCCGACCGGAGTCGGTGATGCTGTCTCCGACAAAGATCCAGCGGGAATCCCGTGAAAGCGGCAGCGCCATGAAGGACGCGCGCGTCTATCGCTTCGAAAATTGAAACCGCTTGCGAGCGCCGGGCTGGCCCGATTTCTTTCGCTCCTTCATTCGAGGATCGCGCGTCAGGAGCCCCTCTTCGCGCAGCGAGCCGCGCAGGGTTTCGTCGCTCCGCAACAGCGCGCGGCTGATGGCAAGGCGCAGGGCGCCGGCCTGTCCGGTTATTCCGCCGCCAGAAGCCTTGGCATCGACGTCGAATCGGTGGACGGCGTTTGCGATCTCGAGCGGGCGAAGGATCGTGTTCTGCATCGAGAGGCTCGGAAAATAGTCCGTGAAATCCTTCCCGTTGACCTTGAAGGTCCCGCTTCCCTCGCGCGAGCTGGATTTGGGCGATAGAGGTTTTCGACGGCCGGTGGCGATGATGTCGGACATGGGAAACTATCGGGCAGGTTTGGGATTCTGAGCGGCATGCGGATGCTCACTGCCGCGATAAACTTTGAGTTTGCGATACGTCGAGCGGCCCAAGGCGGTTGTGAGGAATCATGCCGCGGACAGCCCGTTCAACCAGAAGCTCCGGATGCCGTTCGCGGCGAGCGGCGAAACTCTCAGACTTGTGTCCGCCCACATAGCCGGAGAAGCTCATGTAGGACTTTCTGAACGTCCTTCTTTCCGCCGACGCGCACCTTTTCCGCGTTGATGACGATCACAAAATCACCGGTGTCCACGTGCGGGGTGTAGATCGCTTTGCCTTTGCCGCGAAGCAGGTTGGCCGCTTGCACAGCGACGTGACCAAGATGCTTGTCCGCCGCATCGATGATCCACCAGTCGCGCTGCACGTCGGCGGCTCTTGCTGAGAATGTCTTCATGGAGTCGTTGAGAGAATCGAAAATCATGTGATAGTTCTCCCCCTGTGTCAAACCCAATCCGGATCAGTCTGTGGTCGCCGGCCCGAAAATCCTTGACCGGCATTTGCGATCCGCCAAGCCTCTAGCGCCGTGCAGCGTAACGGTGAATCGGGGCCATTTTCGCATTGGAACGAGACGCATGAGTCTTCCGGAGAAGCACGCACGATGTATCGTCCTCTCTTCCAACGTCTCGATGCATTGCCGCGCGGCCAGATCCGCGCGCTCGACGAGCGGCTCGAGGCCACCATGAGGGAAATGGGAGTGACCTTCGATATCGCGCGCGACAGGCCTTGGGGACGACGGCCATGGTTTTGCGATGTCCTGCCGCAGATTTTCACGCCTGAGGAATGGGAACCATTGGAGAAGGGGATCCGCCAGCGGCTGCGGGCGTTCGAGTTCTTTCTGCGCGACATCTACGGCAGAAAGGAAATCCTCCGTGCGAACTTGTTTCCGATCCAAGCCGTTCTGGGAAGCGCAGGCTACCAGCGCGCGGCGGCCAGTCTTACGCCGCCGGGCGGCGCCTATCTGCATCTCAGCGGACTAAGCCTCTGCCGGGTTCCCAAGCGGGGAGTTGGTCGTGAAGCAGCATTACTTCAGCAACGCTTCCGGAATCTCCTACATGATTCAGAACAGGCGGGCTCTTGCGCGTGTGATTCCTCAAAGCTTTCAGGATTTTTCGATCCGATCGATTGCGGATGCGCCAGTGGATATTCCTCGAGTTGCTCAGGTCGCTATCGGACCTTCCCGATCCGACGGTCGTGTTGCTTTCGTCCGGGCCCCGGCAGCGCGGTCTATTCGGAGCATAGCTTTCTCGCGCGTCGAATGGGTATTCCCGCTGGTGCAAGGCGGCGACCTGCTGGTGCTCAACGACGCCATCTTTCTCAAGACCGTGTCGGGCCTCGAGAAAGTCGAGGTGATCTACAACCGCATTTCCGATCAATGGCTTGATCCGATGGTCTTTCGCCGCGATTCGCTGCTCGGCGTGCCGGGGCTCGTCCATTGCATACGAAAGGGGACCGTCGCCGTGGTAAATTCGATTGGCTCGCAGCTTTCCGATGACCGGGCCCTTCTTGCCGCTCGCCGGACAGATCATTCGCTTCTATCTCGGCGAGCGTCCGCTGCTGCGTAGTCTGCCGACTTACTGGCTTGGCGATATCGATCAGCGCGAGATGGTGCTCTCCGATATCGAAAAATTCACGATTCGTCCGCTTTTCGGCGAGAAAGTGGTGCTCGGCGGGAACGGGCGGATGCCCTCGGCCGAACAGATCGAAGAGGCCAGGCAGCTCATCCTGCGCAACGCCGCGCAGTATGTCGCGCAGCCACAGGATTGCGACGCGTTGACCGATTACCTACCACGATGGACGCAAGGTCGCACGGCGGCAGGACCATATTCTTTTCGCCTTGCGAAAGTCGGAGGGCGAATACGAGGTCTTTCCGGGAGCCTTGACGCGTGTCTCCACGGAGGAATCGCCCTACACTGCAAATGAACTCGGCGGCGGCAGCAAGGACACCTGGGTCCAGGCGCCCCAGGATTTCGAAGAACCCCCTTCCGACCGCTCGCGTCTTCGCGAGTCACTGCTGCCCTCGCAGCATGTCAGCAGTCGTGTCGCGGAGGCGTTCTACTGGACGGGGCGCTACCTCGAACGAGCACACAATCTGGCGGTGATGATCGGCGTCATCGAGTCGCTCGAACTCGAAGAACTCAACCCCACCGAGCGCACTCTTTACCGTCCCGTGTGGGACAGAATTCTTCCGCCATTGGAGAATCCCGGTTCGGTATCCAGGCGCAATATTTCGAGCCCGGCGGGCCGCTACCGCCTGACGCTTGATCTGGAAGAACCCGACTCGGTTGTGCGCGCCATCTTGCGTGCTGCCGCCAATTCCGAGTCGATTCTCGAGTGTTTGAGCCTTGAGGCTTGGAGCGTTCTCAGCACTTTAAGGTCGCGTTTTCAACGCGCGCGATTCAGGCCGCAGGCATCGCAGGATGATCTTACGTCGTTCACCCGGCGCTATTGCGACTATGCGGTGAGGGCAGTGCCGGAGTTTTTCGGCACGTGCCAGGGAACGATGATTGCGGATGGTGGCTGGGCGTTCTGCGAGATCGGCCAGTTGCTCGAGCGCGCCATTATCACGGGAAACGCCGTTTGTTCGATCATGCGGCCGATGCCTCGCCGAACTGCGCCGTCTGAGCACGAAGTCGGAGATCCGTCTTTCCGCTTTTCTGCGATTGATCAACAGCCGCGATGTTTATCGACGGGTCTACCAGCTTCGAATTGAGGCGGCTCCGATGCTTGATTTGCTCTGGAAGAATCCGGTTGCTCCGCGATCGGTCACTAGATGTCTCGAAGCTTGTCGCGAACGACTGCGAGGCGCGCGCGAGCAAGCCTCCCCTGCAACAATGCGCACGCTGGCAGGCCATTGAGCAACTTCTACACGAAATCCGCATGACCAATTGGGAAAAGCTAGCGAACCGACGCAGTGTCTGACTCGACGGCAAGAACCGGCGCCCTGCTTGACCATGGTCTCTCCTTGCTCAATGCCACGCTCGACATTCATCATCTGATTGCCGACGGTTTCCTGAATCATCAGATTCAAATGGGTCCGGATACGCAACCGACGCTTTTTGGTCTCTAGCTCGCTTTTCGATCGTGAAAACCGTAACGAACGACGCAAATTTCTGAATCCGCAGATGACAGGGATTGACGCAGATAGAGAAAGCTACCGAGAGACCGCACCGGAACTGGAGTTGCCATGGCCTCGAAGGTGGTAGAAGGCCGTATGCCAAAGGCCTGTGAGAGTCAGGCGGTTGGCGAAACTGCCGCTGCAGCGGCAATGGCCTCACGATTCAATGTCGGGCGCTTGTTCCTTGATTTGCGCCTGGATGTTCCATCCGCGGACTGTCCGATTAATCCTCGCCGCGTTGGGGCCAAGCTTCGCCAGGATGCTCTTTGAGATCACGCATCGCACCGACTATCGCTATGGCCAACCGGCCGCGAGGCGTACATCGAGGCCCGGCTTACTCCTCCAATGCTCCCGAGCGCAAGAGATCCTCGCTCATACCATCGAGTTTCTGCCGCCCACGGCAACTTCCACCTATCACGACTACTTTGGCAACCAGGTTACGTTTTATTCCATGACGCTGCGCCACGAACGTCTCACAATCACCAACAGGCTGACGGTGCGCACGAGAGAGATTCGCCCAATGCCGGGAGCTCTGGATGTCACCGTCGCCGAGGCGCGACAACTCTTTGCCTCGAAGCTTACGGACGTGTTCGACTATCTGCAGCCCACACCGGCTGTTCCGACGGGAGCTCCCTCCATGGAGTGGGCGCGAAAGTTTTTTACCGGCGGCGCGCCGCTTAGCGAGGCCTTGGAACGGTTGAACCGCGCGATCCACGAGAAGTTCCGCTACGAGCCGGGCTCGACCGACAACTCGACTCCGCTCGAGACCGTCTGGAAGCAACGGGCCGGAGTCTGCCAGGATTTTACGCATGTGATGCTTGGCGTTCTTCGCACGGCGGGTATTCCCTCGCGCTATGTGTGCGGTTACATCGAGTCGGATCCGATCAAGCCGGCTCCTGGCGCTCCGAGGCTGGTCGGATCCCTGGCTACGCACGCGTGGGTCGAGGTGCTCACGCCGGGCATGCACTGGCTTGCCGATCGATCCCACCAACAATCAATGGTGCGGTGAGCGGCATGTAACGATGGCTTACGGTCGCGACTCGGTGGACGCGACCCCGCTGCGCGGTACTTTCAAGGGCTCCGGCGCCCAAAACATGAAGGTTCGAGTTTCAATGAGACGATTGACCTTAAGCCGTGAGGATGGCCAGTCCCTCCCGAATCGGCTCTCTCGATCAGTACCAGCGGCGGATCGCCGGCTCTGCGCAGAGCGTAGCAGACGCCGCGAATTCGCGCGATCTCACGCCCGTACAGGAAGCGTTTGAGAAAAGCAGACTGCCCCGAAAACCATGCTGTCCCATGCGAATCGTATGATTGCTCGATGGATGAGCCACGCTGCCAGGCGGGCCGAAGCTACCTTCAAGAAACATGACGTTCAACTGACCCTCGGCGGCGAACCAACGTTCGTTCCGGTTAACCCGGAGGGTGCGGAGTGGAACTACGACGCCGTCGGACCCACCAAACTGCGCTACGCCTGGAAAGTCGCTGGGAATCTTCAGCAAAGGCACATGGCCGATTCGGCCGTGTTCTTTTGCCCGGGTAAGTCCTATCCGGGCGAGGTAAATCCGCGGTGGGTCGCTGCGCATCCTCTCCAACCGCGACGGCACGCCTCTTTTTCGGAAGCCGAAACGCACCGAATCGCTTAAGCCGAACGCGGCTGGTCTATTCGCCGCCGGAATCCGGGCGCACCTGGGTGTGCCCGCTCATTGGCTCTCGTTTAAGGATCCAAGCAATCCAAGGGCAGAGATTCTTGCGATTCCGCTTGACCACGACGGCAGCAGCTGGAACTCGTCGCCCTGGTCGCTCTCCAAGGACGCCCGCGTCCTCTCGGCGGCGGACGGCCCCTCCGGACTGCGTCTTCCACTCGACCGTCTGCCACCCAAAGTCCCTCGACGGGCGCTATCCATTGAAAGGAATGGGGACGCCATCGCGATTTTCATACCCCCGCTCGTTCAGCAACCCTTCCTCGAATTGCTCACCGCGATTGAGAAATCGGCCTCTGAGCAACGGCATCGCCCGAGTGGCGCTCCAAGGTTATATCCCTGCAGACGAAACCGGAAGCTGGACCTCACTCGGATTGTCCGCGGATCCTGGCGTGCTCGAAGTCAACCTCCCTGCATGTTCGAGTTGGCATGAATACGTCGGCTGGATTGAGGCGGTAACATCCAGTTGCGAGGCAGCGGGTTTGCGATCCTGGAAGGAGCCCCTGTGGGACCATCCGCAGGGGACGGGCGGTGGAAATCACCTGCTTTGGGGCGGCCCCACCCTTGAGGCGAATCCGTTTTTTACCCGACCCGCCTGGCTCGCGGCGATTCTCCGGTTCTGGCAGCACCACCCTTCCCTGGCCTATCTTTTCACGGGTTGCTACGTGGGCGCATCCTCGCAAGCTCCGCGTCCGGATGAATCGGCGCGCGATCTTTACGACATCGATATGGCGTACACGTTCCTGGAGTCGCTGCCGCCGGGCGATCATCGACGAGCTCATCAACGAGACGCTCCGCCATCTTCAAACCGACGTCACCGGCAATTCGCACCGCAGCGAGATGAGCTTCGACAAGTTTTGGAACACGTCCTGGCCTCCGGGCGCTCTCGGGCTCATCGAATTTCGCGCCATCGAATCCCTGCCACGCGCCGACTGGATGTGAAGTGTCGCCCTTCTTTGGACCTGCATCGCTGCCCATCTGCTCGAGGCCGAGATTCCCCGAAACCTCAAGCGATTCGGCATGAGACTGCACGATGAATATTTGCTGCCGCAACGACTTTGGAGCGATCTCGAAGCGATTCTCGATGAATTCGGGAAAGAGCGGATTCGGCTGCATCGCCGGATTTATCGAAGTATCTGGAACTGGCGGTTCCCCACCCTTCTTGATTGGAAGCAAGAGCAGCGCTCGCCTCACCGTGCGGAAGGCGTTGGAGAGCTGGCCGCTGCTTTGCGAAACTCCCGTCGAGGGCGGAACGACAAGCCGATTCGTCGATACCTCAATGCAACGGCTCGAATTCTGCGGCGATTCCGCCTTTAATGACGCGCTATCGGATCTACGTGAGTGGCCGACCGCTCGCGCTGCGGCCGAATGTCCGCCGACACGTTGCTTTCGGGCCTTCGCTACCGGCGCACGAACCTTTACCCGTCAATGCACCCAGGCATCCCGACGCAACTTCCTCTCTTCCTCACGACTTGTTGATCGCGAATCCGGACGCATCGCGGCGCAGTTTGAAATGGGAGCAGAGCGACGTCGCGTTTCGACCTGTTGCGAAAAGTGGAGCCAATGCGAGCTTGCGGGACGCCCGTGCCGCGGAGGCCGAAAGAGCGATTTGACGTGCGACTTGCGGTTGGATTAATACCTTGCGCAGCAATCACTCACGTAGCTGCCGAACCAAGCAGGTGAACGGCCTGCGACCTGAAAATGCCCGCTGCCTTGATTTCATGTTGCAAGATTGGATGATTCCGGCCGACCTCTCCCCGGGTGACGTTCGAAAAGTCTTGAACGCGACTGGTCGGGAATCGAACTCCACATGCGTTGAGTCGGCCGAGGATCCTGGTTTCGACGCGGCCTTCGGCGCCCTTTGGGCAGAGTTTGGCGCGAACAGCGAAGTCGAGCAGCCGACGGTCTTGTCGCGACGCCTGCTCTGGAACGGATCGCCAACTGGTGAACGGCTGCGCCCTTCGCTACCGCCTGATGCTGCTCAAGTCGGGCGCCAAGCTCGCCGCCGTTCGCGATCACACAGCGATCGTGCGGGAGCGAATCGACGGGGCCATCGTTCATCTTTCTCACAATTTTGTCGCTCCGGAGTGGCGGCGTACGGGTCTCGCCGGATGGTTGCGCGCCCTCGCCGATACAGACCTGCGCGCGAAGTGCCTTGCAGCCCAGCAACGTCCGGCCGATTCGCCCATCACACTTGTCGGTGAAATGAAATTCCTGGATCGCAACGATTCCATCGACATTCGTTCGCCTGAAGGCCTACGAAAAGGCGGGCTATCTGATGATCGACCCGCGAAAGGTCAAATACTTGCAGCCCGACTTTCGAGCTCCGGACGAAATCGATCTGAGCGGTGGTCCGACGTCCCCTTTCGCTCGCTCTCATCGTTCGCCGCGTGGGGCGAGAAAAGGAATCGACCATCTCCGGCGCGGAAGTCCTTCGAATCGCGGAGGCGCTTTACCGAATGTATGCGGTGACTTTCCGGCCGCGCGACATGGCTCCGCTCATTGAAAGCCTCCGAATGTATCCGGCGCCAGATGAAGTCATCGATTTGTTGCCGCCGGCGACCGATCTTCGCGGCTAAGGGACCGGAGGATCCGGGAGCCTTTCAGCGGCGGTCATGAAGTTGCGTCTCTATCACGATCCCGGGTTTGCCGCGCCCATCGGAGATCACGTGATGCCGATGCGAAAGTTTGCCCTCGTTGCCGAGGAACTGAGCAAGAAAGCCCGGATTCGAGATTTGCTCTCCACAACCTGTCTCCGAGAGTGACCTCCTTCGAGTCCATACACCCGATTACGTCCGGCTGTCAGGACCGGATCGCCTCGCGAGCTCGCCGAATCGCAGAAGTTTCCCTGGTCGCCAGCGCTGTATCCCAGCGTGCTCCTGACCAACGGCGGTGTTCTTGCGGCCGCCGGAACGGCTCTCGAGCAAGGAGTTTCCGGAGCATTGGCAAGCGGCTTTCATCATGCATTCGCAGACCACGGAGAAGGATTTTGCACCTTCAACGGACTCATCGTCGCCTTGGAAGCGCTTCGGGCCAAGGGGTTGATCCACTCCGGAGCGATTCTCGATCTGGATCTGCACTATGGGAACGGGACGGCCGCACTGGCCGCGTCCCGTCCGTGGATCAAGGCGCTATCGATTTACGGCAACGACTACGCGAACAATGTTCCTTATCGCGACGTGAGCGTGCGCCGCCACACCGATGGTGATAATCATCTCTCGGTAGCCCTATCCCCCTCCGAGAACGACGGCGAGCAACTCCAGGGCCTTCTCGACGAACATCTCGCCTGGTTAATCGAGGGAGATCGGCCCGATATCCTACTCTTTCAAGCGGGGGCCGACCCGCTCCGCGACGATCCCTACTCGCCCCTCAATCTGGATCACCAGGATCTTTTGCAGCGCGACAGGAAAGTCTTTGCCTTCGCGCGAACCCATGGGCTTCCGGTAGCTTGGGTGCTCGCCGGCGGATACGCTCCCGATGTGCAAAAAGTGGTTGACGCTCACGTCAACACCGCCATCGCATGCCTTGAAATCTACAGCCTCTCGTAGACACCGGTTTCCCGCTTGTCGAAAACGGAAAATCCGGCCTTCCTTGCGTCGCTTACGCTGAGAGGTTTGGAGACTCTCGGGCTATTGGCACTCGAGATAACCTTGCGAACCGCCTTCCTGCAAAGCGGGCAATGAAGGAGCGGCGGGCGATCAAGGGGTCTCCGTAGCTCGAAACGGCCTCCGCAGACCCGGCAATCGCCGCTTGTCACCTCATATTCGTAGATCGGCACGCGAATACTCTCCGTGCAATCCGGAGAACTACCAGCTCGATTTTGTCACCCCGGGAATCATGCCGGCTGAGGCAAGCTCGCGGAAGGTGATGCGGGATATCTTGAAGCGCCGCATGTATGCGCGCCGGCGTCCGCTAACCTGGCAGCGATTAACAAGCCTGGTGGGGCTGGCATCGCGGGGCAACTGCGAAAGCGAGGAATAATCCTTCTTCGCCTTCAACTCCGCACGAAGCTCGGCATGCTTCTCCACCGCCTTGCGTTTGCGCTTGTCGCGTTCCAGCCATGATTTCTTTGCCATAAGGAGCCATGGAGTTTACAATTTCTCCGGTCCAAGGCAAATGGTTTTATGCGGCCGGCTGTTGCTGGGTCAGGCAATGAAAAGCACCCAGACCCCAGATGAGCTCACGGCAGTCGATGGGGACAATTTTCCTGCCCGGAAACGCTTCCCTCAAGACGGAGGCGGCCCACGCGTCGTTTGTGTCGTGGTAGGTGGGCAGAAGGACCACCGTGTTGCCGACGTAGAAGTTGGCGTAGCTGGCCGGGAGGCGCTGGCCTTCACGCGCGATGCGAGAAGGCATTGGCAGCTTCAAGACGCGCAGCGGCAAACCACTGGAGAGCTGCATCGTGCGAAGCCGTTGGTAATTGAGCTGGAGAGGTTCGTAATTGAGATCGTCCTCGTCCTCCTCGACAACAGTCACGACGGTGTTCGGAGCTCACGAATCGTGTAATGTCGTCGACGTGTCCGTCGGTATCGTCGCCCTCGATCCCGTCGCCAAGCCAGAGAATCTGGGTCAAACCCAAGAGCTTCGCGGAGGGTTGCTTCGATCTGTTCGCGGGAGAGATCGGGGTTGCGGTTTGGATTGAGCAGGCAGGATTCGGTGGTCAGCGCCGCGCCCTGTCCATTCACGTCGATCGAGCCTCCCTCGAGAACAAAGTCTCCGAAATCGAAAACCGGCACGCCAATTTTCTCCGCTATGAGCTTGGCCGCCGCATCATCCTCTTCGAATGGCGACAGTTTGTAGCCCCAGGCGTTGAAACCAAAGTTCACGGCTGCAAGCCTGGGTCGCTCGCTGCGTTTGAGGAAGATCGGTCCGTGGTCCCTGCACCAAGGTTCGTTGGTCGGGACCTCGATAGAGTTCGATCCTGCCAGACGGGCAATTTCCAAGCAGGCCGCGCACTTCGTCTCCCTGTTCGGCGTCTCTCACGTTGATGCGCACGATTTCGGATTCCGCGAGGGCTTTCACCATCTCAACGAAGACCGGGATCACGCGGTGGTAGGCCGATGGAAAGCTCGCGCCATCCGGATGTGGCCATGAAATCCAGGTCGCCTCGTGGCGTTCCCATTCGGCGGGCATAAAGTAGCCTGCTTTAGCGGGGGTGGATTTAGCCATTGCTTTCAAAGCATCCGCGCGACCGCCGGGAAATAACAAGAGCTTTTTTCTCATTACTCGCCTCAATTGTGAAGACTGGAAATTTTTTCCGCGGACGCTAGGTTTTTCGTTTCTGACTCATGCCCAGCTTTTATATCAAGACTTACGGCTGCCAGATGAACGAGCGCGATTCCGAGCAGGTCGCCCAGTCGCTTCTGAGGCGCGGTTACCGCCTTGCAGGGGATGAGACGGAGGCCGATGTGATTCTGCTGAACACTTGCAGCGTGCGAGACATGGCAGAGCAAAAGGCCATCGGCAAAATGGGGATGCTGCAGCGCCTTCGTGAGAAACGGCCCCATCTCGTCCTCGCCTACCTGGGCTGCATGGCGCAGAGCCGCGGCCCGGAACTTTTGAGCTCCTCATCCCGAGTCGATTTGGTCGTCGGAACGCAAAAATTTCACCGTGTGGCGGACCATGTCGACGAACTCCTGCGTCGCAACTTCCACAGCCGAATGGACGACCAGCGATTGCCGATCATCGACATCGAGGAAGAGAGAGGCTCGCAGTCGGCTATCCGCGATCACCTCGTGTCGCCTTCCCAGGCCACGGCGTTCGTCTCCATCATGCAGGGCTGCAACATGCATTGCGCATTCTGCATCGTTCCGCAGACGCGCGGCGCCGAACGAAGCCGCTCCATCGCTGAAATCACGGAGGAGGTTCGAAAACTTGCCGGCGCGGGGCGTAAAGGAGGTCACCCTCCTCGGTCAGATCGTCAATCTCTACGGGCGCCACGAGTTTGAGAAACGCGATGGCTTGAGTCCTTTTGTTCAGCTCATCGATGCTGTCTGCGCGGTTGACGGGATCGCTCGCGTGCGCTTCACCTCCCCGCACCCCATCGGTTTCCGTGAGGACCTCGTCGGCGTCTTCGCCCGGCAGGACAAGCTTGTTGAGCACGTTCATCTTCCCCTGCAAAGTGGCTCCGACCGGATTCTCAAGGTGATGCGGCGCGGTTACACGTCGGCAACGTATGCGCGCCTCGTTGAGAGGCTGCGTCAAGCGCGCCCAGGCATTGCCATCACGACCGATATCATTGTCGGCTTCCCTGGAGAGACGGACGAGGACTACAATCAGACCCGCGATCTCGCTGACAGAGTCGGCTTCGACAATGCCTTCGTGTTTCGATACTCGCCGCGCCGCGATACGCCGGCCGCGAAAATGGAGCAGCAGGTCTCCGAAGAAGTGAAAGAATTCCGCAACCAGGATCTCCTCGAAGTCATCAATCGCGCCGCGCGCGCGAAGCTCGATGCCTGTGTCGGACGCAGTGTCCAGATTCTCTGCGAGGGCCCTAGCAAGCACAACCCAAACCGGCTAACCGGCCGCACTCGCACAAACAAGATAGTCGTGTTCGAGGGTGCCCCCCGCCAGATCGGGCAGATTTTCGACGTTCGCATCGCGTCCGCCTCGTCGTCGACGCTCTATGGAGATCCCGTGCTCGTGGAATCTTGAGGTGAACAAACTTGCGTAATTCCATTCGTTGAAGCCGTCTAGCAAGATTGTAGAGTTTCCGGCGACGGAGTTTGACCTGCGGCGAACGCTGGCGAGCGGACAGGTTTTTCATGCGATGGCCAAAGGGAATGGTTGGGAGATTTTGGTTGATCGAACGCCGCTCTACGCCGAGCAGAGCGGAGCCTTGCTGCGGGTGCCTGCCGGTCGCGAAAATCTGGCTCGAAGATATTTCTCGCTCGATCACCCTTTGGAGACCATCTACGCGGCTTTTCCCTCCGACCCGTTCAGCCGCGCCGCGCTCGCGGCGTGCCGGGGAATCCGCATCCTTCGGCAACCGCGGTGGGAGTGCCTCGCGACGTTCATCACCTCACCGATGAAGCAGGTCGCCCACATTCGCCAGATTTCCCTTCAACTCCGCGAGGTCTATGGCCAGAAAATACCGGGCTCGCCGGTAAATGCGTTTCCAACCGCATCCCGGCTTGCGCAGACAACGGAGAGAGATCTGCGAGAATGCCGCCTGGGTTTTCGGGCGAAAAGCCTTTTGGGCGCCGCCACGGCCGTCGCATCGGGAGAGGTCGACCTCGACTCCCTTGAAAGTAGACCGACCGATGAAGCTCGCAGCCGGCTCTGCCTCCTGCCCGGTGTGGGGCGAAAAGTAGCCAACTGCGTGTTGCTTTTCGCGTATGAACGACTCGACGCGGTTCCAGTCGACGTTTGGATTTCCAGGATCCTTCGAGCCATGAGCAAGCGCAGTTCTTCGCTTCTCGCCCTGGAGGAATTTTCCAACCGCAGATTCGGCGCCTACGCCGGTTACATTCAGCAGTATCTGTTTCATCATGCTCGAATGAGCAAAACGCTGCCCGCATGAGCACGACAACGCTGACGTGGAGCGAAGAGGATCGCCGGAAAAGTGCTGGCGCGCTGATCGCTTCGATAGTGGTCCATTTGCTCATCATCCTACTGGTCGCTTTGGGCCTTTCGTTCCGTGCTCCCCTCTTCGTTCGGCAAGCTGAAGAAGAGCCCGTTGAACTGACGCTCGTTGCGCCCCCGAAATCTCACCAAAGCAAGAACCATCCTACGTCGAAACAAACGAATCTCAGCGCGCGGAAAAGCCCCCGGAGGAGCGCGTGTTCGAGTCTGACAAGGATACTCACGCCGCCTCTCCTCTGCCTGCGACCGGTGACGCCCCGATTCCTACACAGGACGGGCAGGAGAGCCCGGCCCTAAGCTTCGAGAACAAGGAATACACCGCGGGTCCGCAGGCGCGTCCGTCCACCCCAGCCGTCCCGCCCCGCCAGGAAGCCGCTCCCGAGCCCGAGGCGGAGGCAGAACCCAAGTTCAGGCGAGACCGAAAGCACGCAATTGGCGCTCCTCGAGCCGCCGAAACCAAAGAGCACTCCCCGTCCGCAACCCGCCAAAACCGCCAAGCGGCAAGAGCAAGAACAGAAGACTCAGCCTTCGCAGCCGCCGGGATATCAGCCGCAAACGCGCATCACTCGGATTAGGGGCAACATCTCCAACCGGGGCCGCTCCGCGGTCAGCGCCACCGCAACGCCTTTGGGGCGTTACAAGAAAATGCTGTCCGATGCCATCGGCTCGCGATGGTACTTTTACGTGAGCGATCAAATCGAATTGCTCAATGTCGGAACGGTAGAAGTTCGATTCGTCGTTCGCGAGAGCGGCAAGGTCGAGCGGGTACAGGTCTTGCGCAACAGCTCGAACGAGAGCTTTGCAGCTTGCAGCGTGCGGGCAATCATGGAAGCAGAAATTCCTCCAATTCCGAAGGAGCTCATACCTATGCTCGAAGGCGGCCGCATCGAAATCGAATACTCGTTCACCATACTCTCAAACTAAATGGAATTTTTGTTTGCCTCGATCATTCAGGGCGCCCTCGATTTTTTCGTAAAAGGGGGTTTCTTCATGGTTATCCTTCTGGCCGTTTCCGTTCTCGCCGGAACAGTCATCATTCTGCGCGTCGCCGCGCTTCGAGAGAGAGCCATCCTCCCCCCGGACGTCGCCGACGAGATCGAACGGCTTCAACCGGGAGACGATCTCGACAAGCTCGAACGGCTCATTCTGCAGCATCCTTCCGCTCTCTCCCGGATTCTGGGTACGTTGCTGCAGCATCTCGCCTGGTCCCGGGCCGAAGCAGTTGAAGCCGTCCAGACTCGCGCGCGCCATGAGGTCGCGCGGCTGGAGAGCGGCTTGGTGATTCTGGAGATTACTACCGGAATCGCGCCGCTTCTCGGTTTGCTGGGCACGCTGTCCGGGCTGGTTAGCATTTTTGCGGGCCTAGGCACTGATCCTGTCGCAGTGGCACGCGGCATCGCGGAGGCTCTTAACACCACCATCGTGGGTCTCGCGGTTGCTGTGCCAAGCCTCATCACGTTTAACTATTTTCAGCGGCGGATCGAGATGATGGCCGTCGAGATGGAATCCCTGGTCACGGATTTGATTGTGAAATGCTACCCGCCGGGCGCCACGCCTGTGGTGGAGGCGGTCTCATGAGGTTTTACATCCGCAAGCGGCGCGCCCCATCTGTCATCATTGTCTCGCTGATAGACATCCTCGCGATCCTGCTGATCTTTTTCATCGTCACCACGACCTTTCGGAAGAACCAGCCGCAGCTCCAAATAAATCTTCCCGAATCCCGAACGGCCGAGCAGGCCCCAGCCGAAAATACGGAGCCCGCGATATTGCGCATCAAGAGCGCCAACGAGATTACCCTGGACGAAAAGCCCGTCTACGCTCGAGAACCTTGCGGATGCGCTCAGGACCCTGCGCCAGCAGGCGCCGGCCCGGCCCATCGCAATGCAGGCGGATCGCGAAGCCCCGTTTGGCGTGGTTGTCAGGGCCCTCGACGCCCTGAGAGATGCCGGCATCAAGAATATCCCGGCTTTCACCCAGCCCGAGGAAAAGAAATAGAAACTCGTTGAAGTTGATCAGGCGACGCGTCGCGCCGTAATGTGTACGCCATGCTTCTTGAAATCGTGCAATACGGGCATCCCGCGCTGCGGGCCAAGGGAAGACGGGTCGACAAAATAGACACCCGGATCCGTGCGCTCGCTCAGGATATGCTGGAGACGATGTACGACGCGGACGGCGTCGGTCTCGCGGCCCAGCAAGTGGGCATGCCCATTCAGCTCTGCGTTATCGACGTCACTGAGGTCAAGGACCGGCCAAGCGTTCTTCGCATCGCAGGCAATCCCGTTGAGATCGGGGCCCATATGCCGCTTGTCCTGATCAATCCTGAAATCGAAACCTTCGGCAAACCTCAGACCGGCGTTGAAGGCTGCTTGAGCTTTCCGGGCGCTCGAACCGACGTTACCCGTCCGAGTGGCGTGCGGGTACGGGCTCAAACGCTGGACGAAGGAATTTTGGAGTTTGAGGCCGATGGGCTCCTGGCCCGCGCCATTCAGCATGAGCACGACCATCTCCAGGGGATCCTTTTTATCGACCGAGTGAGCGTCTCGGAACGCAGGAGAATCGAGTCCGAATTGCGCCAGGAAATGAATCGCGCGTCCCTCTGAGCCATGGTCCAAGGCGTCGCTCCTTGAAAACCGTTCTGGTCACCGGTTCGTCCGGCCTTGCCGGCTCGGAGGCTTGCTTACTCTTTGCTGGCAAGGGTTGGGCAATCCACGGGATCGACAACAATCAGCGGGAGGTTTTTTTTGGCCCCCAAGGCGATACGCGATTGAATCAGCAACGCTTGGTTCGCGAGATTGCCAACTTCGTGCATCACGAACTCGACATTAGGGACCGCCAGGGTGTCGCCCAATTGGTTGAGCATTTGCGCCCGTCGGCAGTCGTTCATTGCGCCGCCCAGCCGTCGCACGATCGTTCGGCTGCCATTCCTTTCGATGATTTTGACATCAACGCCGGCGGCACGATGAACCTGCTTGAAGCTGTGCGACGCTCTTCCCCGGATGCCCCGTTTGTCTATGTTTCAACGAACAAGGTCTATGGAGACCGTCCAAACACAGTCTCCTTGGCAGGAATCGGAGTTACGCTGGGACTATTCCGATCCCCGCTTCCGCTGCGGCATACCGGAAGACTTTCCGATAGATCAATCGACGCACTCGCTCTTCGGCGCGTCGAAACTGGCCGCTGACATTTACACCCAGGAATACGGTCGCCGATTCGGAATTCGCACGTGTTGCTTGCGGTGTGGATGCATCACGGGTGCCAGCCATGCCGGCGTCGAACTGCACGGCTTCCTGAGCTACCTGATCCGATGCAACGTCCAGGGCAGCGAATACAAGGTCTACGGCTACAAGGGAAAACAAGTCCGTGACAACATCCACGCAAAGGACGTGGCGGGTTTCATGTGGGAGTTCGTCAATAATCCCCGGGTCGGCGAGGTCTACAATCTGGGAGGCGGCAGGGAAAATTCGTGTTCGGTTCTCGAGGCATTTGCGCTCGCGAAGGAAGTTTCGGGCAGAGACCAAAACTACGTCATGCTCGAGAGCAATCGAATCGGAGATCACATTTGCTATTACAGCGACCTGCGAAAGATCCAGAGCACACTACCCCGACTGGAAGCTCGGCGTCCCTCTGCGAAGCATCGTTGAGGAGATCGTTGCAGGGATGGAAGCAGCGTCTTGCTTCTCGGGTGCTCTTGATTTAATGGGCCAAGCTATGAGTAGCACATTTGAATGTCAGGCACAACGAGGAAATCCATTTCAACCGATTCGCCTGGGCGCGGAAGATCTGCCTTCGCAAGATTCACCGTTCGTTTCACGAACCTCTCCGTGGCAAGCTAAAAAGCATTCCGGGCATGCTTGGTTCCGGAATCGGCAGCATCAAAGAGGTGATCCCGACGGATGGAGCACTTTTTCTTGCGAATTCTCTATTTCGCGACGCGCAAGCTGAAATTCGTTTGACGCTCCTGTCTCTTGGCGGCTTTCTTTTTCCTTGCATCCTGGAGCGCCACTCTCTTCGCGGAATCAAAGCGCGCCTGCTTTGGTGGCCGCTTGGTACACTCCTTTTGTTTTGGGGGCTCCTATATCTGCCGCACCTCCGTGATTCGCCAGCCTGGTATGGCGATGAGACTCTCACACTGCTGAGCGGCCGAGAGCTCGTTCGAGGTCAAAGCGCACTAGGTCCCATTTGGATGACCTTCTGGCATCCCTATTTTCCGTATCAACCCGGATACGCATGGCTCGCCGGCTTCTTCGCCCTTATCACAGGCGGTGACATCCTTGGGGCGCGATTCCTGAACACGCTAATCGCCCTTGCTATCGCGACGCTCATTTGTTTTTGGGGTCGACAGCGCTTTGGGATGATTCCCGCGTGGTTTGGCGCCTTGGTTTTTCTGTCCTACAACCAAAGCGTCATTCACTTTCGTTGGGTTTATCCGCACAACGCCGTGGCTCTCGGGTTCGCGCTTTCCCTGCTTTGCCTGCTTCGCCCCAGCCGCCCCGCTAACAACTGGCGAGCGGGCCTCGGTCTAGCCACTGCGGCCCTGGCACACCCGCTCTTCATTCACGGTGCAATTGCCGCATTCCTGTGCCGCATCAAAAAGCCGCGTGCTTGGCTTCCTTTGGCGATACCCTCCGCGCTGACGATTGCAACGGTCTTCATTTACCTGAGCTGGACGTACTGGCCAAAGCCGTGGCTAATCGAAGACCTGTACCTGCTCTCGAGACACTACGGCGCCTCCAACGCTGCCCGCACAAACTTCGTCGCAAATTTTTGCCGCTTTTACTCCCACGACTTCTTTCACCTGGGAACAGTGGCTTGCTTGCTGCTTTGCTGCCGCCGAAAATTCTATCCGATCGCGATCTGCGCGTTTGTGATTTCCGGCTTGCTGCTGCAAAACCGGCAGAATCTCACCATATTCTACTATCAAGCCATTGTTCTCGTTCCAATCTTTGCAATGGGATGGGCAAGCGGTTTCTCGGTACTTTCCCGCGTGTTGCGCCGTCGACTTTGCAAGAGACGCTTGGATTTAGCGTTTCTCGGAGTCGCCTTCTTGCTGCCTATTACGCTGGCGGCCACTCAGCTGCCGACAGTGATCGCGGGCAGATTGAGTCCGCGCAACCAAATATGGGTTACGCAAAGCATCTCTGAAGTGGAGCATGCCGCCTCGTGGCTAAATGACCGGACTTTGCCGAACGATCTCGTGATCGCCAATGTCAACATTGCTTGGTTGCTCAAGGCAAGAACTGCCGATTTTCTTCATGCGACTCTCTGGAAGGAATACCCTGCAGAAGACTTCCTAAGAGGCATTAACCGGGAGCGTTTCCGCTACCCTGCGGATCTGGAAACCGCAAAATATGTCGTCGTCGGTGACATCGATCAAGTCTGGACGTTTGGCCGGCTCAATGTGGATAAGCTCGTGAAAAGAATCATCGGTGAGAAGTGGCCTGTTGTCTGGTCCGGCAAGGACGATTTGATCCTCGGAAACCCGAAATTCCTGGTGTCGGGCGCGACCGGGTCCATGCAATAGGAACAACTGCCCGGAACTGAAGTTACCATCGATACACCTGCACTTCGCAGGCGGGTCTTTGAAACGTGGGATATAGAAACTCCATCACTTGTCCAACTGCGTACAGGAGCGGAACGGTGGGCGCAATCAGGGCAATTCTGATCGGAAGCCGCTGGCCGCCTGGTCGATCGGGAATCGCCACGCACGCGGCGCAAAGACCCGTCCAAAAGGAGAGCAGCGCCGTGACCGCGAACCGCGGCTTGAAAACAAAGAAAGCCAGCCAGGCGAGCAGCGCGAGAGCTGGAAGCTGTCGAACCCCGTCCCATACGCCGCTCACGATGAACTGCCTTGTGCGCCCCCGACCATAGCCGGTGAGCATGCGCGCATAAGCCATCCAAGATTTTCTTTGCGGGCGTCGCACGACCAGTTTGGGATCGTGCCAGCAACTCACTCCGCTCGCGCGCAATCGAGCCAGCCATTCGTTTTCCTCATTGGGATAGAGCCGCTCCTCGAAGCCTGGCGACTTGAGAAAGAGATCACGGCGCACAGCGAGATTGCAGAGGATGAGTTCCGCGTCATCGCACTCCCGCAGATCGCCATGGGACTGATAGCGGGAACTCGATGCGCCAGCAAGGAGGGGATTGCCAAGGAGGCTCTGAAAAACTGTCTCGAGGGGTGTTGCAGTCGCCGGAAGCAGAACGGGCCCGCCAACGATCTCATGGCCCCTCTCCGCATGCTCGGCAAGCCGGTCGAAATAAGACCTTTCGATGCGGCAGTCAGAATCGAGAAAGACCAGCCAATCTCCACGGGCCTTGGCGGCGGCCAGATTGCGCTGCCGGGAAGGATTCGATCCCGTCGCAATCAAGACCTCCAGGGACGAGGTTTCTCCCAGAGTTTTAAGGTCGTCAAGCACGGGCGGGCTTGGGTCGATCGCAGGCGCGGGAACGATCACAGAAAATCGAGGTGAGGAATAATTCTGCATTTTTAAAGAGCGCTTCTATTTCGCCTTTAAGGCCGCGACCTCTCGTGCTCTTCGCGATTGGCAAAACTCATAGTGATATTGGCAAATCCTGTGCTACGGCCGACAGGCAGAGCACTATCGGAGAAGCAGTGTCGCGCGGAAAGGAATTGTTCACCTTGCGGCATCCGACAGATACTGATAGCCTAAACTTCAAGTGATGATGGCCCTCTTCGCATCTTTCCAACGTTCGCGAAATTTTCAAATCGACTGGACGATTCCTCGCGAAGCCGCCTGTTGGGCAGATTCTGACGAATAGATGTCGGCGTCGCAGCATCGCGTCCAGTTGCATGGATCAACCCTAAGTTTTCGGGAACGCCGACGTGCGACTTAGGACTCTGCACTGCCCTTGATGTCACGTCCCGCCCTGGCTCTGTTGGCCATCACTAGCCTTTTTGTTGGTCTCATCGGCGCCTGCTGGCTGCAACAACCCCCTTCGAACCAGGAGCTTCTGGCCAACTACGCAAAAGTCGCGGACTATGCCAATGCCGCGGCGTCGGTACGTGGCCTGCCCTGGTGGACACCTAACTATCTTCAAGGCTGTTCGCTCGCGTTTCTTTCCCTCGGGGCTCTCACGAACCTCGCCCTTCTCGCGGTTACGCTCGTAAGCGACCCGACTTGGGGAGCCAGAATTATCGCTCTCGGGTTTGTCTTTCTTTGCCCTCTTACAATGTACGCCTTCATCCGGCGTTTGTGCCCGGAATCCGGCTGGATGGCATTCAGCTGCGGAGCTGCATACCAATTCGCTCCGGCAATCCTGCTTCGGCTCGGGCACGTCGAGCATGTCGCCAACGTTCTGGCCTTCGCCATGATTCCCGTCGCATTCCACGGTGTCCTGGTTTTCCTCGAGGAAAGGACCGCGTGGAGCGCGATCCTGTGCGCGGCCGCAAATTCCCTGCTCGTTCTTGCCTACGCAAAGATCGCTGTTCTCGTCCTGCCGCTCCTCTGCGCGTTCGCCTTCTGGGTCTGGATAGCTCGCGCGCACTTTGCCCCACCCCCGGCAAAGAGAATCTTTCTCTGCCTAGGCATTTTTCTGGTTCTGGCCGCACTGCCAAACCTTCCAAGCCTCAGGGAAACCCGCTTCATCGCCAAGTTCGACTTTGGTCCCTTCGCGGCGTGGCAGAAAACCGTACTCCTCCGAATCGGTTCTGTCATGGATGGACCGAGACAGTCGCTTGACCGGAGCGCGAACGTCGCCACAAACCGAAGTGCGCACGAATTCTTCGTACGTGGGGATCGCCGGGCTTGCGTGCGCAGCGGGATTGTTTTTCCTTCGCAAGAGAGCCGCATGGCAAACTTCGGAAGCGACCATTTTCCGGCTCTTTGTGGCGCTGACATTTCTGGCGCATTGGCTCGGCCTGGGAGTCAATACTGCCTTGTCGGGACAATTGGCCTTTCTGTCCCACGCCGATTCCGCGTGGGATCCGGCGATAGCCATTTCCTGGGGGCTCCTCGCGCTGCAGGCAGTCGTGATCGGGATCATCGTGCCCGGATCACTTCCTGCGCGCCCCTGGTTCGTTTCGCTGGCGATTCTCGTTTATTTTTGCGTTCCGGGTTTCCGTTTAATCGAAGGACTGCCGCTCTACGCCGACATTCGTGCACCGCATGATTTCTTTGAGATGGGAGGCGTGTTTTGCTTTTCCGTCGCTGCGGGCCTTGCAGCCAACCTCCTTATCCGCCAAATTCCGCGGCGCAGCGCTCGGTGGGCAACCGCCGCGGCTCTGCTTGCTTTGGCCGCCGCGGACTCCGCGAGCGTCGTGCGCTCGCTCTTCAAGGGCAAGATGAATCGGCAGACGTTTGACGACTTTCTCGCCGCGCAGAGCTTTCTTAAGACGGCTGCACCTCCCGGGTTGGTCGCTCCCTACTCGGGCCGCTATTTTTACCTGTTGACTCCCTTACTTTCGGGAAAGGGACTGGTGACCGAAGCCTTTGGCGGCCAATTCATGTTGCGTGGCGTAGCCAAATTGAATCAGGCGTCTTTCTCATCGAGGGAGGACTTCGAGACCTTTTTAGATGTCGCCGGCGTGTCGCATTTGCTCATCGACAAGAAAGACCCGGATACACCGGCGGACCTCCAGAACTCGCTCAGGTCGTTGCGCTCACCCGGTTTTTGAAAACGAGCACTTCGTCATTCTCGAGAATCCGGACAACTATTTTCCGGCCTCCTTCGCAAAGAACTTCAGCGTGGTGGAGCAAACTGGCGATGCCTCCGGAAGTTCCCTCAAAGCGGCTGCACGGGGCGTTCCGACAGTGGTCCCGGAGAAAAACTTCGAAAGCAAACAGCGGCTGGTTGGATTCAATTCCGCTTCATCGCAAGGAATGATCAGGCTTCCTGCAAACGCTGCCCATCGGGAAAGCTTTCATAAGATTCTGGTCCAGCCGCTCCCTGAATCAGGCTGGCTTGTCGTGCCGGAGGCTGTCCATCCGGACTGGAGGGCCACTCAGGATGGACGCGTTCTCCAGATCGCGCGAGCCTATGATGCCTTTCTTGCGGTCCGACTCGATGGCACCTCGAGCCCCGTCGCATTGTCCTTCCAGCCACCATGGTGGTATTTCGCCTGCGTATGGGCGAGCCTGGCGGGCTGGCTCGGCGTCGTTGTCCTCGTAGGCGCTGAGAGGCTTTCGCTCCTGCCGGCACGCTTTCAGGCGTTTTTATTCCGCGCACCGCCAGCCGGAGAGAGCCTGGCTGCCGGCAGGGTGAGCGGCGTGCAAAGATCTTCGGCGGGGCGGGTAGTTGTGATCATTCCGACCTACAACGAAGCCACGGGAATCGGGAGTATCCTCGACAAGACGCTCATTGTGGAGCCCTCGTTGGAAATTCTTGTTGTCGATGACAACTCGCCCGACCAAACGGCGAAGGCCGTTCAATCCCACCCTTCGTTTCGGCGGCGGGTGCACCTTCTCGGCCGGGAGGGCAAGCTCGGTCTCGGCAGCGCTTACAAGGAGGGATTTCGCTGGGCCATTGCCCACGGCTTCAATACCTGCATTCAAATCGACGCGGATCTTTCTCATGATCCTGCCGACATTCCCAGGCTGCTTGAAGGGCTTGAAAGTGGCGCCGATGTGGCAATCGGCTCGCGCTACTCCGGCGGCGTGCGCGTGATGAATTGGCCGCAGGACCGTCTTTTTCTCAGCCTCGGCGCGTCGCGATTGGTCCGCGCCCTAACCGGTCTGCCCCTCACCGACGTCACCAGCGGCTTCAAGGCGATTCGCTGCGCTGCCCTGCAGAAACTCGACTGGGAGCGCTTCATCACCGAAGGTTATGGTTTTCAGGTGGAACTCCATTTCTTCCTTTGGAAATCAGGCGCCACGCTGGTTGAAGTTCCGATTGTCTTCACCGAGCGCCGCGCCGGGGAAACAAAGATGACCCTCGGAATTGCCGCGGAAGCTGCCTGGCGCGTCCTCACGCTTGCGACCTTCAAGAAATGAGATTCAATGAATCTTAATCTGCGTTCTTCGGGGCCCTCCCGGGACCCCGGGCTGGGCGCGACCGAGCATATTCGATGACCGCGACGCTTACTGAATACCTTGGCTCCCGCGGCAGCAGGATCCGCTCTCACGCCTGGCAAAAGTGGGATTGGATAACCGGAGCTGCTTGCGTCGATGGTCAGCTTTGGGATTTACGCATGGTCTGCCGCGCCCAATGTCACGTTGCTGGATTCCGGGGAGTTCGTTGTTGCCGCGCAGCATTTCGGGGTGCCGCACCCCACGGGATACCCGTTATGGACCCTGCTCAACTGGGTCTTTCTTCTCCTTCCACTTGGCAACGCGGCCTGGGAGGTCGCCATATTCAGTGGTCTGTGCGCTGCCGCGGCCGTCGGTCTTTGCGCCGCACTGCTCTCTAACATCCAGCGATGGTATTACGGTGACCGGCTTGCCGGAAGGGCGCGATTCCTGCCGCCGTTCGTCGCCTTCGCCTTTTCGTTGATGCTCGCTTTCAGCCAATCGATGTGGTCCCAGGCCGTCATCGCGGAGGTTTACGCGCTGCACGCCCTTTTAATCGCAGTTTTTCTTACGCTGTGCTACTCATGGGTGCTGCGCCCCGAGAGTGACGCACTGATGTTAGGAGCCTTTTTCTCTCTGGCGCTCTCCTTCAGCAATCATCATCTGACCATCGCACTCGCGCCTCTCCCCTTTCTCCTCATTCTCTTGATCCGGCGGCGAACGTTCCTCGACTGGCTATTCGCCGGTCTCCTGACGCTGTTGCTCGGATATTTGGGTTTTGCCATTCTGTCGAAAGATGCCGCGGTCCTCAAAACCGCCGTCCGGTTTTTCTATTGCGTCGCTTTGGCATTCGCGCTGTTTATCTGGCTGCGAAAGTTTCGCGTCCGCTGGAGACTGATCGCTTATCTTCCGATCGCCATCGCAGCAGGCCTTCTCCCCTACGCCTACATGCCGCTGGCCTCGGCAACGAATCCTCCCATGAACTGGGGATACACGCGGAGCGCCGAAGGATTCTTCTTCTCGATAAACCGCTCTCAATATCCGGGAAGCCTTTCCGATGTCACCGTGAAGTCGCTCGGCCGCCTCATGGGGATCTCCCAACCCAAGGCGGCAACTAAAGACAGTCGCGCGTTACCTGGACAAGGCCGCCTGGAAAGGGCGCAACTCTGGATTGGCTTCTTCTTGCAGCAACTCATCAAGGCTTTCTCCATTGTCGGACTGGTCGGTTACTTTGCCTCGTTTCTTTTCGTGTTCAGGTTCCCGCTTCCGAAGAGGGTCTGGATTTATTTTTTGCACCTTGCCTTCGTGCTTGCCGCCTTTCTGCAGCCTCTGATGTCGATTTCGAAAATCGACAACGCCGAGTGGTGGGCGCAGATGCCATTTCACACGTACACCAACCTCATATTCGCGATCCTCTCCGGCCTCGGCGTTGGCTTCCTGATATTCGGATTGATGAAGCGCAGCGTCCATGCGCTCTGGCTTGCCCCGGCATTGCTCGTCTTGCCCATCTTTACCTTCCGGGGAAGCGAGGCCTCATGCAGTCAGCGTGACCATTGGTTTGGATGGATGTTCGGACATGACATGCTGAAGGATTTGCCGACGGGGAGCGTGATGATCGGCGGTACCGACCCCGGACGCTTTGTTCCGACGTACATGATCTTCGGGGAGAGTGCGCAGCCTCCCAAAAACAAGCGCGATCCCGCCTTCGATCGCCGCGATCTCTACATCATCACGCAGAATGCATTGGGCGAGAGAAATTACATGAGATATCTGCGAGATCATTACACGGCGGCGCGTCCAAAGCCGTCGGGCTTTTTTGAGCAGTGGCTCGGCCGTGAGAACACATACCCGTCGAAACCTCTCATCTTGCCGACCGAATTCGACACGGTCCAGGAACTGGTCAATATGGCCAAGGGCAAGGAACAGGAAATCGGACGTTCGGCAGACAGGGAGGGCGTCGAACTCTTTAGCGTGATTCTAAGATGGATCTGGGAGAAGAATCGCGACGAACACGAGTTTTTTATCGAGGAGAGCTTCCCGATCCCCTGGACCTATGACTACGCCATTCCGCACGGACTGATCTACAAACTCAGCAAAGGAAAACTTGACGTTCTCCCCAAGGAAATCGTCGAGCGAGACTTCGCTTACTGGAAAGAGTATTCCGCGCGCTTGCTAAGCGATCCGAAGTTCAAGAGCGACTTCGATGCCCGGCGTTCGTTCTCAAAGTTGCGCTACACCCTCGCGAACATCTATCGGCATCGCGCGATGGCCGCCGAAGCTGAGCGCGCCTATCGGGAAGCGCTCGCCCTATGGCCCGGGAATGCTGATGCGATCACGGCCGTCACACCATTCCTCTGGGATCGAGGGGCATTCGATGAGGCGATATCCATTTGTGACACTGCTCTTGAGGAAGATCCCAATAATCTCGACCTGTGGAGGTTCCGCTACTATGCCGGGAAGAGAAAGGAGACTGAGGGCGAAATCCGTGCGCTGCTCGATAGACTGGATCACGAATCGAAGAGCCGTGAAACCGTGCGCCGGCTGATCGAATTGTATTCGAGCGTTGGCGAGACTAATAAGGCCGCGCCCCTAATCGATCAGGCGCTCAGCGATTTTCCGAACGATGCCGACATGCTGAGGTTTATCATCAACTACTATGAGCAACACGGCGAGCTGTCGAAGACTCTGGACGCCGCGAAGCAGCTTACCCTCGTTGAAACCTCAAACGTTCAGAATTACCTGCTCCTTGCGCGCGCGTGCTTCGTGCAGAACAAAAAACAAGAGTTCTACGAAGCGGCGACTGAGGCGATCAGGCTCGGAGGCCCTTCCCTTCGGAAAGCCTTCGTCGCGGATCCCGCATTCTCGGCCTGGAAGGAGGATCCGCAGTTTAGAAAGTTAGCGGAACCACAATCTCTGGCTCCGAAGTGATCATCCCTCAACTGGCGGGCAAGAACAAAAAACGTTCCGATCCCCATACACGTTGTCGATACGCGCTACCGCGGGCCAAAACTTGTGCTCTCTCAGCCAGGACGCAGGATACGCGGCCAACTCACGGCCATAAGCATGTGCCCACGCATCGGACGTCACGCTGGCAGCGGTATGCGGGGCGTTTTTAAGCGGGTTGTCGGACCGCGAGAGTTCGCCTCGCTCGACGGCGCATAACTCGCCATGGATTGCGATCATTGCGTCGCAAAAACGATCGAGTTCCGCCCTTGATTCGCTCTCGGTGGGCTCAATCATAAGCGTTCCCGGTACCGGCCAGCTCATCGTGGGCGCATGGAAGCCGTAATCCATCAGCCTCTTGGCGATATCCTCCACTTCTATGCCCGCGCGCTGCTTCCACTCCCGAACGTCAAGAATGCACTCGTGCGCAACCCGCCCATTGCGTCCCTTGTAAAGCACCGTAAAGAAAGGCGAAAGCCGCGCGGCGATGTAGTTGGCGTTCAAAATGGCCACTTTTGTCGCTTCCAGGAGTCCGTCGGGTCCCATCATCGCGATGAACATCCATGATATCACGAGAATGCTCGCGCTTCCCCACGGCGCCTCGGATATCTCTCCGACAGATTGCGGACCGCCAATCTTGACGATCGAATGACCCGGCAGGAACGCCGAAAGAGATTCAGCGACACAGATCGGACCAATGCCGGGTCCCCCCCCGCCATGCGGAATGCAAAAAGTCTTGTGCAGATTGAGATGACAAACATCCGCGCCGATCTGCGCCGGCCGGCAAAGGCCGACCTGCGCGTTCATGTTGGCGCCATCCATGTAAACCATTCCCCCCGCCGCATGAACCTTAGCGCAAACTTCCTCGATCGATTCCTCGAAGACCCCGTGCGTGGAAGGATACGTGATCATCAAAGCGGCGAGCACATCGCGATGGGCGTCGATTTTTCGATCAAGATCGATACGATCGATGTTTCCCGAGGAATCGCAGGCGACCGGCACAACGTGCATTCCCGCCATCGCGGCGCTCGCGGGATTCGTGCCATGCGCTGAGGCGGGAATGAGGCAAACATCGCGCCCTCCCTGTCCTCGGGAATGATGATATTTGCGGATCGTAAGAAGACCGGCGTATTCGCCCTGCGAGCCAGCATTGGGCTGCAAGGAAACCGCGGCGAAGCCCGTAATTTCCGCAAGCCACCGCTCAAGCTGCGCAAAGAGCTCCTGGTATCCCTTTGCCTGATGAACCGGCACGAACGGGTGGATGCCCGCAACTTTCTCCCAAGTCACAGGCAGCATCTCCGCCGCGGCGTTGAGCTTCATCGTGCACGAACCAAGCGGAATCATCGAGGTGGTTAGCGAAAGATCGCGCGACTCGAGGCGCCTGATATAGCGCAGAAGCTCAGTTTCCGTGTGAAAGCGGTTGAAAACGGGATGGCTAAGGAACTCGGATTCGCGCCGCAGACCGCTCCCAATTACTTCGGTCGGCTCGACCGAATGCGCCGCCGGCGAGAGATCGAAGACTCGCAGGAGCAGCGAAAGATCCTGCGTCGTTTCGTCGAGAGTCAGGCTTATCGCATGGTCGTCCAGTTTGCGAATGTTCACACCGTGCGCGTTTGCGCGCTCGAGCAAGTGGTCCGCACGGTCTCCCGCCAGCCACACGCGGATGGTGTCAAAAAAAGGCCCGGGGTGCACAGCCCAGGCGCGTTCCTTGAGGGAACCAGCCAGCCGGCAAGTCAGCCCATGAATTCTCTCGGCAATGGCTCTCAAACCGTGCGGACCATGATAGACCGCATACATGGACGCCATCACGGCGAGCAGCACCTGGGCCGTGCAGATATTGCTAGTCGCCTTTTCTCGGCGAATGTGCTGTTCGCGGGTTTGGAGGGTGAGGCGCAAAGCGGGGCGTCCCTCCGCATCGCGCGAAACGCCGACCAGCCGCCCAGGCAGTCGGCGCTTGTGCTCATCACGCGTTGCGAGAAAAGCCGCATGCGGTCCCCCATAGCCAAGAGGCACGCCGAATCGCTGGGAGGAACCTACGACAATGTCGCTTCCGTACTCCCCAGGCGGCTTGATCAGGCAAAGCGCCAAGAGGTCGGCAGCTACGATTGCCAGGGCGTCTTCCGCATGTACCCTGGCGATGATCGGACCGAGATCGTGTATGACCCCATCCGTGGCGGGATACTGAATCAAGGCGCCGAAAACGGTCTCCGACGTGAAGTCCCATACCGGTCCGATTATTAGACGTATTCCGAGCACCTCGGCCCGCGTGCGCAGCAGCGCGATCGTCTGAGGGTGGCAATCATCGGCGACAAAGAAAGCCCCGCCCCCCTTGATCGAATGCGCCATGGTCATCGCTTCCGCCGCCGCCGTGGACTCATCCAGAAGCGACGCATTCGAGATCTCCATTCCGGTCAGGTCGCAAACCATCGTCTGAAAGTTGAGAAGTGCCTCCATTCGCCCCTGCGCGATCTCCGCCTGATACGGCGTGTAGGCCGTGTACCAGCCGGGGTTTTCCAGAATGTTGCGCCGAATCACAGCTGGAGTGTGGCAATTGGTGTAGCCCATCCCCAGCAAGGATGTGCGCAGTTCGTTGCGCTCCATCATTTCGCGCAAATCGCGAAGCGCAGCCTCTTCAGACCGCGCTGCAGGCAGGTTGAGCGGGGTTCGCAAACGGATGCTTTCCGGAACTGTCTGGTCGATGAGATCGTCGAGGGATTGCGCTCCCACGGCGCTGGCCATCTCCTCGATGTCCTCAGGCGAGGGTCCGACATGCCTGCGGACAAACGGCACCGCGCTCATTTAGCAATTTGCGCGCGATAGGCCATGGCATTCTGCAAGCCGTCAAGTTCGGAGGCATCAGCGATCCTGATCTTGAAGATCCAGCCCGCTCCGTAGGGATCTGTATTCAGCAGCGAGGGGTTGTCGGACAGCGCCTCGTTCGCCTCGACGATTTCACCGGACACCGGTGCATAGATATCGCTCGCTGCCTTGACCGACTCGACCACGGCCGCGGGATCCCTTGCCGAGAACCTTGCTCCGACTTGGGGCGCCTCCGCGAAAACGATATCCGTGAGTTCCGCCTGCGCATGGTCCGTAATGCCAACCGTGCCGATATCACCGTCCACACGAATCCATTCGTGAGTCTCTGCGAATTTCAAATCCTCGGGAACATTCATGGTGTTGGCTTGTAAAAGGGCTTCTTAACGACAGTGGATTGATAGCGGCGTCCGCGAATTCCAATCTCCAAATCCTGCCCGACCTTGGCAAGCGGGAACGGAAGGTAAGCCAGCGCGATCCCGCAACCCAGACTTGGCGAGAGCGCACCGCTTGTTGTCTCAGCCAAAGCTTCTCCGCCCGCAAATATCGGATAATGGGATCGGATGGGCGGCGATTTTTCCTGCACGCGAATGGCCGCAAGCCTGTATGGCACGCCTTTGGCTTTTTGATCGAGGAGCACATCGCGGCCCATGAACGCGCTCTTGGTCATGTCAACGAAGGATCCAAGCCCCGCTTCAAGGGGAGTGTGATCGGGCGAAAGGTCGGAACCGTTCAGCGGATAGCACATTTCAAGGCGCAGAGTGTCTCGCGATCCCAGCCCGCAAGGCCTTGCGCCCGCAGCCAGAAAAAGGTCCCAGTAGCTCTCGGCGACACCGGCCGGAACGATCGCTTCAAATCCCTTCTCCCCCGTGTAGCCCGTCGTCGCCACAAAGGCACGTGTGCCACAGGCGCCGGATTGTGAGCGTTGAACGGGAAAAGGACCACCGCCCGTAAGTTCGACGATGCGGTTTCTGCGCTCCTCCCAAGCCATCGAAAATACGTTTGCGAAGACTTCCGGAGAGCGGGGGCCTTGGATCGCAAGAGCCGCATACGCGTTGCTGCAATTGAAGAGCTCAAAGGAACTGGGATCGCCAACCCGGGTCGAATTCAGTTCGCGATGTTTGCTGAGCCAGGCGAAGTCTTCGTCAATCTTCGCAGCGTTGACTATCAATAGGAACTCCTGCTCTCCCGTTCGATAGACGATTAGATCGTCGATTACCCCACCGCGTTCATTGAGCATGAGGGTATAGTGCGCCTCGCCCATATCGAGGTTGGCCACGCGATTCGTCAGCAAGGCATCAAGCCATTCAGAAGCTCCCAGGCCTCGGACGAGGAATTCACCCATGTGGGAGATATCGAAAACGCCGCAACCCTCTCGGACTGCCTTGTGTTCTTCAAGGATGCTCGAATACTGCACTGGCATTTCCCAGCCCGCGAAATCCACCATGCGACCGCCCGCGGAGACGTGCCTGTCGAAAAGGGGCGTGCGATGGCTCATCGCTTCTTTTTCTGGTCGTCGAAATTCAAGTAGGTATAGGCGCCGAGACCCTTTTCGTAGTCATCGAGCAGACGCATCGCGTCGCTCGGCTTAAGCCGGTCGCTCTTGATGGCAGCGTCCACCTGGCCTTTCATTCTGCGCGCCAGCTCATTGGTGTCCCACTGCGTCAGCGAGAGGACTTGACCAATGGTGCTGCCGGGAAGGACCTCTTCGACGTAGTAGCCGCGATCCTCATCCTCGTCGAGGTAGATGTGCATTTCGTTCACACGACCGAACAAATTGTGCATGTCGCCCATGATGTCCTGATAAGCTCCAACAAGGAAGAACCCGATGTAATAGGGTTCTCCAGAAATCCACCGGTGCAACGGAAGCGTTTCCTTTACATCCTGCAAATCCACAAATTTGCTGACCTTACCGTCCGAATCGCAAGTAATGTCGACGATCGTGGCATTGCGATCGGGGAGTTCGTTGAGCCGGTGGAGCGGCATCACGGGAAACAATTGGCCCAGGGCCCAGTGATCGAGCAGAGATTGGAACACGGAGAAATTGCAGAGAAACTGGTCGCCAAGCGCGACCTCCATCTCTTTGACCTCTTCCGGCACGTAGCGCATGCCTTGAAACATTCCGACCACCGCGCCGGCGATCTGCCAGTAGACGGTTTCCACCCGGGCTTTCTCCCGCAGGTCGAGAAGACCCAGGTCAAACATTGACTGCGCGCGCTCACGGATTTCCTGCGCGTCGTGGAGGTTCTCGAGCCGGTTCTTCCGGCCGAGGTTCTCGTAGATTTCGATAATGTCGTGAACGATCTGCGGGTCGCCGGACGCCGCCTCGACTTTCTCGCCGTTGCGGCTCTTCTCGATTGAGCCAAAGGCCTCGACGATCAGAACCGAATGATGCGCGACGATTGCGCGTCCGCTTTCGCTCACAATGGTCGGGTGCGGGACACCCTCGGCATCGCACACCTCCATGATGCTGTACACGATGTCGCGGGCATATTCATTGAGGGAATAGTTCGTGGAGCTGTCGAACGTCGTGCACGAGCCGTCGTAGTCCACCCCGAGTCCTCCGCCGACATCGAGATAACCGAGCTCGTGCCCCATTTTATGGAGTTTTGAATAGAAGCGCGCCGCTTCCTTCGTCGCGCGCTTGATCGTGCCGATATCCGGCACCTGCGACCCGACATGGAAATGAACCAGTTTCAGCGCGTTGGCCAGCCCGGAACGGGCGAGCAGATCGCTGGCCGCGACGAGTTCCGCGGTCGAAAGGCCAAATTTCGCGTTTTCGCCGCCGCTGGTTGCCCACTTTCCGGCGCCCTTGGAGAGCAGGCGCACGCGAAGTCCGATGAAAGGTTCGACTTGCATCTGCGAAGCTACCCTGAGGATATGCGTCAACTCCTCAACCTTCTCGACGACCAGAATGACAGTCTTTCCAAGCTTTCGTCCAAGCAGCGCATTGCGGACGAAAGCGGTGTCCTTGTATCCGTTGCAAATGATTAGACTCTCGGGATCATGATGCAGGGCGAGCGCGGCCATCAATTCCGGCTTGCTCCCCGCCTCAATGCCGAAGTGCCAGGGCTTCCCAGCGTCAAGGATCTCCTCGACGACCTCGCGAAGCTGGTTGACCTTGATCGGAAACACACCTCGATACACGCCGCGGTAACCCATTGTTTCGATCGCCTCGGCAAACGCCTTGTTGATCGTTTCCACGCGATCGCGCAGCAGATCATGAAAACGCACGGTAAGGGGGAAGTCCAATTTGCGCTTCTTGGCCTCCGCCACAATCTCCATCAGGTCGATCTTCTGATCGTTCGAACGGTTGGGGAGAACGACGACGTCTCCTTTCTTGTTCACGGTGAAATATCCCCCGCCCCACCGGTCCACGTTGTAGAGGGCAATAGCGTCTTCTCGGCCGAAGTCAGGCATGGTCGCGCGGAAATATCAGCGGGAGTTCAGAAAATCCAACCCACATTTTCGCCGATGGCGAAAAAAAGCCAGTTGTGTTTTGATTGCTCGGAAAGGGAATGAAAACGGCGCAAATCATTGAAAGCGCGGAGAGGATTTACCTATGATGCTACTCGAAATCGGGTGGCAGCTTCTCGTGATCCTGCTGCTCGTCTGCGCAAACGGATTTTTCGTGGCGGCGGAGTTTGCAATCGTAAAGATCCGCGCAAGCCAGCTCAAGCCGTTGCTCAAGACCGGGGATTGGCGTGTTCCGATGGCTCTGCGCGCGGTAAACAACCTGGATGCGTGCCTTTCGGCGACTCAACTCGGAATCACCTTGGCCAGCCTTGGCCTGGGCTGGCTGGGAGAGCCGTTCCTCGCTCAGTGGCTTCTGCCGGTGTTCGAATGGCTCGGCGTCACAAGCCAAAGAGCGCAACACTCGCTGTCGTTCGGCGTTGCCTTCACGATAATCAGCTTCCTGCACATTGTTCTCGGTGAACTTGCGCCAAAATCGCTCGCCATTCAGCGTCCGCGCGGAGTTTCCCTGTGGGTAGCGGCACCTCTCCTCGTCTTCTACTACATCTTCTTCCCATTCATCTACGTGCTCAATGGGACTGCGAACATGTTTCTGCGCTGGGCGGGACTAGAGCCGGCGTCCGAGAGCGAGCACGCTTTTTCCGCCGACGAACTCGAATACGTTCTCAGCCATTCGCGGCACATTCACCCGGGAGATGCGCTTGTCAACAAAATCATGGTCCGCTCCCTGCGTCTGCGTGATGTGACAGCGCAGCAGATCATGCTTTCCCGCGCCAAGGTCGTTGCGCTCTGGGCGGACAAGAGCATCGATGAGAATCTCAAAATCGCACAGAAGAGCGGCCATAGCCGATTTCCCGTGTGCCAGGAATCCTTGGATAATGTGCTTGGCATGGTCCTCATCAAGGAATGGCTCTGGCAGATTCAGGCGCTCGGGGAAAAGTGCCCCTTCCAGCCTCTTATTCGTCCCGTGCTGACCTTCTTCCAGCAAACCCCTTTGCCCACAATGATGGAGCTCTTTCGCTCCTCGCGCCGGCACCTTGCGGTGATCATCGATGCAAACGAAGCGATGCTCGGGATCGTCACGTTCGAGGATGTGCTCGAGGAAATTGTCGGAGAGATCCGGGATGAACTCGACATCGAGAGAGGCCCGATCTTCGAGCAGACAGAAAATTCGATCGTCGTCGACGCCTCCCTGCCCCTTCGCGAACTCCGCGCGGAAACCGGCTGGAATTTCGAGTATCAACCGCGCGAAAATGTCGGCGCATGGGTCACCCGCGTGGCCGGACGCCCCATCCAGCGAGAAGAGAGCATTCGCTTGGGCGAATACGAAATTACCGCGCTGCAGACCCATGCTTCGGGTTTGCGAAGAGTGCGCATCACCCGCTTGTCCGCGGAAGAACTCAAGGCCCTCCAGGCCGGAGAACAAGTCGCTTAAGTGGCCGAAAAGCGACGCCGAGGCCAGGCAGCAGCCGGAGCCTGCCCGCGCTAGTGTGTCACGGGAACAGTTCTTGCGCCATGCGGCGAATTGTGACTTATTGCGTCCCGACATTCCAAAGTTGGCGACTCGATGGCACAGGTCTCCAGGTCCGCTGAGAACCCCGGCTCTGAGACTTGAACTCTGAGCAACGAAGACAGTTCGGGTTGGTAGCTCAACGGTAGAGCAGCGCCCTTTTAAGGCGTTGGTTGAGGGTTCGAGCCCCTCCCAACCCACTCTCTGAAAATTCCACAAACCCTGATGGATAAAGGGTATTCTGGCGAAGTCCCAATACGCAAGCAGATGCAGGGAAGAGCACGGAAAAGCACGATTCAGCGGTTTTTATTGGCACTTTATTGGCACTAAATAGTCGCAATCCCAGTTGCAAAACCCCTAATAAGTATGGACGCATGAAGTCCCTCTAGTTTGCGCTCTTTCGCGGCGCGAACCGCCTTCTTGAGTGTGGCCTTGACTCGCCGCTCCCTCCACTTCGAGGCCGGGCATAGAGCTCAAACGAGGTGCTGGCGCCCGCCGCGGTTCCACCCCCGTCCGCGGTCGCCGAACATCTCGCAGCCGTCGGCGGTGACCACCACGGTGTCCTCGAGCTTGATGAAGCCGCGCCGCGGGTGGAGCATCGTGGTCTCGACCGAGAGCACCATGCCCGCCTCGAGCGGCCGATCGGCGTCCACCCCCTCGTACATGGCGCCTGTCAGCAGGAACGGCACCTCATGGCTGATCAGCCCCATGCCGTGGGCGACGAAGTCGGTGAACGCGGCGCTCGGCCCGGCCGTGCGCGCTGCCTCGCCAGCAGCGATGACGTCGCCGCCGCGCGCCCCGGCTCGGACCGTTGCGAAGGCGGCCTGCTGCGCGCCGTCGATCTCGGCCAGAAGGTCCTCGAGCTCGGCATCCGGCTCACCGAGCACGCCCATGCGCGCGAGATCGCCGATGTAGCCATCGAAGTTGCCGCCCGAATCGATCGACAGCACCTCGCCGGGCCGCCAGGCCTGCCCCGAGGGGGCACGGTTGTGGCTGGCGCCGACCGTCAGCAGGCAGTAGTCGAAGTGCAGGCCTCGCCCCGTCTCCTCGCGCCGCAGCCGCTCGATGATCTCGGCCTTGGTCGTGCCCTCGCGCGCCCAGGCGATGGTCGTCAGCATCGAGTCGGTGATCAACTCCGAGGCCTGCCGCAGCTTCGCCAGCTCGCCCGGCGTCTTGATCGCCCGCAGCCGCTCCAGCACCCCGGTCGCATCCACGAAGTGCGCCCCATCCAGCCGCTCGCCGAGCAGCGCCCGCGCGTCCGAGGGCAGGAAGGCCGGCTCGATGCCGATGCGCGCCCTCGCCTGGCCGATCGTTTTCAGGTGCTCGACCGCGTCCGCCGCGGCGTCGAGCGTGCCCCAGGCGGACGGATGGAAGGTCGGGGTCCAGAATGGCCGGTTGGCGTGCTCGGCACGTTCCATGCGGTTCGCCACATAGGCGGCGTGCTCGGGCCGCCCCTTCGCGTAGATCACGATCGGCAGGTAGCGGCTGTGCCCGATCGCGTCCATCGCCGAGAAGAAGATGAAGCTGTAGCCGCCGAGCAGGTAGCGGGTGTTGTGCTTCGACGTCGCCAGCAGCACGTCGATGCCAGCCTCCTCCATCAGCCGGTCCGCGCGGGCGGCGTCGAAGGGGACCTCCGCGCGGTCGAGGATGTCAGGCGTTGCGGTCACGGCGCGCCCCTCCGTGATGCTGATGACGAGCGCCCCGCCATGTTGCAGAAGCGGCGCCGGGCATCGGCGCGGGGCGGACGGCCTCACAGCCAGCCGTTTTTCCGGAACCGCCAGTAGAGCACGGAACAGATCAGTGCCATGGTGGTGACCACCCCGTAGTAGCCGAACGGCGATTTCAGCTCGGGCATGTTCTCGAAGTTCATGCCGTAGATCCCTGCCAGCGCGGTTGGCACCGCGAGGCGGCTTGCCGTGGCGCGAGAAATGTCGGTTCGCTAGATTCAAGCGTTGAGTAGACGGAATGGATTTCATCTCCTCCGATGAGGTATTTCAAGCTCTTCAGCACGGCGTGAGTGACTTGTGGCCTATTGCTGTCCCCAAAGAACCAGTCTCTAAAGTCAAATCAAATTAGGACACGACCTTTTGAGGCGCCGTTTGAAGGTTCGAGTCCCTCCCAACCCACTCTCTGTAAAAGCGGACAAGCAGCATGAATACAAGCTCTACGGGCGATTTGCCTACAAGCACCGAAATGCACGGAAATGCCAGCAAAGAGCGCCAAAAACGGCAAAATCGCGGAAAATCTTGGCACCAAATTGGCACCACAAATGAATCGTTATGCAGGGAGATGCACTACGGGAACTGGAGATTTCGCACCTTTTGACACCTGAACCGGCGCTGTAAGCAAACGGTCAGGGATTACAATTTGGACTCTATCGTGATGTTACACGAATAGTGAGGCGCGCGACACTTTAGCCCGTCTTTTTGACGTTGAGATCGGAAAGAAAGCCCTCCAAGTCTGCCGTGCCAACTTGTGCGATGGTCTTGCCATTGAAGGCTGTGCAGAGCCTTCCAAGACGCATGCGCAAGTCATTGCAGTAACGCTCGCTGCGGCCCGCTCCCTTCTTTGCTTCAATCAGGTCGGTCATGGCCGACTCAACGGAGATGCTGGCGGATTGCTAGCGGAGATGCTCGAGAGAAAAACGGATTGCATCGGCAACGTTCCAGCCGTAACGCGCAAGCTCTCGGTCGTCGAAAGCCTCTCCTCCCTCATTCTGGCGCTTGATCCTTTGCTGCTGCTGCCAACCTTCCGCCTCTTTCTTCGTTTCAAAAAATCTTCGTTCCCCTCGCCCGTTTATTCTGGCATCGCAGAGATACACGGTATTGCCATGATTGACGAATTGCTTAACCCGCAACCACGGTTCCCGCTTCCTCGATTTCTTATTCGACCTGTTTACGGCTAAGAAATGACAGCAAGCTCCAGTTTCCTCTGTAAATCATAACCATTGAAGGCGCTGCGATTCCCTCCGGTTGTCTGGGCGAGTTTGCTGTGCGGTCTCGCGGCGGCCGGAATCGGAATTTTTCTGCTCGCGGCAAAGAAGCCTTGGGACGTCTCGGTGAGCCCCGGCAAGGCGCTCAGGGTTCGCGATTTCGTGGTGATCTACGAGTGGTGGGCCGCGGCGATCAATCTCTTGCTTCTTGTTCTGCTCGGTCTCAGCGCGCGATGGTGGCTGAGACCCGCCCGGCGGCCCTCAGTCACCTGGCTTCCCGAGCGAACGACCCCGCGATGGTTCTGGCCGTTGGTGATTGGCGCAATGGCGCTGACGCTTTTCTGGGGAATTCAGCGCATTCCGCAGAGCCTTTGGGATGATGAGGATTCCAGTCTGCACCGTGCGGTTCTTGGTCAATACCGACACGACAAGAACGGAGAACTTAAGCTGAAGGAGGCGACTTGGGAAATCGCGCTCTGGAACTACTGGAAGCCGGCAAATCACCAACTCCAGACGATCCTTTCGAAAGCCTGCCTGGAAACTTGGCGTGCCCTCGCCCGACCTGTTGGTCTGCAGTTCAGCGAGCCGATAGTCCGTTTTCCTTGTCTCGTAGCCGGAACTCTCTCAGTTGGCGCCCTCGCTCTCCTATTGAAGCGCCTTGGCTTTGCGCGAGCCGGTGTGATCGCCGCTTTTGTGCTCTCAGTGCATCCATGGCACGTGCGCTACGCCATCGAACTTCGCGGCTATATCTTCACGCTCCTCTTCGGACCGCTGATGATCTATTGCCTGATTCAGGCAATCGAATCGGGACGCTGGCGCTGGTGGACAGGATTTGCAGCCTCCGAATTCGCGCTGCTCTACGTGTACCCCGGATGTCTCTACATGGTTGCAATCGCAAATTTCTGCGGGGCGATCTCGCTGTTCCAACGGCATTCGACCGGCGAGGCGCGCTGGCAACATTTCTCCCGTTTCCTCGTGGCAACCACGGTAGCCGGAATGATCTACTTACAGCTGATGCTTCCCTGCGTCCCTCAGCTGATCAACTACTTCGAGACGGAAAGGGCTTTGGGTGAACTCGGGTTGCGCTGGCACAAGAACATGGGCGCTCATCTCCTGGCCGGCATCCCTTGGAACAATTCGGACATTCGCTCGGCCGGCTATCAGGAACTCCAATGGGCTGCCGAGGCGCGTCCATACGTGTTCCTCTCGCTGCGATCCGCCGCACTTGGATTCTTTGTTCTTGGGGCCCTGCGCCTTGGGCTGTCCCGTCCGGCCGGATGGCTTGTCCTCAGCGTGCTGCTAATACCCGGGGTGCTCGTCTACATCATATCGCGAAGCAAGAATCACTATCTCTATGAATGGTACCTGCTTTTCACGCTTTCCGGCTTCGTAGGGCTTGCCGCGCTAGGGCTGGACTGGCTGGCTGGCATCACGTCTCGCGCGCATCGCATGGCTCCTCCCGTCCTGGCGGGCCTCGCCGTTGTCAGCTTCTTTGTCGTGACACAGCCGCAGCGTCGCTGGCTTGTTACACATCCTCTCCAGCCCATGAGGGAAGCTGTTTTGCTTACCCGTCCAAGCCTTGATCCTTACGACCCCCGTCAGAGCTCCATCATCACGTTGTCTGTTACGGGAGTTCCCTGGTCATACGACCCGAATATCATAGTCGTGTCCCGCCCGGACCAGCTTGTGCACTTTCTCCGGAAGGCCGACCGCGAAGGCCAGACGCTCTACGTGAATTTCGCCAACGCATGGACCGCCTCCGCGACCGCGCCGGAGCTGTTTGGTATGATTGAGAATGAGGGTTTGTTTGAAAGAACGGCGCAAATCCAGGGCTTTGATCCGACCCTGACCACGTTCGTAAGACGCTACAGGCCGGGATCGATCTCCGGATATCCCCTTCCCAAGTGATTTCGATATTGCCGTCGGCGTAACTGCGGATAGATGTTGCGGGAGATGCTTGAGGATTATGTTCCTGTTCTCCTTCACGTAGTCGTCGCCGTGGGCTTTGCTTCGTTCGTGCTTCTCGCCAACCTTCTCCTTGGGCGCGCAGGCAAGCGAACCCCGGCAAAAGATGCGGCCTACGAATGCGGCATGGTACCCCAGCCGGGACCTCAGCCGCGATTTAGCGTGAAGTTCTATCTGGTGGCGATGCTGTTCATTCTCTTCGATATCGAGATCGTGTTCATGTACCCGTGGGCGGTTGTTTTTCAGCCGTTCGTCGCAGTCTACGGAACCGTGATCCTCTGGAGCATGTGCAGCTTTATCATCATTCTCTTGTTCGGCTACCTGTACGCGATCAAGAAGGGCGCTTTGGACTGGACTTGAGCGTCAACCCGGGACTTCACCGAAGCCATGATTTATCATCTGGTCCTCTTCAAACTCAAACCAGAGGTGGACGAGGCGAAACTTGAGTGGATGATGCGGGAAACCCGAATCCAATTGCTCAGGATTCCGGAAGTCCTCAGCATCAGGTGCGGCAAGCGGGTTGATTCGAATATGGAGTGGCCGTTCTTCCTCTCCGTGGAACTGGACTCGAGGGAGAAGCTTGCTCTGTACGCGGAAGACCCCAACCATGTGAAGTTCGTCGAGGAGGTCATCAAGCCGAATATTGCGGAGCGGCTCGCTCTCGACTACGAAATGGAACCGGGCAAGCGGACGAGATAATTTTCGAGTTTTGCGGCAAGGAACTCGATCTCCGAGCCGGAAATCGCAAAGGGCGGCGCGAACGAAAGGACATTTCCGTGCAATCCACCGCCGAGGAGAATCAGCCCGTCCTGCAAGGCTTGGCGCATGACGGTGGCAGCCAGCGAACTGTAAGGTTCACCGCCGCGCTTCACAAGCTCAACGCCCAGCAGCGCACCGACACCGCGCACGTTCCCGACGCACGGCGCCTTCAGAGCGAGCAGAGCATCTTTCAGCTTGCGACC
>CAWASQ010000096.1:0-27076 GCA_963784465.1 uncultured Verrucomicrobiae bacterium
GTCCCGCGAGCCACACCCGATGAAATCATTGTCAAGGTGGAAGGCTGCGGAGTATGCTCTGCCAGCCCCAGCCAGGAAAATTCAGTATGAGCAAGTTATCGATTGCAGTCGGCTGCGACGAAGCAGCCTTTCAACTCAAGGAGAGCCTTCGGGGGTATTTGGAGAAGCAGGGTCATAGTGTGCAGGATTACGGAGTTTATAACACTGAGCCTTCCCTATATCCTAATATCGCGTTGGAGGTTTCCTCGGCAGTTGCGGAGGGAAAGCATCAGCGGGCGATCCTTATGTGCGGCACCGGCATTGGCATGGCGATTACGGCCAACAAGGTGCCAGGAATCCGGGCGGCGGTGTGCCACGATGTGTATTCGGCCGAACGGGCCCGCAAGAGCAACGACTGTCAGGTAATGGCCTTGGGCGCTCGAGTCGTAGGAGAGGAATACGCCAAGTGCTTGGTGGACACGTGGCTGAAATCGGATTTCGAGGGAGGCAAATCGAGCGCCAAGGTTGAGCGAATCAAGGAAATCGAACAAGAGCTCGCAGCTTCAAAGAAATAGCGACTCAGAGACCCCAGAACAAATTATGCAACGAATCTTCAACGATGCTTCCCGTGTGACCGAGGAGGCGCTGGAAGGAATTATTTCCTGTCACCCCGATCTGCTGGCAAAAACTGAGAATGCCCGAGTAGTTCGCTATGTCGGATCTCCGGTCAAGGGGAGGGTTGGAATTGTTACGGGAGGGGGATCGGGCCACGAGCCGGCCTTTGTGGGATATGTCGGCAAGAACATGGTGGACGTGGTGGCAGTGGGTGAGATTTTCGCGTCCCCTTCAGCCCACATCTTTCGCGATGCGATTAAGGCTGCCGACGGCGGCGCGGGGGTGGCGGTCCTTTACGGCAACTACGCCGGGGACAACATGAACGTGAAGATGGCCCGGCGCATGGTGGGGGATCTCAGGGTTGAAACGGTGATCGCCAATGACGATGTGGCCTCAGCGCCCAAGACAGAGCGGGAGAAGCGGCGGGGAGTGGCGGGCGAGATTCTGATGTGGAAAGTCGCTGGCGCCAAGGCTGCGACGGGGGCTTCGCTGGAGGAAGTGATCAAGACCGCGCAGAAGGCAATTGATTCGACCCGGAGCATCGGCATCGGGCTGACCTCTTGTGCGATACCTGCTGCCGGCAAGCCCAATTTTCATATCGAGCCGGGCAAAATGGAGGTTGGTATTGGCCACCACGGCGAACCTGGAGTAAAGGTGGATGATCTTAAGAGCGCCGACGAAATAGCGCAGCTTGCCCTTGATTACATATTGCCTGATCTACCGTTTAACTCCGGAGATGAAGTCGTGGTCTTGGTTTCGGGCCTCGGAGCCACCCCGGTAATGGAGCTCTACATAGTCTACCGAAAGCTGGTCGAGCTTCTTGAAAAGGCGGGTATCTCCATCTATCGGCCCTATGTGGGCAACTACTTTACGTCCCTGGAGATGATGGGAGTCACGGTCACCATGATGAAGCTTGACGCCGAACTTAAGGAACTCATTGCGGCGGAAGCAACCTCCATTGGGCTGACGCAGCCCAAACTTTCCTAACACACAAGAGTACGATGAATGCCACCTCCTATCCAACTTCGGAAGGGCGCAAACTCCTTCTGGCCCTGGTTGAAACCATTGAGAGCAATGGCAACTACTTAAGTGAAATCGACGGGGCGACCGGCGATGGCGATCACGGTATCAACATGAGCAAGGGCTTTCGGCGCACGAGAGAGAAATTCGGCGAACAGAACGTCACGGTGACGCAGGGCCTCGACATGCTTGGGCAGGTGCTCCTCGCGGAGATCGGCGGAGCCATGGGCCCTCTTTACGGCAGCTTCTTTATCGACATGGGTCAGGCCTGTAAGGACTCCCCTGCCATCGATAAGGAGGTCTTCGGGAAGATGCTTAAGGCAGCCGTGGCCGTTATGCAGGATCTTGGGGGAGCGAAAGTCGGCGACAAGACCATGATGGATGCCTTGGTGCCCGCGGTCGAGGAGTATGAGAAGGCCGTTGCCGAAGGGGCAAGCTTCTCGGACGCGCTCAATCGCATGACAGACGCCGCGGAAAAGGGCAAAGAGGCCACGCGCGGAATGATCGCCAAGCTGGGCCGCGCCAGCCGCCTGGGGGAGCGCTCCCGGGGCATCCTCGACGCGGGGGCCGTCTCGTGTTCAATGCTCCTGAAGACCTTTTCCGACACCTTTCAAAGCGCCGAACAAAAAATAGGAGTGCCTATCGGGTGATTCCTTGGCTGCACGGCCTTTGGCCATGACGCGCGACAGCAGGTCTCGCCGATCCCGACTTTGGCTCAATTTCTGCTCATTCCTGGTGCTTGAGTGTTCAGGAACAATCAGGGCGAGGAGGACCAGTTTTCTCGGAAGGAGCAAACGAACAGTTTTGGCTTTATGCGAGAGTATTCAACCCCCAGATTCGCATCGATTTCGCCGGCTGGGTTGCCGGGCGCTGCGGATTTGGCGCAGTCTCGGGATGCCTGGGATCGCCGGGCGAGCGAGGCGGCCACTGAGCATTTGACAGCCTGGGAGATTCCGGGCAATGGAGGAGGGCCGGGCGCCCTGGCTCTTACTTTTGACCTCCTTTACGCGCCAGCAACGGGGCCGGGTTGCGCGGCGAGATGTCGAGACTCTTGGCGAGCTTCGCCTGGCGATCCACGCTCCGGAACAAGCGCAGGTCTAACCTTCAACTCCCTGATGTTCGTATTTTGGGTGAAAGAGAATGAATCGAGCCTATGAGCTACCGGGCGATTCAGAGCAGATCGTCAGGGCAGCATGGCTTTACCACGTCGCTGGTAACACACAGGAGCAGACGGCCGATCTGCTAGGGATCTCGCGCGTCAAGGTAAATAGACTCTTAGCCGAAGCGAGGGAGTCCGGAATCGTCAAGATTTCCATCGAGCACCGCTTCGCCCGGATGGCGGAGGTTGAGGAAAACATCAGGCGTCATTACAACCTCTCTTTCTGCCGAAGCACACCGCCTCTAATGTCCTATGCTTCCGGCCGGAAGAAGAGCCCGCCTTCACGCGCGAGGCTTGAGGCGGAAAGTCCGATCGCGCGTCGCGCGGTTGGCATCGTCGCAGCGGACTTATTGCGAGAACGGCTCCAGGCCGACGAGAATTGCGTGATCGGAGTTGGCTGGGGGAGAACGATTGCCGAAGTTCCAATTCATCTTGTCGGTTTGACCAAGCCCAGAGCCAAGTTTGTTTCGGCTATGGGTTCGCTCACGCGAACTTCCGCGGCCAACCTCTTCGAGGTCGTTTATCAGTTTGCTGAAAGAACGGGCGGGGAGGGGCATTTCCTGCCGGTGCCCTTCATCGCGAACAGCATTGCTGATCGGCAGATTTTCATGTCACAGCGCATCTTTAAGGAGACACTCGCGCTCGCGGAGCAGGCCAGCTTTTTCCTCGCAACCTTTGGACCGTGCGACGAACACAGCCTTTTGTTCAAGCATCGCTATTTGTCAGCCGTTGAGCTGCAGGATCTCAAGCGCACCGGGGCTGTCTGCGATTGCATGGGCAAGTTCTTCGATGCTGAGGGAAAGGTCGTCTCGAGTGATTTGAATCTGAGAACACTCGCGGTCGATATCGAGCACCTTTACGAGCGGGAAGTAATCCTGCTTTGCGCGGGCCGGGAGAAACTTCAGGCAGTGAAAGGATTGCTCAGGGCCGGCTTCGTAAAAGGGCTGATCATTGATGGAGACACGGCTCTCTGGTTAAACGAAGCGCGTGACTAGCTTGCTCAACAATCACTCAGGTGCGTCAGTTCGGCGAGGAACCGAAAGAATAGCGTTGGGACTACGGAAAGTTCGCGCGTCGCAAGTTGGCCAAGCACACTGAGGAACGCGAGAAACACAGCGGAAGCGGAGGCCATCGCGAAGGCCAGAGGCCGGTTCAGCGCGACGGGTTCGGGAGAGGACTGGCTCGATGCGACCGTGGCGTGCGGCGCATGAACGCGGGCACGACGGGAGTTGAAGGGTTCCATGCGCTGGATCGTTAAGTCAGCTGGTTCCGCTTGTGATGGTTGCTCTGGCTGGGGAGTGCGGGGAGTGAACGTATATCGGGGAGCATAACATTCCGCGGAGGGTTTGGAAAATCCCTGCTAACGCGGATTGGACAAACGGGCCTCGAACTTGGCAGCATGCCGGCATGCTCACGCGCGTCTTTTCTGCGGCAATCCAGGGAGTCGAGGCGATTCAAGTGGAGATAGAAGTCAATGCGGGCTCTGGCGACCCCGCGATTGTGCTCGTCGGCCTGCCCGACGCCGCCGTGCGGGAGAGCAAGGATCGGGTGACGACGGCAATCGCCAACAGCGGCTTTCGCTGGCCCCGATCGCGCACGACCGTCAATCTCGCGCCGGCCGACCTGAGGAAGGAAGGACCGAGCTTCGATCTTCCGATTGCGGTGGGCATGATAGCGGTCGCCCAAGGGGCCGAGCTCCCGAGGCTGGGGCGGTGCTTGATGGCAGGTGAGCTCGCGCTCAACGGAGAAGTTCGCCCGATCAAGGGAACGCTGCCGATCGCGATGGAAGCGCGCAGGCAGCGCAAGAAGGCGGTGATCGTTCCAAAATCCAATGCGCGCGAGGCCGCGGTGGTCGACGGGATCGAGGTTTACGGGGTGTCCAACTTGCGCGAGACCTTTGAATTCCTCGCTCAGCAGCGCGAACTGCTGGCGGTGAGGGAGGATTTCGTTTTCGCCGCTAACGGAACGGACGATTTGGATTTCTCGGAAGTCAAAGGCCAGCACCTCGTCAAACGCGCCATCGAAGTCGCCGTCGCTGGCAATCATGCCCTGCTTCTCATCGGACCTCCTGGAAGCGGGAAGTCTATGCTTTCGAAGCGCATTGTGACGATCATGCCCCCGATGAGTGTCGAGGAGGCGATCGAGACGACGAGAATCCACAGCATTTGCGGTCTGCTCGGTCAGGGCAACCCGTTCTGCACGCACCGGCCCTTTCGAGCTCCGCATCACACGATCTCAGACGCGGGTTTGATCGGCGGTTCGACGAATCCGAGCCCGGGCGAAATCAGCCTCGCGCACAATGGCGTGCTTTTCCTCGATGAACTTCCCGAATTCAAGCGATCAACCCTCGAAGTGCTGCGACAGCCCCTGGAGGACCGCAAGGTGACGGTCAGCCGCGCAGCCGGTTCGGTGACATTTCCGGCCAATGTGATGCTGGTCGCCGCAATGAATCCGTGCGCTTGCGGCTACTTCGGCGATCCCAAACGGGAATGCCGCTGTTCGCCAAAGCAGGTTGAGAACTACCGCAACAGGATCTCCGGGCCGCTGCTCGACCGCATCGATATCCACGTCGAGGCGCCCGCGGTTGAATACAGGGAACTCAGCAGTGAGGAACGCGCGGAATCATCCGGCGCGATTCGAGAAAGAGTGTTACGCGCCAGAAGACTCCAGCAGCAACGCTTTGCCGGAAAGTCGAAATGTCGCTCGAATGCCGAGATGTCACACGGCTTGCTCAAGACCCATTGCAAATTGGACTCCGAGGGCAGGGAGTTCTTACGGAGGGCCATGGAGGAACTCCATCTGAGCGCAAGGGCCTATGACCGTGTCCTCAAAGTTTCGCGAACGATTGCCGATCTCGCGGGAGACGTCGACATCCAGCCTCCTCATGTATTGGAAGCGATCCAATATCGAACGCTGGACAGGAACTTGTGGCATTGAGATCAACTGATAAATCTTCCTCGTGTCCGATCTTCAAGTCCTCACCCACTGCGCGTGGAATCGATGTCTTTTCAATCACTCCGCCATGTCTGAGAGGTGCGGTAGGGACACTGTCTATTGAAGTGGTAGGTCGTTCAGGCAAGAGCAATATCGGAGATGTCGCGCTCCAAGAAGTCGGCGACAGTCTGCACGACGAGGCAGTGGTCCTCTCGCTGGGGCAGACCCGAAACGGTAATGGTTCCGAGAAATCCGGTATGCGGTAGCAGTATGGGAAAGCAGCCGCCATGGGCTGCATAGTCGCGTGAATCCAAGGCGTCCAGGTTGATTTTCTGCTGCTTTTCCATGAGTCCGACAGCATACGAACTGCGGAAGAACCGGGTGACGATGTTGCGCTTTCGGCGGACCCAATCGGGGTTGTCCGGAGTGGCGCCCTCAAGGGCGACGTAGAACAGCGGCATTCCTTGCGAATGAATGTCGATCACGATGGCTGCCTGTCGCGCTTCCGCGGCCTCCCTAAGGCGGTTCCCTAGATTCCAGGCACTTGTCGCATTGAAATGGTCGAACTGCAGGCGTTGTTCCTGCAGGGCGATACGGCGCAGATCTTCATCGATATTCATGCTCCTAGTGAATACATCGAGGGCTTTCTCGGCTACGAAAATTGGCGCTACTACCCATGCCATGGAGAACGGGCATTCTCGCTGGCAACGAAGACATCAAGCCTGCGGGTCCACAGGTGAGGAACACCGTTTGCGTTGTCCGCCCGCTCCGGCCCAATCAAAGAAGCCCTGGCCTTCGGGACGAAATTACATCCCCGGTCCTTGCAGAAAGCCTCACAACGCCAAGATAGCGGTCCCGCTTTCCGTAGGCCCAGACATCCCATATGGGATCGGCTGCCGGGCCGATCTGGGTAAGCTGATAGCTGGCGCTCCGCATCCTCTCCCCGGCACTGCCGAGGGCGTTCCGTGCGATTTCAAAGGCTTGATCTGAATCTACGCGGACCCTCGCAAGGTCGACAAAGTTTCTACGGTTCATCACTTGCCGCGCATCGAGAGAGCGTTTTGCCTCGGAGAGTTGTCCCCTCACAATCGTGATACTGTACAGGGGATCTTTCACCAGGAAACCGGCCTCTCGGGGATTTCGCGCCAGCACGTACCATTTCGCGGGGTTTGGCCTTCCGTTGTCCGCAGAAGCCCTCACGATTTGATCCGTGAAGTGGGGCGGCAGCGCCTGCAGAGCCTCTATCGCCCCATTTTGAGGATTTTCGGCCAGCGCCGTTAAAAGCGTGAATCCGATTGCGATCGAAAAAGCAGAAAGAATCTTCATTGCTTTCGCCGATAGCATGCTGAGAGGCGGAAGAGAAGCTTGTCCAGTAACGAACCTCTCGTCAAATGGCGAGCCGATGCCGGCATTTCGCACTGCGATGTGACCTATCTACACCAAACTCTGTCGCATATTCGACAGTCTTCCGGCAGTCGATGCATTGGCCGGTAAAGATCAGACCGTGGACGGGTAAAGGACGCTGTCTGAGGGAGGAGAGTTTCAGTTGGCGATCGGCCGCCTGAAATTCGAACGAGGCGCGAATCCGGGACTTATTTCCGCTACAGTCGCCTGGTCCTCGCCGGTTCGGCGGCTTCAACGCGTCAAAAATCAAGCGCGTCACCCACACAATCTTCGGGATGTCGTGGTCCGCGTCGCATTCCGACCCCGCCAAAGAGCCGATCAACGATGCCCGCACATGCCAGGACCAATCATGCAGAGCCAGCCTCGTTGTCTGGAAATTCTCAAACAGTCCGGATGGGAACGGCTGACATCGGAAAAGCGAATGCTGCCCGCGGCATCGAGCCCCTTTGCACGCTTTGGTGGATTCCAGGCATTTTGCGCAATGAATTGTCTCACGTGTTCAAACCGCTGAAGCAGGCTGCGCGGGCACCGACTTTCGGCGGAACCGCCGCTACCCTGAGATCATTCGCAAATATTCCTTTGTGGGAAGGTGCGGAGGTATGGCAATAACTTGAGAATGCCTTCTTTGGCCGAAATTGTAGAAATTCTCGCAGGGATCTTCCCGGAAAATGCGATTCTCAAGAGTCGCGAGGATCTTGTGCCTTATTCGTTCGACGCCACGGCGACTCTTCAACAAATGCCCGTTGCGGTTGTCTTCGCGCGGACAGTTGACGAGGTGTCACGACTGCTAAGAGCCGCCAACGAGAGAGGTGTAGTGATTGTGCCGAGAGGCTCGGGAACCGGACTAAGTGGAGGCAGCATCCCCGTCGAGGGAAGTATCGTCCTTTGCCTTACGCAAATGAACCGTGTTTTGGAGGTCGACTCTAGGAATCTTACGCTCCTCGCGGAGGCTGGCGCCACCACTCTTTCAATCGCGGAGGCCGCGGCTCAAGCCGGGTTGTTCTATCCACCGGATCCTGGCTCGATGAAAATCTCGACCATCGGGGGAAATGTCGCGGAGAACTCCGGAGGACTGCGTGGATTGAAGTATGGCGTTACACGCGACTACGTTATGGGTTTGGAGGTGGTCCTGCCTTCGGGAGAGGTCATCTTTACGGGTAACAAATGCGTCAAGGATGTTGCTGGCTACTCGCTCCGCGATCTGTTCATCGGCTCGGAAGGAACGTTGGGCATCGTCACGAAGGTTCTTCTCAGCTTGATCCCGAAACCTGCCGCAGGAAGAACTCTTCTGGCGATCTTTGATCGTATGGAGGATGCGGCGAACACAGTCTCCGAGATCATCGCCGCAAAGATCATTCCCTGCACCCTGGAGTTTCTGGACCGGGTCACGATCAACTGCGTGGAGGACTACGCAGCCATTGGCTTGCCGCGCGATGCATCAGCGATCCTGCTGATGGAGACAGACGGGCATCCCGCGGCTGTCGAGGAGGAGGCGAATCGCATGGCCGAGATTGCAAAGGCATTGCACGCGCGCGACGTAAAGGTCGCTCAAACAGCCGACAGAGGCGCTGCGATTGGCCACTGCCCGGCGAGCGGCTTTTTCCTCGCTCGCTCGAATCGCTCCGACAACGATCCTGGAGGATGCCACAGTGCCGCGCAGCGAGCTCGCGCGGATGGTAGAGGGAATCCAGCACATCGCGGAAAAATATCAGCTAAAGGTCGGCACATTTGGGCACATGGGGGACGGCAATTTGCATCCGACGTTTTTGACTAATGAGAAGGATCCCGAGGAAATGCACCGGGTCGAACTCGCCATGAAGGAGATCTTTGATCACGCGCTGGCGCTAGGCGGAACCATTACCGGCGAGCATGGCGTTGGACTTGCCAAGAAGCCATTCCTGAAGGGTGCGCTCGGCGAGTTGAACCTCGAAGTGATGAAACGCATCAAAAAATCTTTCGATCCCAACGGCATACTGAATCCAGGGAAGATTTTTTGATGAACGCGCGCATCAAAAAATCATTCGATCACCTTCGCATATTGAAATCCGAGAAGATTTTTTGATGAACGTTCAACGCTCAACATTCAACGCTCAACGCTCAAGTGCGGGCCGCGTTTACGATTTGGAGGATCGGTTGCTGGAATATGCGGTTCGCGTAATCCGTGTCACAGAGTCGACGAAGCGTACACGGGCCGGCTTGCATATTGCCGACCAGTTGCTGCGCGCGGGAACCTCGCCCTACGGCAACCATGGGGAGGCCGAGGGCGCGGAGTCCCGTGACGATTTCATTCATAAACTTCGCGTCTGCTTCAAAGAGCTGCGCGAATCACGGCGTTGGTTGAAGCTTATTCAACGTGCAGACTTGATTGAAAAACCCGAACTGCTTGGAGCTCTTATCAACGAAGCCGACGAACTCGTAAGGATTTTTGCTCAAAGTATTCAGACCGCTAGAAAGCATCAAGAGGAGGGAAAACTTGAGCGTTGAGCGTTCAGCGTTGAGCGTTGAGCGTTCTGCAAGCGCGCATAGTCCAATTCGCGAATTGGACTATGCGCGCTTGCAGCAGTGCATTCACTGCGGCATGTGCCTCCCAACGTGTCCGACCTATGATGCGACGAAGATCGAAAGAAACAGTCCCCGGGGGCGAATAGCGCTCATGCGAGCCATCGCTGACCGGCGACTCGAGCCAAGCAGGATCTTTGGAGAAGAGATGTATTTTTGCCTCGGCTGTCTGGCTTGCGAGACCGCATGCCCGGCGGGAGTCAAGTATTCGCAACTTTTTGAGGCCGCGCGGGAGGAAGCGGAGCAATCCGGGGTGCTGCGGAACCCGAATCGCGACATGATTCGTTCGCTAATCCTCAAGGGACTTTTCACCCATCCGCGGTTGCTTAGGTTCGCGGGACGCCTGCTCTGGCTCTATCGCGCAAGCGGAGCACAGAGTCTGCTACGTCGTCTCCGCTTGAACACGATGCTGCCCTATCGCTATCGGGAATTGGAAAGGATGACGCCGGTGGCAAGAGCGAAGTTCTCCTGCCATCTCATCAAGCCCATTGAGCGTCCGGCGGGTGGAATCGCGTATCGCGTCGGCATGCTCACCGGCTGCGTGCAGGATATTGTGTTCTCGGAGATCAATCGCGATACCGTGGATGTTCTCCTCGCCAATGGCTGTGAGGTCCATACGCCTTCCGTTCAGTATTGCTGCGGTTCGTTGCACGCGCACAACGGAGAAGTGGAGGTTGCGAAGGATCTGGCCCGCAGGCAGATTGATGCTTTCGATAGCGGCGCCCTCGATGCGATCATTACCAACGCGGCTGGGTGCGGTTCGCATCTCAAGAGCTATGGCATCCTGCTGGCTGACGACGCTCGGTATTCCGAGCGGGCGCGCGCGTGGGCCGGGAAAGTCCGCGACATCCATGAGTGGCTCTGTCTGATCGATTTCAGAAGGCCGCAGATCCGGAGCGAAGGGAACCTTCCTGTTACCTATCATGAGGCTTGCCATTTATGCCACGGGCAGAAGATTACAAGAGAGCCGCGGGAGGTTCTCAGGGCCATTCCCGGGCTTGAGCTCAGGGAACTCGTGGAGTCGACTTGGTGCTGCGGAAGCGCAGGGATCTACAACATCACACAGCCGGAGATGGCGTCCAAGCTGCAGGAGCGAAAGCTTCGGCACATCGCCGATACCGGCGCCTCAATCGTCGCCACGGCAAACCCAGGCTGCATCCTGCAACTGCGGAGCGGGGCTCGCAGATTTTCAACAAAACTCTCCATTCGGCATCCCATCAGCCTGTTAGCCGAAGCTTATCGGTCGGAGCGCTGAGCCGTCATGTTCGCGGAGGTTTTCGTCGCATTGGCTGTTCTCGCGACTGTGTTGTTTCACACGGCGGGCGTCTACTTTGGCATTCAAGCGGTGATGATCTCGCGGACGCCGCAGGCCGCGATCGGGTGGGGACTGGCGCTGGTCTTCGTTCCTTACATTGCGATCCCATTGTTTCTCGTTTTCGGTGAATCACGGTTTTCGGGTTACACACTCGCCGGGGCAGAAGGAAACGCCGAACTCGACGCGGCGATCAGGCAGGCGCAACGTGCACTGGCTCCATTCCGGTCGCCTTTCCTCGAAAAATATTCCGACGCGGAGCGATTGGGAGTCGGTCTCCGAGGAATTCCTCCAAGCGGTGGAAACGCTTGCCGCCTATTGATCGACGGGAAGGAGACTTTCCGGACAATATTTGAGGCGATTCAGAGTGCGCAAGGTTACGTGATCGTACAGTTCTATATTGTTCACGATGATGGGTTGGGGGGCGCGCTCAAGGAGAGTCTTGTTGCGGCTTCCCGTCGCGGGGTGCAATGCTGGTTGCTCTATGATGTTGTAGGTTCCAAGAGACTTACGGACGCCTATGTAGACGAGCTGCGCGATGCGGGAGTGTCCGTTCAGGCTTTTGTCACCAATCGCCAGTTTGGCCGGCGCTTTCAGATCAACTTCCGCAACCACCGCAAGCTGGTAGTCGTCGATGGAAGGATTGCATTTCTTGGAGGTTTGAATGCCGGTGACGAATATCTGGGACTGGGCGTTTTGGGTGCATGGCGGGACACCCATCTTCAGTTGGAGGGGCCTGCTGTTATGGGGCTGCAAGTGGCCTTCCTGGAGGATTGGTGTTACGCGTGCAAGGAGGTTCCTGATATTCCGTTCGAACCGCGTGCGGCAGGCAACCAAACGGTCCTGCCTTTTGCCTCGGGGCCTGCGGAGATTTGGAACGTCAGCGCGGCAATTTACTGCGAAATCATTCATGACGTTCGCTACAGACTTTGGATTGCCAGCCCGTATTTCGTGCCGGATACCGCCCTGCGGACCGCCATCGGTCATGCGGCGCTGCGAGGAGTCGACGTGCGAATCATCCTGCCTCACAAGCCGGATCACCTGTTACCCTGGTTATCCTCCTACACCTTCTATCCCCTGATGCTTGAAGCCGGGGTCAAAATCTGGCGCTACCAGAGAGGGTTCATGCATCAGAAAATTCTCTTGGCGGACCATGACTTGGCGATCGTAGGTTCCGCGAACCTTGATTTCCGTTCCTTCATGCTCAATTTCGAGCTTTCGGCGGTCGTCCAGGATGCGGCGTTCGCCCGGAGTGTTGAGAAGATGTTCGAGAAAGACTTCGCGCGAAGCGAAGCGGAAAATCTTCAGAAATTTGAGAAAGGAAAGTTTGCCTTCCGGCTCAAATGCAGGCTGGCGGCATTGATGAGTCCGGAGCAGTAACCCTTACAAAGCCGGAGGTCGGCGTTCGGTGAGAACGAAGGAATCAACTTTGGTGGCGCGGGGCGCCACTTAGTGGGGTTGGCCTCGGGTGCGCAACCTATCGAGCAGCACCGCCAGAATGATCACAGCGCCCTTGACGACCAATTGCCAGTAGAATGACACATTCATCAGGGTCAGGCCGTTGTTGAGGACAGCAACAATGAGAGCGCCGATCAGCGTTCCGAAGACGGTACCGATGCCGCCGGAGAAGCTGGTGCCGCCAAGAATAACAGCGGCGATCGCATCCAGTTCGTAGCCCTCGCCCAAACGCCCTTGCGCACTGTAAAGCCGACTGGCCTGCATTACACCGCCCAAGCCGGACAGGAAGCCGCTGATGCCATAGACAAAGATCAGAACGGTCGCGACCGGGATGCCCGTTAGCCGGGCAGCGAGCGGGTTGCCCCCGACGGCATAGATATGCACACCAAGGACAGTTCGATGCAGTATGAACGCGCTAAGCAAGATGACAACGAGTGCTATCACAACCAGCCACGGGATTGGTCCGAGATAATTATTTCCAATCCAGGCAAAGGACAGATCGTTATTGATGAGCGTCGTTCCTCCGGCAAACAGGTATGCGGCTCCTCGCAGAGCGGTGTAGGTGCCCAGCGTAACAATAAAGGGAGGCAAACCAAAATAGTGGACGATACACCCGGTGATGACTCCCACAATTGTTCCGCTTAAGAGTGCAATCGGTATTGCCGCCCAGCTCAAAGTGGGATTAAGCGAGACCAGGAGGGATAAGACTGCGGTCATGCCCAGAACAGAGCCGACAGCGAGATCGATGCCTCCGGTCAGAATCACAAACGTCATCCCCGCGGCGAGGACGATGTTGATCGAGGCCTGTCGGACCACGTTGATCAGGTTATTCGTGGTGAGGAAACTCTCTGTCAGGAAGGCAAACAGAACGCAAATGACGATGAGAACCGGCAGCATTCCTGCAACTTGCATGAGGCTGCGCATCACCTCTTTCCTCGCTACGGCGCTTACGGTGGTATTCTGGGTCGGAGAGACAGTAGCCATGATTGATAGGTTTTACTCAGCTTAGACGCCAGTGGCAAACTTCATGATATTCTTCTGGGTGACTTCGATTCCGGTATCGCCGCCAACCTCACCCGTGACAACGCCCTCGCGCATGACCATCACACGCTTGCAGACGCCAATGAGTTCGGGCAATTCACTCGAGATGAAGATTACAGCCATGCCCTTGCTGGCGAGTTGTTGAATCACTGCGTAGATCTCGGCTTTGGCGCCGATATCCACTCCGCGGGTGGGCTCATCGAGAATGAGGACCTTGGGATTGATTTCCAGCCAGCGCGCCAAAAGCAGCTTCTGCTGGTTGCCACCCGACAGGCCGCCCGCTCGAACCCAAAGCGAAGCCGCCCGCAGACGAAGCGATTTTGCCTGAACTTTGGAACGTTCGTTAACGTCGCCGAAGTCGATCACGCCGACCTTTGCGTGTCGACCGAAAATGTTCATGGCGATGTTATCGCGGCAGGACATCTGCAGGAAGACGCCTGCAAGCTTCCGATCCTCAGGAACATAGCCAATACCTTCTCGAACCGCATCGATCGGATGCTTGATATCCACAAGTTTACCGTTGAGGTAGATCTCGCCGCTCACCTTGGGATCCGCTCCAAAAATCAAGCGGGCCAGCTCCGTCCTCCCGGCACCGACCAGTCCCGCCAAGCCTAACACCTCTCCTGTTCGGAGCTCGAGGCTGGCGTTCTTCACCAACTCTTTGTCGGACATGTTTTTCACGCGCAGGACGAGGTCACCGGGCGCGCTGGTCTTTTCCGGATAGAGGTCTTCAAGCTTCCTACCGACCATCATTTCGATGATGCGATCCGAGGTGAACTCGGGTCGCGTCAGCTCCCCGACGTATTCGCCGTCTCGAAAAACGGAAAGCCGGTCCGAAAGCTCATAGATCTCGGCCATTCGATGGCTGATGTAGATGATTGCCATGCCCTCCGAGCGCAGTTGCTTGACGACAGAGAAGAGACGCTCTGTTTCGCGGTCAGAAAGCGCGGTCGTTGGTTCGTCCATGACCAGAATGCGGCTCTTGTAAAAGAGAGCGCGCGCGATTTCCACCTGCTGCTGCTCGGCAATCGAGAGGTGATTGGCCAGCTGACCTGCTTTAAACCTGGCGCCCAGCCGGTCGAGAACCTGCTGGGTGTGCTGTATCATGGAGGAGGTATCGGTGAGAAAGCCCAACTTCGTTTCCTCGGATCCAAGGAATACATTTGCTGCAACCGTCAAATTTGGGGCGATGGTCAACTCCTGGTAAATGATCCCAATGCCGGCTGCGCGGGCCTGATGCGGCGTGTGAAAATGGACGGGCTTTCCATCCAGGGCGATCTCGCCTCCATCGGGGAGCTGCGCTCCCACCAGGATTTTCATCAACGTGCTCTTGCCCGCGCCGTTCTCTCCAACCAGAGCGTGGACCTCTCCCGGATAGATCGTGAGATCCACGCCCTTGAGCGCGCGCACGCCGGGGAAACTCTTGGTTACCCCGCGGACCGTAAGGATCGGCTGACCGGTAGACTTACTTGGTCCAGCCTTGGTAGTCGTTGACATTGTCGCGAGTGATCAATTTGGTCGGGATGAGAATCAAGTCTTTCTCAGGCTTCTTGCCGTTCATCACGCCGACTCCGACTTCAACGGCTTTCTGAGCCATGGCATAGGGGTCTTGGGCCGGGGTGGCCTCGAAGAGGCTCCCTTTGCTCTTTAAGGCTGAGACAGCATCGGGAGAGCCATCCACTCCAACGATGAAGAATTCATTGCGATTCGCCTGCTTGGCCGCGAGATCGCAGCCGATGCCCGTCGGGTCATTGATCGCGAATACCGCGTCAATCTTCGGATTGGCGGTCAACAGATCGGTCATCACTCGCAGGCCACCGTCCCGGCTGCCCTGTGCGTTCTGGTCTTGGGACAGGATCTTGATGTCGGGACTCTTGCTGAGAACATCCATCGCGCCTGCGACGCGGTCCTGGACCGCAGTAACAGGTGGGCCGTTCACAATTACGATCTGTCCCTTGCCTTTGAGTTTATCCACGATGTATTGAGCCGCCTGCTGACCGGCCAGACGGTTGTCAGAAGTCACCGTGGCGTCGACTCCTCCCTCCGCTCCGACGTCGACGGCCACAACCACGACTCCAGCCTCCTTGGCTCGCCTCACCGCGGGCGCTATGCCTTTGCTGTCTGCGGCCCCAAGGAGAATCAGGTTAACGCCAGACGAGATCAAATTGTCGACCTGATTGGTTTGATTGTTGACGTCGTAATTGCTGGATAGGGAGTTAAACTTGACATTCGGATTGATCTCCTTCGCCTTTGACTCCGCGCCGCGGGCAATCTGAACGAAGAATGGATTGCCGAGATCGCCAGCGGTTACGGCAGCGGACTTGAGCTCTTTATCAGCGGCGTGAAGCGACCCGACGAGGGCGGCTCCCGCAAGAAGGCAGAGGGAGGTTTTGAGTGTTTTGGGGATTTTCATAAAACGATTTAATGGTTTGGTTGTTCCAATTTTCGAGGGTTATGCGAGGGGGAAATCGGCAGGCAAGTAGAAATCCAGGGTGGTTGAACGAGTATCCCATGCAGGCAGGGAGGATGAGCACTGGCATGGATTGGGTCAACGCAAAACTAGATTGAAACGCTGCTGAGTGGGTTACGAGCAACTCGAGAGCGATTCTCGAAAGAGACTTCCGAAAAGATCGCTGGGAGTGGCAGATAAGCGGAAAAGAAGGCTAAGCGAATTTCGCGAAAACGGCGCTGGCGTTGCAGTCGTACAGGGAACGGACGCGCGGATGCAGTTGCGCCCTCTCAATCGGGATCAAGGTCGTCCTGCGCTCCCTTTTTGTACGTAAGGCCTCGGAGCTTGCCTTCGATGAACCGATCGATTGCGCCGTCCATGACTCCTTGAATGTCACTGGTCTGAACCCCAGTGCGGAGGTCTTTGACCATTTGATAAGGCTGGAAGACGTAAGAACGGATTTGGTTGCCCCATGCGATGTCTCCCTTTTCGCCGTATTGGCGCTCGACTTCGGCACGCTTTCTATCCTCTTCGATTTGATAGAGTTTCGCCTTCAGCATTTTCATGGCCATGTCGCGATTGCGTCCCTGGCTCCGCTCCGCCTGGCAGGCCACGACGATGCCGGTGGGCATATGGGTGATCCGTACGGCGGTCTCGACCTTGTTTACATTTTGACCGCCTTTGCCGCCGGAGCGGAAAGTGTCGATCTTCAGGTCGGTTTCGTTGATTTCGATTGGAGCATCTTCAATTTCGGGAACCACATCGACACTTGCGAATGATGTATGGCGCCTCTTGTTCGAATCGAAGGGAGAGATTCGCACCAGGCGGTGAACGCCGATTTCGTTCTTCAGGTAGCCGTAGGCGTGATCCCCAGAGACGCGCAGGGTGGCCGACTTGATGCCGGCCTCGTCGCCAACCTGAATATCGACCGTTTCCGACTGAAACTCGTTGCGTTCCATCCACCGCGAGTACATGCGCAGGAGCATGTCCGCCCAGTCGCAAGATTCGGTGCCTCCCGCTCCGGCGTGAATTGTCAGGAAGGCCGGGCTCTTGTCAAAGTCGCCGGAGAGCAGTTGCTGAAGTTCGAACTTCTCCAGATCGCGCAGGAGGGAATCGTCCTCGGAGCGGACCTCCGCGACGGCCGCGGCCTGATTTTCCGACGCCTCCTCAGCGGCGAGTTCCTTGAGAACGTCAAGGTCCGCCGCGCGAGACTCCAGGCTTAGAAAGGGCTGAATTTTGCCGCGGAGTTCGGAAACTATTCCGACGTCTGCTTGAGCGCTTTCCTTGTTGTTCCAGAACTCCGGCTTTGCCATGCGCGCCTCAGCTTCTGCGAGACGCCGGGTGAGAGCGGAAAAGTCAAAGAAACCTCCGCAACTCGGCGAGGCGCCCGGAGATGGCGGAGGTATCGATTGTTTCGAGTTCGTCAATCATTGCGTTTTTTGCGCCTGCTTGGCAGCTTTCGCCGGATCGAGCCGGAAGATGGTTTCGCCTTCCTTCATCATATCGAGCTTATCGCGGGCGATGATCTCGATGTATTCCTTGTCGTTCTCGAGGAGGTAAACTTCGCGCTCGCGTTGTTTGCGCAAAGACTGGAGAGCGGCCAGTTCCTGTTGGTCCTCCAGCAGGTCGCGGGCCATTTGATCTCTGCGCACGACTTCGGGATAGAACCAGAGCACGATGCCGGCGACTCCGCCGGCAATGATCAGGGCCAGCAGGACGCGATTGAGAGCATTCCAGAATGAAGGATCGCTTCTCCGTCGCGATTCCGCCAATGACCTCATTCGCTTATATTAGCACGGAGAAAGCTTTCGGCCCAGATTTATTCTTCCGGTCCGATGCGCGTGTCGGAATCGCTCAACGCATTTTGCCTCCGTACACGGCGTCGGCGCCCAGCATTTCCTCGATGCGGATAAGCTGGTTATATTTTGCCACCCGATCGGTGCGGCACAGCGACCCAGTCTTGATTTGGCCCGCATTTGTTGCGACGGCGATATCGGAGATCGTGGTATCCTCGGTCTCGCCGGAACGGTGACTTATCACCGCGGTGTATTTGTTCTCCTTCGCGAGTTCGATGGCATCGAGCGTCTCGGTGAGGGACCCGATCTGGTTGACCTTAACAAGAATCGAGTTGCCGACTCCTTTTTCAATACCCTTGCGGAGGAAGGAGACATTGGTCACGAAAAGGTCATCGCCGACCAGTTGCACCTTGTCGCCCAGCGCGTCCGTGAGAAGTTTCCAGCCATCCCAGTCGTTTTCGGAGCAGCCGTCTTCGATCGAAATGATCGGGTATTTGCCGCAGAGCTTCTTGTAGAAGTCCACGATCTCTTCGGCGGAACGCTTCGATCCATCCGATTTCTTGAAGACGTAGCTCTTCTTGGCCGCGTCGTAAAATTCACTCGCAGCGGCATCAAGGGCGATGAAGACCTGTTTGCCGAACTTATACCCGGCGGCTTTCACGGCATTGGCAATGGAATCGAGGGCATCCTCCACGGAAGAGAACGCCGGGGCGAATCCGCCCTCATCACCGATCGCAGTCGAAAGGCCGCGTTTTTCAACTCGCCCTTGAGGGCATGAAAGATCTCGACGCCGGCCCGCAGCGCCTCGGAGAACGTGGAAAAATCCTTTGGGACGATCATGAATTCCTGAAAGTCGATCGGTGCATCGCTGTGCGCCCCGCCGTTGACGATATTCATCATCGGACATGGTAGGACTTTGGCGTTCGGACCTCCGAGATATTTGAAGAGCGGGACCCTGACTTGCTCGGCCGCTGCCTTGGCCGTGGCGAGCGAAACGGCCAGAATGGCATTGGCGCCCACCTTTTTCTTGTTCTCCGTGCCATCAAGACGGATCATCGCCTTGTCGACGGCGACTTGGTCGAGCGCGTCCATTCCCACGAGTTCGGGCGCGAGGATCTTCTGAACGTTGGCGACCGCCTTGGTCACGCCCCTTCCCAAGTATATCGTTTTGACGCTATCGCGAAGCTCCCAGGCCTCGTGTTCTCCGGTCGAGGCTCCGCTGGGCACGGCGGCGCGCCCCAAGGCGCCTCCCGCGAGTTCGACGTCGGCTTCTACGGTTGGATTGCCGCGAGAGTCAATGATCTGGCGGGCTATGACGGCTGTAATGAGGGTATCGGACATGGCTGTGAGGTATTTTCGGTGGTGGGTTCCAGAAACTCTTTCGCGCGGTCGGTTGCAAGCAGATTTTATCATCGCGAGCCCGTCAGGCCGGCGCGGGCTCCGAGAGCGGATGAACTTTCTGGTGGAGTCCGGGCAGATCTGTAAAGGGTTCGATTCGCACGATTTTGACGATGCGGCTACCGGTTTCCGTCGGCAGCTCCACACTCTCACCGGGCGACTTCCCAAGAAGCGCCTGCCCGATAACCGCCTTGTAAGATACGATCCCCAGGTCGGGCGCACTGTCCCACGCGCCGAGGATGGCGTAAGTCTCCTCATCGCCCTTTGAGTCCAGCAGAGTTACGACCGTCCCGATCGAGACTTGGCTAACATCGGGGTTTTCAAAGTTGGTTCCACGCGCGCGGGAAAGGTCGCGCGCGGCTTCCGCCCTGCGACGCATCAAGACACGCTGCTGTTCTTTGGCCGACTTGAACTCAAAGTTTTCGCGGAGATCGCCGTAGGAACGGGCCGTCGCGATGTCTCTGGTGTTTTGAGGGATCTGCCGATTTACGAGGTCCTCAAACTCCTGTTTGCGCTTCTCGAGGCTGGCCCACGAAACCGTGAGGATTTGTTCTCTCTCCCCGGCGTCGCCGCTTATCATACCCTGCATCTCGGGATAAAGTTTCACGATACGCGCAAGAAGCGAACGCTTGTTGAGGTCATCGAAGACAGGCGTAAGCAGGAGCCGGCGCATGGCGTCCCGCATCCGGTCGGGCTCGGCGGACTCGAGCAAATCGCCGACAAGGCTGCGATCCTCGAGCAGGAGGTCATGCAGACGAGCGGCGCGCTTCTCCGCCAGTTGGTCACGTTCCAGCGCGCTAAGCACGGCGCCGAAGAGGTCGGCCCCGAAAAGCTCGGGTAACGGCCCGCCGCGTTCCTTGCAGAGCCACCCGAGAACTTCCGAGGATGCGGAGCGCTCGCTAATCCAGCGAGCCAGGGCTGCGCGCAGGTCGTCGATTTTTCCCTCCTTCTCCAGGAGGCGCGCGATTTCCACCACGAGCCGGGCGGGCACGTTCTGCATGAGGCGCAAGATGACCTCGACCCAACGATCGCCGAAGGCCTCGGAAAATTGCTCGATGGAACGGCGCTGCTTGGATGCGGGCAGCGAGGCGAAGAGATCGGGCAACCGGGACTGTTCGCCCCGCAGGATATCGGGGACTCCCGGAGCGTCCTTGCCCGGCTTGAGCGCCTGGTGCCGGGCGAGGATTTCGTCCCGAGCGAGAAGGAGCTCGATGGCTTGGGCGGATTGGAGCCTACGGCCCTTGTGAGCGGCGTCCTCGATCTGTACGGCGAGCGCTTGGAGTTCCTCGACCTCATGAGCGAGGTCGTCGAGGGCTTTCGTAATCTGGTCAAGCGCGGCGACCTGGTCTTTGAGGTGGCGTGCACCGCGAAACCGCTCGAAGAGTCCTTTGGCGGGCGCCGATGGCGCGTCGAGCAGAACGATGGGTTCGTTCTTCCTGGCGGGGAACTGGAAATGGCCATCGACCTTGAGTTTCTTTTTGGCGAGGTCCCACCACTTCTTGAAGCTCGCCGAATCGAAGATTTCGGGTCCGAGGGCCGCGGCGATTTGATCCAACGCGGCCTTTCCGCCGTAATCGCGAAGGATTTCTCGAACGAGTGAGGCAGGATCCTCCAGCGCCTGCCTCTTGACGGCGGCAGGGTCGGATATTTTCCTGGCGAGGATATGATCCGCTGGAATTGGCTGCAGAGTTTCAGCAGCGTACTGGGCCTGCATGAGGTGCCCCTTCTTTGTTTGAAAATCGACGACGATCTGACCGGTTAGCAAACTCCACTCGGCCACGCGTCCGAACCCCCAGCTTTTGTGCAGGCAACAGGCACCCGGCTCAAGGCGGGAGAGGGCCTCGGCGGCCTGGGTGGTAAGTTTTCCAGCATCGACGGCTTGTTGGAGTTCTTCGTTCATGGCATTCTTTTTCTGCTGAATTGCCTGATGCTGCAAGGCCAAGAGTGTTTGCGCAGCCGATGGGGCCGTGATTAATTGCGGCCTCCATGCACGAGCTTGTTCGCACGGCCGATGCTACCGAAAAGATCTCGGATGCCCTGAGGCGCCTGCTGCGGGAGGCGAATGGGCGTCCGCTGATGATTCGCGAAATGGTGGAGATCCTTCATGGGCGCGGGCTGCAATTCGTTGTGATCCTGCTATGCCTGCCGTTCCTAGCACCGGTTACGATTCCCGGCGTTTCCATACCCTTCGGTTTGGCGATTGCTCTCTGCGGGCTCCGTATCGCCTTCGGCCACAAGCCATGGCTTCCCGGGTTCGTTCTCAACAGGCGCGTTTCGTACGCGGTGCTGGAAAAAATGGTCCATTTCGGTTGCAGGATTTATGAGAAGGTGGAAAAGGTGGTGCGTCCGCGGCTTGGATTTCTCCTGGCAGGTCCGGGGATGGGAATGCTCATTGGCCTGGCCATCGCGCTGTCGGGGATCTTCCTCAGTCTGCCGATCCCGCCTCCCTTTCCTTTGACGAACACCATCCCAGGCTTCGCGATTATTTTCCTTTCTCTCGGGCTTATGGAGAGAGATGGAGGACTCATCTTGTGTGGATACGGCTTGACGCTCGTCGCCGCGATCTACGTCGCTCTCATCGGCTTGGCCGGAACGGCGGGAGTCGATCACCTCTGGCGGATGCTTTAAAGGCGGGTGAGCTTCTGGAGCGTCCACTTGGCGAGGAATTCGCAAAGGCCGGCTTTGTCGGGAAAATGGCTGACGTCTTCGCCCCCGAGCGTTACGAAGCCGAAGCCCGCGCCGTAGGCGACGCCGTTAACGATGCAGGCGTCAGTGCTCGAGGAATTGATCTGCTTCCTCGCACGGGCAATAGCCTCCGGGCGGGATCCGTCGAGTTCGTATTTCCAACCCACGATCACCGCCTGAGGGAAAATCGTCCTCAGACGCGGGAGGACCTTCACTGCAGGTCGCAGGATGAGGCGAAGCTCCGCGGTCGTGCTGCGAATTTTTTGCGCGTCATCGACTCCCTCGATCGCGTGCACGACAAAGTCACAGAGCGCAGCCGCATGAAAGACTGCCGCGGGCTGAATCGTCAGCTTTTCAAGAAGGGTCCACAACGAGGCGTTCGTCGAAAACGTGAGGACTTTCGCGTTCGTGGGTTCGGGGCGGGTCGTCCTCCCGCGCAGGCAAAGCACTTCGAACCCTGAACCCGCCAGGGTTTCCGCCAGGATGGTTCCGAGTTCTCCGGTTGACTGATTGGTAATTCGCCGTACCTCGTCAATCGGCTCATAGGCCGGTCCGCAGGTCACCAGAGCAACGGGCATGAGAAGCATTGTTGACCCTCCGGATTCGGCGCTCAACTCTCAAGTGACAGACTGCTGCGGAGATGATATGAAGGGCGAATGAAGATCCTTGTTGCCTCCAGCGAGATGACCCCCCTGGCCCGAACCGGCGGCTTGGCGGATGCCGTGATGGAACTTACCGCAGAGCTCGTCCGGCTGGGGCACGATGTGAGCGTCGTCCTCCCCTTTTACCGCACAATCCGGGAAGACAAGCTTGCGAAGACGAAAAAAGCGCGCATCCGCTTTAACGTCCAGGTTGGGAGCTCCGGAATACCAAGCGAGATTTTCGAAACCAAGACACCAGATGGCATCCCGGTGTTCCTCGTCGCCCGGGATGAATTTTTCGACAGGTCCGGTTTTTACGGCGTGGATGGACGCGACTATCAGGATAATGCGGCGCGATTCGTATACTTCACGAAATGCGCTGTCGAGCTGGCTACGAACATGGATCCCGCCCCGCAGGTGTTGCTCGCGAACGGGTGGCAGACAGCGTTGCTTCCGGTGTTCGTCTCCGAGCGTCGGCTTCCCTTCCGCACGGTGCTGACGCCGCATACGCTCGCCTATCAGGGCAATTTTTGGAGCTACGACTTCGCTCTGACGAATCTGCCTGGCGACTATTTCTCCGCGCGCGGCGTCGAATACTACGGAAGTATGAACTGCCTTAAAGGCGGCATACTCTTTGCGGATGCAGTCGTCGTCCCCGGCGAGCGTTACGTTTGCGAGGCGCAGACCCCGGAATACGGCTACGGGCTGGAGAATGTCCTTCGCGAGCACCAGCACAAGCTCTACGGCATTCCTTCCATAGCGGGACTTAGGACTGGAAGCCGTCTTCGTCCGGAAATTTGGAGAAGAGCCGCGCCTCATTTCTCGAGGCCGTCGGGATGGCAGGGGAGTCGCCACGCGCAACTTTCGTAACATTCTCGGAGAGTAGCAGCGGCAAGGGTTTGGATATTCTCTTCGCGGCTCTGGATCGTCTTCTCGCCGACAACGTGCGCGTCGTCCTGGCCGGCCCGGTCGATCCAGGGAACATTACGGCGCTTGAAATTGCCGAGCGCAAGCACCGGGGACGCTTTGCTCATGTGCATGAAATCGACGACGCTTTTGCGCGCGAGGCATTGGCGGGAGCCGATGTGTTTCTGGTTCCGGGACCGGTCGAGCCGGAAGCGATCTGGTTGAGACGGGCGATGCTCCTCGGGGGCCGTCCCTCTTGCCGCGCAATGTCCGGGCCTCTTTCAGTTCGTGCGCGATTGGGAGCAGACGCGGGGTGAAGGTAACGGATTCGTTTTCAGCGCGCACACCGTGGATGGTTTGCTGGACGGGTGCCGCAAGGCGATGAAACTGATGGACGATCCGGCCCGCCGGGAGACGCTGCGCAAGCGGTGCCAAAGCGCGGATTTCTCCCTGGAAGCCGCAGCGCGCGCGCATGTCGAGCTCTTCGAGCGTGTTCTTGGTGTAAAGAAGTCTTCGGTGGCGGCATGAGGCATGCGACTGGCTTGATCCCAACACCCGTTTTCGATTAGAGAAGGGCGATATCGGTTGGCCTTGCACCTTTGCAGCATGAAGGCCCGCCTAGGCGGCGGTGAGCGCCCGATCCCCGCGAGAATCCAACGCGCTTGCTGCCGTATCTTGTTCCCAGGATCTCATGCTCCCTGAGATCGTCACTTCCATTCCAGGTCCCCGCTCGCGCGAGTGCGCAGAGAAGCTCTCGTGCTTCGAAGCAAGGGAAGTAACATGGTTGGCCAGCGATTTCCCGGTATTCTGGGAGCGCGCCGATGGCGTGAACGTCTGGGATGTAGACGGAAATCGTTTCCTGGATTTTACCTCAGCTTTTGGCGTGACGGGTCTCGGCCACGGGGCTGGGCCGATTCGCTCGGCGCTGAGAATCCAGGCCGAGAAGCTGCTGCATGCCATGGGCGACGTGCATCCCCCGGCTGTGAAGGCGGAACTTTGCGAGGTGCTGAGCCGGATCACGTTCGAGCGATGGGAGATAGGCCGGGGGAAATCGATTCTTTGCAACTCCGGTTCCGAGGCTGTTGAGGCCGCATTGAAAACCGCACTTCTCCACAGCGGAAAGCCTGGCGTGATTTCCTTTGCCGGAGGTTATCACGGTCTGGGTTTGGGCGCCTTGGAGACGATCGGGCTGCCCGCCTTTCGAGAGCCCTTTCAAAGCCAACTGGCACGGTTTGCTGTGAGACTGCCATACCCCAGCTGTTTTTCGATGTCCTTTTGGGCGCAGGGAAGGATTCCGGCTGGAAGGGAATCCCTTTCCCAATTGCGCGACGAGCTGTCTCGAGGAAATTCAAGAGCAGATCGTGGCGACCCTCAGACAGCGAGAGATCGGCTGCATCCTCGTCGAACCGATTCAAGGCCGTGGAGGCGAGATCGTGCCGCCGCGGGATTTTCTAGTTATGCTGAGGCGGATCTGCGATAGCGAGAAACTGCTCCTCGTCCTGGATGAGATTTACACGGGATTCAACCGCACGGGAAAGCTCTTCGCCTGTGAGCATTTTGGATCACCCTGATCTCATTTGCCTGGGCAAGTCGTTAACAGGAGGAGTTCCCTTGTCGGCGTGCGTCGGGCGCGGTGACATCATGGACGCCTGGCCCGCTTCTCGGGTGAGGCTCTCCACACAAGCACAACGTTGGGCAACCCATGGGCTCTTGCCATGGCGCTGGCTTCCCGTCGAGGAGCGAGTCTGAGGATGGCGCCCGGCATGTCGCCGCAATGCTGTCGCCGCGAGCTGGAACTGCTCGCTCTGAAGGCGCCGTGTGTCGGGAACGTGCGCGGTGTAGGTGCGCTGCTGGGCGGTGGCTTGTGAGGCGCGACGGTGAACCTTACAGTTCGCTGCGCTCCGCCGTCATGCGCCAAGGCTTGCAGGACGGGCTGATTTCTCCTCGGCGGTCGGTACTGCACGGAAATGTTCTCTCGTTTGCTCCGCCTTCCAGTTCCAGCTCGGAGATCAGTTCCTTGCCGCAGAACTCGAGGGTTCTCCTATTCGTCCGCTTACCAGTTCCATTTGGTGGTCGAGGGCGATGGGCTCCGCAATATTCGGCTTCGATGACCTCCTCAACCGAGAACTTCACATGTTAAGTGCACATCCATACCAACTCTGCTGGAGTCCAGTTCCACGGGTCTCAGAACGGCCACTGCATACTCGAATCAACCCGCTTGCCGCACCTGATGCTGAGGACCTCCGGAATCCTTGAGCAATTCGATGAGAGTTCGCCGCATCATCCTTGAAGTTTTTCGCCTCGTCCACCTATGGAGTTGGGTTGCTGAGCAGGACCAGATGTTTGATCATGCGTTCGGTGAAGTCTCGGGTTGACGCTCAAGTCCAGTCCAGGAAGCGCGCTTTTTGATCACGTACCAGGTGGCCCGAACAAGATGATGATAAAGCTGCACATGCTCCAGAGGATCACAGTTTCCATAGACTGCGACGAACGGCTGAAAGACAACCGCCCACGGTACATGAACACGATCTGGATGTCAAGAAGATGCGAGAGCATCGCCGCCAGATCGAGCTCCGCGCTGAATCGCGGCTCGGGTGCCAGCCAGTGTCTCGTGTCACCGTTCGTCTCCTCACATCTTCCCCGGGTTCGCTTGCCTCCCTTCTACAGGCCCCTGTTGGCTCAAGCTGCGAGCGAACCGAGGCCCACCGGCGACGACTACGTGAAGGAGAACAGGAACATCCATCCTAAGCATCTCCCTCAACGTCTGTCGCGGGGCGCCAACAGCAATAGGGGAGTGGCTTCCGACAGGGATATGCGAGATCGGTCCTGCGGCCTGTAGCGCCTTACTCAGACGTCACATCACGGGTCGGGTGGAGGGCTTGGATATCCACCGTTTTCAAACAAACCCTCATTCTCAATCATACCAAACAGCTCCGGCGCGGTCGCGGAGGCGGTCCATGCGTTGGCGAAATTCACGTAGAGCGTCTGGCCTTCGCGGTCGGCCTTCCGGAGAAAGTGCGCAAGCTGGTCCGGGCAGGAACACGATTATGATATTGGGTGGTGCTGACAGGGAACTCCCGTAACAGACAACGTGATGATGAGAGCTGTGACGGGGGTGGTGAAGGAGTAGAGGCTGGGACGGGTGAGCAAAACGGCCTCCCTCATGGGCTGGAGTGAATGTGTAACGACCAGCGACGCTGCGGCTGTGTCACGACGAAGGAAGGTGACAATGGCGGGACGCCGACGGGAGGAGCCATGCGATGCGCGCGAGCTGGTGGAATGCCGGCCAGCCAGCTCCAGCCCTAGCGCGGCAAGCCCTACGAAGCCGGAAAGCGTGGAAGGAGACGCGTATGCGTAGAGATCATAATTATTGCTTCGCGATATGATGTGCAACGAGCGCCCCGGGTATTAGCGAGCGCGCTGAGGACAAGCCATCCGGCCGGACGGGACAGCCCAAGGCGCAGGGCCCCAAGAACAAAGAATCCAAGGGCGGCGGATCGCAGCGACAGGAACATCTTCTCGATTGCCTCGGCAAGTTCATTGGAGTTCCTGAATAACCAGCAGATCGAATGTCCAAATTGTTCCAAGGATGCCCCGCCAGGAGATGTCGCGCCCGTGTTTTTGTCCCAGCGCGAACCCGGACTCGCCCGAAGCCCCTTCCCGTCTCGAAGTCACTTGATCAGCTGAGGAACACAAGGGAGCCGCTCCAAGTAGATCATT
>CAWASQ010000097.1:0-14808 GCA_963784465.1 uncultured Verrucomicrobiae bacterium
TGCGCGTTGGCCATGTGACTGTCCTTGAAGTAGACAGTGGCCGAACCGTCAGCGCGTTAGTGTTGATGCCGCCATCGGAGACGCGGCCATCACCGGGGCAATCGGAGAAAATGTTTCCGATGACCATGCAATTGGTCAGCTTCAAGTTGCCCGAGTTGTTAACGAAGCCAATAGCGTCGGCTTCCATTAGTCGTAGTCGTAAAGCAACAAGAGTGGACCTGGAGGTCAAGAGTTGCCGCCGTTTTCGGTTTCGATGCCATTCCGGAAGTCTTGATGCCGTTGGCCTCGAGCACCGCCAGGTCGAAGGCGGCACCGTGCGCGATCAGCAAACTGGTCGCGATGGCGGCGCGGAGGTAGTCGGGCAGCGGACCGGCGCGGAAGTCGTGGACGATGATGTTGCCCGGCGGCGGAGAGAATTCGCAACTCGGCCTTGTAGGCTATGCGCACCGGATGGCGGGAGGAGTCTTCGAAGGCACCAACGGCGACGCGGTGAACGGGCCGTAGAGTATCATCCACACGATTGGCAGCAATCCGCCGGAGGGCTAGTCGGAGGTGAACGTAAGCGTGCTTGATTACCAGCGTCCGGATCGGCCGCAGTACCGGTATTTGCGCTATCGGGGGGCCCTAACGGTTCGTATGCGAACGTGGCCGAGATCCAGTTTTGTCGCCAGGGAGCAAGGGTCACGGGAAGCGGTTACGGGACGCCGGAAATTGCACGCGGGGACGCCTGCGCTCTCCAGATCCCCAATGCGCGTCAGGCCAATTCTTCCAGAAGTGCCCCGGCGCAATGGGCCGGTTGGAAATTCTTTTTGTGATTTGCTCTAGCCAATGAACCGCCAACATCGATTCGTCACAAGGGTGCGACGCGCGAGACAACGAGTTCTACAGCCTAGCTAGCGTTCACAAATCACTGCGGATTCGTTACTTATGGAAGGAACTTGGTTTCACACGCGCGAGCACGCACACTGTGTAGTTGAGCAGGTTTCGGCAAGCTAAGGCCGACGCTGGTTTGGTGCTTTTATGCCCGTTAGCTAGCATGGTTCCGGTCTATAGGCGGTAGCTTGTTTGGTGGCAGGCTTCCTCCTGAAGAAGGAGGGAAGCTCGACCCCGTTGAAGAGTTTATTAAACCGATTCCGCGGCCGGGCCGAGCCCCGCTCACTATCAATCAACGATCTGAATTATGACAAAAAGTAAGAATCAAGCCAAGAAGAGTGTGTGTTTGCAGAGTTTGCCGATGATCCATCCAAATGCGGCGGGAATCGACGTGGGAGCCAAAGAGCATGTGGTGGCGGTGCCCGCTGATCGTGATCCAGAGCCGGTACGAAGCTTCAAAGCTTTTACTCCCGATCTTTACGAGTTGGCAGATTGGCTCAAGGGATGCGGAGTCGAGACGGTGGCTTTGGAATCGACGGGCATCTACTGGATCACCCTTTACGAGATCCTTGAGGAGCGCGGCTTCCAGGTCCGGGTGGTCAATGCCCGGCATGTCAAGAACGTGCCTGGTCGCACCAAGACCGACGTGCTCGATTGCCAGTGGATTCAGAAACTCCACAGCTTCGGTTTGCTCAGTGGATCATTTCGTCCCGATCAGCAGATTCGCACGCTTCGCAGTTTGATGCGGCTGCGTGATAATCTGGTGGTCAACTCCACTCAGAGCGTTCACCACATGCAGAAAGCACTTTTCGAGATGAACGTGCAGTTAAGCAACGTGATCAGTGACATTGTCGGGGAGAGCGGGATGCGTATTTTAGAGGCGATCCTGGCTGGAGAACGTGATCCCGAGGCACTGGCGAGGTTGTGCAGCACTCGCATTAAAGCCTCGCGACAAACCGTGGCCAAAAGCCTGCATGGCAACTGGCGCGAGGAGTTGCTCTTCGCATTGCGCGTGGCCATGGACTCCTATCGCTTTGCTCAAAGTAAAATCGCTGAGTGCGATGAACGCATCGGCCAACACTTGGCACAATTTGAAGATCGCGCCGCGTTGGACACCCCGCCTGCGAGCTTGAAGAGCGAGTTGCATCGGATCTGTGGCGTAGACCTGACAAAAATACCCGGCATCAAAGAGCAAGCCGCCCAGATCATTATTTCCGAAGTCGGCCTGGATATGACCCGGTGGAACACCGAGAAGCAGTTCGCTTCTTTTCTCGGACTCTGCCCGAACAACGCCATCAGTGGCGGCAAAGTGCTGCGTCGTTCTACGCGCAAAGTTTACAATCGAGCCGCCGATGCGCTGCGGCTATGCTCACAGAGTTTGACGAACAGCAAGACAGCACTTGGGGCAAAGTATCGCCGCCTCAAAGGGCGCTTGGGCGCTCCCAAAGCCATCGTCGCCATGGCCCATCATCTCGCCCGCCTCGTCTACAGAATGCTGCGCTACGGGCGCCACTACGTCGAAAAAGGCATGGCCGAATACGAAATAAGATTCCGACTTCAACGCCTCAAGTGGCTTAAACGCGAGGCAAAATCACTCGACATGCAACTCCTTCCCGCTTAATCACCAACGCCGCTAGTTCCTGAAGAGCCTGAGGTCGCGACTTTTTGCATCTCTCGTTCACAACGATAACTCGAGCCAACTGAGTAGACCGCCGATACGAGTTCTCCGTGCGGACCCAAGTGTTCGCTGCATGTAGCGTGGCCGGTTCCAGTATTTGTCGCTACAGAGAACATTGCATTGAAAGGCTTTTTGGAAGACAACTGCAGCGGAACGCATGATTCTGACGGGTCGCTTTCGCATTGCAGCGGCTGACGTCACGCGGCATACCATCAGGTACATCCGTTGCACTGCACTAGAACATCTTGGAGCGAGTGCTCCGAGTCCCTTCACCAAATGGGAGGGAAGTCCCGCCAGCGGCGACTCTGGCATTATGCTCGATGAGGCGAGGCCCGCAAAGCATGAGTCGGCGGTCGATTCGGCCGCTTACGCGGAGGTTACATTCTTATCGCGCCAAGGCGGCGAGTCCCAAAGCTTCAGGTGACGACTTTGAGCATTCCTCCGTCCACGAAATAGGTGGACCCCACTGAGTAGCTCGCCCGTTCCGAGCAAAGAAACACAAAGAAGCTCGCTAATTCCTCCGGGGTTGCGAAACGCGCGATCGGCGCGTGTTCTTTGGCGATTCCGTCGAGGTAGCCCTGCCAGTCTCCGCCCTTGTCTGCTGTCAGCTGCTTTGCCGTTTTGATCCAATCCGGAGTGAGGATTAGTCCCGGGTTCACGGCGTTTACGCGGATATTGTCTTTGATCAGTTCGAGGGAGAGGGTTTTCGAAAACATCATCAACGCTGCCTTGGTGACATTGTAGATTGGCTCATACCAGAGGGGTTGGATGGCGCAGATGGATGCATTATGCAGGATGACTCCGCCGCCGCGCTCGCGCATGAATGGCACAAGGCCTCGTGCCAGCCTGACGGCTGCCATGACGTGGAGGTCCCAGTAGAATTGCCACTTTTCATCAGGAGCTTCCATGACCGTTTCATTTGATCCGGTGCCCGCATTGTTGATGAGGAGATCCGCTCCCCCAAAAGTGCTCTGAGCGGCGCTGACGACCTCACCGATGCCCTCCGCTGTCGCCACATCACTGGAGACTGGCACGCATTTGACGCCGAATTGCCCGGCGAGGCGAGTAGCCTCCTGTTGCAGCCTGTCCTGTTGGCGTGCCACCATGACGAGGTCTACGCCTTCAGCGGCGAGACCTTCGGAGACCGCAAGACCGATGCCGATGCTCGCGCCGGTAATCACGGCGACTTTTCCTCTGAGTCCGAGATCCATTGGCTTTGGTGAGACAAGACCCACGTGCCGGGGAAGTCGAGCTCTTTATTTGCACTGCGCGAGCCTGCTCGATTGGAGCGCGGTCTATGCGCGCAGCGTCACGAACATGCCATTGGCGACGGCGCCGATGGCTTTTGCCGCTTTCGCGCTCTCCACGGCGGCCGGACGCTTCGTTGGAGACTATTGGATCGGCCGGTTTGGTCCGATCGCTATGCTGCGGTGCAGCGGGTTGTTAATGGCGCTCGGCGTGGGCATTGCTGTGCTGCTCCCCGCCTGGCCCACGGTGCTGGTCGGTTTCACGACCACGGGATTGGGCATTGCCAATCTCGTGCCGATCCTTTTCGGCGCGGCGGGCAGGGCGCATCACGACGGCGCCGGACCGGGGCTCGCAACCGTGACGACGATCGGTTACTTCGGGTTTCTGTCCGGTCCGCCGATCATTGGCGCGCTGGCGGCTTTCGCAGGCCTGCCTCTGGCTTTTGTGATGGTTATTGTTTTCGGAACGATCATCACCACTCTCGGTGTCGCGGTGATTCGCCCCCCGCTGAAACCATTGTGATGGCGGACCGCTAAATTCGCGGCTTCGGTGCCAGGGGGGTTAGGACGAATCTAAGCCACCTTGACTCGGATTGTGTTGTAAGTGGTCACTTCATCGCGATGAATATGCCGTGGAACTCGACAGCCACCAGTCCGTCTTCCTCGATCGTGACATTCAAGCCGATTCGTGCCTTGCCATGCTGCGCGAAAGCTTCCTTGAACTCACGAAGCAGCTCCGCGCTCGGGCGTCTACAAATAGCAACGATCTCCTTGCGCACCGGTCGTTGAAACGAAAGAGAACTTTGGCGAATCACCAAGTGACACCCGCGATCATGCAGCTCGAGCCAAAGCAATCCATATCCGGCGAGCGTCGCAACGGCACCCAAACTGCCTCCGAAGGCAGTGCCGAGATGGTTGTGATTGAGTGCGATTGGAGCGGTCAGAATGAGTTGCCCGCCATCATATGCCGCGACCCGCACGCCCATTGCACGGGTTATCGGTATCTGTTGGTGGAGGAACTCCTCCGTTCGATGTAGCTGCGAGGGCGCATCACGAAAGAGTAAACCCAAGATAGCTAGTAGGAAAAGTTCACGCTATCCACCTGGCGATTAACGAAGAAGATTTGAAGAGAGCGCACGGTCTGACCCGTCACGGAATCGTAGGCGGCGTCTTTGTAATCCCAAACCTCCCTGTTCTCCAATGTGAACACCTGCGAGGGTTGTCCGAGAATACTGACGACCTCCTTCATCGGCTTGCCGGGCAGCGTTGCGCGTAACTTGCGGACGTTTTTCTTCGTCTGTTCGGCGGACACAATACTGGCTTGCGCAGAGGAGGCCCGCGTAGCCGGACTTCGGCAGGCGGCAAGTGTGGCGAGACCGGTCGCCAACACCACACAGAGTTTCGCTACGCGGCTCATTGAGAAGGTGTCGAATCTAGAGTTCGCGAGACGTACCGGAAAGCACTATCTCGGAGAGTAGCGGCGCCACCGGGAGGTATTAACGTTCGTTGCGGCCGATGCGGTGAGTATCAATCTCAAATTGCGCCGTTGTCTGCTGGCAGAATCGGGCGATTTCGTCAAAGCAACCCTTTAAGGATAAGAATCTAACGTCCTTTCAACGAGGGCCTCGGAGCGAGTGGGAGACAAACGAAAATTCAACCGGCGCGGACAAACGTAGCAAGTTCGGTCGTTTCGAACGTCTCTAAATAGACAGGACATGATCATCGTGATTCCCAAAGAAAACGAGGCAGGATTTCAGCACTACCTGCGCCAGATTACTCAAATCCCCTTGTTGACTCCTGAGCAGGAGATCAAACTGGCGCGCCAGATAAGGCGCGGCGATCAACGAGCCCGAACCGAAATGGTGAGCGCGAACCTGAGGCTTGTGGTGAAAATCGCCCGTGACTACATGAACCTGGGACTTCCTCTCTTGGATCTTATCTCCGAGGGTAATATCGGCTTGATGAAGGCCGTCGAACGCTTTGACCCCAGGAAGGGGAGCAAACTGAGCACCTATGCGTCATGGTGGATCAGGCAGTCGATCAAGCGGGCCCTGGCGAACCAAACCAAAACGATCCGTCTTCCCATTCACCTGGTCGAAAAAATTGGCAAAATACGCCGCGTCTCGTCGCAGATGACGGAGGAACTCGGACGCGAACCCACCGATGAGGAGTTGGCGGAAGAAATTGGGCTCTCTACGTCCAAGATCACCGCCCTCAAGAGCGCTGCGCTTCGCCCGGCTTCGCTCGACGAACCGATACAGGACGGGGAATCCTTTCAGTATAGCGACATCGTCAGCGACGAAGAGTCGGACAATCCGTTTGAAACGCTCCGTGACAAGGACCTGCTTGAAGAAATCGACGAGGTGCTCGAACTGCTCGATCATCGTGAGCGCGCGATCATCGATATGCGCTTTGGCCTCGATGGTCAGGATCCCAAGACCCTTGAAGAGATCGGCGTGAACTTGGGTGTGACTCGCGAGCGGATTCGTCAATTGCAAAACGCCGCACTTTCCAGACTTCGTGGAGCGCTACGGCGAAGGGAAGACTCACGCTTCGACACACGCCCTGCTTTCGCGTGAGGCAAGTTCGCCCGCTCGAGACTCGGCAAAGCTGATGCAAGAGTGCTCAAACCAGGCGTAGATAATTTAGAGAGTTCCTAATCGTGTGTGTGGGTCCTCTCGTTGCGTTGGGTTGGCAGGTCAAGCCTTGGTGGGAGGAAACAGCTTCTGTTTCTTGGGATTGACCTGCCTACCCTTTTTCTCGACGGGGATGATGTCGCTCGGGCACCGCTGATTGCGGAAAGGTCGATTCCGGGCAAGATCCTCGCGATTTCCCTGTTTATCCTCCGTTCCCGCTCTTGACTGCGTGATCAGCGGGACCTTGGAGATTTCATCGTCGTTTCAGAAGGCGCTGTTAAAAGGGTTTAAAGTGGTATATTCCAAATGTATCAGAATATTTCGAAAGATCGTTGCGCCTCAGTGCCGCTTATTTCTCTCCGAACGACGCCGCTCTGCTTGATAATTCTTTTGAAATGATTCGATTTAGTCGTATATATAGCTATAAATAACAACTAATAGTTATATATTCGAAAGTACCGATCCAGATGAAAGCCTCTTGTTCCGTTTGGTCTGCCGACCTCATGGCGCTGCGAAATGCAATCGATTCTCTTACTGGGCACGCCGATGAGTTTCATGTCGACGTGATGGATGGCAACGTGGTTCCAGACATCCTTTTCGGTTTGGACTTTGTCGCAGCGATGCGCGCGGTAACTGAGACACCGCTCGACGTCCATCTCATGACTCACACAACAGACGACTGGATCGAGCGCAGCGTCGAGGCGGGTGCGGCGCGCGTGGCCGTCCACGTCAATTTTTGCCGCGACGTGCGGGCAGCGCTGCGGCGCATCGAAAGCGTGGGTGCCCTGCCGGTGCTGGTGCTCCCGCTGGATTCCGCGATTGAAGAGGGCTCCTTGCCGTGGGGCTTGTTTCGACGGGTTCTTCTGATGGGCACGGAGATTGGAATAAAGGGTGCGGGACCTGATCCCCGGGTATTCGGGCGCGTGGAAGCCCTGCTGCAGCTTCGGGAAAGGTTCCGCCTTGATTTTGAGATTTTCGTGGATGGCGGGATTCGGCGCGAGGTCGTTCCGCAGTTGGCCAATGCGGGTGCCGATGGTGTTGTTCCGGGATCGCTGGTGTTCAGGGCACCGGATCCACTCGCTGTCCTGGCTTGGATTCATTCTCTGTCTCGTGGCCGACGGGAGCCGAACGGCACCGCCCTGATCGCGGAATCGCTGGCCTGATGCATTCGTTTCTCCCGCCACCGGACCTTGCCGCGGCGAGAGATCTTCGCCGTTGCGAGGGATCTCAGGTCCGGCTTCAATTTTCAATTATGAGAAGCGTGACAGATGACGCGTTTTCTGACCGCCGGGAGAAAAGCACAAGCAGACATGTCGAACGAGGGTACCAGTGAAAAAAGACGCTAATCTGTTGCGTGTAGGCGTCCTTGGCGCGGGGCTCATTGCACAGGCAGCGCATCTGGAGGCGTGCAGGAAGGCTCGCAATGTCGAACTTTATGCTCTCTGCGATGCAGCCCCCGACCTTCTGGCCGGGGTGGCTTCGATGTTTGGCCCAGCGAAGACGTTTGCCGACTACGACGAGCTCTTGTCCGATTCCTCCATTGATGCGGTGATCGTTGCGGTTGCCGATCAATTTCACGTGCCGATGGCCATTCGCGCGATCGAAGCGGGCAAGCATGTGTTGGTTGAGAAGCCCATGGGCGTCGGCGTTGGAGAATGCGAACGGCTGCGAGATATTTCACGGACTCACCCGCGCGTTCACGTTCAAGTGGGAACCATGAGGCGCTTTGACCCTGGCATCGCTTTCGCGCAGGCTTTCATTCGCGACGAAATCGGAGAACTTCTGGCCCTCAAGGCGTGGTATTGCGACTCCGTTTATCGCTATACGGAAACTGACAACCTCCATCCGGTCATCATTTCGAGCTCTGATGTCGTGCGGCCCGTCGGCGATCCCAAAGCCGATAGGTTTGCCTACTACTTGCTTGGTCACGGTAGCCATTTGGTCGACACCGCCCGCTTTCTCGGTGGCGAGATCCTGGCTGTGCGGGCCGACTACAGAGAGAAGTTTGGCGCGCACAGTTGGTTTGTCTCCATTGAGTTCGCCAACGGGGCGCTCGGCCATTTGGACCTGACTATTCCAGTACGGATGGAGTGGCACGAGGGGTTCCAGGTCTACGGCGAAAAGGGCAGCGTGGTCGCCAAGAGTTTCAATCCGTGGTATTTCAAGGCGAGCGAGGTGGAATGTTTTTCGACAAGCGACCACCAATATCACAGGTTGCTCGGCACCGACGGGCACTCGTTCCGCCGCCAGGTTGAAGGTTTCGCCGACGTCATCCTCCACGGAATCCCGCCGGCCGGAGCGGGCGTCGAGGATGGCCTCGCCGCCATGCGCGCCCTTTCGGCCATCGCTCACTCCGCCAGGATCGGCAGCCGCGTCGCACTCGCGGACGCTCCGGGGAGCATTTAGATGGAACTCGGAATCTTCGCCAAGACGTTCCGGCGCCCGACGGTGGGAGCGACGCTCGAGGCCGCCAAAGCACTTGGCCTGGGGTGTGTGCAGTTCAATTTTGAATGCGCCGGCTTGTTCAGCATGCCGGAAACAGTTCCACCTTCCACGTTGCGTGCGATCGCATCCGCATCGCGGGAAACGGGCATCCGCTTGGCGGCGCTATCCGCAACGTTCAACATGGCGCATCCGGACCGGCAGCGACGTGAACTGGGTGTGCGGCGGTTGCGAGTTGTTGCCCAAGCCGCGGCCGGTCTTGGGGTGCCTCTTTTAACGCTCTGCAGCGGCACCCGGGATCGAGAGGACATGTGGCGGGAACACCCTGACAATCGCTCTAGGCAGGCTTGGACAGACTTGCTCGAAACAATGGAAAAAGCCCTCGCCGTGGCCGCTGATAGCGGCGTGGATCTCGCGATCGAACCGGAGCGAGCCAATGTGGTTTATGGCGCGGATCAGGCACGCGCGCTGCTCGATACCCTTCAAGCCGGCCCATTGCTCCGGGTAATCCTGGATCCGGCCAATCTCCCCGAGGAGCCGGGCGCCTTAATGAAGGCGTTTGATCTTTTGGGCGCTGACATCGCCCTCGCCCACGCCAAAGATCGCCAAAGCGATGGCCAGGCCTGTGCCCTGGGACGCGGTTTGGTGGATTTCGATGCCTATTTCGGGATGCTGCGCAGGGCCGGATTTCGGGGGCCTGTCATCATGCACGGGTTCGATGAGTCCGAAGCACTGGAATCGACTGCTTTTATTCGCAGGAAACTTCAAAAAGTGCAGGCGGATGCCGTTCATTGAGACAGGCGGCATCCGGTTTCACTATGCGCTCAGCGGCTCGGCGGGGCCGCTCGTCGTATTCCAGCACGGCTTGGGCGGAGACGTGTCCCAGCCGCAGGGCATCCTGGGCAATTCCACGGTTTTACGAACACTTTCTTTCGATTGTCGCGGCCATGGTCGCACCAAGCCTATGGGGCCTCCCGAGAGTCTCAGGTTCTCTGTTTTCGCGGACGACCTTCGAAATATCCTCAATGCGCTGCATATGGAAACGGTAGTCGCCGGCGGCATATCGATGGGCGCGGGCGTGGCGCTCAATTTTGCTCTCCGCTACCCATCACGCGTGAAGGCGCTCATCATCTCGCGCCCGGCATGGCTTGATGCCCCGTCTCCGTCGAACCTGGAAATCCTTCAGAAACTTGCCCGCTGGCTCGAGGAACACGGGCCTGAAAAGTCGAGGACGTTGCTCATGGCCGATCCGGAATTTGTTCGAATCCGGAGCATGAGCCGCGAGAGTTCGGCATCCATCTTGCGCCAACTCGAGCGGCCGCACCTCGAGGAGGCGATCGCCACTCTGGCGCAGTTGCCTGCAGACGCACCCTGCCCGGCGCCTGAAGGCTGGCGCGGGCTTTCGATGCCCACCCTGGTGCTGATCAACGGCTCGGACCCGATGCATCCCGCTGGGTATGGCGAGCGACTAGCTGCAGGTATCCCCGGTGCGAGTTTGGTGGAAATAGCCTCGAAGGAAAAGGATCCCGTCCTGCACGTCTTTGAAGCCAGGAAAGCCATCGAGGGCTTCGTCTCTTCGCTGGCAGATCGCTGATCCTCGACAAGGTCCTTCGGCCGAACCCGATTTCTTTCGGCATTTGTCCGGAAAGCGGGCATTATGGGAATATGAAACCCTTTCGGACCGCTCTCGTCCTGTTCGCAGCTTGCACGGTCAGCCTAGCCTCCGTTTTTGCCGCTCAAGGCAACGATTTGGCGCTGGAATATGAACAGGTAAAAAAGATCGCGCTTAAGGATCCCAAAGTCCGAGCTGCCTTCGACAAGGCCAATCAGATGCTGGATAGACGCATGATTCAGATCTATCCGTCGCTCAAGCCATTTATCGAAGCGCAGCGCGCCAAGGTAAAGCGGAGCGAAAGAGCCGTGAAATCGGCTCCGACTCTGCGATCGGCTGCGGGCAGGACGCATACCGTCGCCAAAGGCGAGACCCTTACTTCCATCGCCAAGCGTTACAAATTGAGCGTGGATAGGCTGGCGAAGGCAAACAATATCGCAAAGGAAGGAACCCTGAAAATCGGTCAGAAGCTCGTTGTTCCTTAGCATCTAAAGGGAGCGCAGGACATCCATAACTTGGGATTATCACGGCGATTACAAGATCGCATTGGCGGAATCGTCGCGTCTCGCTGACGGTGCGGCCATGATCTCGAAGCAGCCCATCCTTTTGGGCGAGACGATGGCTTCCCCGGTTCGGCGGAGCTAACGTCGCGTCGCGCGCGACCTTTTGCCCTTTCTCGCCCGCGGCGAGGCGGCTGGCATTTGTGCCGATTCGCATTGGACAAAATCAGCTCGCGAATGAGTCCTCCGAAGTGCCGGGGAGGACGGCATGGCGAGTCTGGATGGACAGTCGCCCGCAAAGACTCCGAGGCTTGTCACGCGCTCTGCATCAGGTGCGGATGGGTGGCCATTTCGATTCCAAGCCAATCCTTGATAATCAATATGTTACGACTATACGACCACCGGAAAGTGGCCTAGTGGGAAAATCAGTGGGGAAACTTCCCCCGAAGTTCACCGGTTTCCCCCGATGTTTTCGATGTCTCGCTCTTGCGGCGAAAACCCAACAATTCAGGTTCGTGAGTCAGCCTTATCCGTCATTGCGCGTCCGTCGAAGAGTCAAGAAGCTGCTTGTCTTTCTTTTCCGTTCCTCAAGCTCTATCTCGCAGCGAGTAAACTCGCCGTTTGTGCTGCCGCATCTTTCGGTGAGCCCGTATCAAACCGTGGAAGCGTCGCAAAATTTTACAATTGCGACAACGCAGATTAAATCCTTGGACAAAGCTCTTTAGATGCCGTCCTCAAATTTTAGTGTCGGCACGCTTTACAAATGCGATCTTGAAATCTCCACGGCGGGTGTGGTCTAAATTGCAATCTCGTCTACGGATGTTTCTCGCTTCAAACAACTTACCATTTGCTTTCATCCAAGGGCTTTGAGCTGGGCATGAATCATGCTCCTACGTTGGACTTACGGCCATCAGCCGTAGGCAGCTCGTCTAGGACTGTGCTGGTTTTGGCGAGCTGCCTCTGGCTCTAGCAATTTCATTGAAATACGCGGGGCAGCTTGTCTACTGTGCGGCAAGCTGCCCGTGTAAAGGAGCTCGAAAAGTTGCTGGCCCTACTTGAATCAGCTCCCGCAGAACGGGACGGGTTCGTGCCTCACCTCAATTGGGTGCGGAGGGAATACCGGCGAACGTGCGAAACCGCCGGAAAGCCCGGCAAGCAAATCGAGCGGTGTGTCATCTCTCGACATTCCGGATCGCCGAGAGCATGGGCTTCAGGGTGGACGTCTTGCGGACCGGTGAACGTTCGCCACCGCATAACTTGGCGCAAGGGTTATCTCGTGTACCAGAAAGGGCACCACCGACGCACATTGACTCGAAGGCGAGGTATCAACCGTTATCAGGGATGGATATTTCGAATACGATAAGATAGATTAGCTTTGGGCAAAGGGAGTAATCGATGAAAGTCTTCACACTAAAATCGGTAGCGACTTTCCTGGCTGGAATATTGGCCGCCACGATCCCGACGGCGCGTGCGCAGAGCCCAGCGCAGTCGGTAGGAACCCTCAGCGGGCTTGGTCCGGATACGATCGTCGTCCGGTCTACGGCTCAGGAGAACTTGTCCGCTACTTCTCCAGTCAGACCACAGTGTATGTCGACGAAGCCGGTGCTCCCCTTATTTCAATCGATTCGCTCAAGGCCGGCGTACCTGTAACGGTGCAGTATATTAAAATCGTCGATCAATTGGTGGCCTCACGGGTGTCAGTAGGGAAATCCTCAAGTGCGACCCGACAACGAAATAATCCGGCTTAAAGATTTGATACAGCCTGCTGCGCGCCTTGCGATAGCAGCAGCCTGGTCGTCCCAATCAAGGGATCATTCGAAGACTCCATATTGCTGCAGCGGTGCCAGCCACCTGGTAAAGGTTGATCCTCAAACCGCAGCTTGGTGGATCAGCCTCAGCCTCATCTAAGTCCGCGGGATTGCAGGCGCATCCGCCAACTCGGCCCGCAGCGTCGCCCTCCGGCAACAACACGTCACGCGATATTAGCGAGACACGGTGATCCATGCTGGACTAAGCCTGATGGATCGCGAAGGCCCCGACGCGATGAGGATGCGCGGCGTGGCCGATTATGTCAGTCCTCAATTACGTCAGAAAAAAGGATTTCCTGTCACGGGTCAGAACGTTGCCACCACCGTAGGCCACCAGAGTTCCTCCAATAGCCGGCTGGCAGCCCGATTGCCCCAAGCGGAAGAGTCGAGTTTTATCGCCAGCGCATCTTGTCAGCGGTATGTGCATCGTGGCGCACATGGGAAATTGTCGGAAAGGTTCTCTCAGCGACTTAGGCGATTCGAAGATTTCGGCCCACGATCTATTTGGAAAATCCACGCCTGCCGCGGCGAGCGGCGCGGGGTTTGGGGGCGCGTAGCCCCCATCAAATCGGTTCGCCCTCCTACAGGCATACTTGTTCGGGTCTGATAGCCAAGCGCGCTGTGCGGACAACGCTCGTTGTATCGCCGATAGCCAGTTCCACTGGAATACTGAATAAAATCACTCCAGAAAAGTGAGCCGCAAGGGCAGGCTCGCAGACTGGGAAAGCGATGCGAACAACGAGGAAGGCTTGGCCAGAAAAGGGCCTTTTACGGCGTTTGCGCGATCCAATCCCACAGAGGTCGAAGATCTTCTTCATGCAGCGCCACCCATCGAATATTCTCGTCAAGATTAATGGCATGCCCTAGGCGCAGTTTTGCTTCCTCTATGCGCCCTGTCCAGTTGCCAACTCATCTTTGAAGACTCATTGTGGGAAATACAACGAGCGTTCTCCCACCCTACTAATGAGTTCGGCTCTGCTGGGTCGGCGGGATTTGCTTTTTGTTAAAAACCAACAAAATGACCAGATCTATCGCGACGACGGGGCGAGTCGCATCACGAATGACATCAAACAAGTGACAGGGCGCGATCCGGGGCGGTTCGCACACTACGCACGCGACTGCGCAGCGCTACTCCAGCCTGCATAGTCGGCATGGCAGGCTTGTGTGACAAACTAGGCCGATCCAAATACCGGCGCCCCTTTCACGATCCCGCCGCGCAAGCGGCTTCGTTCCGCATAATCGTCGTCATGCCATTAACTTCGTCCGAGGGTGCTCAAGGTGGACGGTTCAAGCTTGAGCTTCTTTTCAATAGCTCCAGAAGCCCTTCCCCGGCTTCGGAGTTGGCTCCGGTGCTGGCGTCGGCGTGTATTGCAGCTCATTCGAATATTCGCTTTCGAGTCCTGCGAGGTTGATCGCCGTCACACAGAAAAAGTAGTCCGTCCCGTAGTCCAGACCATCGACCTGAAACTGCGCCTTCTGCGTCGAGTAACCGGTCAGTGGCGGATTGCCAGCACGCAGGCTCTGGATGCCTACGTAAAGCCGGTAGAGAACAACGTCGGGGACGGGATCTGGCGAGTATTCGGGATTGATGACCTCGTCCGCGCGCCAAGCCCAGTCCCCGTTGCTGGAGCGAGGATGCTATTCGAGAAAGTAGATATCTGGTCTGTCAACCACTCCCGCCTCCTGCATCTTTTCACGCAAATCTGATGATGCCGCAAAATCCCTGGCCTTTTGCAGGCTTTCTACTTCAGACATAATAACTACCTCGTTCGGATTGTCGGCATTGCGTAGCAGATGCACTTCCTTGATGATACCTGCTTCCTTGCGGGCCGGTAAATGGGCGTCATAAACAGGTTTCCACTTCGAGAAATCGGCAACTTTGTGGCGAACAAGAACGTATGGCATGGGATTCTATCGATGTTGGGTCGTCGGTAGGCGGAGAGTTTGCACCAATTTGGTGCCTTCGCGGCATCCCCGAGTCAATCACATTCGAAACTCGGTGGTGTCATTTC
>CAWASQ010000098.1:0-66392 GCA_963784465.1 uncultured Verrucomicrobiae bacterium
AGTCGCTTTAATAGATCATTTCTGGAGCGCGGCCAGCAGTATCGTCGGGAAAAGTGCGCAATTGCTGCCGCTGCCCATAGCTACATAAAGGACGGCGATACCATCATGCTTGATGCAGGAAGCAAGCACACTCGCTTTGGCGGAGCATTTGAAATCCCACATCAAGTCTGCACTCGTTATCACATGCTCCGTTCCAGCAGCTCTCGAGTTGTCCAGCGCCGGTTATGATATTCTCCTGCTGGGCGGCATGGTCAGAAACAAAAGCCTCGCTTTGCTTGGTCGCGAGACGCTGACGATCATCGAACGGTACCGCGCGGATAAGGCGTTTTCTTGGCAGTTCGGGCTTTACCGCTGAAATGGGCCACACCACTCCAAACCCTGAAGATGCGCAGGTCAAAGAGGCGATCATGCGATCTGCGAATGAAACCTACGTCCTTGTAGATTCCTCGAAATACGGTCACCGTTGCCTTACCAGTTTTGCTCGTCTTCGCGATGTGGATCTAACCATAACGGACAGTGGGCTCTCCCGGAGTAAAGTTAAACTCCTTGAGGCGGCAGGCGCGACAATGCAAATCGTTAATCCGGATAAGGCGGACGTAACCATTGATTCAGAGCAAGCGATCTTGAATCAAACGCCATAGCGAAACAATTCAAGACCTCTTAACTAATCGGATGCGTTCATTGAATACAGCGTGCGACGGGCAACCCATCGCTGTTACAATAAGGCGCTATTATTATGCACAATGTCCACAGTTGTCCTGCAATGTCTCGGTAAGTCCACGTATTCAAATCAGATAAATCAAAGAATTCTCCAGTTGACATTAGGTCAACCTGGACAAGATTGGACAAACTTGGACCAAAAATGTGATTAGAAAAATGATTAAACAATTTCCAAGACCGACGTTCGCTATTGGCGTGAGAAGGTTGCCTTTCAGACACCAGCTTCACGAACCCTTTCAATCCAGATCCAGCATGCAGGCAATCGAGCCTGGATTGGCCTTGGCACTGCCAATCGGGACCAGGCTGCATTCCAGGCACGCAAACTCTACGAAGAGCTACGTGCCAATGGCTGGGAGGAAACCATGCGTCGCCGGAAAGGCATCCCGGCAGAGAAAAAGGTCAACATCACCATCGGTGAGTTCATTGCCGCTGTCCGCCAGGAGAGCATGATCTATCCAAGACATCGAAAGCTACGCCCAAGCTCTCCGCAAGATTGCCGGTGACATCCACACTCTCCCCCAAATTATAGCCAGGTATCAGAAATTGCCGTAGCAAACGTAGCCGGGAAAAAGCTATCACACTTCACATGGCGCACAAAAGTGGATGCAATCAAACTGCGGACACTTACCCCTGAGAAGATCGAAGCCTGGCGTGACAGTTTCATCCGGCGCAAGGCAATCAATCCTGTCGCGGAGAAAAGCGCCAAGGTATCGGCAAACAGTTTCATCTCTGGTGCGCGTGCTCTTTTTGGCCAAGAGGTTGTCAGCCGCATCAAGGACTTGGTGGAGCTTCCAGAGACGTTGCCGTTTGCCGGGGTGAAGGTGGAGAGGGTTCGTGTGCCACGTTATCGGTCAACCTTCGACATTGCCACGCTGCTGGAGCAAGCACGTGCAGAGCTTCCCACCGAACAACTCAAGATCTTCCTGCTTGCTGCGATGGCAGGTCTTCGCAGGAATGAAATCGACAAGCTTCCCTGGAGTGCCTTTCGCTGGGATGAAGGTGTCATTCGCATCCAGACCACCGAATTCTTTCGGCCAAAAAGTCGTGACTCGGAAGCCGATGTCCTGGTTGACGCAGAACTGCTGACGCTGTTTCGTGGCTTCCATGCCAGGCGCAAGAAGGAGTTTGTGATCGAGAGCGACCAGGAGCCGGACCACACAGCAGACTATGGCAACTACCGGTGTCAGAGTGAATTTCGTTGCCTGATCGATTGGCTTCGAGCCAAAGGTGTGGATTCCAAGACTCCCCTCCACACGTTGCGCAAGGAGTTTGGAAGCCAGATCAATGCTCGCTATGGGCTGACCGCTGCCCAGGAGATGTTGCGCCACGCCAATGTTGCGGTGACTGCCGCCCATTACGTCGAAAACAAACAGCGATCAGTCCTGGGCTTTGGGCATCTGCTGAAGAGCGAGCGCACAATCGTTCCAATAAACGACTGCAACTATGCGGCGAAAAGCGCGTAAAAAGATTCTTACAACAATGAGAAAATCACTATCGACTCTCGCGGCCTTGCTGCTGATCGGCGGCAAACGTGCTTGCCGGAAGCTGCCGGTTCCACTATTCTATCAGGGAATCTCGCTGGGACATCACTGTGCAAGCCGAATCAAGCGCTGAAGCAAGACGCACTATCATGGACATGTTTTCGGCAAGAACTGTCTGGTGACCGGTGTTCACAAGGTCAAGTAAGGTGGTATCCAATCAAATATCACTGAAACCGTCTTCAATTGCTCGCGTATTGGGACTAGTGGCGTTTCTTCTGGTTCTTCCCAGCACCGGAGGGCAGTTGACGGCTTACTGGACTGGGCGCATTTTTGGGCTCGTCTAGCTTTTTTACGTCGATGCCGAGCAGAATATACCGACTTTTTTCTCCACGTTTCTATTGCTCTTCGCAGCTCTACTTCTTGCGGTTATCACTTTGATAAAGAGAAACCGAATAGCTTCTCACGTTTCACATTGGGCGATCCTTTCATTCGGATTCTTACTAATGGCAGCTGATGAGGCCGTTTGCCTTCATGAGAGGCTGGTGGAGCCGACACGCAAGCTGTTGGGCGGTGCCATCTCGGCGTCTTTTATTTCGCTTGGGTCATTCCCGGCATCGCACTTGTACTCGTTCTCGCGCTGTTGTTTGTGAGATTCTTGCTCGGTCTTCCTGCGAAAACGAGGCTCACTTTCTTGTTGGCTGCGGTCCTTTACATTGGAGGGACCATCGGTGTCGAAATTATCGGGGGCGCCTACGTTGAATTACACGGACACAAAATTTGACGTTCAGCATGATTGCAACTGTTGAGGAAAGTCTCGAGATGGCAGGCGTTGTTATTTTCATCTGGGCGCTGCTGGTATATATCGCTGACAACTATAAGGAAGTGCGATTCCGGTTTGATGGAGTTCGTGGGAAGTCATGATCGACGGCCCGTAAGGCCTAGAGCAAATGCCGAAAGAAATTCAAGGGTCTCTGGTTTGTGTTGCGTCGGTAGGCCAACCCTTGGTGAGGACCGGGTCCGATCGCGGCCCGGTTTGAACCCCATCCCTCGGCGCACATAGCGTTTGGGCTTCTTTTACCGGCTCGCCGCGAGTTTGGCCGAACGCGTTCACGCCGAACTGGAGGCAACTCTCCTTCAACCGCTCGCAAGTCAATGCCGCGCATTGGAACAGGCGGCCCCCGCCGTGAACGAAGCGCTCGAACGCATGGAAAACTCCACGCGCCGGCTCCGTGGCTATCATTTCAAGAGTATTCTTGCGGCCATGCTGATCAGTTGCCTCGCTATCGCAGGAGGCTGCTTCGCTCTCGGTTGGTCGAAGCTTTCCGGTCATTACGAGCTCAAGGTCAAGGCCGCGCTCGAACGAGTCGTCTCGGTCAGTGCGACAAATGAAGAGACTTTCACCCAATTGACAAAGATGAACGTTCCGATCCGCGTGGTGCCCGTCGTCGACAACCGCAAGCAAACCATTCCGCGAAAGTTCGCCTTGGTGGTGGATCACGCGGAGGACGTCGCCATCGAGGATATGGGCGATGGAAAGCGAGCGGCGATTTACTTCGAGAAGTCCTCTCTATTGAACCAAGCCCCGAAGATGAAAATGTGGCACCAGTTCCAGGCTTTCCATTGGAAGTCAGACGATCAGCACATGCGATTCGCTGCCGTTTCGACGTCTGCCCGCGCACCCTCGCGCTTTGCTTTGGCCGGCTCATTGGTCTACTCTCTCCTCATGGGGCATGATCTCATCGATAGACGCAGTTTGGAACTGAACAAGCTCGTTGCGGAAAAGATCCGACAACAACCTGAATTGATGGATTTGGTCCGGAACAGATTGGAGCGCACGTTGAGCGAAGCGCGACTCTCGGAATCCAGCAAGGACGCCCTACGCGAGTGGCAGAGGATCCTTTCCACCCATTCCTTACACGAGGTGCTGAAAATTCTGACCGAAGACTCCGATGAGGGCCAGCGTTTGCGCCAATCAAGCCCTTTTTCGGGCATTTTGAGTCAGCGGGAACGTCTTGAGGTCTTTCGCCGAAATGAGTTAAGTTACCATGGTTGATTAACTTCCTACATTGGGTAAACTTGGTTTGTGCCGAAGATCCACGATATCACTTGGGAGGAGAATGAAGCCGAGCACGCCGCAAACCGGCGCGAAATGCTCGAAGTGGTGGCTTCCGGCCGCAAGACGGCGCGGCAGGTGCAGGAGGAGAACTCTATTGTTCCCCTTGATGCTAAGATAGAGATCAATTGGAAGAGAACACTCGCGGCGCCTTGAACGCGCCTGCTCGGTAGAGGCTGAATGAACGGCGGGCCGCCTTATGAGGGAGGAGTCGGCCAGGACAAGATTCGCAGACATTGCCGGCGTCGTCTCAATTCCCATTGACGGTCGATTGCCGCTCGTCGTTGGGGGACAAGCGGTCAACATATGGGCTGTTGTCTACGCGCCTCGCGTCGGCTCGGAGCTGCGCGCGTATGAACCGTTTGTCAGTAACGACCTTGATCTCTGCGGGCCTCGAAAGATCCTGGATGAGCTATCGAAAAAGTATCAAGTTCCAATCAAGTTATCTCCACCGCGGTTTCCCGGAATCGGCCAGATCGTAATTCCCTTGGGAGAACGAAAGCTTAAGGTGGAGTTGTTAGCTCGCGTTCGAGGCGTTCCGCACATTGGCGAGGAGAATATGGTCGAAATCGCCGTGGAGGGTGTCGATTTGCGGGTTCTCGACCCGATTTCTTGCTTGAAAGCTAAGATTTCGAATGCGGCTGAGATCGACCAAACCGATCGGCAGGACGTGAAGCACGTCGAGATCATGAAGATCTGCGCCGGTGAATACGCCAAGGACGTTGTTGCCGGCGAACCGGAGGTTTTCGGCGAGCGTGTGGTCGTTAAGCTCTTGGAAAGACTACGGGAAACGATTACGAGCACAGGCGCCCAGAAGGTCGCCTATAAATGGGGCATATCGTTCGATAATGTTCTGCCGTCGGAAGCCATCCAAAGGAGCAAGATGCCAAAGGTTCAGAACTTCCTTCGCTATCGTCTCGGTCAAGCCGTTTCGACCAGGGCCAGTTTGCGCAATCGGCCAGGCGGACATGGGATGGGGATGTAGAGGCACTTCTAGGAGGGGAAAAGTATCGCGCTCCGTCTCCACGCTGTGTCGGGATCGCCTCGGTCATCTCCGCAAAAATTGGCTGCATCTCTTGTAGGTCCAAGAATAATACTGATTTCAGAATGAGTGGCGTGCATAGCACGTCATTTATACTTGATTTCGTTTTTAGATGCTGCGATTAATTTTCACGCATGGAGCAGATCCAAGAAACAACCCCGGAAGCGCATTACCCTCGTCTCGCGAGTCGACCTCATCGACCGCGTTCTGGAGAAAGCGGAGCTGCTGCAGCAGGGGCCAAACAACTTCGTCAATCTCTGCGTGGAAGGCATTCTTGACGCGATGGACGCACCGCGGAACGGTTATGACATTCCCATTCTGTTCCCTTTACAACCAGGTCAAGGGAAGAACGCTTCCTCACCTCCAAGGCAGTTATGGCGATCGTGGCGCTTTCGTGCCGGAGGTTTACGAGATCGACGCCCAGGAACAGAAATTCCTGATGGAGCTTGTCAACAAGCACGAAGGCCGTTTGACCTCGGAGGTTTTCAAGGGTTACCGCAAAGCTGGCCCAACGCATGAACATGGAGCGCATTGCCCACGAAAAGGAACTCAAGAAGCTCCAGGGCAAGGGTTAAATGTAGAAGACGCTTTCATGTTCTCTGCGAAACAGGTCAGTAGCGGTCAGGAGATTCTGGCACTCCTTAATTGCCGGCGTCTCCCGGCGAGGCTGAGCACAGGGGAAACCGCTGTTCTCTTGGGTTTCCAGGAGCATGATATTGCCCCGCTCATTGCCGCCAAGTTGCTGGCACCGCTTGGCAAGCCCGCACCGAATGCCCCGAAGTATTTTGCGACCGTGGATGTTCTCGCCGCCGCACAGGATCGGGAATGGCTGTCTCAGGCGACACGAGGCCTGGCGAGACACTGGCGTATCAAGAATAGCCGCAAGAAATCAGCCCAGCCTAACTCTTCGCTTTTCGACGCGGCCGCCTGACGCTGACAGCGCCTCCTTCACGAGAGCGATGTTCGCTCGTCGTGCCTCGCGGATCAGTTCCAGCTGTGTCCTGCACGGCGGATACCAATTCATCACCTCGGAATTCGATCTCTGGTGCTTCTCCAGTTCTCGTTCGATTGGCTCTCTTCAAAAGGGTGGCCATTTGCAGGAGTGCCTCGGGTCGCGACCGCATGACTTCCAATAGCCGCAGCGCCGCCCCGGACGGCATCCGTTCCCCAGATTCCCATTTGCGGACGGTGACCACCGGAACGTTGAGGATTCGAGCAAACAAGGGCCGGCTCAACTTGCGGGCCTCCCGAAGTTCGACGATTTCTGTTGGGGAAAACTTGGGCGCCGGGGCCACGAGAGTGAAGGTGCGCAAAGTGAACTTCTTCTTGCCTTCGTAGTGATCGGCAAGGTCTTTCATATCCTGTACGAGATCAGCAGGATCGAAGACCGCATCATCCCAGCTTGAAATGGGTTTTGATTCGACGAGCGGCTTCTTTGAGGTTTTGCTTTTCATTGTAAGTTAAAGCTTCGCGTTTGGTTTTTTTGTAGAGGGTGGCGAGGAAAATCACATCATGGCCGGCCAGATAGAGGTAAATGACCCGAGCGCCTCCGCTCTTCCCTCCGCCTGCCAAACGCATTCGCGCTTTCCGAAATCCTCCTGTCCCTTGGATGACATCGCCTTTTTCAGGATTTTCAATTAGTTCATTCTGAAATCGGCGATAGTCCTCATCGCTGACCAACGCGGTGACGATGGCCGTGAAACGAGGAAGTTCGACGAATTCCAGCGCTGAAGATATGTTACTTTGTATCACTTTTCAAGAGCCAGTTGCGGCAGTTTGAGGTAACTCAACGGCAGCCCGGTCAGCGGCGAAGGGCACGATCTTCTGCTCGTATTCCTCAAGAGGCGGAAGTGTTACCTGTGCCTTCTTGGCGTAGGCACGGTGAACGGCTTTACTGTTATGGCCTAAGGCCAGCTGGGCGAATCGCTCCGGATAACCGGCAATCTTCGCCCGTTCCGCCCAGGCGTAGCGATAGGAATGTAGGGAGATTCCGCGAATCCCGAGACCGTCGCATCGCTGTTTGAACTCCGTGGCGCGATCGCCGGGACGCACATTTGCGAGAGAGGGAAACAACTCACCCAACTTGGGGAGGGTAGCGAGGATCGCTTCCACGTCCTTCCGAAACGAATTTGCGGCGGCTGGAGGCTCCGCCAACGAGTCTTCATCCGGAAGAAGCTAATGACCCGGTTGGGCCAGTCGACGTCCTCTGCCTGAAGGTGAGCCAGATCAGACTGAGAAGCCCCCAAGTGCCACGCCAACTGATAAAACGCCTTGCGCTCCGGATTCTTTTCCCGCTCGACAATTCTGCAGTGCTCTTCCCAGGTGATCGCCCGCTTCTCTTGAAAACGGACGATCGGCCATTGCCTTTTGGGAACGATCGGCCACGGCAGCCAGTTCATATCCACGCAGAAGTTATACAGGCGGCGCAGATAGACGTTGGTGGAGACCGTGCCAATCCGCAGAACCTTCAGCATCAGCTCCGCCTGGGTCTCAACGATGACCTTGGCCCATAGCAGGGAAAGTGCCCTGTCCGTGGCGACTCTCCTCCAGCGTTCCTTATTCGCGCCTCGCTTGGTTTCGGTGAGCACCTCCAAGGCATGCTGCCAGGTGCGCTTGGGCATTTCGGCGTCGGTGCCGGCGAGGTAAGCCTTGGCGAGCTGGAGATTGAGCATCGGCTGACGCTCGGCCTGATTCTTGGCATCGACGATTTGCCGGCCTTCCTCCTTGTTTGCCTTTCCGAGGCTGGTGCGTTTTCCCGTTTTGGAGTCGACGCAATAGAAGATCCCGTTGCCGCGTCCGCGGCGGATGAGACGGTAGCGCGTTTTCATTCGATAGGTGCAACCGCAACCCTAGACGAGCCGGCTTCCGAGGCGTTAGCGAGTAGCGGACGAGTCCGCCCGTGTTCGCGCAAAGTGCCCCGAGAGTATGGATTTTGGTGTCCATTTGGTGTCCGTTTTCGGCATCGCCGCGTCGTAACACTCTACTGCACTTGCAGTTATGAAAAGAGGCGGGGGTCGGAATCGAACCGACGTATGGGGCTTTTGCAGAGCCCGGCCTTACCACTTGGCTACCCCGCCACGGGAAAACGCTACCAATACACGTTGACCGGAGGGGTGACAACGGAAACCTGGCCGCCGCCGGCAAGGGTCCCTTCAGTCTGATCCAGTGCGTCCACAATCCCGTCCTTGAAAGATACCTTCAGCGTGCCGACGGGAACCTTGACGTAGATGGTGTTGGGATAATACCCGGCGCCGCCTTGAACTATTACAGTCTGGGGCCTTTTGGGAGCGCCGGGATACTTGACAATCGTCTGCCCATAGCCCGGAAAATAGGTGGTTTGCGGAACCAGGGTGTATTTGATATACTCCCAAATTTGTCGAGTTCCTTGCTCATTGGCGCGATTGGTAACCTTTTGAGGTTTCCCGAGGCTGCGTCCAACTTCCTCAATAGTCATTCCGATGGCTACTTCGTTTCTCGCGATAAGTGCATCGACGACTCTTCTGCGCTCTTCGCTTCTCTTGAGATTCGCGAGCAGGCCCTCCGGGAGAGGTTCGAGCTCGCTATAAGGAATCCACGCGGCCACGCCTCCCTGTTGGGCGTTGCCTCGGATACGGCATCCGTTGTCGGCAAACGCTTCAACTTGCACGGTCTGTGGGAAGCGAAGGGTGCCGGCGTAGCGCGTCATGCCGATATCGAAATAACAGGGTGCCGGACGGAGCACTTTAAGCCGAAGGGGCTTCTGACCGAAATCGGACAAGTAAATTGCTCCCGCCTCCCGGATGATCGGCGCGGCATCAATCTCACCCATAATCAGGAAGAGGAAAGCCGCAAACCGCGAAAGCAGTTTCATCAAAAGTAAACTACATGGCTTATGGAAAGTTGCCAACGGCAACGGACGCGCTTGTGTCTGGGGAAGCGGACGGATAGTCTTGAACGTCAATGAACGGCATTCATGAGTTCGTGATCCGCGGAGGCCAGACGGTGACTGCCGGCCAGATGGACGCTTTTCGGCGCAAGTTGCCTTTTCTCAAAGTGAAAGCTGAAATGTTGGATGTGCCGGAACTTCCGCATCTGAAGCCGCAGACGAATTTTCTCGCGCGCTATGCGGAGGATGTGCTCGATGGAGTCCATCCCTGTTCGGATCTTCCAGCGATTGCCGAGACCGTTTTCGCGTTGAGCTATTTACTTAAAGAAGTCGACATCATTCCCGATTCGGTGCCGCACTTGGGACTGGCAGACGATTCGGCTGTGCTGCGCGCAGTTTTGAAGGGACATGAGAGCGAGTTCCGAGCGTTCGCGAAGACACTGGAGCTGGACTTCGATTCCGTGACGACAGAGTCGTAGATCGTCGATTGCATCGACGAGTTGAGGGTTGATGGTTGAGGGCGCGGCAGTCGAATCGCGCCGCGGCGGATTCTCATCCCTGCCGTGAAGTGCTGTCGAAACAGTGCTTTACGTGGTGCTCAGCGAGCATCCTGCTTTTCGGATGGGCAGGGATTATCCTGTGAGCTTGCGCTCAACACGCTCTGCAAGAATGGCTGCGCCCAAAAGGCTTTTCGCCCTTCGCGCGGGCAGTCGAACCGCGGTTCTCATCCCTGCGATTAAGCAAGGTTGACGCGGCGGAATTGGAAGTGGACGATCGGCTCGTAGCGTAGCTTTCGGATGGGCAGGGATTCGAACCCTGGGTTCCGGTTAAGGAACACACGCTTTCCAAGCGTGCGCAATCGACCGCTCTGCCACCCATCCAAACAGCGAAATTCTTAACGCGTATTTCGTTCAACTCTCAACTCTCAACTTTCAACCCTCAACTCTGAATCAAAAACAACTACTGCCCAGCGAGCCCGAAGGCCTCATGGGCGAGGTTCGCTGCTTCAACGATCCTTGATTCATCAATGATGACGGCGATCTTGATTTCGGACGTCGAGATCATCTGGATGTTCACGCCGCCCTTGCCGAGGGCTTCGAAAAGACGCGCCGCGACGCCGGAGTGCGAGCGCATGCCGATACCGACGACGCTGAGCTTGGCAATGGCGCCCCGTTTGACGATCTCGCCGGCCCCGATTTCCCTCACAATGGGATCGAGGACATGGCCGAGCTTGTCGAGTTCGTCGCGATTCATCGTGAAGGAGATGTCGGTCGTGCCGCTCACCGACACGTTTTGCACGATCACGTCGATGATGACGTTGGCTTCGGCGAGGGCTGTAAAAATGCGCGATGCGACACCGGGTCGGTCCGGCACGTTGGTGATGGTGACCTTGGCCTGGTTGCGTTCAACCGAAACGCCGCGCACGACGACGTTTTCCAATCCGGGCGTTTCTTCTCTCACGATGGTTCCTCTATGGTTGTTAAAGCTGCTGCGAACTTCAAAGGGGACTTTGAATTTCTTCGCGAATTCTACGGAGCGTGACTGCATAACCTTCGAGCCTGAGGCGGCCATTTCGAGCAGCTCGTCGTAGGTGATGACACCGATTTTGCTGGCTGCCGGGACGATTCGCGGATCGCAGGAGTACACCCCGTCGACATCGGTGTAAATTTCGCAGGTATCGGCCTTGAGAGCGGCGGCAATCGCGATGGCGGTCAGGTCGCTGCCGCCTCGCCCGAGCGTGGTGATCTGGCCCTGCAAGGTTTGGCCTTGGAAGCCCGCGACAATGCAGATGAAGCCGTCGGCAAGGTATCTTCGAATCTGGCGCGGAGAGATGTTGGCGATCTTGGCTTTGGTATGGAGGCCGTCGGTGAGGATACCAGCCTGGGCGCCGGTGAGGGAGACCGCCTTTCCGCCGATGGAGTTAATGGCCATGGCTGTGAGCGCAATGGTGGTCTGTTCGCCGGTGGCGAGAAGGACGTCGAGTTCACGCTCAGTTGGGCGATGTGCCAGCTGGCTGGCGAGCTTGATCAGGCTGTCGGTGACACCGGACATTGCAGAAACAACGACGACGACGGCGTTGCCGGCACGCTGGGTTTCAAGTACCCGGTTCGCGACGTTCTTGATGCGGTCGGGCGTGCCAACCGAGGTTCCTCCATATTTTTGAACGACGAGGGACATGGATCGCTGATCGATAAGTGGTGGTTGGTTATCGGCGGCGGTTCTCGAGGATGCGACGGATGGCGGTGACGTCTGCTTCCGCCTCGAGAGGCTTGTAGTCGCCGGTAGTCATCGCCGTATCGGGATCCTTGAGTCCGTGACCCGTTGCGGTAAGCACTATTCGCCGGGCGCCAGTCTTTCCGAGCTTGAAGAGGCCCGCCACGGAGGCCGCGCTTGCGGGCTCGACGAAAACACCTTCGCTTCTTGCGAGCCAGCTTTGGGCGGACAGGATCTCGGCATCGGTCACAATGTCCACTTCGCCGCGACTCTCCTCGAAAGCGGCGTTTGCGCCCTTCCAGCTTGCGGGATTGCCGATGCGAATCGCTGTGGCGACGGTGTTCGGGGATTCAATGATTTGCTTGTGGAAGATCGGCGCCGAACCGGCAGCCTGAAAACCCAGCATGCGCGGAAGCAGCGTCGAGCGCTCAAGATCGCGAAATTCACGATACCCTTTCCAATAGGCGGTAATGTTTCCGGCGTTTCCGACGGGCAGGATGTGCAGGTCGGGCGCGTCCCCAAGTTCCTCGATGATTTCGAACGCGGCGGTCTTCTGCCCCTCGATTCGGTCGGGATTGATGGAATTGACCACTTCGATGCCATGCAGGCTGCCAAGTTCACGAACCAGGCGTAATGCGTCGTCAAAGTTTCCCCGCAACGCGATTACCTTTGCGCCGTAAAGGTAGGCCTGCACCAATTTTCCGCTGGCAATCTTGCCTGCGGGCAGGAGGACGGCGCAGAGGATGCCGGCACGGGCCGCGTAGGCGGCTGCGGCGGCTGACGTGTTTCCAGTTGAGGCGCAGATGACCGTAGAGGCCCCGCGTTCCAGTGCCTTCGAAAGGGCAACTGTCATGCCGCGATCCTTGAAGGAACCGGTGGGGTTCAGCCCCTCGTACTTTATGTAGACCTCGGCCTCTGCACGCTCGCTCAGGCGTGGCGAATAGATCAAGGGGGTGGAGCCCTCATTGAGCGAAACGACCGGCGTCGCGTCCGTGACCGGGAGATATTGGCGAAATCGGCTGATTACGCCGCGATCGTTGAGCGGTGACATGTTGCTCGGCAGTTTGCGGCGCTTAGAAAGGGAGCCTTCCCAAGATTTGGGATCCGAGGGCAAGGCGAGGCGGGGCGATTCTCATTCTTCGATCTCGGCGGGACCTACGTGAAGGTTTCCACGTGAAGGAGAGCCGGCGTGTCTCTTACGCAAGTGAATGACGCGATTTTCTCCGCCGCGCGTCGCATGGCCCCGAAGGGCGCGTCGTGAATCATCAGTACAAGCATAGCTGAACCTTCAGAATGACTCTCCGGCTGGATGACAGAAAGAATACCGATTCCCGCTTCGCCAAGCGCTCCAGCAATCTGCGCAAGCACGCCAGGTCTGTCCTCGACGCAGAGGCGAAGGTAATACTTCGAGATGGCGTCGTCGAGGGGCAGGCATTTCCCATAAAGGTCGTGAGAGGTGAATCCGTAACAGAATCGTGAACTCTCCAGGCCGACGGAGGCTTCTGCCAGGTCGGCGAGAACCGAACTCGACGTGGGCTCCCGGCCGGCGCCGCGGCCGTAGAAAAGGGTTTCGCCAACAACGTCTCCGCGCACAGAGATAGCATTGAACACTCCATTGACGGAGGCGAGAACGTGGCTCTTGGGGATCAGCGTCGGAGAGACGCGAACTTCAATGGCATTGCCAGCGCCCGCCCGAATGGTGGCCAATAGCTTGACCCTGTAACCGAGTTCGTCTGCGAATCGAATATCCGAGGCTGTCAGCTGATCGATGCCCGCCACAAAGATCCTTGAAGGGTCGAGCCAGAAGCCGTACGCAAGCGAAGCAAGGATGATTGCCTTGTGGGCGGCGTCCCAACCATTGATATCGAGGGAAGGGTCTGCCTCCGCATAGCCCAGTCGCTGGGCTTCAGCGAGCGCCGGGCCAAAATCCATTCCGGTTTCCGTCATTCGCGTCAGGATGTAGTTGCTGGTGCCATTCAGGATTCCGTGGATGCTCTCGAAACGATTGGCGATAAAGGACTCGCGGACCACCTTGATGATCGGAATCCCGCCAGCCACGGCGGCTTCATAAAAGACCGGGACGCGGCGCTCGCGGGCAAGATGGAAAATTTCCTGTCCGTGTTCGGCAAGCAAGGCCTTGTTGCCGGTGATCACGGTCTTGCCCGCCAGGATCGCCTTCCGAACGAACGCGAGCGGGGTTTCAATTCCTCCCATCAATTCGATGACGATGCGGATATTGGCGTCCTCGATCAAGTCGTCGGCCCGGGTCGTGAACAGCTCGCTGGGGGCAGAGATCTCGCGCGGCTTTTGAGGGTCGCGCACCGCAATACGCAGTATTTGGAAGCGAGCGCCAAGCCGTTGCGCAAGGAGGTCTCCGTTGGCCACGAGGTTTTTGTAAACCCCGGCGCCGACGGTGCCAAAGCCCGCAAGGCCTATGCCGATAGAATGACACATGTCGAGCCGGGTAGTATCCGGCCGGCAGGGGAATTTCCAAAGGAAAATTGCGCGAATTTGCCAGCTGGGCCGCCAGGCTGGCCCGTGCCGAATTTATAGGTTGCCCGAACTTCTCCCCGGCTTCCAAACTCGCTGTCGCTCGACGATTGGCCTTGGTTATGATACCGTCGTCTGAAGTCGTTGAGGCTGCGACCGCGCAGTGCTCCACCCGAGCGCCTTTTCGCGAGACTTCTCTATGACGCAAAGAATGACTTCGACCAAAAGACGAAGGGAATTCCAGTGACTAATAGATCTGACCTTTTGGTCGCAGCGCTCGGGAGAGAGGGCGTCAAACAGAACGTCGGCGTTGTCGAGTCACCATCGGCCTCGGAAACGGAACTCGCTGTGACGCGGAATGAGCAACCGGCAGGGCTGGTGGCGGCGACCTATGGGCGGCTAAGCGGAAAGCCTGGCGTCTGCATCAGTGCGCTGGGCCCCGGGATGCTGAATTTCTGCTTCATCTCGAAGGGTCTGTCTTAGGAGATTGATTTTTGCCTTGGCGGCGCGGTTGAGCCGCAGAGGGGAGGAAGTCACAGTTTCCGAAAGCGGAAGACGCCTGGCGACTACGCTGCGCGCGTGTGTCGGCTGTGCGTAGCGGGCTGCAGCGTCCCGGCAATTACGGTTCGAGCCGGTAGCCGAGGCCGTGGACCGTTAGAAGATGCCTGGGCTCGGAGGGCTCGGGCTCGATCTTCTGGCGGAGCTTAACGATCACCTGGTCGAGAGTTCGCGTGGTCCCGTGGTAGTCGATACCCCAAACTTCGCTGAAAATCCGATCGCGGGATACCGCGTGACCGCGTTCGCGGTAGAGCAGAGTGAGGACGGACAATTCGCGCGGCGTGAGCTCGAAACCCGCGCCGTTGCACTTTCCCCGCAACGCGGGAACGTCAATTTCGACTTCGCCGAATCGCAAATCGTCGGGAAGTTTTTCGTTGGACGGTCTGGCGGCCTGCCCACGTCTAAGCAACGCGTTAACTCGTGCGATGAGTTCGGCGTACGCCGAAGGGCTTTGTCACATAGTCGTCGGCTCCAAGCTCCAGACCGATGACCTTGTCCGCCTCGTGGCCTTTTGCCGTGAGCATCAGGATAAGAACTCCATTCCCGGATTGCCTGAGTTCCCGGCAAATCTCGTATCCGCTCTTGCGCGGGAGCATGACGTCGAGGACAACCAGATCGGGTTCCTGCTGCCGGATCATGGTGATTACCTGGGAACCGTCGGAGCATTCGGTTACTTCATAGCCTTTGTCCTCCAAAGCCTCGACAAGGCCTAGGCGAATGTAGGCGTCATCCTCAACGACAAGGATTCGCTTATTCATCAGCTTGAGGTTTGCTGCACGGGTATCCGGAGGGTAAAAATGCTGCCACCGCCCTCGCGCGAGCGGTATGTGACGTCGCCTCCTTGATCGCGCGCCATCCGCCGGGCAAGTGTGAGCCCGAGCCCAGACCCTTGCACGCCACTGGACAAGGAATCGCTCCCACGAAAGAACGCTTCAAAGATCTTCTTTTCGAGACCCTTTTGAATTCCGGCCCCGCGATCAAGAACGGAGACCGCAAGCATTCCTTTCTCGATTTCCGAACGCAGCATGACCTCCTTTCTCTCCGGGCTGTACTTTTCGGCGTTCGAGATGAGATTGACGAGAATCTGGGCAAGGGCGTCATCGTCGCAGATAACAGGGTAGGGCCCGTGGCCGTCGGACCACTCGACCACAAAGCCGGCTTCCCGAAGCCGATCGCTCTCGGATTCCCAAACACGCTGAATGACGGGATAAGCGTCGGCCGGCCGGATGTCGTAGGTCTTTCGTTTTTTCTCGATACGGGCAAAGTCGAGGACATTATTGACGAGGCGGGCGAGGCGCTCGCTTTCGCTGGCGATGATCCGCAGGTAGCGAGTGCGTTTTTCGGGATCTTTCACCCGCTCCTCGGCAAGCAACTCCGCGAACATGCGAATGGAGGTTAGCGGTGTCTTGAGCTCGTGTGACACGTTGGATACAAAGTCGGTCTTATTCTGCGCGAGGCGCAGCTGGCGTCGAGTATCAATGGCGACCAGGTAGCCGCCGGCCATAATCGCCGCGAGCGCCAGAGTGATAAGCAACACGAGCGTCACCGTGACAAGGCGGGCGGACTCCTTGAACTGTGCGGGATCTGACAGGTAAAGCGCGACCTCCCAGTGCGGTAGAGGTTCGCCGACCTCAGTTGCGACAAAAGGTCGCTTCCATCTCGCTGTGAATCCGGCAGGTGATTTTGAAACTGGTTTCGCCTTATCATTGAGAACTGCCAGCAGGATTGCGTTTTCAGGCCTTTCAGGAAGCACGCCCTTCGCCAGGTTATTGAGTTCGGCCGGGCCGAGCATCAGACCAAACAGCCAGTTTTTGTTGGGGTCCGGTCGTGTCCAGAACAGCAGCTGCAAGTCATTTTGAACGAACCTGGAGAGCACTCCGTTGGCGTTTCCTCCCACGACCGTTTGAAAATCCGAAATGTCCGGCGAAACCCTCGAGTATCCAGGCGTGATGGGGTCGAAAGCGATCATTTGCGGAACGATGCTCCGAGTCGTGTATCTTTCCTTGAGGTTGGACGAATCGACCTTCGATGGGGAGCTTGCGGCGCTCGCCTGTGCCACAGACGCGAGCTTGTCAGCCTGGTTACCGGGGGGATTCCTCCTCAGCTGGGAAGGCTCTTCGATCTGGTAAATTTCGGCAGCCTCCTGATTGCTGAGGAACGCAGCGTTGTGGGCGAGGAATTCCTCGAATTTAGCGTCCTCCCGCGCATGGGCGGGAGTTGGAAACGCAAGACCGCCCTGCGGGGAGATCGCAAAGGGAATTCCGCCCTCGCGCCAGAAGCGGGCGAGCTGGTTGCCATAGTCTTTGGCGAGGGCCGAGGCGTCTTGTTCTGACACGAGCGCCCGGACGATCTCATCGAATGCATGCTGCTTTTGCTCGACCAGTTTGCGCAGTTCTGCCGCGAGCGCGTCCGTTTCGGCCTGATGAAGGTTGGCGGCCTGGCGTTCGATAAGAACCCGCTGTTCGCCCGCCGTTCGGAGCGCCAGCCAGCCGAGGACAAGGCTTGGGAGAAAAATGGCCGCCAGAAATATCAGAGCGTAGCGTTTCAAAGTTCGATAACCAATTTACTTCTCGCGCTTTCCCTGTCCGTTTTCAAAACGTTATGTTGGGTTAGTTGCTCGGATCTCGCTGGAGATTTCGAGGCAGGATGTGGAAGGACTCAACCCTGACATCATCATTGCAGGGGGTAAACCCTCGTGTCAAACTTCCCCTCTGTGCCAGGATCTCCGTGCCGATTGATGAAGAACCTTTTTCAAAGGGGCGCTTGTTCGGCCCGTTGAAGTGGCGAAATTGACTCGACCAACCGTTGGAAAGCGGTAGGCTCCCCGATTCCCAATTTGCCATGAAACACCGAATCGAACGGGTGTGTGAAGTTCTCAAGCGCGAGCTGGGGCAGATCATCATTCGCGAATTAACATTCCCGGCGCCCCTGGTGACTGTCAGCGGCGTCAAAATCACCCCGGATCTCAAGCACGCGCACGTCTATGTGAGCGCGCTGGGAAATGATAGTCAGAGGCAGGAAGTCCTTAACTTGCTGGAACAGAATCGCGGCCTGCTTCAGACGGAAGTCTCCAAGCGCGTGGTGCTGAAGCATACACCCCATCTAAGTTTCAAGCTTGACGATTCCATCGAACGGGGGTCCCGCATAATCAATATTCTCGATGATCTTGGTTTGGACGATACGAAATGAACGCGTCCTTTTCCGAGATCGCCGCGACCATTGACAGCGCGGACAGCATTCTTGTTGCGAGCCATGTGCGACCCGACGGCGATGCATTGGGGTCGACCCTCGCCCTCGCGCTTTGGCTCCGTGGTCTTCGCAAAGCGGTCACGGCTTGGAATGAAGATGGTGTTACGCAGAAATATCGTTACCTGCCGTGCCACGAGTTGATCGTTGCGCCCAATTCCGGTCCGCGCGCATTTGATGTGATTGTGGCGTTGGACAACTCGGTCAAGAGCCGCCTGGGCACGGTGCTCGAAGGAGTGTCTTCTGTTCGGACACTTATCAACATCGACCATCATGTTAGCAACGAGCGCTACGGCGATTTGAACTACGTGGATCCCAGCGCGCCCGCAACAGGACAGATCATTTACGAGTTTTTTAAGGAAAGGGGAGTGGCGCTCTCGCCCGAGATCGCGACGAACCTTTTCGCGGCAATCTCGACTGACACGGGGTCTTTTCAATATGAGGGAACGGACGCGCGCACGTTTGACGCGGCATCCGGGCTTGTTGCCGCCGGAGTGAACGTCGCGGACCTGTCGCAGAAGATGTACGACAGCCAACCGCGACGACGCCTCGATTTGCTTCGCCATGCTCTGAACGAGGCGCGCTTTTGCTGCGATGGACACCTGGCAAGTTTCTCATTGTCCCGGGCTGCGGTGGATCAATTGGCGGTGTTGCCAGAGGACAACGAGGGGGTCATCGATCATTTGCGCTCGGTCGAAGGGGTTGTCGCGGCGGTCTTCTTCGAGGAACTGCCCGAAGGGAGGGTTCGAATAAGCGCGCGTTCAAAGGATCTGCGAGTGGACGTCTGCGAGATTTGCAAACTCTTTGGGGGCGGAGGGCATCCCTTGGCCGCCGGCGCGCGCGTTCGGGGAACGCTTGCGGAAGTTGAATCCAGATTTCTGGAGGCTGTTTGTCATGAGATCCGTAACCGAAACTGACGGAGTTCTGCTCGTGGACAAAGCGCAGGGAATGACGTCACATGACGTCGTGGCGATTACGCGTCGGGCGCTCGGAACCAAGAAAGTGGGCCATTGCGGCACGTTGGATCCCCTGGCCACAGGTCTCTTGCTAATTACCATCGGCCGCGGCACAAAGATTCAAGACTTGCTAATGAGCGAAGACAAAGAATATGTGGGCACCCTGCGGCTGGGCGAGGTGACTGACAGCCAGGATGCCGACGGCGAAGTGATTGAAAGGCACCCGGTGGCCGAGTTCTCCCGGCGTCAGGTAGAGGAGGTATTCGCCAGGTTCCAGGGCGATTTTTACCAGACGCCGCCAATGATCAGCGCAATCAAGAAGGATGGGGTCCCCCTCTACAAGCTTGCGCGTCAGGGCAAGCAGGTCGAGCGCGAGCCGCGCTTCGTGCGCGTGTATGCCCATGAGATTCAGGCAATCCGCCTTCCTGAAATCGATTTTCGAGTCGTGTGCAGCAAGGGATTCTATGTGCGAACCTATGCCAATGACATCGGCCGGGATCTCGGCTGTGGCGCGCATTTGCAGACGTTGCGTCGCACCAAGTCCGGTCGATTCAGTGTGGAGCACGCCCTGGGCGTCAAAGAACTCAAAACTCTGCCCCGTGAGCAGCTCGTGGCTCGCATCTTGAATCTGCCGACTGTCTCCCGCCTTCGCGGTGCCTGAGAACTGAAGACCGAGTTCATCGAAAAGTGATCGCCTATGAAATCGCCGGCACCATGAAGGTCCTGAATTCTGTCCCGGAGCTCTCAGAAATTCCGGGTCCGCACTGTGTGGCGATCGGCGTTTTTGACGGCGTGCACCTCGGCCATCAGGCCTTGATCCGGCGGGCGATTGCCGAAGCGGAGCGGATGCGAGGATCCGCGCTGGTCCTAACGTTTCATCCTCACCCGGCGCGCGTTCTGCGACCGGATTCGGCTCCGCATCTCCTGACCTCGACCCCGCACAAGTTGCGCCTCATTGAAACGTTGGGATGCCGGTATCTCCTGCTCGCGACCTTCGATTTGGCCTTTGCCGCTCAGGCGCCGGAAGTATTCATCGAAGCGCTCGTGCGCTCCGCGAATCCCCTGCGCATGATTTGCGTCGGGCACAACTGGGCCTTTGGCAAAGGGCGCTCGGGGAATGTCGCGATGCTGGCTGGTCTTGGCGAGCGATTCGGCTTTGAAACGCTGGAAATTGAGCCGGTGAAGGTCGATGGCGCGCTGGTTAGCAGCACGCGCATCCGAAAGGCGGTTGAGACGGGTGATTTCGAAACCGCGCGGCGACTGCTGGGCAGGGATTATACCATCCTTGGGACAGTCGTGTCTGGCGCGGGCCGGGGTAGCGGAATCGGATTCCCCACGGCGAATCTCGCCGCGCATAACGAGCGGTTCCCACCGAACGGCGTTTACGCAGTGCGCGCCCTGCTGGATTCCCGATGGTACGACGGGGTCGCCAACGTCGGTGTGCGCCCCACCGTGGGAGGAAACGCCGATCGCGTGCTCGAAGTCCATATTTTCGATTTTTCCGGCGATTGTTACGGTCATGACCTCGAAGTAAAATTCGAGCGCTTTCTGCGTCCGGAGCAGAAATTCTCCTCGATTGAGGAGTTGCGGGCGCAGATCGCCCGCGACGCGGCCGATGCGCGGCGTCTCCTCAGTTCGCAGCTTTCAATGCCGCGCGCATAGCCTCCAACGGCGCCGCGCGGCCAAACCATATTTCGAAGGATAGAGCGCCCTGATGGAGCAGCATGGAGAGGCCGTTGGCGACACGGGCTCCGGCGGCCTCGGCCTCCTCGATCAGGCGGGTTTTGCCGGTCGCGTAAACGGTGTCATACACCATGAGGTTGGGTGTGAGGAGTCCGGCCGGGACAAGCCGCGGGTCGGTGCGTTTCATCCCGACGGAAGTGGCGTTGATGACGAGATCGGTTTTTGCCAGTTGCTCTCGCAATGCGCGCTCCTCGTGCGGAATGGCCTCCAGGCGCTCGGCGGGACCAACGAGGCGATCACTGCGGAAATACGAAGAAAGCTCCTGCGCCAGGGTCCTGGCTTTTTCGAAGGTGCGATTGACAAGAACGAGACGTTCGCAGCTTTCCAGAGCACACTGCACGGCAATCGCGCGGCCGGCGCCGCCTCCCGCGCCAAGAAGCATCACACGAAGGTCGCGCAGGTCCACATAGAACTCTTCGCGAAGGGCCCGCAGGAGGCCGGGCCCATCGGTGTTGAATCCGATCAGTTTTTGGCCATCCACGACGACGGTATTCACGGCGCCAGAGCTGCGGGCGTAATCGTCGGCTTCATCCATGCTGGCGAGAGCTCCGGCCTTGTGCGGAATGGTGACGTTGGCTCCCAGAAAGTCCGCCGCCGGAAGCGCCCGGAGCGCCGCGGAAAGCTCATCTGGGCGCGTGTGGATCTTAATATATTGCGCCGCTATTCCGCAGGAGCGGAGGGCAGCGTTCTGGAACGACGGGGACTTCGAGTGAGCGACTGGATCGCCAAAAACCGCGAGGCGGGCGGGCGGAGCCATCGACCGGAAGCTCTCTCCGCGAGTGATAAGTTGGCTTGCCTCGTAAATCGTGTCGTTCATCGCGAGTGGAACGCAGGTCGTACCCGACCCTTTCGCAGCAGCGATCCCAACCTAGCGCCGAGGAGCGCCCGTACACATCCCGGGGATTGTATGATCTGCGCTCGGATCAATGGCATTTTTCCTGGAGGAGCGCGGTTGCTCTGGCGAAGCGCGCCAAAACGCGGTCCTTGCCGAGAACTTCCAGCATTTCGTATAGGCCGGGACCGACAGATTTGCCGCTCACCGCGACACGCGCTGGGTGGACCAGGTCTCCGGCCTTCACCCCGAGGGTGGCGGCAGTTTCCTTCAATTTCGATTCGATCGCGGTATGCGACCAGTCGGCGAGCGTGGCAAGAGCCGCGGCGAGAGATTCCAGACGATCGAGCGCGCCGGGTTTTTTCAATGCTTTCTCAACAGAGGCCGCGTCGAAAGGGTAGTCTTCGGTAAATAGAAAACCTATCCACGCCGGCACGTCGCAAAGGTGTTTGACCTTGGGTTTGACGATTGCCAGTGCGCGAAGGAGCTCCCCGCGAGAACCGTAGGTGATACCAGCTTTTTCCACAAAAGGAAGGGAAAGATCGCAAAAGCGCTCGAGGCTCATCTGGAGGATGTACTGGCCATTGAGCCAAAAGCACTTGTCCAAGTCGAAGATGGCATTGCGCCGGTTGATCGACTCCAGTTCGAAGAGCTCGCGGATTTCCACCAGCGGAAGCATCTCCCGGTTGTCTTTTGGGGACCAGCCCAGGAGGCAGAGGTAATTGAGGACCGCTTCCGGCGCGTATCCGTTTTCGACGAAGTAAGCCACACTCGATCCGCCGTCCCGTTTGCTCAGCTTCTTGCCCTCGTGATTCAAGATCAGCGGAATATGCGCGAACTTCGGAGGCTCGGCGCCGAGGGCCCGGTAGAGCTCGATGTGCTTTGGTGTGTTGGAGAGGTGATCTTCGCCCCGGATGACATGCGTGATCCTCATCTCCAGATCGTCAACAACGTTCACAAAGTGAAAAATCCACGAGCCGTCCGGCCGCCGGAGAGTCATATCGGGATGGGTGCCAGGATTTGACATGTCGAACTCGATCCGCCCGCAAACGAGATCTTCGACCACGACAGTCTTGCGCGGTGACCGGAACCGGACCGCGCCTTCGTCCAAATAAGTATGGCCGCCCGCCTCCAACTCGGAAAGGTGCTTCCGATAGACTTCCTCTCGCTGGCTTTGCAGGTAGGGACCAAAACTCCCGCCAACGTTCGGGCCTTCGTCCCAATTGAGATCAAGCCAGTTTAGTCCCTCGTAAATCGCCTGCATGGCCTCGGGGCTATTCCGTTTTTCATCGGTATCTTCGATGCGCAGAATGAATTTTCCGTCGTTCTTTCGCGCGAAGAGCCAATTGAACAGCGCCGTGCGCGCACCCCCGACGTGCAGATAACCGGTGGGCGAAGGGGCAAATCGGGTGCGGACAGACATTTCTTAATCCTGTAAATCCTGCGAATCCTGTCTATTGATTTTCTTGATGACTCTCCAATCCCAAGTTGACAATGATATCAAGGACGCCATGAGGGCCAGGGATACAACTCGGCTTAATGCATTGCGGATGCTCAAAACGGCCATGATGAACGCAGCAATTGAGAAGGGAGGCGCCGGCGCTGTGCTTGAAGATGCTGAAGTCGCCTCGGTGATTCGGAAGCAGATCAAGCAAAGGCAGGACTCTGTCGAGGGCTTCGAGCGGGGTGGGCGTCCGGAGCGGGCGGCGTCCGAAAGCGCTGAGATCGCGATTCTTTCTGCGTATCTGCCCGCGAGCTTGTCGCAGGATGAGATTACCGTTCTGGTCAAAGAGGCGATTGCGGAAGCGGGAGCGGTCTCCAAACAACAGATGGGCGCCGTCATGAAAATCGCCACTGCCAAGGCAGCCGGCCGGGCCGACGGAAAGACCCTAAGCAGCGCGGTGCAGAAACTTCTTCCTTGAACGATACCTCTCCAGATTTCGCAGCCATTGTCGTCGCCGCCGGGGCAAGCCGGCGTATGGGCTTCGACAAGCTCTCCGCACCCCTGGGTGGGCGGCCGCTTATCGCGCACAGTCTTGCGGCGTTCAACGATTGCCCGGATGTCGACCACATCGTTCTAGTTTGCGCCGCCGATCGGATCGAGGAGTTTCAAGCTCTCGCCGCTGAATTTCACAAGGTTCATCAGATCGTGCCCGGCGGCAAGGAGCGCGTGCAATCCGTCCTGGCGGGCACGGCGGCATTCACAGATCCGCGCCCGATCTTCGTCGCCGTTCACGATGGCGCGCGCCCTTTGGTGACGCCCGAGATGGTTTCCGCCTGCTATCAAGCTGCCCGGGAGTTCGGCGCCTCTGTCATCGCCGAACCCGTAACGGATACCCTTCATCGAGTTAACAACCAATTGCTCACTGTGGAGACGGTTTCTCGAAAGAACCTCTGGCGGATGCAGACTCCGCAGATCCTGGAGCTCGGCGTCCTTGAATCCCTGCTCCAGGACGTGCGGGAGGCGGGCGGCACGATTACGGACGAGATTTCCCTTCTCATCCGGTCGGGCGGCAAGGCAAGGGTCGTTGAGAATCCTGATTGGAATGTCAAGGTCACATACCCTCGCGATCTCGAGTTGGCGGAAATGATTCTCCAAACGCGCGGGAAGGGTTCCGCGCCACCGACCTGAGTAACCGCTTTGTCCTTGGATTCGATGAATGCCAGGCTGACTACACTTGCCAGCGGACTTCGCATCGCGACCTGCGAGATCTCCTCATGTCGAAACGGCCGCGATGGGTATCTGGGCGGGTGTTGGAGGTCGCCACGAGCCGGCCAATCTGAACGGCATTTCGCACTTCATTGAACACATGCTCTTCAAGGGCACGTCCCGGCGATCCGCTCGACGCATCGTGGAGGAGGTGGAGGGGGTAGGCGGTGACATGAATGCTTATACCTCGGAGGAGCGAACGTGCTACTACGCCACCGCCGCGGCCGAGTTTTTTCCGCGCGTCTGCGATGTCCTGTGCGACTTGTATATGAATCCGAAGTTCACCACGCGCGATATCGAGCGCGAGCGCGGCGTCATCTGTGAAGAGATTCTGATGTATCGAGACGAGCCCTCGTCCCACGTGCAGGAGCTTCTCAACAAGCATTTTTTTTCCGACCATCCGCTGGGCCGTCCGCTCACGGGAACTCCCGATACCGTTGAAAGCATGCAACGCGATGATTTTCTGTCCTATCGCGCGACACATTATCACGCGGGCAGCACCGTGGTTTCCGCAGCAGGAAGGATTGGCCACGAGGAGGTGATCGCGCATGCCTGCAGGCTCCTCGAAAAGATTCCATCCCGAAAACCTGTTCGCCAGGTCAAAGCGCCGGACTATTCGCGCGAGCCGACCGTCGTTTCCGAACGGCGCGACGTCCAGCAAACGCAGGTCGCCTTGGGTTTTCCGGGCCCGAGCCATCACGATTCGCGGCGCTACGCCATGCAGATCTTGAACGTGATTCTTGGAGGCAACGCGAGTTCGCGGCTATTCCAGGAACTGCGCGAGAAGCGGGGACTCTGCTACTCCGTGAGCGCGCACCCTTCGAGCTTCAAGGATACGGGGATGCTCAATATTTCGCTGGGGCTCGAGCAACGGAACGTCGAGAAGTCTCTGCGTCTGATCCTCTCAACCTTTGAGGATTTGAAGAAGCGACCTGTTCGTCCGGCTGAGCTCAAGCGCGCGAAGGAGTATGCGGTCGGGACGAGTCGCATGTCGCTGGAGCGAACCTCGACTCACAACATGCGTCTCGGTGGTTCCGTCCTGGTTTATGGGAGGATCATCGACCCGGAGGAAATCCATTCGCGGCTGCGTGGTGTGACTTGCGAGGACGTGCAGGCGGCGGCAAAAGATTTTCTGGACGCGCATTGCGCGACTGCGGCGATAGTGGGGCCCGCCCCCGACGAAGCGGCCATCGGAGGTATCCTTAAGTCGTGAGAGAGTTTGCCGCAATTTTTGACTGGGATGGGGTGGTAATCGACTCCTCGGCGCAGCATGAGAAGTCCTGGGAACTCCTCTCCGGAGAGACGGGCAAACTGCTGCCTGCCGGCCATTTTAAGAGGGGCTTCGGGAAAAAGAATGAGGTGATCATTTCTGACATTCTGGGTTGGAGCTCTGATCCCCTCGAAATCCAGCGACTCGGGGACCGGAAGGAAGCATTGTACCGCGAGCTCGTGGGCCAAGGCGGAATGACAATCCTGCCGGGCGCAAGAGAACTGCTCGGGGCGCTCCGGGTTGCCGGCGTTCCTCGAGCGGTAGGCTCCTCCACGCCGCGCGAGAATCTCGACTCCATTTTTGCTTCAACGGGATTGGGCGAGTTCTTCGATGAAGTCGTTAGCGCGGACGACGTTGTCAACGGCAAGCCCGCTCCCGACGTTTTTTTGAAGGCTGCTTCTCTTCTTGGCATTCAGCCACAAGACTGCGTCGTGCTGGAGGATGCCTTGTTTGGCATCGAGGCCGCGCGCCGCGCGGGGATGAAAGTCGTCGCTGTGGCGACGACGAATCCGATTGATCTGCTTGGCCACGCCGACCTGGCGGTCGGGAGCCTTAAAGAGATCGGCGTGGAAGATCTGCGACTATTGGTGCTGTCGCGTTGAGTTTCTAACGCTCAGAAGCGCGGGTCGGCCGATTCCCGGCGCCGCGGCGAAGGTCGGTCTTGCGGCAATCGTGCCGTCGCGCTCAACCAACGAGGTCTTCGAGTTATTCGTTGCTATTTGTTTGAGAGTTCTTGAAGGCGTCTTCGACGCTTTCGGCGGTGTCCTTGATAGCTTGCCCGAAGCCCTCGATCGCACTCTTCGCATCCAGGAGAGCCTTCGCGATTTTCGCGGCCTGATAATCGCTACGCAGTGAAGCCAGTTGCCTCTTCATTTCTTCGGTTCTGGGATCTCCGCGCTGTTCGAGTCCGGCGATCTGGCTCTCCAATTTTGCGAGGTCTGTCTCAATTTTCGCCTGCTTGGTAGCGTCCGGGGCAGCCTTGAATTCCGTAAGTTGCTTTCGAATCGAATCGACGGTTCTTTGCGGACTATCGCATCCGGCCAGGAATACCGCGCCGACGGTAAGAACTGCAACAGCGCGCTTGAGACCGACGAGACTGTGTTCCGGCCAAAGATTTCTGGCGGCGCTCTCGAGGGAAAATTTCAGGGAGCGATTCCAGAGCGGGGTTGAGCTCATAACTGGGAGCGAACTAGATTAGTGATTTCATGGCAAACCGAAAACCAATGCTTGATGAACTCTTCTCGGGGCAAGGAGTGGTCTGCCGTACTCCCGAGGAAACCGTTCATCTTGGAGAAGAGATCTCCACGCTGATTGAGCCGGGCACCGTCCTCAGTCTGGAGGGACCTCTTGGGGCGGGGAAAACCCAGCTCACCAAAGGTGTTGCCGCCGGGCTTGGATGCGCTGAGGAACCTTCCAGCCCGAGTTTCACGATCATGCATGAGTATGCGGGCGGCCCGTTTCCGCTTCATCATTTCGACTTCTACCGGCTTAAGAGCGCGGAAGAATTGTATGGCACAGGCTTCGACGACTGCCTCGTGGACGGTGGCATCGTGGTGGAATGGGGCGACAAGTTTCCCGAATCCCTTCCTGGGCGAACCATCCGCTTGAGTTTCGAAATCTTGCCGAGGGGCGGACGTCGCATTCGCGGCTCGCGCGCGCCGTGATCCTTGCTCTTGATGCTTCGACGCCACGCGCCTCCGTGGCTGTGACCACCGACCGCCAGATCATTCGCGAGGTCTGCGTCGATGTTCCGCGTGGCCGCGGCGGAGCCCTGTTCTCCGCGCTCGAGAGCGTTCTTGGGGGGACGCCACGCATCAGTCGCGTGATCGTCGGAATCGGGCCGGGCAGCTACAATGGGATTCGTTCAGCCATTGCGGTGGCTTGGGGCATCGCCACCGCTCGTGCGATTCCACTGGTAGGCGTTTCCTCGCTCCTCGGGCTTGGTGAGGGCAGCTACTGCGCCGTCGGCGACGCGCGACGCGAACAATACTATTTCGCGCGTGTCCTCGATGGGAAACTCAGCGAGCAGCCTGAACTTTTTCGAAAGCCCCAGCTGGTGGCCGCCGTCGAGCAAAACTCCGACCTCTCGATCGTCGCGCCTGCCCCGATCGAATTCCTGAAGGGCGTCATTATCCGCACGCCGAGCGCCGCAAGATTAGCTCTGGTCGCCGCGGAGTGGGAGCCCAACAACCCCCAGCCCGTCTACTTGAAATCGGCGCATATCACCACGCCCCAGGAAACGTCGTCCTGAACATTGATGCTGCGAGAAGGGGCCGAGCTCCGGAATTCTGAAGCTACTTTCCAACTCCCGCGAGCTCAGCGGGCGGTGTCAAGGCCTTCGCCAGCGATGCCAAACCGCGGTATTTTTTTCCGCTCTTCTTGACCATGCCGCGCGAGACGAGGTTCTGAAGTTTTTCGTATGCGCGAAGGCGGAGCATCTCCTCTCCTCCGCTTGCCGCATTGCGGGCACGCAGGCGTTCGTGCACGACGTCGAAGAGTTGCTTGAACTCAAACGAAGATCCTTTCTTCGAGAGAGCGGCAACAAGCTCTTCAGTCACCAAATCAGGAAGACGACGCGAGAACGCACTTTTTCTTTGCATAGGCATGAGTATTTAGGATAACACACCCGTTTCGCCTTGTCATGCGAAAATTTTTCCGAAGGACCTGGCCGCCTTTGATTTGAGAGTCGCCTTTTTGCCCGTGCTTTCTGGATGAAGCTTGCGGAGGCTGTTGGTATCAAGCGCTACGGATCTGAGAGCGCCTTGGCAAAGCGGACCAAGTCGTTCGCGAGCTCGTCGATTCGTCCGGCCAGCTTCTTGTCCGAAACGGCGCCGTCTCGAAAAGCGGAGCCCGTGGCGTAGACGAATCGAGGCACGATGACGCATCGGAAGTCCAGCATCAGACTATTGGCGATGCTCATCACCGACATATAGCTGGAATAACCTCCCGCCGCGTTCAAAAATCCAACGATCTTTCCTTCCCACGCGCTCCCGGTAAGCTCCACCAGGTTTTTCACAGCGGCATTCATGTAGAAGTTGTAGACCGGCGCTGCGACCAAGACGCCCGCGGCTTTTTCTATGCGAATTCGGGTCTTTTCGACCTCGGGATCCGAGTAGGCCGTGTCACCATCGCAGAGGGGAAGCTTGACCTGCTGGAGATCAATAAAATCAACATTCGCCCCGAGAGAATCCAGAGAGGTGGCGGCATGCACGGCCATCTGGCGACTCAGGCTCTCGGGATTCAAGCTTCCGCTGACCAAGGCGATGCGAATGTTTTTTTGCATGAAGAGACTTTCACAGATTCCCCGATGAGCGACCGGAAGGTTCTTTCACCGTCCGTCAGGCGCGACACAAGAGAATTTCTCGTATCGTCGTTCGGCGACTACTTTCCACTCTTGACGGTGATTCTTTGAGGAACAAACACGGCGCGCTGCGGGGCCGTTTGAGCCGCGGCGACTTTGAGCTGGAACTGCCGCTGATTGAGCTGATTGATGATCTGGCTCATGGTCGCCTGATTCGATGCCGACGTCGTTCTCAGAGGACCCTGCGCTTGCGTGGAGACAATAATGGATTGGGGCGGCGTCGTGATGAAGACAGGCGGCCCCGCCTTCGCCCAACCGACTGCCGCCAATAAACACGCCAAGGCAGCCGCTTTCATATCCAATTCTAATCGCTCCGGAGCGATTCCGCAAACGGCGCGGAAAGAGCGCCGGAAGGCCTCGGACTACAGCGCAGTGGGAAAGTAGCTGAGGACTAGGGCTGCCAGGCCCAGGAACAAAAAGAAGCCGACGACATCGGTGACCGTCGTCAGCAGGATTGCGGAGGCCAGAGCCGGGTCGATGCGAAGCGCTCTGAGTCCGAGCGGTATCAACACGCCCGCTATGCCCGCCGCAACCATGTTCATTGCCATCGCGGCGAATGTGATGACTCCCAGGACGAATTCGCCCCGCCAGAGCCACGAAACTCCTCCGACCACCAGACCAATAGCCAGGCCATTGAGCAGGCCGACCAATATTTCCTTCACCAGGATTGAGCGGTGGCGCTTTTCCGGAAGCTCTCCGAGCGCAATCGAGCGAACGATGATCGTGAGAGTTTGTGTCCCCGCATTCCCGCCCTGCCCGGCGATGATCGGCAAGAAGATGGCAAGGACCGCGTACTTCGCGATCGTTGTTTCGAACAATGACACAACCCATCCGGCTAGGAAAGCAGTCGCAAGGTTGAAGTAGAGCCAGGGAAGGCGATTGCGCACGGAATGCGTCCAGGGCGTTTCTGCCGCCTCTTCACCGGAAAGACCGACCATCCGCTGCATGTCCTCGGTGGCCTCCTCTTCGACAACATCGAGAACGTCGTCTGCTGTCACTACCCCGCACAGTCGCTGAAAATCATCAACGACCGGGATGGCGCTAAATCCGTAGGCGCGGTAGAGGCGTGCAATCTCCTCCTGGTCCGCATGCACCGACACGGCCCGGACCTCGGTTACCATGATGTCCCGGATCTTGAGATTTGAGGGGCTGAAGAGGAGATCGCGCACCCGCAAGACACCGCGAAGCCGGCGTTCGGCGTCGGTCACGTAAATGTAAAAGATCCCATTGGGCAGCTCCTCCTCCTCGCGGCGGAGCAGAGCGAGGGCCTCCGCGATACTGGCATCCTCCGGAACGGAGACGACCTCCGTCTGCATGATGCCTCCCGCGGTATCCTCGGGATACTTTAGAAGGTCTCGGATCTGCCCAGCCTCTTCCGGAGGCATTCCGCTCATGATTTCACGCAGCCGCGCGGCCGAGACATGGCCAAGCACGTCTGCGGCGTCGTCGCTGAACATTTCCCCGACGATGCCGGAAACATTGGAGACCTGCATGGACTCAAAGAGACGCACCTGCACGTCGGGGGGCAGTTGGGAGACAACCTCCGCGGTCAGCGCGTCCGGAAGTTCCCTCAGGATCTCGCGGATGCGCGCCAGAGGAAGATCGCGTATCTCTTCAGCGATGTCTCTGGGATGCCGGCTCTTGAAGTCTCTGAGACTTCCTGGTTCTGTCGAAGCGTGTTCGGGATAAGGCACGTCGTCTGGCATGGTCGGAGAATAGGAAAGATTCCCCGAGTGACAACGCCGTCGAGCGCGCGAGTTTGATTAGGGTGCTGAATTCTTGTCCGACATACGCTATTCTTCACTCGCTTGAATTCAGCGGCAGCTGCAGAAAGCGTGCCGGACGATGAACGCCCGAAGATGGACCACATTCCAGCGACGATAGCCGGGAGGGAAAGATCGAAACGTCGCGGGAATTTTCAGTGCAAGGCTTATTTCTGGAGGAATCGTGAGGTAAGCTGGAGCATATCCGTCATATCCACGTCTCCGTCTCCGTCAGAGTCGAGAAACTGGGAAAGAATCGGATTTGTCTGGCCACCCGCTGTTGCGCGGGTCGCGCCCGTGACGGCTGTGCCGGCGGGTGCCGCGGCGGGGCGTCCTGATTGCAGCAAGGCAATCACCGCCGGAAGCGCAACGGAGATGAGTCGCATTACGGTATTCGAGTCCAAGCCGGTCTTCTGCTGGGCGCGGCCTACCATTTGATCCATGCGATCAGTGCCCAAGACCTGTCGGAGTTGATCGGGCGAGCTGGCGCTTCGCTTGATGTCGTGCAGCAAGGAGTCAACACCTTGTTCACCGCTGACTGCCTTTTGCTCCTGAAGCATCGGCTTGAGCAAGCCGCCGATCAGGCCGGCCATCTGGCCGACGTTTTGCGAAGAGCCGCCGCCGCCGCCTCCGAAGGCGCCTAGCAAGCCCTCAAGATCACTCTTTTGGGTTGCACGGGAAGGGTCGTTCATCGAGGAAAGAATAGCATCAAAGAGGCTCATAGTTTTCTGGCTGTCTGGGTTGGGTTGTTGGTCATCAATAATAGTAGCGGTAACCGCGTCGATAATAATAGCGATTGCCTGGGCGATAAAAAAAGCGCCTTCCCCCGTAGTAATAGGCTGGCCTGCCGCGATAGATGAAAACGGGGTTGTTCATGTAATAATAGCCTGCCGGGGTGCCATAAAGGGCGACGTTAAGGGAGGGCCCGGGAACGGGAGGTGGGCCAACGACAACTCCTGCCCCGACGGGATAGACGCACCCAGTGAGCGCAAACAGATCTGCAATGCTGAGTCCCGCCAGGACGATTGCGAGCATTCTGCATTTCAGCAGCGCCAGGGGGTTCACAAACTTTATATAAGGCCCAGCGACAAGGCTTGTCAAATCGGGTTTCGTCGCGCGCGCGCTCTTAATTTTTGTAATTGACGAACCTGCGTCAAACGGGCAGTGGCTCGCGGAGTCTCCTAGCTCAAATGACCATAGTCGCGGATACCTTTGTCGACATCGACACCTCGCGGGGCCCGATGCGGGTCCATCTATTCATCCCGCAGGGAATAGAACGCCACCCCGGCGTGATCTTCTACTCGGAAATATTTCAGGTCACCGGTCCGATCCGCCGAATGGCTTCCGCATTGAGTGGTCACGGTTACCTGGTTGCGGTGCCGGAGGTCTATCATGAGTTTGAGCCGCCGGGAACCGTCCTGGCTTACGATCAGGCGGGGTCCGACAGAGGGAACGAGCTGAAATATACCAAGGAACTGGCGTCGTACGACGAAGACACCGACACTGTCGTGAAATTCCTTCGCGGAAACGAACGGTGCACGGGCCGGATTGGAAGTTACGGTGTGTGCCTTGGCGGGCATCTTGCGGTTCGGGCGGGTTTTCATCCGGATGTCAGCGCCGTAGTCGCCTTTTACCCCACGGATATTCATTCGAGCTCGCTTGGCGCGGGCAAGAACGACGACACATTGCAGAGACTCGGAGGATCGAGGTCGCCAGTTCTTTTCGTTTGGGGCAGGCAGGACCCCCACGTTCCCCTCGAGGGGCGCCTCAAGATCGCAGAGCGGCTCAATGAAGCGCAGGCAGAGTTTGAATGGCACGAATTCAATGCCGCCCATGCATTCCTCCGCGACGAAGGTCCGCGTTACAATCCGGCGCTCGCGCACGTTTGCATGAGTTTGCTGCTTCGATTCTTTGGCGAAAAGCTCGCCGGCTAGGCTGGCATCGTCGCGGCGTAATGCCATCAGGTGGTTCCCGTGCTATTGTCGGATTTGTTCGTGCGTCAATAGTTTGCGGCCATGCATATGTCGCCAAATTGCCAGTCCGAAGCGCGGCGCATCAAGTATGCGTTGCTTGTGACTGCACTCGCTCCGGCGTTGCCTCAGATTCTTGGAAGCGCTTTTAACATTTGGTACAACATCGCCGTTGTTGATCCATTGCTTGTCACTGGCGCGCTCAAGCGACGATTTTTGCAGACCATTGTCGTCTACAACAGCATCTGCTATCCGATCGGATTCTATCTCTGGGTGCGCCTTGTTTATTCGCTTCGGCCGGTACTTGAACGTTTGCAGGCGGGTGAGGACGTTCCGGATGCGGCACTTTTCCGAGCGCGGCGGCGCGCGATCCTTCTGCCATTCCTTGGGGCTCTCATTACCGGCGCCGGCTGGCTGCTTTGTATTCCGGTGTTTCTTCTTTCGCTGCGCGCGGTGGATCACAATCTGGACGCGCGCCTGTTTTGGCATTTGCCAATTTCCTTCGGGGTATCGGGTTTCATCTCGTTAACGCACAGCTTTTTTCTTGTTGAGCTGGCAAGCCACAGGGGGCTATTTCCCGTGCTTTTCCGGGGCACGCGCGCCGACCTCACCCCCGGGGCGGTGGCACTCTCCTTGCGCGCCCGCGGAATGCTTTGGGCCATCTCCGCGGGCATCTGCCCAATCGGGTCACTGCTTCTCTTGAGCTTCGCACCGGCAACTCCGGGCAGCAGTCCGCAATGGCTTGCAGTGTTTGTTGGCAGTGTCGGAATCGCCTTCGGGCTGTGTACGGCGATCCTGATCAGCCGCCTGGTGATGGAGCCAATCGACCACCTGCGCAGCGCGGCCCGGGCGGTTGCGAAGGGAGAGCTTGACGTTCAGATTCCCCTGGCTCGTGTGGATGAATTCGGGTTGCTCATCGGGGAATTCAACCGAATGATCGTTGAACTTCGTGAAAAGGACCGGCTGCGGCGAACGTTCGGTCTTCATGTTGGGCGAAAGGCGGCGGAGCAGATTTTGGCCCGCGATCCGGGGCTCGGTGGCGTCGAGGAGGTCATAACGGTCATGTTTGTGGATATTCGTTCTTTTACCACGATGAGCGCCGCAGCGGAGCCGCGCGAGACCGTGAAGGTCTTGAATCGATTTCTCGGGACGATGGTCGAAGTCGTCGAAGCGCGGCACGGCGGAATGGTCAATAAATTCCTGGGCGACGGGTTTCTCGCGCTCTTTGGCGTTGGCGGCACTTTGGCCGATCATGCCGGGGCTGCCCTGGCGGCTGCGTGCGACATGCTCCGCTCCCTCGAGCGGCTTAACCGCGATCTGGCCCTCGAAGGAAAACCAACTCTCGCGATCGGAGTGGGCATTCACACGGGGCCGGCTATCGTAGGCAGCGTCGGATCGCCGGAGCGCCTGGAATATACCGCTATCGGAAGCACGGTAAACTTTGCATCGAGAATCGAACACCTTACCAAACTGCTCGGGGCACCGATCCTTCTGAGCGAGACCACGCGGAGTCAACTGCGAGGCGGGCTGCCCTTTAAAGAATTTCCCCCGCAACAGGTGCGTGGATTGGATGAGCCAGTGAAAGTTTTCTCGGTCCCGGCGTTTCGATAAGCCTCCGATATCGATTGAAAAAGCGCACGTCGCGCCGCAGTAGTAGGCGCTCCATGACCTCTGCCACCATGCCTCCTGCGCCAGCAACCGCCCGCGCAATCATCGAGCAGCGAATCGACCAATTGCTGGAGCGAATGACACTGGAAGAAAAGGTATGGACTCACCTACACGACGTTTGAACTCTCCGGACTTTCTGTCGAATCGGTCGCAACGGACGTGCGCGTGGCGCTTACCGTCAAGAATACCGGCGATCGCCCCGGCTCCGAGGTGGTTCAGATTTACGTTGGCCAACGCGCCCCTTCAGTGGAGCGTCCGCTCCGGGAGTTAAAGGAATTTGGCAAAGTGGCTCTTGAGCCAGGAGAGTCGAGACGTGTGCAATTCGATCTTCGAAGGGCGGCTTTCGCATTCTGGAGCGAAGCGAAACGCCATTGGGTCGTCGAACCCGGGGAATTTCTCATCGAGGCCGGCGTGTCATCCCGACAAATCGTTCTGACGCGCGCGATTCGCCTCGAATGAAGATCGATAGGCGCCTGGCGCGCGTGCCGCTGCAACCGGCTGCCTATTTCAATTCGGCGTTATAGAATTCCGTCCAGTCGTCGAGGTTGTTGAGATTGACTGCGTCGCGCGCAGCTTTCTGGTCATCCGGAAGGGTTGCGGCGCTGAGGATTCCGCGACGTGTGGCGTCGTCATGATTGTAACCGCTTATCGAGGCGTTGAGCTTGTCGATGGATTCCTTATCGAGCTTCGCGCCCGGTTGCTCACGAACCCATTGCTCGAATTGAGTATAGGTCGGACGCTTTTCGGAAATGAATGAGACGACAGCGTCGCGGTTGAGACCAAGGCCGTCGATGACCATTTGGTCGAAGCCTTTACCAACCGCGGGATAACCCGCTGCAAGTTTGCCGTGAGCATCCAGCGAGACTTTGAGCCAAAGGCGGGGAAGGTGCAGAACGCCAAGCGGTCCGGCAACTCCGGAACTGAGGAGGGGAACGATTTGTGCCATAGCAATTGCAATAGAACGCATCCCGGCCAGAAGGTCAATTGTAGCGGTGATGCCTCGTGCACAGGCGCTAGGCGCCAGCGTGGCGGCGGGTTCCCATCCCGACCGATTGAAACGACGGAGGTCACCCTTTTCCGAAGGAATTGAGAAAAATTTGCGGCGTTCCTTGATCGAAAGGCTGCCAAAAAACTCCCGTTCCGCCGCCGAAAACCACTTGCATTCTCGGAAAGCTATACAATCTTAAAACTAGGCAAGGTTAACTCCTCTGGTTTCGCTGAGTAAGTGGAATTGGTTCTCTAGGAGAGAAGAAACAGTGTGAGCCAACCTTGCCACTTTTTTTGTACCCGGCGCGGGCCAAGCCGCTTTTCCGATCAGCCGGGGAGCGGGGCCATGGGAATCCGCCAGACTCGGCGAGGGGCCTCGAAGCCGCGAAAGCGGACTTCCGAGGGCTCGGGAGAGGCTGTGCAGTTTTTCAGGAATTCCTTCATCTCGGGGCGCTGAAAAATTTCGTCCGAGACCGCCAGATCGCCGCCGTGGCAACAGGAGATCATGCGAGCTGCCAGATTGATTGTGCTGCCGAAGAAGTCGAGCCGATCGTTGGCGTTTACCGCGAGACAGGCCCCAACATGCAGGCTGGCTTTCAGCGTCAAAGGCGTCTTGGAGGGTTGCTGCGAGCGGGGCGTTGTCAGGTCGCGATTCATGTCGCCGACGGCTCCCAACGCCTCATCCACCCGGCTAAAGCATGCCATCACGGCGTCACCGATCGTCTTGACCACGGTGCCATGGTGACGGTGAACAGCCGCCGTCAAGATTGTGAAGTGGTCTCGGACCAGCGCGTAGGCAGGCGCATCGCCAATCCGTCCATAGAGCGCTGTCGAGCCGCGCAGATCGGTGAAAAGGATCACCTGCGATCCCACTACGATGTCCTCATCGGGCGAAATCACCTCGTTTGAAAAGAGGTCGCGAAACTCCTGCCAGTTCGTCACTCGCGCAGCGGTCAGGATGTCGTCGCTCCATCCCATCTCATCGAAACTCAGCACAACGGGGAAGGGGTTCGGATTCTGGACGGTGGCGAAGCTTTGTTCGGCATCTCCGCGGCCATAGTCGATCTCAAATCCCTCCACGCTCGTGCGGATGAGAGCCGGCCGCTCTTCGCCGACTTCGCCCGGATCGATGACGAAGGACCCGCGCACTTGCGGCGAACGAAGACGCGCCGGACGGGTCAGCCGCGGCAGTTTCCAGGATCGTTCCTGGCCGGCCTCGAGCCATATCTGGCTGAGCACATGGGGCTTGCCGCCAGGACCGGCGAGACAGAAGGTTTGATCGTCGCGTTTGCGAACGGCTGGGTTCACCGCAAACTTGAGCTCGACCGATCGGTCGAACTGGGCGTCGAATTCGATCTGGCACACGTCGCAATGGGACGTTCGTGTGAGCGCGCTGAGCGATGTGACTGGTTTTTGTCTCGAGGAGCGGCAGTTCGGACAGAGAATTTCCCATCGAAAATCCAAAAGACCGCCGCGCGTGGCGTGAAGGAAAAGGGACAAAACTTCCCAGGGATCGGCATTCCATTGCCGGGCGATAGCCAGGGGGCGAATATGTGTAAGCTCCACATCGGGGGCTTCGCAGAGCATCCCGCGAAGGCGATCAACGTGTTCGCCTGGAACACCGGCTTGCCTCAACTTATCAAGCCCGGCGTTCAAGGCGGCTTCGTCTATAGGTTGGACGGTCAGGCGCGGCAAGGCCACCGGCTTCTGGCCGCGCAGAAAGGCGGTTGTCTGTGCCGCAATGCGGCGCATATCATGCCTGGTTTTCGGAAACAGCACCCTTTGCGCCAGGAATCGTCCCAGCGCATTCCTGGGGACAACTTCGGATATCACCCTCAAGCGCGTCGCCCCGGAATGCGGAATAAGCTCGATCCCTACAACGGCTTCGCTCAGCGGACCGTTCTCGAATACGCGCCGGACATGATAGTACTCGGGTTCCAGCCACTCGAACGGAAATTCCTGCCATGCCACCTCGAGACCCGCGACACGGGCCCGGGCACGGACGGTGCTTCCACCTTCGGCTTTTGCGGTGAACTCATACTGGACTGCCGGCAAACCGAGGGAGCGGTTCATCCAGTCGGTATTGGCGAGGGCCGGCCAGACCGCCTCACGCGGAAATGGCAGGTCGTGCAGGCTTTCGAATCGAATCAGACGCTCCATGGTGCTTGGCGCCCGACAGATTCAGGCTCGACGTCCCGAAGGCTTGGCTTGTCAAATTTTGGCATTCGCGGCAACCTCTTTTCTGAGCATGACTACAGAGTCGCGTCCCGTCAGCCTTGTTTCTGGCGAGGGTGACACGTTGCATGCCTCTGGCGAACAAGTAACCTTCCATCTGGTCGGTGCGCAAACAGGAGGAAAGCTTGCATGTGGACCGAGAGCACTCCAGCCGGTGGCGGACCGCTGCACCGCTACCTCAACGAGGATGAACTCTTCGTGGTCCAGGAGGGTACGGAGGCGTTCTTCTACGACAATCAATCGCATAACTTGGGACCCGGTGGCGTTGCATTCATGCCGCCAGAATCGATTCATACCTTCAAGAATACCAGTGATGTTCCCAGCCGGATGCTCATTGAGACAAGCCCGGCGGGATTTGAGACGTTTTTCGCGTGTTGCGCGCAGGAATTTGCAATGCTCGGAGGAGCCGATATGCAGCGTATTAACGGCATCGCCGTCGAACAATGGATCCATTTTTTGAAATCCTGACGTTGATTCTCGTGGTCGACGACATGTCCAGGTAGCTTCCTGCCATCAAACCACTCCGAAAGACAGCCCGTCACCCGACGCGTCCCGGCCCGCCGGCCTGGCGTCTGCTTGCTCTTGGTCTTCTGGCTGTTGGAGTTATTGCGAGTCTGTTCATTCCTGCCTTGGTTTCGGGCAAACAGCCTTCCAAAGCCACGCCATCACCCACTCCCCAGAGACCTGATGGCATGGAGGAAGAAGCTCTCGTGCTCCAGGAGAGGGGAGACTATGCGGCTGCCGAGGATCTCTTTCGCAAGTGCCTCGCGGAGCGGCAAAGGATTTTGGGACCCGAACATATTGATAGCCTGTCGGCAATGAACAATCTTGCGAACCTGCTGCACGAACGCGGCAGCAACGCTGAGGCAGAGCACCTGCATCAGCAGTGCTTGGAACTCCGGGAGCGCACGCTTGGGCCGGATCATCCCCATACGCTGGCGAGCTTGAATAACCTGGCGCTCGTTCTCACCGCTAAGGGCGATCTTGCCGGGGCGGAGCCGTTTTCCCGCCGGGCCTGGGAATCAATGCGTCGCACCGCAGGGTCTGACGATCCGGATACTCTCTCGTGTCTGAATAATCTGGCGAACTTGCTTTCGGACAAGGGGGATTATGCTGCGGCCGAGCCGCTCTATCGAGAACTGGTCGAGTTACTCAACACCAAGCTCGGTCCCGACCATCCCGCGACGCTGGCGGGGCAGGGCAATCTCGCGAACCTCTTGTTGCGAAAGGGCGATCCCTGGGCTGCGGGGTCGATTTATCGGCGCTGCCTGGAAGTCCGTGAACGGGTTCAGGGAAGCGAGCATCCGGAGACGTTGCTTGCGCTCAACAATCTCGCAGCGTTTCATTTGGAGACAGGGAACTACGTCGAGGCCGAATATCTCTACCGCCGCTGTCTCGAAAGCCGCAGGAAAGCGCTGGGCGCGGATCACCCCGATTCCTTTACAAGCGAGGAGAATCTTGCTCGCACGTTGCGGAAAGAGGGAAAACTCGAGGAAGCTGAGGTGTTGGCACGGGCGACGCTCGACGGTCGCGAACGAGTTCTGGGTTCCCAACACCCCGACACCTTCAGCAGCATGGCCACGCTCGCCGACATCGTGCGTGACGAGGGCGATACCTCCAGTGCGGCCTCGCTTTACGATCGGGCTCTCGATGGACTCAAGCAAACGTGGGGTCCAGCACATCCGGAGACGCTTGCCGTCTTGTACGAGTATTCCGTGCTCAAGAAAGGTCAGCGTCAGGATATCGAGGCGCGGCGCCTCGCATACCAACTCATGGCCGGCGCCCGACGCAGCCTTCCCCAGAATCATCCGGACCGGATCAAATACGAGCAACTCCTGGAGTCCCTTCGATAAAATTTATTCCCACAGAAGGCACGAAATTTCGGCACTTGAAAAACCGGAGCTTTTGGGCGATCGGAAAGCTTGTAACTTACATCGGTCGTTATGAAATCCACAGAGTTCAACCTTCCTAAGAACGAAATCGAAACGGAGGCAGAGTTGCATGCCGTGGAAACCCGGCGAGCCGTTTCATCTGCATCCAGAGGGCAACAACCGGGGCGGAAAAAGATGCAACGCAAGAGCCGTCGGCAAGGCCCTGCTGCGAAGTAGACTGGCTTAGATTCAGGGGAGAGAAGCGGTCGCTCTCTTGGAGAGTCGCACCGGGAGGCGTTGTGCGCCCCAACTCCCTGGCCTCTCTTCGAAGAGTCCGGCAATTTTACAGCCGCAGAAAGCGCAGCGATCGCCCGCCAGGTTCCACTCGCCGAGTTCATACCAGTCCCGCTCGATGAGGAGGTTGCCGCAGCCCGGGCACCAAGTGCTGCCTCCCGAGGAGTCGTGCACATTGCCGGTGTAAACGTAGTGCAGCCCTTTGGATCGGGCGATTTCCCTCGCGCGCGCGAGTGTCCTTGCGGGCGTGCGCGGTTTGTCGAGCATCTTGAAATCGGGATGAAACGCAGTGAAATGCCACGGCACGTTCGGCCCGAGATTCTCGGCGAACCATTCAGCGGCCCGATGAATCTCGGCGTCGCTGTCATTTTCGCCGGGGATGAGCAGAGTAGTCACTTCAAACCAAACGCGGGTCTCGTCGCGGAGAAATTTCAGCGTTTCCAGCACCGGGGCAAGGCTCGCGAAACAGAGCCGATGGTAGAAGTCCTCCGAGAACGCCTTGAGGTCCACGTTCGCCGCGTCCATGTGCCGGTAGAACTCCGGTCGCGCATCCGCCGTAATATATCCCGCCGTCACGGCGACGGCCTTGATGCCGAGCTCGTGGCATGCGTGCGCCACATCGATGGCATACTCGGCGAAGATCACCGGATCGTTGTAAGTGAATGCGACCGACCGGCAGCCGAGGCGTTGTGCGGCGCGTGCGATTTGCTCGGGCGACGCTGCATCGGCCAGTTTGTCCCATTCGCGGGCCTTGCTGATGTCCCAATTCTGGCAGAACCGGCAACCGAGATTGCAGCCGGCGGTGCCGAATGACAAGCATGCTGCTTCCCGGAAGGAAGTGGTTGAGCGGCTTTTTCTCGATCGGGTCGACGCAGAACCCGCTGCTGCGCCCGTAGGTCGTCAAGACCATTGCATCGCCCGCTCGTCTTCGGACAAAGCAGAATCCGCGCTGACCGTCTTTGAGCCTGCAGAAACGCGGGCAAAGCCGGCACTCGATGCGTCCATCCGGAAGCATTGTCCACCATCGGCCTGGGTAATCGGATTGGGTCAGGGGCTCAAGCATGTTTGTCGGAGCAAGACTCATAGTATAATATAGCCACCCCGTAGCCGACGCCAAAGGGACCTTCATAACTTAATACTTCGCTCCCGGCTGCATCAAACCCCGTTGCTCCCAGCCCAACGAGCACGCAATCGAGGGCGTCTTCCTTTGCGGCCCTCTTGAGGTTCGGGCTGAAATCCAGCAGTTCACGATGAGCGCCGCGGCGCAGGTTGCCAATCAACCACTGGTCGAATTGAGCTCCCCGCGCATCGAATCCGCACGGCGCATCTGCGGTCAGCCGGTGGCTCATGTCGCCGCTCGCAATGAAAGCCACGCGCTTGCCGACACGCGCGGCGGCCTCGGCGACCGCTTCGCCAAGCCCCACCACTCGTGAGTCTTCCGTCGCACTCAACGCCAGCACGACGACCGGTCCGCTCCATCCCGCCTCGGCGAGGAACCAGAGCGGCACGACTGCTCCGTGGTCGAGAGCCACACCGGCAATTGGTTCTGTCCGCAATCCGCGCCGCCCGGCGTTTTGCGCTATTTGATCCGAAAGGAAGGCGTCGCTTGGGAAATCGACGCCTTCGTCGGGTGCTCCGAAGAGCTTCAGCGTCCCGAACAGCCGTTCACCGTCCCAGATGCCAAACGCCGTATGCAGGCGCGGGGCGTGCGGTGAAATCAGGACGATGGCATCTGGTCTCGTCGCGATCGCGCGACGTGCCGTTTCGCGCATCGCATCGATCGTCGACTGAACTTTTCCCACACGCTCGCCGGCAACCGATGGGACCAGAATGGGCGCATGCGGCATCAGCGAGGCGTAAACGACGGAGCAAGGTCGAGGGCTGCTCACAGCGGGAAGCCTACACCCGAAGTCACTCCCTGTCTCAGGATACCCTTTGGGTTCAGGAGCCCGCGCTTCCCGCCTTTTCTTCCGGGGGCGGAAGGGCCAGGCTATCCCCGAGTGCAGATGAGGGGGAACTGGAGCTTGGGAGCACCTTTCGAATGAGCTTTGAAAGTCCGCTTTCCGCGGCGTCCTGGTCTGTGGTAGCCAGGCGGACCGCCTGTTCCCACGCTTGAGCAAAGCCCGGGGCTTGCTCACGCATTCTCGCGACGGCCGTTTCGAGGATCTGGAGCTGGCGGGCCTCAGCGCGCCCGGGTCTTTGCTGAAGCGCCGCGATGTTCACTCGCAGGTTCTCGTTTTGTTCCTTCAGCGAAGCCAGGTCCTTCTCCAGGCGGTCATTACCGGAAGCGGTGATCTTGAGGTGGGTGTTGAGGTGCTTTTGAAGCTGGGCGAGTTCCTCCTTCAGCCGCCTGATTTCCTGGCTGAGATGGACCTTGGAGGTGTAGGCGCTCTTCAAAACGAAGCCGGCGACGAGCAATCCGAGAGCAAGTCCCCAAACAAAAGGGTGCGAAAGGATAGGCCATAAGGTGTCCATATGTTCAGGTTAAGGCGGCCAGCCCGCATGGCAAACGAAAACCCTGGCGCCTTAAGATCAGTGGCACCGGCCCTCTCTAATGTGCCGCCGGCAATCGTCGCGGCTTCGAGGGAAAACCTGAGGACAGCGGCCCTTAGGCGTATTGGTCAGCGCGGAATGCGCTTCTAAAGATTTGCACTCAGCCTCGATATGGCGGTTTATGCGTTTCAATTAGTCGATAGTATCTCATAAGACTCGCCGAATAGTATGCCCTTGCGCATATTCATCGTTTTCTGCTGCTGTGTGCTGACCGCATGCAGAGACCTTGCGGCCGCTGTCCTGAAGGGCTTAATCATCGCCAACGAAGTAGGCGGACCACCAATGACTAACGTTCAGGTGGGTGCTGTTGGGGCGAGTCCAGTGGTGTCAGATTCGCTCGGCATGTTCACGCTGGAGTTTCCCCAAAAGGAACCTGGAGGTGCAGTGCGCCTTGCCGTAAGCAAGGAAGGCTACGAGGTCGTCAATGATATTCAGTTGGAGCTGGCGGCGCCTGATCCGGCCGAAGCAAAAATCTTAATCGTTCTGCTTTGCAAACAAGGAAGTCGTGAAGAGATGGCGAGGCGTTTTTACCGGCTCAAAAGTTTCGAGGCGATCGAAGCGACATACAAGACGGCTTTGAAGGAACTCGAAGCCAGACGGCAGGCAACGGCTGCGGCTTTGACCGAGCTCGAGAAGCAACGCTTCGAAGCGCATACCGCGGCGGAAAAGGCGGCTGATGAGTTTGCCAAGATAAGATTGGGCGCGAGTTCTGATCTCTACCAGCAAGCCATGCGATTGTTCCTTGAAGGAAAAGTTGAGCAAGCCCTCAAAGTGATCGACGACGAGAAACTGCGGTCCCTTGTGGCAGACGCCAGGAAGCAGAAGGATGACGCGCAGAAGGCGATCGAGGAGGCGATTCAGTCGTGGCTGCTCCGGGCTGGCCTGATGATAGTGCAGTTTCGCTTTTCGGAGGCCGAGAAAGCGTATCACGAGGCAATCGAGGCAGCACCGGGCAATTGGCGGGCAAACTTTGCGTTGGCCGTATTCAGTCAAGACTTGAGCCGCTACGAAAAGGCGCTGCCTCTCTATTTGCATTGCTTGGAATTGACACGCCGAAGCGGGGACAACGCGCAGGCCGCAGCGACGCTCAGCAACCTAGGGGTTCTTCACAGTCACCAGAACCGGTTGGAGGAGGCGCGCAAGGCTTATGAGGAGGCGCTGAAGATCCGACGGCAGTTAGCGCAGATTGATCCAGAAACGCATTTGCCCGAGGTAGCGAACACGCTCAACAACCTTGGGCTTCTCCACAGCCGCCAGAACCGGTTGGAGGAGGCACGCAATGTCTATGAGGAAGCGCTGCAGATTCGACGGCAGTTGGCGCGGAATAATCCGGAGACCTATTTGCCCGAGGTGGCGATGACGCTCAACAAACTGGGGGTCCTTCATAGCGACGGGAACCGGATGGAAGAGGCGCGCAACGCCTATGAAGAGGCGCTGAAGAGCTACCGCGAGCTGGCACAGAGTAATGCCGGGGCGTATTTGCCCTACGTAGCAGGGACACTCAACAATCTAGGGTTGCTTCACAGTCACCAGAACCGGATGGAGGAGGCGCGCAAGTCCTATGAAGAGTCGCTGAGTATCCGACAGCAGCTGGCGCAGAATAATCCGGACGCGTATTTGCCCGGCGTGGCGGTTATTCTCAACAATCTTGGGATTCTTCACGGCCACCAGAACCGAATGGCGGAAGCGCGCACGGCCTTCGAGGAGGCGCTGAAAAGCTACCGAGAGTTGGCGCGGAACAATCCGGAGACGTATTTGCCCGACGTAGCTGCAGCGCTGAACAACCTTGCGTCTCTCCACAGATCGCAGAATCGGAGGGAGGAGGCGCGGAAGGTCTGTGAGGAGGCGCTGAAAAGCTACCGCGAGTTGGCACAGAATAATCCGGAGACCTATTTGCCCTACGTGGCCGCAACGCTGAACAACCTTGGCATCCTTCACAAAGAACAGAACCAGGTGGTGCGGGCGCGCAATGCCTATGAGGAGGCGCTGAGGATCCGACGGCAGTTGGCGGAGAGCAATCCGGAGACGTATTTACCTTACGTAGCGGTCACGCTCAACAACCTCGGGAATCTTCAAAGGGACCAGAACCGGATGGAGGAGGCACGCAAGGCCTATGAGGAGGCCTTACAGATCTTTGAGCGGTTCGCGATATACGATCCTGATCAGTTTTCACCGCGAGTCAGCGCAGTGAAAAAGCGCTTGGAGGAGGTAAATCGATGATCTGCACACCCGTGTTTGCGATCTGCGTGTACTTTTGCGCTCCGAACAGAATGATCCCTGCTTGACATGGGTGAAATGAAATGAAAGCGAGGGCCCTCGGCGAGTTCGACGTTTCAGACCGCTTCGCCGCCGGCGTCGAACGTTTTCCGCGCCTTATTGACGACTTGAGCCAGTGAAGACCCGAAGCCGTCGGCGAAAATGACTGCTAACGCTCGTCCACACGAATTCACCGCGGATCCACCACGCGGCCGAGGAAAAGGCAGGCGCCGCTGGGGCGATGCTGGATGGCGAAGAGGAACGGGCGATCAACCCGGACCTCAATGGGCTTTGCTTCCTCGAAGTGGGCAGTTGCTCGCATCATGATGACAGCGGTGGCAGCTGCGGCTTCGGTGCCCTTCTCGTCAACCTCAACGAACGTCTTGTGAAAGACATTGGAGATATAGAGATAATCGTTCGGCCGTCTCGGCGCGATGCCGTCGAAGTTCGCGCTACCTTTCGGCACGTCGAAGGCACTCTCCATACCGAGCGCCTGCAGTGTATCACGCAGCGCGAATAGAGGCGGTGACAATTTGAATCTGGGCAAATACAGCAGAATGTCTTCGTTTGTGAGACGGGCGCAGTTCATCAGCAGGGCCGGAGTCAGCTGGCTTTCCATGTTTGGAAGCCCCGTCGCGGTGTCCGGCAGAAGCACCAGCAGTTGGAGATCGCCGCCCGCGTAAGGAAGGGCGACGGCGACGAACCCCTCGTGTTTGGCGTAGCCGTAAGAATCTTTGCGAGTCATCATTGGCACATCGATGCTCTGTCCGTCGCCAAGGTGGAACGGTCCGGGCCGTGTTGCCTTTTCATTGAATTCGTTAGCCCACGGAGCTTTCAGATAGACGGCGTTTGCGAGAACAAGACGGGTGTCCTTGTTCAGCGCGTTCGCGGGAATGAGATCGCGGATCCGTTCGCGCGTTTGCTTCTCAACCCAACTATTGATCAGATTGGCAGCGGCGGCGGGATCCGTTGCAAAATCCAGGGTTTCGAGCGGAGCGCCGAAAGTCTCCTTCAACAAGGTGAGGTATGCCGGCCGGAAGTCGTATCCTTGTTGTCCAAAGAGCCGGTTTGCCACCGTGAGGATGATTGGCTCGCTGGGCCCGCCCGACTTTTGTGAGTTCGCCGCGAGCTTGGCCGTGCGGCTGGTCAATTCGTCGAGCTCAGTCTGCAGTGCGGAGAAGGCGCGCAGAACGTCCGTCCCGTTGGCGGGGTAGTGCAAAACCTTTGCCATCTGTGCGCGGGTGTCGCCTTCCGCGCCCGCATAGGTCATCGCCAGGGCGATTTGAATCGAATAAGGGGACAGCGCTGTGTTTTCCTGCGGTCTTGCTGCATGCGCCAGGAGGTCGATGCCAAAATCGTTGATCGACGAGGCTGCTGTCTTGGATGAATCCGCTGCGGATAGGGAAGAAGCCGCCAGAAGCATGGCAGCGGGAATGCTCTTGCTCATGGGAGACCCTAGCATTGTTCGAGAAACGGCGTCAGCAATTCCCTGGCTGTGGAGATAGTTCTACAGCTCTCCACGCATGATCCTTTCAATCGCATTTGACCAGAAATCGTCAAGGTCAGCCAACGACCACGTGAAGGTCTGCCCGTTCGCGGAAATCTTCAGCGAGTTTGATTGGGCGACGACTCCCAGCCTTCGGGCTGGCACGCCCCGCCATTCGAGGAGTGCCAGAGCGGCGGTCGCGTTGTTCCTTTTCACCGAAATAATGATGCGGGACTGAGTTTCGTTGAAGAGCAAGACTTCCGGGCGAAGGCCGGTCTCGCCCAGTTCCACTTCGGCGCCGAAAGCCTGGGGCCCGCTAAGGCAAGCCTCGGCGAGAGCCACGCCAAGCCCGCCTTCGGAGCAGTCGTGCGCGCTTTGGACAAGGCCCATTCTGATCAGGGCGCGCACGGCGTCGTGTGCGTGTTTCTCCCTCTCAAAGTCGAGGTGTGGCGGGGCGCCCTCCTTGCGTCCATGCACGACCTTGAGAAAATGCGATGCGCCAAGCTCTCCTCCCAAATCACCGATCAGGATGACTACATCGCCGGGTTGTTTGAAAAACTGAGTGGTGATGTGCTTGGGATCCTCGATGAGGCCCACCATCGCCACGGTGGGAGTCGGATCGATCGGGCCGGCCGGGCTTTCATTGTACAGACTGACGTTGCCCCCGGTAACGGGAGTATTGAAAGCGCAGCACGCTTCCGCGAGACCCTCGACGGCCTCTCGAAGCTGGAGAAAATTCTCCGGCTTGTGCGGGTTTCCAAAATTGAGATTGTCAGTGATCGCGAGAGGCACAGCTCCCGAACAGGCGAGATTTCGCGCAGCCTCGGCGACGGCGATCTTGGCGCCTTCGCGAGGATCCAGGAGACAATAGATATTATTGCAATCAGTCGAGGCAGCCAGGATCTTGCCGGCTTCGCGAACGAGGAAAACGGCGGCATCCGAGCCGGGCAGCACCACGCACCCCAGACGCACCATATGATCATATTGGCGCCAGACCCACCGTTTCGAAGCGATACTTGGATCTCCAAGCAACTTCGTCAGCGCGGCTTGAACATCAGTTTCGGGAATGGATGCGATATCGAGCGGTACCGGAGCGCGTCGCTCAGCGACTTTCCGATGGTATATTGGCGCCTCATCCGCGAGGGCGCGCGCCGGAATCTGCACCACGGTGGTGCCATTTTCCTTCACGCGCATATAGCCATCGTTTTTTACCGATCCGACTTGTGCATACGGCAGATCCCACTTTTCAAATATCTCTTTGACGCGTGCTTCCTGGCCACCTTTGACGATGACCAGCATACGCTCCTGAGATTCGCTCAGAAGAATCTCGTAAGGCGTCATGCCACTCTCGCGCTTGGGCACGAGGGCGAGGTCGATTTCGACTCCCGTGCCGCCCCGGCTCGCGGTCTCACACGTCGAGCAGGTAAGACCCGCGGCGCCCATATCCTGAATGCCCGCCACGCATCCGCTGGCGAGCAACTCGAGGCACGCTTCGAGCAACAGCTTTTCGCGGAAAGGATCGCCCACCTGTACGGCCGGGCGGTCCTCCTTCGATTCCACCGTGAGGTCTCGAGAGGCGAAGGCTGCCCCCGCGAGCCCGTCACGTCCGGTTTCCGCACCCACGTAGAAGACTGGGTTTCCGATGCCGGTGGCTGCTCCGCGGGCGATCTGTTCGTGGCGGAGGATGCCCAAACAGAACACGTTTACGAGCGGATTGCCCGTGTAGGATTCGTCGCAATAGACCTCGCCGCCGATTGTCGGAATTCCGATGCAGTTGCCGTAGTGGGCGATGCCCGCGACGACGCCCGAGAAAAGTCTGCGATTTGCGGCATCGGTGATCGGGCCGAAACGCAGGGAGTCCATGCAAAAGACCGGCCGGGCGCCCATTGTGAAGATGTCGCGGATGATGCCGCCGACCCCGGTAGCCGCGCCTTGGAACGGTTCCACGGCGCTGGGATGGTTGTGACTCTCCATTTTGAAGGCGACAGCCCAGCCGTCTCCGATGTCGATAACGCCTGCGTTCTCCTCCCCGGCCTTGACCAAAACACGATCACCCGTCGTCGGAAATTTTCTCAGTTCCGGTTTTGAGTTCTTGTAGGAGCAATGCTCGCTCCACATCACGGAGAAAACTCCGAGCTCGGTGAAATTCGGCTCGCGTCCGAGGATGCTCTTGATGCGCTCATACTCCTCGGGAGTGAGCCCGTGCTTGGCAACAAGTTCAGGCGTGATGGCAGGGTTCGTCATTCTTAACCACGCAGAGAACACAGAGAACACAGAGGCCAATCATAAAGGAGTTTACTCTGGAGGCCCTGTTGCGGAGGTAGTGAATTGAGGATCCAGCCTCGTTCTCGCTGAGTCGCCAATCGAGTCCAGCACTCGGACGCCGAGGATTGATAGGTATGGCCGCAGCCGCGGCAAAACCCCTTGTTAAGGAACTCTGTATCCTCTCTGCACTCCGTGGTAAACATCTGTGACGCGCCAATCATACCGAAATGCGCTTTAGGCCATCCTTAAGGAGTGGGACATTAAAGTTGATTAGCAGGCCTGTTCTCATTCCGGTGAGTTGGAGATAGGTGATCACCTGTGCGTGATGCACGGGAAGCAGTTGATCAATGGCCTTCAGTTCGACCAGGACTTTGCTGTCGACAATGAGATCCGCCCGGAACCCTGCTTCAAATCTGACACCGCTATAAACGATCGGGATCTCTTGCTGAACAACAACAGTGTGGCCTCGTTGGCTTAACTCGTAAGCGAGGCACTTTTCGTAAACCGATTCAAGCAAACCTGGGCCAAGGTTCCTATGAACGCAGATGGCCGATGCAATAACCGCCTGTGTAATCTCTCTATTGAGAACCTCCGTGTCCTCTGTGCTCTCTGTGGTGAACATACCGGCTATGCTGCCTTGCGGAGTGGCGACGCAGGCCATTCGAGAAGGCTCTGGAAGATGAGACGCCCATCAATGCTGCCCAGCAACGGATCGCAACCGCGCTCGGGGTGAGGCATCAGCCCGAAGACGTTGCGGTCTTCATTGCAAATGCCGGCGATGTTGTCTCTCGATCCGTTGGGATTTGCGGTTTCGGTTGTGCGACCACGCTCGTCACAATAACGAAGCAGGACGCGGCCTTCGAGTTCGAGTTGATGGAGAACGGCGTCATCAGCAAAATAGCACCCCTCTCCGTGGGCAATCGGAAGGCGCAAAACAGCTCCCGTCCACGCGGCATTTGTGAACGGGCTGTTATGCTGTTCGACACGGGCGTGCACGTGCTCGCAAATAAAATGCAGTCCGCGATTTCGGACGAGCGCGCCCGGGAGCAACCCCGATTCACAAAGAATTTGAAAACCATTGCAGATGCCGATGACGAGCCCCCCGCCCGCGGCGAAGCTTCCCACGGAGCGCATAATCGGGGAGAAGCGCGCAATCGCTCCGCAGCGCAGGTAGTCACCATACGAGAATCCCCCGGGCACCACGACGACGTCAAAACCCGTCAGTGAATTCTCCTTGTGCCAGACGTATTCGGCGCTCGCGCCCTCGATGGTGTTAATCGCGCGAAGGCAGTCCTGATCGCAGTTCGAACCCGGGAATTGAAGAATGGCGAATTTCATGGCAGCTGGAACGTCAGTTTTTCTTCGTTAGGGAACCAGTTCGAGCCGGTAGTCTTCGATCACGGGATTGGACAGCAGATCGCGGGCGATTTCGTGCAGCTTGTTCTTCCTCGGTGGTGCTGCGGAGTTCAATTTCGATGCTCTTGCCGACGCGAACGCGGCCGACACTTTCGAGTCCGAGATGTTTCATGGCATCCGCCGTGGCGGCACCCTGAGGGTCGAGCACGGAGGGTTTGGGCATCACGGTGACGATGGCTTTCACGCGGAGAGGATTTCGTGTCCGCATCCGTCGCACAAGAGGATTATGATCTTCTTCGTATGAGATGATAGCCGCAGGCGGTAACGCTGGTTGCCAGACAGACGAGCGAGAACAGTTCGCCGTAGCGCGTGTAGAAAGTCTTTTGCGGATCTTTTGGAACGTCCAGTTGGGCGAAGAGCACTCCTTCCGTGAACGTGCTTCCCTTGTCGTCCCGCAACCGGTTGACGATCCGCCCGAAGCGGTCGATCACACAGCTCACCCCTGTGTTGGCGGCGCGGACCATTGGGAGCTTGGTTTCGGCGCAGCGGAACAGAGCGTGAATGGCGTGTTGTTCGGAGCCCGCGCTTCGAAGGAACCAGCCGTCATTTGTCACCGTCACGAGAACTTGTGCGCCACGCAGGGCGAACTGTCGCGCAAGGTCGCCCAGGGTGTCCTCGAAGCAAATGAGCGGTCCGATCTTGATTGGCTTTTTTGACATTGCCAACACTACAGGCTCCCTGCCGAAGTCGAAATCGTCCGGCACGAGATCGCCGACGATCCAGGCGAAGAGAGGAAAGTAATCTCGCATCGGGACGTATTCGCCGAACGGCACGAGATGGATTTTGTTATAGACTTGAGCGTTCTTGGCGTTCTCCGTGAGAAGGACGGTGGAGTTATAATCGCCGGACTGGTCAAAATGCACGGTGCCAAGCAGAAAGTCGCCGCTGTGTTTTTCCGCCAGGCCACGGACGACGTCCCAGTTTCGTTGATCGGAGAAGAGCGGGCGTGGCGTGGCGGCTTCCGGCCAAATGAGAAGGTCTGGATTGATCGCCAGGGCCGTTTCCGTCAGGCGGGCATGGAGGTCGAGAATGCGTTCCTCGTTTTCGAGGTCGCGTTTTTCGTTAACGGGCACGTTGGCCTGCACGGCTGCGATGCTCAGGGACTCCGCAGGTGGTCCCGGGCGAAAGAGCTGGCGCACCCCATAGCTAAAGGCGAGGACCACCAGGATCACTGTGAGGTTGAAATCGTAGTGCGGTCTGAGCTTGTCGCGACCGATCTCCATTCTCAAACGCTTCACCGTGATGACGATCATCACGTTCACCATCGCGACAAGAAATGAAAGCCCTCCCACACCGGTGATGTCGCAAATTTGGATGAGAGCCACGTTATGATGAAGAGCGATTCCGAGAGCGTTCCATCCGAAACCCGTGAAGACGACACCACGCAGCCATTCCTGGGCCGTCCAGGCGGCCGCGGCGAGCGCGGCCACGCGCAGGTTATTCCAGGATTTTAACCAGATTGGTTTCGCCTCAGACGGAAGCTGGCTCGGCTTGGCCACCGTGCCGACGAAGAGCGCCCAGAGTGCGGTGTACATCCCAAGAAACAGGGAGAGGGCGATCCAGCCCGCGACGGTGACAGTGATCAGCCAGTGCAGGCTGCCGAGCATGTACACAACCCCGGTTGCGTAGCCGAGCGATAGGAAGCGCAAGATGTTGCGCTTTTGCCATGGTTCAGAGAACCAAAGAGAGCAAATGAGCGGTGTCAGGGCCAGCCAGGAGAGTCCGCCGAGATTGGCCGGCGGATAGCACAATGCAAGGAGCGCTCCGCTCAAGATCGCGCAAAGCCACGGCCAGGAATCTCTCATTGCGGCGGAGAGCAAACACATCGCGCCGCCACGCGCCAAGCTCTCAATCTGCTTTCGGCACTCCCCGGGCGATCGAGGTGTCCACGGTAACATCGCAGGGAGTCTGGGGATGCACATTTGGTGGAAGCTCATCGAGGATGATGACCACATTGGTCTTCGAATCCGCTTCCTGCAGCGATTGCACGGCGCCTGTGAATCTTTTTTTGTCTGAGCTTTCGAAGGTGACAATGGCTTGTGTTCCTTCGCGGATGTTGCGCGCGGCGTGTGCGTCGAACGTAGCGAAGACGACACGGTCGCGAATGAGGCGGGCGCTTGTCGTGGAGGGCGCCTGAGCCGTATATCCCAGCCAGGTCAATCCCGTCGCGACTGTTGCGGCCAGAAGAACGCTAATGACGATGGCTTTGCCCCGCAGCTTTTTTTCCGTGCTTTCCATCGCAACGCTTGGGAAGTTACCGCTCCGATGAGTGCAGGGAAAGAAAACGGGCATCTGGCGCGGTCAATCGGGCTTTTCGCCCTGATCGTCTACGGTATTGGCGACATGGTTGGGGCGGGGATTTATGGCACGATCGGCGTTGCTGCCGGGAAGATGGGTAACGCGGTGTGGCTTGCGTTCCTGGTGTCGATGGTCGCCGCGTTGTTGACCGGGCTTTCCTACGCCTCGCTGGCGTCGCGCTATCCAAGAGCGGCCGGGGCTGCGTTTGTCACGCAGCGGGCGTTTCAACTGCGCTTTCTGTCCTATGTCGTCGGGCTGTCGGTCGCCTGTTCCGGATTGACGTCCATGGCGGCAGGCAGCCGGGTGTTCGCGGCGACCTTGCAGCCGATCGTAGGTTCACCGCCGCTCTGGTGTATTTTTCTGGCATTCATTGGCGCGTTGACGCTCGTCAATCTTCGCGGAATTCGGGAATGCATCTGGGTGAACATGATTTGCACGACGATCGAGGTCGGAGGTCTTCTTTTCGTCATTGCCGTAAGTCTGCCGTATTTCGGAGGCGTCGATTACCTGGAGACGCCCTCCGCCGCCGGTGCGCTCACCTTGCCCATGGTCATGTCCGGAGCCGTGCTGACGTTCTACGCCTTTGTGGGTTTCGAGGACCTCCTCAATCTGGCGGAGGAAGTCAAAAACCCGCAAAAGACGATGCCGTGGGGCATCGTGCTGGCCCTGGCTTGCGTGACGGTCATTTATGTGCTTGTGAGCATCGCGGCAATTTCTGTCGTGTCTTACACCGATCTGGCCAATTCGCAGAAAGGCGCTCCTCTTGCGCAGATCATCAAGGTCGCCGCGCCGTGGCTTCCTCACCAGATCTATACGGGAATCACGCTCTTCGCCGTCGCGAACACGGCACTGATCAATTTCATCATGGGCTCGCGCCTCGTCTATGGAATGGCAAGGCAGGGCTTGCTGCCCGCCGCGTTGGGCGTCGTAAATCGCTCTCGCCGTACTCCACATACGGCGATTCTTACGCTGGCAGCGATCGTTTCCGTTCTGGCGTTTTCCGGTGACATCGGGGAGTTGGCGTCTGCCACCAGCCTCCTCTTACTCCTCGTGTTTGGCCTCATGAATACAGCGTTGATCGTCCTCAAGTTGCGGAAGAGCGAGGCGAAAGGACATTTCGAAATCCCCATTTTTGTTCCCGTGTTGGGTTGTCTGGTCTGTCTCGCCTTGATCGTCTCGCGCCTGGGCAGTGCCTACGGCCGGGACGCGTGCGCCACTCATCGCGATGGTGCTTCTCGCAGGAATTGGTGTCCTGTATTTCGTGATGCGGCCGAAGGAGCCGGTTGCCGTGGCGGATTGAGATTTTCTCCCTTGGTTTACCGGAATTTCCGTTTTCCTTCCCGCCGGGTTGCTTGTATCTGACCACGATGAGGCATTCGTTTATCGCTCTGGCAGGCGCGGCGCTGGTTAACTGTGCCAGCCCGAGCGTGTTTGCCCAAACTCCGCAGACTCCGCCGCCTGCGCCCAAAAACCTGGTCAATAACGGCGGTTTCGAGGCCTCTTCGCGTCGCGAAAATCTTTGGCAGGGCGTGGATAATGCGGGGTATCTCGCCGGAGAGCGAGGTCAGGTATCCGTCCTGACTTCAGGCGGATCGGTGGCCGATACTCCAATGCCGCTTTCCGTGAGCCTGGCGGATATGAGCGGTGATGGCTTGCTTGATATCGTCACGATGGACGTCCTGGGTTATCTGCGGATTTTCTTCAACAGCGGAACCAAGGAGGAACCAAAGTTCACCCATGGAGAGCTGGGAGGAATTTTTCTTACGCGCACCGCGCAAAAGGATCCCGCTATCGGGCGCGAATATCCAAAGGCGCGGCTCGCGCCAAGAATTTTCGCAGCGGACATCTTGAAATCGGGGAAGAAAGATCTGGTGGTTGGGAATTATCTCGGCGAGGTGCTTCTTGTGCCAAACTCGGGATCAGCACAAAGTCCCGACTTCAAACAGCCACAGAATATTTCGCAACTGGTTGTCCCGACCATGAAGGACCCAGGGAAGCGCTGGGGAAATGTCTTTGCTCCCAGCGTATGGGATTGGAACAGGGACGGGAAGGACGACCTGCTGTTGGGCGAAGGTTCCTATTCGGCCAACAACATTCATCTGCTCGTTAATCTGGGTTCGGGCGCCCGCCCGGTGTTTGATGAGAACAATCGCTCTGTCCTCGCTTACGGCGATGGTCTTGAACAACTCACGCCGGCAGTCGTCGACTATAACGGTGATGGCGCGCCGGATCTCCTGGTGGCTGAACGTTCGGGAAAGATCGCTGCGTATTTGAATACCGGCGAAACCGTGAAGCCCGGCGCGCCCCCACCTGAAATTCCCTTCACATCTTTCATTGCGGGCGCCGCGGGAAAGCCGATGACCTTTGACGGAATTTGCACTGTTTCCACAGGGGATTTGAATGGAGATGGACTCTTCGACCTCGTTGTGGGGAAGACGAACGGACGCATCGCGATGGTGCTGAATATTGGTGCAAAGACCGAGCCAAAATTCGCCGCGCCGATTGAGCTCAAGGGTCAAGCGGGTACTCAGCCGCTCCAGGTCCCTTCAGGATGGGAAATCGACTACGGAGTGAACCGCGGAAATTTCTTCGGCTTCATGAATGTCGTCAAAGGCGCGGCGGACTCAGGCGCGCAGCCCACCGAGGGGCAGGCCTGCCTGAAAGTGGGCTACATTCGCTCGCAAAACAAGGTTATGCCGTCGCCGTCGGTTTATACGCCGGCCTTTCCCGGATTCGAAATCAAGGGACCGGACGCGAATCTTACGTATGCTCCCGCGCGATATTTCATGCTGCGTCAATCGGGGCGATTCCGCTTCCAGCAGGATACGAGTTACATCCTCACCTTTAAGGTTAAGGGCCGTATCTCTGATGGCCAGGCCTTTGTGGCCTGGAGAGGCTTCAAGAAGCTCAGTGACGAGAAAATCGTTCAGGGAGAGCGAGGATCCGCGGACGTGAAAAAAAACGAAGCCGAAGAAAAAGCCTTCGAAAGCGTCAGGTTCTCCGCGGGTCCGACCTGGAACGAGGTTCGCAAGGAATTTCGAGTTTCGCTGAAGGATAAAAACCTGCAGGACTTGAAAGTGATGACGAACTCGTCCGTGGAAATCAGCTTCTCGATTCCATCGGGCGGCGAGGTGTATTTTGACGATATCAAGATCGTCGAGCGGCCCTGAACGTGACCGGCACGATTCGAACGGCGTTCGTCCTGGGCGCCGGATTGGGAACCAGGCTGCGTCCCTTGACGCTTGTCCGGCCGAAGCCATTGATTCCCATATTTGGCAAGCCTCTGATCACCTTCGCGCTTGATCATTTGAGCGCCGTTGGCGTCGAGTCCTTCGTCATCAATACCCATCATCTCGCCGGTCAGTTCGAAAGACTCTTCAGGGAGAACTCCTATTGCGGGCGGGACTTGAGGCTGGTTTATGAACCGGTTCTTCTGGAAACCGGTGGCGGCATCAAGAACGCCCAGTCGTGGATTGGGAACGACCCGTTTATCGTCTATAGCGGTGACATCCTAACAGATGTCGACATCGAGGATCTGATCGAGGAGCATTTTCACCAAGAAAACGATGTCACCCTGGCACTTCGCAACACAGGGCTTGCCGCTGGCGTGGCTTTGAGCGTCGATCGACGGGTGACCGCAATCGGGTCAACGCCCGGCCAAGCAAACTATGACTTCGCAAACGTATCGGTCTGGAATCCCGGGATCTTTGAAAGAATTCCTTCCGGCAAGAAGATCTCGTTTGTTCCGATCCTCGTGGATTGGCTCAAGGCGGGTGGCAGGATCGGAGGCGTTGTGCTCAATGATGGGGATTGGTTCAACATCGGATCGCGCGAGGATTATCTCTCCGTACATCGCGCGATCAGCGAGCGGAGCTGGAAGCCGAGATTCCGGAAGGCGTCCGACTGGCCGTTAAAGGTCTCGCGAGAGGCTTCCATCGCGGAGACGGCCCATCTTTCCGGCTCCGTCTCGGTTGGTGCGGGCTGTGTCGTCGAAGACGACGCGATCATCGAGGACTCGGTTCTTTGGGAGAATGCGAGGATTAAGAGCCACGCTATTCTCCGGAGTTGCGTCGTTGCCGGAAGTCTGGTCATATCTGGGCGGCACGAAAACCTTGACCTCACCGAGCCTGTATGAGTTTGCAAACATTGCTCCTTCAGACACAGGAAAGATTTCCGTACTACGATCATTCCGAGGTCCAGATTTCCGCGATTGAGAAGGGGGGTTCGGAGCGAAAATACTACCGCGTTTGCGTCGGCGGCGAGCGCCCGATAATTCTGGTCAAATATTCCGGCGGGAAGCAGGAGAACCGCCACTACGTCGAGATCGCAAAGTTTCTCGCGGATTCAAAGGTGAGGGTTCCGGCGATTTACTTTCACGATCCTTCCGAAGGCCTCATTTGGATGGAGGATCTTGGTGACGAAGACTTGTGGTCCTGGCGCAAGGCACCGTGGGAGCGACGGCGCTCGCTCTACGAGTCGTCGCTCTTTGAAGGCAGCAAGCTGCATATCGCGGCCACTCGAAATCTCGAGGACTCCGGCCTGCGGCTCGAGCGCGAGTTTAGCGAACAGCTCTATCTCTGGGAACAACAGTATTTCTTCGACAACTGCCTGCGTGTCCACTTTGCTCTCGAACGATCCGCCTTGCGCCGCTATTTGGAACTGCCCGCGATGCGCGCCATAGCCGCGCGCCTCGCTTCGTTGCCCAGAGTGCTCGTTCACCGCGACTTCCAGTCGCAGAACATTCTTATTCACGATGACACCGCGTGGTTGATAGATTTTCAAGGCATGCGACCGGGCTTGCCGCAATACGATCTCGCCTCGCTCCTGTTCGATCCCTATGTCGAATTGAGCGGCGCGGAGCGTGGGCACTTGCTCGAGTTTTACAAGTCGGTCGCGCGACGTTCCGGCATGGAGATCTCACCCGATTTTGACGAAATCTATTTTTTCTGCGCCCTTCAGCGGCTGATGCAGGCACTCGGCGCTTACGGCTTCCTTGGGCATCGAAAGGGACGTCCCGATTTTCTTGCGCATATACCTGCCGCTCGCCGATCCCTAAGAGAAGTGGCGGCCCGTATTGATGGATTAGATGAGTTCGTTGCCCTGCTCGACGTTTTAACATGAAAATAAGCGACCCCGGAACTGTCATTGTCGAAAACATCACCCCGCAACTTGATGGCGGCCGATACGCGGTAAAGCGCGCGGTCGGTCAGGATCTTGAGGTGGAGGCCAATATCTTTAAGGAAGGACACGATGTTGTCTCCGCTCTCCTGAAATGGCGACGCGTGGGGGACTCAAACTGGTTCGAGACGCCGATGGCGCCTCTCGTAAACGATCGTTGGCGCGGTGTCTTCTCCGTCACCGCGGGAGGACCGTGGGAGTATACCATTGAAGCCTGGGGCGACACGTTCAAGTCGTGGCAGGAGGAGATCCATAAAAAGTTTGGAGGCGGTATTTTCGACCTTCGCAGCGAGTCTCTCGAAGGCGCGGCGTTCGTTCAGGAGGCCGCCTCCCGCGCGGCGGGAACGCCGGACGCTGACCTGCTCAAGGAGTTCGCCGAACAGTTGAGGGCTGCCGACGCCGAGCAGACGAACAAGATCGCTTCGTCCGCCGAACTGGCGGGTTTGATGACCGTCTGGACGGATCGCTCCCTTTCCACGGATTACCAGCCCTTCCTGCCGCTTTGGGTCGACGAGGAATTGGCCGTCTTCGCGGCCTGGTACGAGTTTTTCCCGCGCTCAGCAGAAGGCAAGCCCGAGAACGGGTCAACGTTTCGCGATTGCCTTCCGAGGATCGATGACGCCAAGGCCATGGGTTTCGATGTGATTTATTTCCCTCCGATCCATCCCATCGGCGAGACCGCCCGAAAAGGAAAGAACAACTCGGTCACATGCCTGCCGGGGGAACCCGGAGTTCCCTATGCCATCGGCAACAACCGTCAGGGCGTCAATGGCGGCGGCCACAAGGACGTTGCGCCGGAACTTGGAACGCTCGAAGACTTCAAGTGGCTGGTTGGCGAAATCAAAAAGCGGGGGATGGAGATCGCGCTCGACTTCGCCATCAATTGCTCGCCGGACCACCCCTATGTTCATGATCATCCTGAATGGTTCTTCAAGCGCCCGGATGGCACCATCAAATACGCTGAGAATCCTCCGAAGAAATACCAGGATGTTTATCCGCTGAATTTTCACAACCCGAACTGGGAAGCCCTTTGGAAGGAGTTGCATAGTGTGATCGCGTTCTGGTGCGAGCTTGGCGTGAAAATTTTCCGCGTCGATAATCCTCACACAAAGCCGGTGTCCTTCTGGGAATGGCTCATCGCCGAGATCCATGAGAAGTATCCCGATGCCCAGTTTCTAAGCGAAGCTTTCACGCGGCCTAAGATGATGGCGGTTCTCGCCAAGGCAGGGTTCACTCAGAGCTACACGTATTTTACCTGGCGCAATACGAAGTGGGAGCTCGCCACTTATTTGACAGAGCTCACGCAAACGGAAATGAAGGATTTCTTCCGCGCAAATTTCTTCGCGAACACGCCGGATATCCTGCCCTACTTCCTGCAGGCGGGCGGGCGCCCGCCCTTCCTTATCCGCGCGGTTCTCGCCGCCACGCTCTCGCCAGTCTATGGGATCTACAGCGGATTCGAGCTTTGCGAAAGCATACCGGTCCCGGGCAAGGAGGAGTATTGGGAATCCGAGAAATACCAATTCAAGGGGCGCAATTGGGATGCGCCGGGAAACATCAAGGAATACGTCACCAAGCTGAATTTCATCCGGAAGGAGAACCGGGCGTTTCACGAGTACGCAAACCTTCGATTTCACGACGCGGAGAATGACAACGTCCTCTTCTACAGCAAGACCACCCCGGCAAAGGATAGCCTCATTCTTTGCGCGGTGACGGTCGATATTCATCATGCCCAGACGGCATTCGTATACGTCCCGCTGGATGATTTTGGCATTGGTCACCATGAAACGTATCAGGTGGAGGACCTCCTGACCGGGGAGCGCTTTCTATGGACGGGCGCGCGAAATTTCGTCTCGCTCAATCCGCACACCCGGCCCGCTCACATCTTCCGCGTCCGTCGCTGGGCTGGGCGCCAGAACGGTCAGGACGTCTACTTGTAACCCTTTTTTCGAGCCGTGTAGATGCTCGCGACCCCGCAGCAAAGAGGTCGTGCGTGGAAATCGGAGAATCCTCCGCGCTCCAGAAGACCCTGCATTTCGCCGCCTCGCGGGAAGGATTCAATCGAGCTGCCGAGATATTGGTAGGCCTCTTTGTTGCCGGTGATCGCTGCCGCGAATATTGGCAGCACCTTGTGCAAATACAGCCGGTAGAGTTTCCGCACAGGAGCAAATTCAGGCAGCGAAAAGTCCATCACCAGCAGCAGTCCGCCGGGGCGCAACACGCGAGCCATTTCCCGCAGCGCGTCGTCCCAGGAGGCCATGTTGCGAAGGCCGAAAGCGACGGTTAGCGCATCAAATATTCTGTCACGAAACGGTAGTCGGAGCCCATCTGCCTGCACAAGCAGCGGCACTTTTTTTCTCTTGGCGACCTCCAGCATGGGCACACAAAAGTCCGCGCCGACAACAAGGGCTCGGGGAGAGGCTTTCGCCAAAGCCCTGGCCAGGTCTCCGCTGCCGGTCGCAAGGTCGAGGATGCGGACGGGTTTGTCCGCTCGCACGATGTGAGCCGCTTTGGCGCGCCACAGGAAATCAAAGCCGCCGCTTAGAAGATGATTCGCGAGATCATAGCGCTCCGCGATGGCTGCGAACGTCCGGCGGACGAAACTGGGGTTCTGCTGTGGAAGGATCGGTTCGATGCCGGTTAGTTAAGTCATATTTGCCACAGTGGGCGCAGAGACGATGGAGCAAACGCTGCTCAATGACTTCCCCTTGCTGCAACGGAATTGCTTTCTGCCAGGAATTCACATCGTCTTTCACTCAGCTCTCTGAGTTCTCTGTAATGAAGATCTTTACATCTGTGAAGCGGAGAATTCTGGTCGTGCTCACGAGAGGATTCGAACCTCCAAGGGTTTCCCCATGCGCTCCTGAGGCGCACGCGTCTGCCAGTTTCGCCACGTGAGCAGATTGAACGGTTAGATTCACCCTGCTGTCTGAGCCTGTAAATTGCAAAATACAACTTTCCACTGGCGTTGAATTCCCGAGCGTGCGAAGAAAAGCCTCTTGACGAATGAATAAAGCATCCTTCCTCGTGCTCGCTTCGGCCGCTGCGGTGGCATTTCTTTCCTCGTGCAAGCCATCCCCGCCTACCGAGGCATCAAAGCCCGCAGGGACGCCAACACCCGCCTCCACACCGGTCTTAACACCCGCCGCCACGCCGGCAGCGACACCTGCCGCGACGACGCCTCCTTCGACGCCTGCTGCTTCGACGCCGGTTGCGGAGACCCCTCCGGCTGCGGCTACGCCGACAGCGACGCCGGTCCCGGATGCACCGGCGGAATCGGCTCCCGCCCCGACCGCAACACCGGCGGCGGGCGAAGGATCAGCTCGCTTAGAACTCAAGGATCCCGTTGCGACAGTCGATGGAGAAAAGATCTCCAAGGCCCAGCTCGACGAAGCTTTTGACAAGGCCGTGCAGATGACAGGGGTCAATGCCGCCGACCTGACATCCGAGCAAAAAATGGAGGGCTACCGCCAGATTCTCGATGAGTTGATCACCGAGAAGCTCGTGAGCAAGGCTGCCGCGGGTGTGACCGTGCCGCAGTCGGAAGTCGACGCCCAGATTACGAAAATCAAGGCTCAGTTCCCCTCCGAGGAGGATTTCAGCAAGCAGCTTGCAACCGTTGGTCAATCCCCCGAACAGCTGGGCGAGATGGTCAGAAAAATGCTCAAGCAACAGCAATGGTTGGAAAGTGAGATTGCCAGCAAGACCGAAGTAACCGACGAGGAGGCGAAAAAGTTTTACGAGGCGAACAAGGCCGAGTTCGAGCAACCGGAGACCGTGAAGGCGAGCCACATACTTTTCCGAGTCAACAAGGAGGATTCCGAAGAGGTCGTGAACAAGAAGCTGGAGCAAGCGAAGACGGCCGAGGCCCGTGCAAAGAAGGGCGAGGACTTTGCGACGCTCGCGAAGGAACTTTCCGAAGAGCCGGGCGCGAAGGAATCGGCGGGTGATCTGGGATTTTTTCCGAAAGACCGCATGGTTCCTGAGTTTGCCAGCGCAGCGTTCAGCCAAAAAGTCGGCGATATCAGCGACCCGGTGCGCACCCAGTTTGGCTGGCACATCATCAAAGTTACAGACAAGAAGGCCGCCGGCACTCTGCCCTATGACGAAGTAAAGGCGCAGTTGATTGCCTACCTGAAGGCCAAGAAGCAGGAGGAGGCTGCGCAAGCTTTGCTAAAGTCGCTTCGCAGTTCGGCGCAGATTGAGAGCAGCCTTCCTCCGCCTGCGACACCGGCGCCATCTCCCAGCGAGCCTGCAGGAAACTAATGCCTCGAACTGTCAGACAGAATGCCGGAGTCATTGGTCTTGGCATCATTGGCAGCCGCGTCGCTGCGAACCTGCGCAAGGCGGGCTTCCAGACTTGGGTGTGGAATCGCACGCCGCGTCCGGAGCCCAATTTTCTGTCATCAGCCTCGGAGGTCGCCGAATCGGCAAAAATCATTCAAATCTTCGTCTCGGATGGCCCCGCGGTGATTGAGACGATCGAGGCGATGGCCCCGGCGATAGGGCCGGAGCACATCGTTCTCAACCACGCCACCATCGCGCCGAAGGAAACACTCGAGGCCGCTCAACTGATCCACGATCGGCACGCCAGGTATCTCGACGCCCCTTTTACCGGGAGCCGGGACGCCGCCGAAGCCGCGCAAATCGTGTTTTTCATAGGCGGCGAAGCCGATGTCTTGGAACGGGCCCGGCCTCAGCTTGAGGTCAATGCCAAGGCGATACTTCCGATAGGTGATATCGGCCAGGCGGCCGCGATGAAGATTGCCACAAACTTGATAGTGGCTGCGTCGGTCGGCTCCTTCGCTGAGGCCATGTCCCTGCTCGAGACAAACGGCGTCCCGCTTTACAAACTTGGAGAAGCGCTCAGAAATCATATCGCTCATTCCGCCCTGGCCGACCTGAAGGTGCCCGCGATGATTGTTGGCGACTTTGATCCAAGATTCTCGCTCAAGCACATGTTCAAGGATGTCCAGATTGCGCTTGAAATGGCGCATGAACATGGCGTCGAGTTGCCGCAGGCAGCGGCCTTCGCCGGCTCGGCAATGTCAGGACTTCAGAAGGGTTGGGGCGAGCTCGACTTCTCCTCCATCGCGCAGCACTATGGTTATTCCAATCAGGAGAACTCGCTTCCCGAAGACGTCTTCGCCGCAAAAGCTAAGCCTGGGGAAAATGGGACGAACGCGCCGCGAAGGCAAAGAAAGAGGCGGTTCTTGTTTTTCGGAAGCCGCGAGTGAAGTGTTGTGCCTTCGGGAACGAGCCGCCTCAGGACGCTTCGCAGGGAGGGAGGATTTTTCTTTCCCGGCCCGCGCACGCGCGTTCGGGTCACCGGCGCGGACCGTCTTCGCTACCTCAACGGGCAACTTAGCAACGATCTGCGCCGCTTGGCGCCGGGTGAGGCAATGGCTTCCCTGATCCTTACCGCCAAAGGCAAGCTCTGTGCGGACGTTTTTGTATGGTTCGACGAAGAGGCGCTTGTCGTCGAGGGGCACGCCTCCCTCGAGGAATCCTTGCCTGCCCGCCTCGAGCGCTATGCGGTCTCGGACGATGTTGCATTCGACCTGATGCCACAGGACCCGCAGCGCTGCCATGTTTTCGGCCTGTCAAGCGCGGGAAAAGACGGTTTGCGCATTCGGCGATTGGGCGTGGAAGGGGTCGATCTCCGCGGAGCGCCTGATAATTTGATGGAAGCCTCGAATGACGAAATCGAACTGTTGCGCATCGAGCGCGGCATCCCGCGTTGGGGAGACGAACTCTCCGAGGAGACTCTTCCTCAGGAAGCCGGGCTCGATCAGATCGCGGTGGATTTCAAAAAAGGATGCTACGTGGGGCAGGAAGTCGTTTCGCGGATCCATAGTGTCGGGCGGGTGAACCGTTACCTCTGCGGGTTTGTGGGCGAGTTCGATCCGCTGAAGGGCCGCGCCGCAACTCTTCTCGCTTCGAATGATCACAAAGCCGGCCGCTTGACGAGCGCCGCTTATCATCCCGAACTTCAACAAACCGTCTCCTTGGGGTACGTGAACGCCCAGGCTCCCGACTCTTCGTTCTCTGTCGTGGACGAAACTGGTGCTTGCCTTGGCCGGGCAGAACGTTCTCAATTTCCCATCGTCTCCTGATGAAAATCCTTGTTTCAGTAATCGCAATCGTTCTCGCTGCCCTCGCGCTGTCGCCCGCCGCTACCGTTGGTCCGGAAGTCGCGGTCATGCAAATCAAGATTGGTAAGGAGAAAGCTTTGCAGCAAGTGGTCATCGGTCTATATGACGACGCCGCTCCGGCGACGGTTGCGAACTTCAAGGAACTTTGCCGCAAGAGATTCTACAATGGCATGCGCTTCCATCGCGTGTTTCCGAGCGCGCTCGTGCAGACCGGCGACCCAATGAGCCGTCGCGGCGTTGCCGACCGGTCAGGCACAGGGGGACCCGGTTATACCATTCCCGCAGAGCTCGGGCGTAGTCACGTTCGCGGCACGGTAGCCATGTCGCGTCTGGGCGACACCGTCAATCCGTCCAAAGCTTCAAACGGCAGCCAGTTCTACGTGTGCTTGGCGCCCATGCCGAAGCTTGACGGCAAATACACGGTGTTTGGTGAAGTTTTGGAGGGTCTGGATGTGCTGGATTCCATCAGCAACCAGCCCTCGGACAGCAACGACTTTCCACTGGCAAAAATCGTGATAAAATCCATTACAATTCAGCCACGTTTCTTCGACACGGCGAGCCAGTAGCTTAAGTCGGCGTTGGCAGAGTTTCCTAGACGGGTAGGTACCGAAGTGGCCAAACGGGGCGGACTGTAAATCCGCTGGCTTACGCCTTCAGTGGTTCGAATCCACTCCTGCCCATTGCCTTAAAACCGCATAAATAAAGGATCTACTGGTTTTTAGCTTTCTGGCACGATTTTCTATCGTCCTGTATCGTGCAGATACGATTAGGCCAAAAAGTGTCCACAAATTGTCCACAGATGTTTGCAGATTTCGCAGCTGCGAATAAATCCCGCTCGCTAGGGCGCATATTCTTCGCAGCGCTCCAACAGGCGAGTGGGATCGATCCAAGAAACGCTCCGATACTTTGGAGCCGTTGTTCGGCGGTTCCGTCTTGCTGATAAGCGATTGTGACATTGCGTAGAGTAGAGACGAGCTCCGCGGAGTGTTGAAGATGGCTCGCCTGTCGGAGTTTCATCAGCTCCTTGGCCTTGTGATGCATTCTCTGGACTTGCCGAATCAGCATATCAGCAGCGTCGTCATAGGCCCGCGCCAGTTGGCGGAAGAGCAGCGCTGCGGCAAGAGCGAAGCGTTTTTCCTCCGTGAGCTCCTTCATTCGGGCCACATTGAGAACCCACGCTTCTGCGGCAAACCGCTGAAGCTTCACACCCGGGATTCCCACCAGCAGATTTGTCGATGTGACCTGCTTTCGCGCCAGTCCAAATGAACCTTTTCGCGCCGCTTTCCTTCTTCCGCCGCGTCAACCAACGGTTAAGCGGATTCAAGCCTTCCTTGGGCAATACTCCGAAGCGATGAAATCGGAGCTGATCAACAGCAGAATCACCTCCGCCGAATTCAAGTGTTCGTCGATCTCTTTCGCCCATTCCGTGCCCGAGCCGATTTTGCGGTCGTGCCATTCGCGGATGACCCCCTGGCGCCTCAGATTGCTCAGATGACTGGACCAACTGATCTTTGAGCGCTTCGTCCTTGTGGGAATAGAATAGCTCGATATCGGACATAGCGGTACGCTGCGCTGGGCGGGCCACCGGCACCGCACCAAACCTATTATAGGACGCTGCCGCTCGGCGTTCAAGATGAGCGTGCCGCTCGTGGGCTCGCGAGCCGGTCCATTGTGAGCCGTGCCCACTCGTGGAACCGGCAGCCGGTAAAGAAGAGGCGGTCGCGAGATGGTAGGTCACCTGTCGCTGTCCTCTCAGCCCCCGGAATTTTGCGCTCTCCTAATCGGGCAGCCGCAACTGGTTGAGATAGGGCCGGGTAGCACCTCCATCATCGAAGGGAATGCACAAGCGTATGATTTTGCAAAAATGGTGCTGACATCCCAAGACCAACGATGAGAATTCGTTTGTTCTGGCTGACAATAGGTTTAAATCACTTATCATCTATGAAGCTTTACGTCGGAAATTTTTCCTTTGACATGACAGAACGCACACTGAGGGAACTCTTTGAGCCATTCGGCACTGTTTCTGAGGTCAAACTGATCACTGATCGCGAAACCGGCCAGTCGCGCGGCTTTGGGTTCGTTACAATGGGCAATGTTTCGGAAGGGAATGCGGCAATCACGGGTCTCGATGGAAAGGATAAAGGCGGCCGCAACCTCAAGGTTAATGAGGCTCGCCCAAAAGATGAACGGACGGCTGGACCCCCAGCTGGTCTGAGCGGCGAGGCGCGGGCGGGGGTCAGCCGGCCGACGGTGGCAGTATGACTCGAGCCGGTGGCCGAAGGCTCGGGCGCCGCAGCATCCTTGATCCCGGAGGGCCTCAGCCTAGTGAAGCCCTGCCCCGAAGTCCCAGGTATCCCCGTGCTCGTCATCACTGAGCACGCCGCGCACGAGCCGCAGATCTCGCTGCCACGACCGCTCCGGTCCGTCGGCGTCCACGCGGAAGGTCAACGTATCGTGATCCGCGTCGACCGCGATCCACGCCCTTGCCTCGAGACTCAGGCCGATCTCCGTCACGCACGACTCGATCACTCCCGCCCAGCCTTCGCGCCAGGCGGTGACGTCTGTGACGCGACCAGAGAGGGAGACGTCGTCCTTCTGCCAGCCGGGCTGCACCTCGATCCGGGAAGGCAGCTCGATCGTGCGAGTCCCGCCTCGAACCTCCGAGCGGTAGGTCATCGCCGAGAAGACCTCCACGTCCTGCCCCCTCATGAGCATGAGCAGCATGCAGCCGAGGTACTCAGGATCGGGCGCCCATTCGCGTGCCGACTCATCAGCTCGCGCGTGAATCTGATCGAAGACGGCCTCACTGGGGATGTGGGCGATCCGCTCGGTCTGCGCCGCGAGTAGCCGGTCGCGTCCGTCTGTCATCGCTTTGATCTCCTCTGGCGTGTGCCCCTGCCAGTCTGTGACCTCGCCGACGACTCGCAGCGGCTCCCGCGAGCGGTACGAATTGGTGGGGTTGCCGGCGAACTTCTTGTCCGTGAGATCCGGGTCGTCCTCGAAGGGGCCGGTGGGTTCGACGATGTAGATCCTGCCGGGACCGTCGCCCAGAGCGAGTTCGGCGCCCCACGGCGACAACGTGGCGCTCATGTAGACCCAGGCGATCGTGCGCTCCCCATGGCCATAGTTGGAGCGATGCCCGGGCGTGATCAAGTCTCCCGGCTTCAGGTCGGCCTTGGTGCCATGGTAGAAGGGCCCTGAGATCGCCTCGTCACGAGCTGCCAGGGGGTTGCTCCTCTCCAGTTGCGTGAGTCCGTGGTCGAGTCTGGCCTCCGGGTGGCTGCTTCTCACGCGGTCAGCGCCCAGTCCTCCTCGCGAGCGTCGGCGTCTGCCACGGCGACCACGACCTTGCCCCGGACGTGCCCTGCTTCGATCTGCCGGAGCGCCGCAGGGACA